>JAHHGZ010000037.1 GCA_019359595.1 Cyanomargarita calcarea GSE-NOS-MK-12-04C
GAATATCTCCGTACTTTGTATCTTGGGAGACACTATTGAGAATTCTTTGAGATGCACTGTGCTTGATTTCCATTTTTGGAAACAATGCCTATTTTACAGCTATTCGAGCCTTAACTGAACCGTATTGATTTATAATCCCTGGTAGACAGAAACGCATTCGGAGAATCTATAAATACTTAGTTATTTTTGTGTTGACCATATCACTTTTACCCTGTGTCACTATTGAAATCCAGACATGAAAAGCTCACACCCCCCAACGTGAGAAAATTCTAATTCTCCCGAGAACTATACAAAGCCTCAAATTCCCGCATCTGAACTTCCCAACTCTTAATTAACTTTGCTTTCACCCCGTCATCAACAAAACCATGTTCTAAACTAGCATGGGCTATTTGCTTCAATTCCTGCCAACGAAGTTCGGGATAACTCTCCACCGCACGGGCAAATTCTTCGCTGATATCGGTGCCAAAAATACCTCCATCATCAGTGTTGAGAGATACCGGAATCCCCATCCGCAACCATTTTAAGAAAGGATGACTTTTGAAAGGAATTTTTAACAATAAATGATTGCTGGTCGGACAAGCTTCAATCAAAATACCGTGACGACGCATCAAAATTACTTCCGGTGTATTTGGTTGGGGAGATGTTGCCAAATTCACCCCATGACCAATCCGTTCTGCCCCCAATAAAATTGAGTCACGAATGTGCCAATCCCATTTCGTCCGTTCCCCCGCATGAATCGATAATCGGACTGTGGGATAAAGGCGGCGCAAGGAGGTAATATAGTCATCAACAGCCGATGGTGGAGCGATTTCTTGACCAATTTGCGGGTCTTCTGAATACTCGTTACCAACAAGATTAATCCCGGCGATCGCTTCCCCAACTGGGTCGTTTCCTGCCGCTAATTCAAAGGCGATCGGTAACTGTGTAAACAGTTTGGCACTGGTACGACGGAAGGAGAGCATAAATCTAACTTCCACCCGCTCTTTTTCTTTTAACTTCTGATTTGCCTGTTGCACTGCTGCAATCAAACTAGTTAAATACTCTCGGGATGAAGTTACATTCAGCACCTTGTATTCTTCTCCCTTACCCCCTCCAATCGGATTACTGGGAAAAGGAGAAAGCATGGGTTCTATATAACTTAAGTGATGGCGACGGGAATAATCCACCGTATCAGCCAACATCTGCTTGATTATTTCTGAATTGCTTGTTACGGCATCGTTTCGCGCAAAAATCGCGTTAAAAAAGACACCATTGGGATTTGGCTCATTCTCGGAAATCATTTGAGCGCGACGATAAGCTACAAGTTGCTTTTGCTCTTTTTCTGTTTGAGGATTCAGAAGTTTAGCGACTGGTATTAAGGTAGCATTTGCTTCTTGGGGAAGGGATGCAGATTCTAGGGGTAATGCCACAAATTTATAGGCATTTGGGTCATCTGCTGCGAAGCTTTGGTTGGGGACGCGCACAAAGTAGCGAAACTGTTTCGATTGCGCTGCTAATTCTAACAGGCGTTCTGGGGAGATGCTGCCGCTGAGGTGCGTAGCAATTCCGCTCCCTTTGGCATCTTCAGCAAAAAGGTGCGTAATTTAGCTTTGTCGTTCCGTACTTTCCCTAGTATTGACTCATCTTGACCTGGAACTCCTCTACCAAAAGCTGGGATTAACAAGCCTTGCCAATAGGCTATACCGCAAAACAGCACTAATCCCACCACAAAAGCAATCAGAAGCTTTGAGAATTTTTTCATTAAAATTTACTCTAATTTGCTGCTGCAATTGTCTCTTGTGAAGGGTGATTAAGTATAGCTGTATATTTTTTTTTAACACAGAGGGACGCTGAATTTAACGAATTCTGACAAATCCAGCTTTATCAATCAACTTTTGGCCTTCATCTGTCAATAGTAAGTTAGCGTAGGCTTCCCCTGCTTGTTGTTCAAATTGCCCATTTTTTTTCACAACTACGATTAACCGACGACTTAGAGGATAGTCACCATTGCGAATGGCAAATGTATTCACAATATTTCTTTTTGCGGGACATTCGGTAGGTGGTATAAAAGGTAGTCTGTAAGGGGGAATCAATTGGTTGGTGTCACGTCCTATTGGTAGAGGTTTAATCCCACACTGTGCAACTAGTAGCGGTGCCCCAGACCAGTAAACTCCGCTTGAATCATTAGCTACTTTCCGTATAGCTTCCGTTGTGGTTGAAGTCAACTTGTAGTAATTGCCAGTATCTCGACCTTTTTTCCCGTAGGGCTGAATTTTCAAGTCTGGACCACCAATCTGTTTCCAGTTGGTGATTTTACCTGCAAAAATCTCTTCAAATTGTGTCACAGTCAGACCGGGGATATTTAAGCTGGGGTGAACAACTACCGCTAGTCCATCTATGGCCACTGGAATTTCTCTGAGTTGAATTCCTCGTTTTCGGGCATCTTCGTACTCTTCTTTAGAAACTGGTCGAGAAGCTTGGGCAAACTCTAGTTGTGATTTCAGTAACATTGAGACACCCATTGTTGAGTTAGCGGCTTCGCTGTTAGGGCCTGTGTAGCGCAGCTGAAACTCAGGAAAGACGGTTTGAATCAATGGGTCAACTTCTTTGCGAATGGGTGCCCAAGATGTACTGCCACCGTAGCTAATTAAGCCAGTGGGAACGTTCTTAACTTGATTGAAGGTTTGAGGATTTGATGCTTGGGTTTGAGTATCAGAGCCATTGTTTTGACTGGTTTCTGCTGGATTAGTAGTACTACCACCAAAGTGTCCGGCAAACAACCAAAGACCAATTCCTAATAAACCGAGAGTAATTAGAAAAGCTAGAACCAAAAGGCTGGTTTCATTCTTTTGTGACATAGATGATTGTAGATTTAAGTAAGTCGGCGGGAAAATTTATAAGTATGTAACAAAAATTTAACCAATTCGATTAGAGTTAAATTTAATACGTTGTGTGCTGTAGTTTCCTCTTTCCCCCCTGGCTTGAACACCATCAATTACTGCGTAGGTAAGGTCTAACCCGCATCGCTTTCTAATTTTTGAGCTAATTGAACACTGTTGTATGTACGTGGTTCCTTTTTCAGGCATTCTTCCAAAAAAAACTATGTCTGACTCCTTGCACTTGGGTTTTCCCCCTCGACCTGGTAACTCCCAAAGGCTCTCTAGACCTAGCTTTTGCCATTTATGTAAAACCTCTCTTACTGTTTGAGGAGTCCAATTAAAATGGGTAGCTATTTTTTCAACGTACCAACCATGTGCATTTAGCCATTCCGACCTCTGCTCGGTCTTTAACTTTCTGTGGTACATCCGCATATCTTAGGTTGAACAGGGTTTTGTCTTGTTCACGAGTTAGGAATATCCTGATCCGCGCACTCATATCTTACTTACCTCAGTAGATACATTCTCCGTATTTATCTTTACATAGTTTGGTTTTTTCACGCCGTTTTACTTACCCTTCTGTTCTAGATTTCCCAATTTTAAGAACAAAATAAGGTATCACGGGTATCACGTCCTGTGGTTGGATTGGTACCACGAGCTAATTTACACAGCTTTTTTTGCTCATCTGGACGTAACAACACATCAGTAAAATCTGCTCCATCAATGATGGCACCATCAAATTTGGCACTAGCAGCAAAGGCTCCTTCTAATACTGCATTGGTTAGGTTTGTCTTAACCAAACGTGCCGAGTCTAATGTGGCATTCGTTAGGTCAGCCCCCTCAAGGTTTGCAGACTCCAGATTTGCCGCAAAAAAACTAACACCGCGTAAATTAGAATGATTGAAATTGCTCTGACGCAAATTAGCTTTGGTAAAGCTGGAGTCTGTTAAATCCCGTCCGGAAAAATCAGCCTCAATTAAAATTTCTCTGTTATATTCAAGGGCTAAGGCTTTTGGGGAGAAACTGAAAAAAACCGTGACGCAAACTACTGCCAAAAGGAATAAACTGAATATGTTTGTCCAAACCCGACTGCTTAACTGATAATTCATCGTAATTTTACCCAATGGCGAACTATCCTCCATCAGATTATCCCGATATCGGCGATTTAGGAGAAGACCTGGTAGCCAATTGGTTGCAATCTAGAGGGTGGATAATTCTCCAGCGTCGCTTTTCTTGCAGATGGGGAGAGATTGATATTATTGCCCAATTTGAAGATAAGGGGACGAACGGGGACAGGAATCAGGACTCCTTATTGGCATTTGTGGAAGTAAAAACTCGCAGTTTTGGTAGTTGGGATAGTGGGGGAAGAGAAGCGATCGCTGCAAAAAAACAAGCTAAACTATGGCGGACGGCTCAAATATTTTTAACTAAATATCCCGAAAAAGCAGATTGTCCCTGTCAATTTGATGTTGCTATTGTATTTTGTCAGCGGATATCAAAAAAAGTAACTTCCGCAGTTACTCAAGAAGCCTTGGCAACTTCATCAGTGGGAGGATACGAGTTAAAGCTGCAAGAATATATTCCAGCAGCTTTCGACTCTCTAATTGATCAATTGTAATAATTATTAATAATTCATAGCTAATTGCTAACTATTAGTTGCTAATGGTCACATTCAATTAGCAACCAATGGTTACCAGGCACTACTTTTAAGACACCAACCGAGCCTGACGGGGCAAACACAAGAACACAACAGTGAAACTAAACACAAATCACGCCAGAGTTTCTGGACAATAACCTAATCCTCTGACAAACTGTTGTCGGAAAGCCTCAATTTCTTCTCTCTCTGGACTTCCGTGAGAGACTATTGCTACTTGGTAGCGTCGCATCACATCAACTGGGCACTGTCCTGCCTCCAAACTCCAAAGTGCCATTTGCACCCGCATCGGTGGTTCGTAGCTAATTCCTAATTCATTTAAGAAAGCCCGAATGTCACCATCTTGTTGGGGTGAAACTTGACTCGTTAGTTTGACCCTAACTACCCAACCATCAATCTGATGAATTACGGTGACGAACGAAACAGGAATCTGAGGTCTGCCGTGCAAGAATTGAACGACCCTCAGAGTTAGACTGGCATTTGCCAGGTAATACAAGTATTCCATCTTGGTGCTTGGGATCAAAATCAACCCTACATTTCTATTATTGATAGATAGACTACTGTTCCCGGTAGGGTAAAAGCCCCCGTTTTTAGATGGGGAGGTTTACCCAATTTTTATATTTTTGTTTACGTGTTACCCAATAGTCTCAATCTTAAACCCTATGGATGAATTTGAACGTTAATGCTTTAAAGTTCATTTAGAAACAGAAGCCAGAACCAGCTTATTAAAGATATTCAAAAATATAAATGCAGCAACAACGAATACAAGCCAATTTGAACTTGACACCCACCCAGGAGACGGAAAACGTTGAATTAGACCGTTTACTGGCTGGGTATGACTATGAATTACCATCCGAGCTAATTGCTCAAAATCCAGTTGTCCCTAGAGATAGCTCTCGATTGCTGGTAGTGAATTCTCGGAGAACAGGCACTCAGACCGCACCATTACACCATATTTTCCGCGATCTCCCAGAGATTTTACAGTCAGGAGATTTACTGGTGATGAACAATACTCGCGTTATTGCCGCACGGATGTACGGCCGTAAATCCACTGGTGCAGGGATTGAAGTATTGCTATTAGAAGAGAGACAGGACAATTGTTGGTTGGCTTTGGTTAAGCCTGGGAAGCGGTTTAAAAAAGGCTCGAAGTTGGTTTTTGAGGCAAAGTGTGGAAAAAATGATGATTCTTTCGGCTCATCCCTAACGGCGACAGTTATTGAAACAGACGAAGCGACAAATGGGCGTTTGTTGCAATTTGATGTGCCAGAGCGGATGTCTTTGGTGCAACTTTTGGATGTATTTGGGGAAGTACCTCTGCCACCGTACATTACAGCGTCTGAGGCACTTGACGAACAGTACCAAACAGTTTATGCAAAAAATCCCGGAGCGATCGCCGCACCGACGGCAGGGTTACACTTTACTCCTGAATTATTAGAGAAGTTACGCAACAAAGGCATTAATCAAGCTTTCATCACATTGCATGTGGGTGTGGGGACTTTTCGCCCAGTAGAGGTGGATGATGTAACCAGTCACCAAATGCATGAAGAGTGGATTGAAGTCCCGCCCACGACTGTAGAACAAATTCGGGCGACCAAAGCAGCAGGTGGTCGAATCATTGCTGTGGGTACAACAGCAGTTCGGGCATTGGAAGGAGCGGCAGTATCAGGATTGGAACCATTTTGTGGTAAGACGAATTTGTTTATTTATCCTGGTTATCAATGGCAGGTAGTGGACGGGTTAATTACCAACTTTCACCTGCCTCGTTCAAGTTTGCTGATGCTAGTGAGTGCTTTAATCGGTCGGCAGCGATTGTTGAATATATATCAAGAAGCGATCGCATCTCAATATCGGTTCTATTCCTTTGGTGATGCGATGGTTATTTTGCCTGAAGGAAGAGAGTCCTGAGTTCTGCTATTATCCTCTATTAGATGTAGGTACAATTCATCTGGCTTGACGGATGCAGGGTATTGTACCTACGCTCCTCCACATATTGATAACGCATAATTCTTAGGGCATCAGATGTCTATTCTTTATCCAGTCAGCAATGAATTATCCAAATAGTTAAATTTTCAGTTAATTTCTGGGCAATCTAACTTATGAGCATCTAGCAATAAGTGCAGGTCTGCGATTTATGTTTCAAATTTATCAAGCTTGTTATAGATTCTGCCGCTTCTCTAAAGTGGCACTTTTCAGTAGTTCTTATGCTTTGTTGCTCTTGACGGTTCCGACGATTACTGACTTACCAGGAAGCAACCTGCTGGCACAAACTGCTCCCACTCAGGATTTGGAGGCTGCTAGTTTCTTCCAACAGGGAGTGACACGCTATAACCGCAATGACTATCAAGCAGCTGAATTTGCTTTTCGCGAAGCGTTGCAGCGAGACCCCAACCTAGGAGCAGCACGGAATTATCTGGGCAATATTATGTTGCAGCAGAATCGTCTGGATGTAGCGGTGCAAGAGTATGCGGAGGCGATTCGGATTAATCCCAATTTTGGTGATGCTTATTATAATCTAGGGTTAGCGCTTCACAAACAGGGACAAAAAGATGCGGCGATTATCAGCTACCGTCAAGCTTTGGTGGTTGACCCCACAATGACAAATGCTCAGTATAATTTGGGCGTTTTGATGTATGAACAAGGACAAATACCAGAGGCGATCGCTGCCTACCAGCAAGCAATTAACCTTGATAGCAGGAATGCTAATGCTTATTTTAATTTAGCGATCGCCCATCATCAGCAAGGAAAAATCGCACAAGCCATATCTGCTTATCGCCAAGCTGTAGAGCTAAATCCTAAGAATGCTGTGGCTTATTATAATTTGGGCGTAATTTTATATAATCAAGGGGATCTAAAAGAAGCTAATGCTGTTTTGAAAAGTGCTGGTTTGCAATACCGCGAAGAAGGTAACACAGAACAAGCGGATAGGGTGAAGCAGTTAATGCAGCAAATAGCTCAAGTCAGCCAAGGTTCAACTCCCACACCTACAAATAGTGTAGTGCAAGAACCTGTGCTACAAATGCCGACTCAATCAGAAACTCCTCCAGAAACACAGCCCAATCCTGCTGATGTACCAGTTTCAGTTGAAGAACAACCACCTTCTTTACAAGAAACTCCCCCCGGAACGACAATCAATTTTGGGAATTGAGAATACAAAGCCAGATCGCGGATTAGACGGATGACACGGATGACACGGATGATTAAGACGATACAGAAAAATGGCATGGACAAAATCTTATTCATCCGTGTAATCCTTTAATCCTTATCAATCCGTGATATTTACGCTGTTTTAAAAAATCTAATTATTTCACGGACATTATCCAAAAATTGCCCGTCGGTGGAAAGTTGGGAAATAGCTTGTCTTGCTTCCCTTGATAAACGTTCGTGTTCGGTTTGATTTGTGGCACGTAGTTCTTCGACATTAGCGGCAATACGTGCTATTTCTTTACGGGTTTCTTCTATATAACTTTGTTGGTTTGCGGCTAAAGAGTAAGGTTGTTCTGGATTTAATTGTTCTTCTAAACGCCTAATGGTTTCTTCAATGGTATAAAATCTGTTCCGGAGTTCGATAATATCTTCACGGGGATAAGTCCACTCCTGACGAATCATGGTCAACCGTGTATATAAATATTCATAGGCGCTGATGGCTGGACGGAGTACGGTTAATAATAAAGCTGCACCGGAGGAGATATAACCAACGGCACTTATACCAGTAGCCGCGAGGGTATAAAGACCGACTGCCGAAAACAAGTGTAGGGCAATAGCGATTAACAGCGATCTGTGAGCCAATGTTTTGACATAATTTAGTTGTTTTTCATCTACGGGAATTCCTTTATCTGTAGACTGTGCCGCTTCTGCTAGTACTTGTTTTGCTTGAAAATGGACGTTCCAGGGTACGGTGACAATTACCAACAACCACCAAAAACTAGCACCTCCAATTACCCAGTCAAGGAAGTTGCCTGTCGGGATGTGAAACCATTGGAGGACGCTAAAACCCAGCAATACTGACACTACAATTCCCACAATCGAACTAATGAAAAAGTTGAAATACATTTTGCTGTATCTCCAGTAAAGGTATCACTTCGATTGTGACTGCCAGTTAGCAATGATACAGAAATGGGTGTGATAGTTTGGTTAGTGGTTCGGGGAAGAGGGAAGGATAACAGTCAGAAACCCCAATCAAACCGTGCTAGCAACTGTCATCTCTAAGCCAAAAATAGAACTATTTACAAGCATTTGCTTCGGGTAAAGCCGAATTGGAAGGGAAAACACCTTTATTTAATTAAAAACCATACATGGTAGCCTATCTGTAGGTTGTTTTAAATTTTGCTTTGTCTTAACACTGGTTTCTGCATGAGTGCAACACTTTACCAAAAAATTCAAGAGTTTTACGATGCTTCTTCTGGTCTTTGGGAACAGATATGGGGCGAACATATGCACCACGGCTACTATGGTGCGGATGGTACTGAGAAAAAAGACCGTCGTCAGGCTCAAATTGATCTAATTGAGGAAATCTTGAATTGGTCAGGGATATCCCAAACCTACAATATATTGGATGTCGGTTGTGGAATTGGTGGTAGTTCTCTATACCTAGCAAAGAAGTTTAACGCTAATGCAACGGGGATTACTCTGAGTCCAGTACAAGCAGCTAGAGCAACAGAACGCGCTAAAGAGGCTAATCTGAGTAGTCGTTGTAGTTTTCAAGTCGCGGATGCTCAAGCAATGCCCTTTGCTGACAATTCTTTTGATTTGGTGTGGTCGCTAGAGAGTGGCGAACATATGCCTGATAAATCTCAGTTTTTGCGTGAGTGTTATCGAGTGCTGAAGCCGGGTGGAAAGTTGATTATGGTGACTTGGTGTCATCGTCCCAAGGATAATTCTCCTTTGACTACAGATGAGGAGAAGCTTTTGCAAGATATTTACCGGGTTTACTGTTTGCCTTATGTGATTTCTTTGCCTGAGTATGAAGCGATCGCCCGTCAATTACCTTTACAAAATATCTCTACTGCGGATTGGTCGAAATCTGTTGCAGCCTTTTGGAATGTGGTGATTGATTCAGCGTTTACTCTAGAGGCGGTTTTCGGGTTGTTGCGTTCGGGTTGGGGTACGATACAAGCTGCGTTGTCTTTGAGTTTAATGCGTCGCGGTTATGAGTCTGGGTTGGTTCGCTTTGGGTTGTTGTCTGGAACAAAGTAGTTAGTGGTTAGGAGTTAGGAGTTAGGAGTTAGGAGTTAGGGGTTAACAAATAACAACTAACAAACAATAACTAACAAATCTTAATAAATCTAAAATTCCAAATATTTATGAGTCGAGTTTTTGGGCAAATATCTCGGGGTGGCTGGCTTTATTCTTTGTGGAAGTTTTCACGTCCTCATACGATTATTGGGACGACTTTGAGCGTATTGAGTTTGTATTTGGTGGCAATTTCTAGCAACTCTTCCCCACTACCTACTCCCTACTCCCTACTCTCACTTGTCGGGGCTTGGTTAGCTTGTTTTTGTGGCAATATCTATATTGTGGGATTGAATCAACTGGAAGATGTTGATATTGACAAAATTAATAAGCCACATTTACCTGTTGCATCTGGAGAGTTTTCTTTAGCGATAGGGAGGTTAATTGTTGGAGTTACGGGTACTTCTGCCCTGTTGTTGGCGTGGTTATTTGGCCCATTTTTGCTGGGGATGGTGGCTCTTAGTTTGTTGATTGGAACTGCTTATTCTTTGCCACCTATTCGTTTGAAGCGGTTTCCTTTTTGGGCAGCGTTGTGTATTTTCGGTGTGCGGGGAGCGATTGTTAATTTGGGTTTGTATCTGCACTTTAGTTGGGTGTTACAACAAAACCAAGGTATTCCCGCTAAGGTGTGGGTGCTGACATTGTTTATTTTGGTGTTTACATTTGCGATCGCTATCTTCAAGGATATCCCGGATATGGAGGGTGATTTGCAATACAATATCACTACTTTTACTATCCAATTGGGCAAGCAAGCGGTGTTTGATTTGGCACGTTGGGTGATAACTGTCTGCTATATAGGGATGATTTTGGTTGGATTGTTGCGTCTGGCTGAGGTTAACTCGGTTTTTCTGGTTATTGCGAATGCGGCAGCCTTGAGTGTGATGTGGTGGCAAAGTCGCAAGGTGGATTTAGAAGATAAAAGTGCGATCGCTCGTTTTTATCAATTTATTTGGAAGTTGTTTTTTACTGAATATCTAATTTTCCCTGTTGCTTGTTTGTTGGGTTGAAGTAAATAGTTTTTTAACGCAGAGGAACGCTGAGGTTTGCGCTGAGGTTCGCTGAGGAATAATTATGGGGGTTCAATATGGTAGAAGGTTTTCAGCAAAGTGATATTTTTGCGATCGCTATAGTGTCTTCTGGTGTCATCCTGTTAATTTATTTTGCTTGGAAGACTTTGATTACTTCTAATTTTTACCAAAAGGGAGTAAATCTTTATCAGCAAGAGGATTTCAGTGGTGCGGAAGCAGCTTTTCGCAGAGTTATTTCTATTAATTCGACAAATGATGTGGTTCACTTGCTGTTGGGTGATACTTTGATGCGGCAAAATAAGGTAGAGGAAGCTGTGCAGCAGTTCCAAGAAGTTATTCGTCGGGCACCCAAAAAGGTTGATGCTTATTTGCGTCTGGCAAATATTCTGATGCAGCAAGATAAGAAAGTAGAAGCGTTAAGTAATCTGCAAACAGCGAAAGATTTATCATTAGCACAACGCAATCCCAAACAAGCTGAACAAATTGATAAAATTCTTCAGAAAATAGGCGATCGGGTGGTGGGGTGAGCGAGATATGCTTAATTTAAAGCTTTTTGAACTTCGGGTTTGATAACTCAATACGCTTTTTGAAGAAAAATGACTCAAACGACACCCAAACTAGTAAGCTTTGAAGAATTTACAGCTTGGCGACCTGAAGGTGGACGCTATGAGCTACAGGATGGGGTAATTGTTGAAATGGTGCAGCCAACAGGAAAACATGAGGATATTATCGGTTTTTTGGTCTTTATATTGACTCTTGAGCATCACAAATTAAACTTGCCTTATCGCATACCTAAAACAGCGCTAGTAAAACCACCTGAAAAAAATTCCGGTTATTGCCCGGATGTGTTGCTCCTCAATCGGGACAATTTACAAAACGAACCACTATGGGATATTGAGTCTACCGTTAGTCTTTGTGCATCTATCCCCTTAGTGATAGAAGTTGTTAGTACCAATTGGCGGGATGATTATTTTAAAAAACGTGCCGATTATGAAGAGATGGGGATTCCCGAATACTGGATTGTAGACCACGCTGCGTTGGGAGGACGTAATTTTATTGGCAGTCCGAAACAATCAACCGTTACAGTTTGCAAGTTAGTTGATGGGGAATACCAAGCTACTCAGTTTAGAGGTAATAGTCAAATCGTCTCATCAACTTTTCCTCAGTTGAAGCTAACTGCTCAACAGATTTTTGATGCTGCACTTTGATACGTTTCGCAAGCTTCCTGCTAATATTCCTGCAATCAAGAAATGACTAAAGAAGGCAAAGTCTACCTTGTCGGTGCTGGGCCTGGAGACGTGGCATACCTGACGGTAAAAGCCTACAATCTTTTGGGTGCTGCTGAGGTGTTGGTTTACGACGCACTTGTTGATGTTGAGTTACTTCAGTTAGTCCCAGATGATTGCCTGCAGTTGAATGTGGGCAAACGTGGTGGTAAACCGAGTACTCCCCAAGCTGAAATTAATAAGTTATTGGTGAACCACTGCCAGCAAGGCAAACAAGTTATTAGACTGAAATCTGGCGATCCATTTATTTTCGGTCGCTGTACTCCGGAAATTGAAGCGTTAAAAGCCAGTGGTTGTCAATTTGAGGTAGTGCCAGGAATTACAAGTGCTTTGGCAGCACCTTTACTAGCAGGAATTCCTTTGACTGATGTGGTTTTGAGTCGGTGTTTTGCTGTGTTGACAGGACATGACCCAGAAGCACTTGATTGGGAAGCTTTGTCGAGGATAGATACCCTGGTAATACTAATGGGAGGACAACATCTCATTGAAATTGTACACCATCTTCACCAACGTGGGCGATCGCTTCTGACTCCAATTGCGATCGTTCAGAGAAGTGGAACTCCTCGGCAACAAATCTGGGTGGGAGAATTGGGTAATATTGTGGAAATTACAGCAGGGGTATCGCTCTCCCCAGCAGTAATTATAATTGGGGAGGTTGTGGGGTTACGAAAGTACTTAGGAACCTGAGATTATAGACTCATAGCATTCTCCACACACCAATGCCTACTAACCTCCCCCAATCTCCCACTCTCCCCTTTTCCTTGAACTCCCAACTCCCCTTAGTTGGAAAAACGATTCTAGTAACCCGTGCTGCTGGACAGTCGAGTCAATTTAGCCAGCGTTTAGTCGAAATTGGTGCGACGGTCATTCAAATGCCGACGTTGGAAATTGCCCCACCTTCGAGTTGGGATGCTTTAGATAATGCGATCGCTAATTTATCTGACTTCCAGTGGTTGATTCTCACTTCCAGCAACGCTGTAAACTATTTCTTTGAGAGGCTCATCGCTCAAGGTCAAGATATTCGAGCCTTGGCTCGGGTCAAAATTGCTGTTGTTGGTGAGAAAACGGCACAATCTCTAAAACAACGCTGTCTACAGGCTGATTTTATTCCACCGAATTTTGTTGCTGATTCTTTGGTGGAAAACTTTCCCGAAGAACTCACAGGTAAAAAGATTTTATTCCCCAGAGTCGAGAACGGTGGGAGGGAAGTTTTGGTTAGGGAATTAACTGCTAAGGGTGCGAAAGTTATCGAAGTTGCAGCTTATCAATCTTGCTGTCCGACGACTATTCCCCCAAGCGCAGAGTTAGCTCTCCAGGGTGGTACCGTGGATATAATTACTTTTGCTAGTTCCAAGACTGTAAGATTTTTTTGTCAACTGGCAGAAAGGATATTTGCTGAAAGTTCTGTAGCCAGTTGTTTAGAAGGTGTTTGCATTGCCTCTATCGGTCCACAAACTTCGTCAGATTGTATTTCTTTAATTGGGCACGTAGATGTAGAAGCCGAGGAATATACTTTAGATGGGTTGACTCTAGCAATTGTAAATTGGACAAGAAATAGTTAGTTGTTAGTGGTTGGTTGATAGTTGTTGGTTGTTAGTTGTTAGTTGATAGTTGTTAGTTGTTAGTTGTTAGTTGTTGGTTGTTCCTACTAACCAATAACCAATAACCACTAGCAACTAACCAATAACCACTAGCAACTAACCAATAACCAATAACAACTAACCAATAACAACTAACAACTAACCAATAACAACTAACAAATGAAACGCATTATCGGTTTAACTGGAGGCATTGCTACAGGTAAAACAACCGTCGCTAATTATTTAGCGATCGCCTACAATTTGCCAATTTTAGATGCTGATATTTATGCCAGGGATGCAGTCTCTGTTGGTTCGCCGATTTTGAATGCGATTTATGTACGTTACTCTAAACGAATTTTACTACCTGATGGCAATCTCAACCGCTCTAAGTTGGGCGAAATCATCTTTAATTCTGAAGAAGAACGCCATTGGGTAGAGAATTTGATTCATCCTTATGTCCGTCAAAGATTCGTTGAAGAAATTGCCACATCTCCACAAGAAATAGTGTTAGCAATACCTCTATTATTTGAGGCTAAAATGACTGATTTAGTAACAGAAATCTGGGTTGTAACTTGCCCAAAAGAACAACAAATACAACGATTAATCCAACGCGATCGCTTAACTTACGAACAAGCACTCAGCCGCATTAACAGCCAAATGCCCATTGCTGAAAAAGAACAAGGTGCTGATATTATCTTAGATAACTCCTCTTCAAAAGAAGCGCTTCTGCAACAAGTTGAAACCTTTCTGCATCGTAAGTAAATACCGCTGATTATGAATAAAGTAAGATTCCCGACTTCTAAAACAAGCCGGGAATCTAGGTATGCGCGATTGCTATATATACTGACTATAACCAAAAACATTGCACATTCTATGCCACCCCATACCCCGTATAAGGACGCTTATACGGAGGATGTAGCCCCAAAATAATATCCTCCTTGACTACGCCCATCTCCAGCAATTCTTGAGCCAAATCAGCCTCCGTCATATTGCGCTGAATCCAAATTTTTCCATCCTTTATATCAATATGAATAGAACAGTTATAAATACGATTTAACCCTTCCCAACCAACATCTAAAATTTGATAATGGTCGTTTTCTCTATCAAATACAACCTGACACTCCACATCTGATTCAGCCTCAGAGTAACTATAAGCAGCATGAGAAGTTAACAATTCGTAAATTATATTACGATATTTTTCTAATCTTTCCATTCAATAATTACCTCCTGAATTGGGTGGTAAACTAATAATTTAACTTGATAAAATCTTACAGCTTTTTGAGGAAATCGTTCTTTAAAGAAAGAATTAAACGTATCAACAGGGACAGCTAAATATAAATCTCTATCAGATTCATTCATCTGCAATCCCAAACGATAGTTTAAAAACTGTCCTAATGCTGAATGAAAATCTGTAATTGCGGAAGCATTCAGAAAACTTTTGATTTCAACCGCTATTTTTCACCCTTCTTTTTCAGCAGCAAAGACCTTTTCGGCAGCTAAATCAATCTCAAACTTAACTTTATCAATTTTAATTATTAACGGGTCTGCTGTAATCTCCCACTTGTCTTTTAAAAGTGCTTGTTTTACCGCAGAATGAAATAAATCTTTAGCAGCCATTATATTTTTTATAATTTACCTTTTATCATCAATCTTAAAGAATGCGGTGGTCGTTGATGTTGAGGACTTCTGGTCTGACCTCAAAAACCTACAATCAACGGGGTTCGTGTGATAGTTGTTAGCGATATACAGCACTTTGCAAGTAAATGAAGTACACCCCCTCCCCTTGGCAAGGGGAGGGTTGGGGAGGGGTATTTCTGTACCTCACAAAGTTGAAATTTGCTGTATTACCCATCACACGAAAAAAATTCTAAGCTGCTTCCCCCCCAACTACAACATCACGAATTCGCAAACTCGGGCCACCACAACCCACAGGTAAACCATTCTGACCACCTTTACCGCAACCTCCAGATTCATCCCAGTAAAAATCATCACCAATCCCTTCAATATCCGCAAGAGTCTGGAAAACATTACCCGAAAGCGTAACATCCCGCACAGGTTCCGCGATTTCTCCATTTCTAATCATCCAAGCTTCCCCAGCGCTAAAGGTAAACATCTCTCCATTTGTCATTCCACCCAACCAGTTACGGGCATAAACTCCCTCTTTGATATCGCTAAATAAATCTGCTACTGGTGTTTTCCCACGCTCAATCCAAGTATTGGTCATTCTAACTATCGGCGCATAGTGATAGTTAAGACAGCGGGCATTTCCTGTTGCTTCTTCCTCTAACTTCCCTGCAGTTTCCCGTGAATGCAACCTTCCCACCAACACACCATCTTCAATTAACTGCGTAGTTGTGGCGGGGGTACCTTCATCATCGTAAAAATAACTACCGCGATGTCCTTGAGGTGCTGCACCATCAAATATTTGTAACTCTTCAGGCCCAAATCTACGGCCGAGGGTCATCACTTCCAATATATCGGGGTTTTCGTAAGCCATATCCGCTTCGGAAAGATGTCCAAAAGCCTCGTGAACAAATAAACCCGTGAGAATTGGGTCAATGACCACACTATAAGTATTGCCCTTTACCTGCGGTAGAGATAAAGCCGCAATTGCCCTTTGTGCCGCTTCTTGAACTTGGACATCCAACCCCATCAAATCTTCAAAAGCTTTGCGGGAACCCATAGTTTCCCTGCCAGTTTGCACAGTTTCACCGTTTTTGGCAGTAGCAGCAAAACGTATTTCCATATCCACCCAAGATTGCTCGATGAGCGTTCCTTCAGAAGTGGCAAGGATGACTCGCTGGGCACTGTCACCGTAGCAGACGGAAGTTGTGGTGATGCGATCGTCTACACTTTTCAGCAGGTTAGTATAGCGATCGCATAATTCTTTTTTCTGACTCAGAGGAATTTTCCGGGGATCGGTTCCAGTCAAAGGTAGCTGACACACTGCTCGGACTGCTTCTACAGGTGCGAGAATAGTTTCCTCATCACCCACCATCCGCGCTGCAGCGATCGCTTCTTCGATTCTGTCTTGAATTGTCGCCAATTGGTTAAAGCTGCTTAACCCCCATCCACCTTTATAACAAGCACGGATATGTCCCCCAATAGAAATACCTTCACTGAGGGTTTCCACCTTATCACCCCGCAACAAGATATCAGTACCCTCAGCCTCTTCCAGACGAATCATTAGATAATCGACACGGGATGAATAACGAGCGATTAAGTCAGATAGTAAATTTTGGGCGTCAGCTAGTTTAGTTGTCATATATCAATTTTATGCTCAGTCGGCTTGGTGTCCATACATATGCATCCAAGACGGATTTTGCGTTCATTGGAGTTCTTGCTTCATTGCCAAAAAATAAAGAATTAACTGCAGATGATGAAGACTTTTGCAAGAGGTTCATTGGAGCGAGGGCTCTCGGACTCTGCGTAGTCTGCAGTTAAAAAAAACTGGTTATGCAATTCCCCACTTGATTTTGGGAACTATAAATTTAACCAACTAAAGAGGTAATACCATTTTGTTTTAAAGATGAATTTTGTAAATTCTTGCTTCATCTATGTTGACACAATCCATAGGCGCAGAGCGAATGAGAGCAGGGAATCCGTCGAGAATACGTTATGCGGTACGGAACCCGACTGAGCAACACAAAAGAATTGAAAATTTACAATCGTATAACTTCAAGTTATGCCTATTCTTGCAAAAAAAGTTCCCCTGAACCTGATTCTTATAGTTCCCTTCGTTGTGCAAATCTTTGCTGCCGTTGCGTTGACTGGATACCTCTCAATCAGTAATGGACAAAGAGCAGTCAATAAGCTTGCGACTCAACTGCGGAGTGAAGTGAGCTTGCGCATTGACCAACATTTAGATAGTTATCTCGACACAGCACGTTATTTGGCGCAAGTCAATGGAGACGCAATTGATTTAAACTTGCTCAATCCCGAAGACTTGGAAGGGATGGGGCATTATTTTTGGAAGCAAATACAGTTGTATAACGTCGGCTATATTAGCTTTGGCTCGAAGTCAGGTGAATTTGTCGGCTCTGGCTCTGGATATACTATCGAGGGCAATCACATTATTATTAATGAAGTTTCCCCAAAAAAACACGGGAACAGTGATAACTACAATTATAAGATAGATGGTCGAGGCAACCGAATCAGACTGATTGATACTTTCCCAAACTACGAATTTCAGAAAGAGGCTTGGTATGTAGATACAGCCAAGGCTGGTAAACCAATATGGAGCAAAATTTATCAATGGGAAATAGCACCGTTTCCCCTTGCATTTTCTGCCAATCGTCCAGTTTACGATAAAAATCAGAACCTTATCGGTGTCATTGGCATTGACCAGCAGCTTTCACAAATTAGCAATTTTCTGGCTAAGTTAAAAGTCAGCCACAACGGAAAAACTTTTATCTTGGAACGTAACGGATTAGTCGTTGCAAGTTCCAGCAGCAAACAACCTTATAAGTTAGTCAATGGCAAACCCAAACGGTTAACAGGGCAAGAAATTTCCGATCCTCTGATTCAAGCCACTGGAAAGTATCTCACACAGCGATTTAACACTCTTAGCAATATTAAGGACTCTCAGCAACTGGATTTTACCATTGACGGTAAGCGCCAGTTTGTCCAAATCACACCTTGGCGAGATGATTGGGGTTTAGATTGGGTGGTGGTCGTGGTTGTACCTGAGTCTGACTTTATGGCAGAAATTAATGCCAATACCCACACTACTATTTTACTCTGTTTGGGGGCGTTGATGTTCGCGACGGTGCTAGGAATTTACACATCTCGCTGGATTACTCGACCAATATTACATCTGAGTTGGGCTACAGACGCGATCGCAAAGGGAAAACTCAACCAAAATGTGGAAGTTTCTGGAGTGAATGAAATTGGGGTGCTAGCGAAATCTTTTAACCACATGACGCAACAGTTGCGAGACTCATTCCAAGAATTAGAAAATCGGGTGGAAGAACGTACCGTACAGTTAAAAGAAGCCAAAGAAACTGCAGACAACGCCAACAAAGCGAAAAGCGAATTTCTTGCCAATATGAGTCATGAATTGCGGACTCCTCTAAATGGCATTCTCGGTTTCGCTCAAATTATACAACGCTCCTCTACCTTAAAAGAAAATGACCAACATGGCATTAACATAATTTATCAATGCGGTTCCCATCTCCTGACTTTAATTAACGATATCCTCGACCTTTCCAAAATTGAAGCCCGGAAAATGGAATTATACCCTACGGCTTTGCATCTTCCCTCGTTTTTGCAAGCTGTTGTGGAAATTTGCCGCATCAAAGCCGAACAAAAAGGTATTGATTTTATCTATCAACCCCCAGAAAATTTACCTACAGGTATCATCGCCGATGAAAAACGTCTGCGGCAAGTTTTAATTAATTTATTGGGTAACGCGATTAAATTCACTGATGTGGGTAAGGTTAAGTTTCAAGTAAATGTGAACACTCAACCGTCAACCACCAACATCCATTTTCTCATAGAAGATACAGGTGTTGGGATGAGTGCCCAACAACTTGGTAAGATATTCTTACCCTTTGAACAGGTAGGCTCGGCGCAACGTCAGATAGAAGGAACTGGACTGGGACTGGCAATTAGTCAGAAAATAGTAGAGATGATGAATAGCCACATCCAAGTTAAAAGCAAATTGGGTGTGGGTAGCGAATTTGAATTTGCGATCGCTTGTCCAATTGCTACAGACTCGGTACAAACAAGTAATGTCACCAATGATGGTAAAATCATTGGTTACTCTGGCGACAATAAACAAATTCTAATTGTAGATGACCATTGGGAAAATCGCTCTGTAATTGTCAATTTACTCCAACCCTTAGGTTTTATCATTCTTGAAGCTAGTAATGGTAAAGAAGGATTAGAAAAAGTAGAAAAATATCAGCCAAATTTAATTATTGCTGACTTAGCAATGCCCGTGATGGATGGTTGGGAAATGCTGTCATATCTACGACAATCCCCAGATTATAAAGATATTATTATCATCGTTTCCTCAGCTAGCGTATTTGAGATTGACAGACAAAATAGCCTCGCTGCTGGAGGGAATGACTTCTTAGCCAAACCCGTACAATTAGAGGAGCTTACCCTGCTTATTTCCAAGCATTTACACTTAGATTGGATTTACGAACAGACTCCCATTTTATCAGTTAAAAGGGCAACAACAGAGATGCTTATTCCCTCTGCTACAGAATTAGCAATACTCCAAGAACACGCACAGAATGGATATATCAAAGGTCTTCGCCGAGAATTAAAAAATTTATTAGACATAAATCAATTATATCAGCCATTTATCGATGAAGTGAATCAATCTCTTCAAACATTTAATATTCAAAAACTCCGTACTTTTTTAGAAAAATCAACTAGTAAATCGCCAAAAAATGACAGCAACAACTAAAATAAGATTCAATTTTATACCGAAGCAAGAGAGAGGGTTTCAAAACATTATTTTCTACCCATTTGAGATGCTCTCTAAAGTAATCATTTTAATTCCAATAAAACTATGATTAATGATTTTCACGAAACCATATTAATTATTGATGATACTCCCACAAATTTAGAAGTTATCTACGATGCTTTAGACAAGGAAGGCTATGAAGTCTTAGTGGAAATAGATAGCCGCAATGCAATTGAAAGAGTCAAATACAACTCCCCTGATTTAATTTTATTAGATGTGATGATGCCCATCATTAATGGCTTTGAAATCTGCCGAAAATTGCAAGCAGAACCATTAAGCAAAGATATCCCGATAATCTTTATGACTGCTCTTTCCGATCCGATTGATAAAATTAAAGGATTGAGTTTAGGAGCAGTTGATTATATCACCAAACCTTTTGATAAAGGAGAAGCTTTAGCCAGAATTAACATCCACTTAAAACTGCGAAAATTAACTAAATCACTTGAAAAAAGCAATAGTCAGCTCCAAGAATTAACAAATAACTTAGAACAGCAAGTAACGCAACAAACAGTAGAACTTTCTCAAACTCAACTACAACTCATCCGAAGTGAGAAAATGTCTGCACTTGGTCAATTAGTAGCTGGAGTGGCACATGAAATTAACAATCCCGTGAGTTTTATTTTTGGTAACATTGCTCCAGCACAAGAATATATTGATGACATCACTAAAATTCTCCGACTTTATCAAAAACACTATCCCAATCCCAATCCCGAAATTGAAAAAGAATTAAAAGAGGCTGATTTAGAATTTACATTAGAAGATTTAGGGAAAATTTTAAATTCTATGAAGGTTGGTGTCGAAAGAATTCAGGACATTTCTATTTCCTTACGAAATTTTTCTCGTTCAGATACAACAAAAGTACTTACTGATTTACATCAAGGATTAGATAGCTCTTTATTAATTTTAAGGCATCGCTTAAAATCCTGTGGAGAACGTCCCGAAATTCATTTAATCAAAGAGTATGCCGAACTGCCACAAGTTGAATGTTACCCCGGACAAATAAATCAAGTATTTATCAACTTACTCGCTAACGCTATTGATGCAACAGAAGAAGCATGGGAAAAGCACAAAATTAACAAACTAATAATTAAAATAGTTACTGAAATTGCGAGCGAAAATATAGTTGTAGTTCGGATTATTGATAACGGTTTGGGAATACCAGAAACAGTCAAACCCTATCTCTTTGAATCAATGTTTACTACCAAAGCGATGGGTAAAGGAACAGGGTTGGGCTTGTCTATTTCTCACCAAATAGTAGTCGAAAATCATCATGGTAAGCTAATCTGCAACTCAACAGCAAATCAAGGATGTGAGTTTGCCATTGCAATTCCCGTCAATTGAATGAAGAGGTTTCTATATTTGGATTGGTATCCCAACTCAAAATGGAGGACCTGTAGAAGTCAAGGTATTAAATCCCCCAACTCCCGGATAAATTAAAATTTGAGATGTCATGTAATTTTTGCTACCTAAATTCTCAGTTTTGGTTGTCCGATAGCTTGACTTTACAAAAAAACTTGTTAAACTTATTGACCATAAAACTAATTATCGCCAAGATAGAAGAGCCAATTAACTTTCCCTTAACTCGTAAAGACACGATGTTCTTTGTGTCTATAGTCCTAAATTTGTGACTTTTTCTAGAAAATGTCACAAATCAAAAATGCGTAAATATACTAGTTTTAATAGTTACATTTATATTTACGGAACAGTATAAATATTTGTAAAGCTTGGGGAATTAGAGCAGATGAAGATACTAGTACTGAGTTGGGAATTTCCGCCACGAATAGTTGGAGGAATTGCACGTCATGTAGCGGAACTGTATCCGGAATTGGTTAAGTTGGGACATGAAGTCCACTTGATTACAGCGGAATTTGGTCAAGCACCGATGTATGAAGTCGTAGACGGCGTAAAGGTGCATCGAGTACCGATATCACATAGTAATGACTTTTTCCACTGGGTAGTCAACCTCAACCAGAGTATGGGTCACCACGGTGGTAAGCTGATAATGGAAGATGGTTGCTTTGACTTAATCCATGCCCATGATTGGTTAGTCGGAGATGCAGCGATCGCTCTCAAGCATACCTTTAAAATTCCCCTCATTGCCACGATTCACGCCACGGAACACGGACGCCATAATGGTATTCACACTGATATTCAAAACTATATTAGCGGCAAAGAAGAATTATTAGTTTACAATGCATGGCGGGTAATTGTTTGCAGTGCCTATATGCGGCAGGAAGTAAAAGAAGCACTGCACAGTCCTTGGGATAAAATTGACGTTATCTACAACGGTATTCGCCCGGAGAAGAAAAAGCACCATCAAGATTTTCACTTCTCTGATTTTCGGCGCAGATTTGCCGAGGATGGAGAGAAAATCGTCTATTACGTCGGACGCATGGCTTATGAAAAAGGCGTATCGGTATTGTTAAATGCTGCTCCTAAAGTACTGAATGATATGGGAGGTCACGTAAAATTTGTGATTATTGGTGGTGGTAGCACCGACCACCTCAAACGTCAAGCATGGGATTTAGGTATTTGGCACAAGACCTATTTTACAGGCTTTATGTCTGATGACTACTTAGATAAATTTCAAACTATTGCCGACTGTGCCGTTTTCCCTAGTCTCTACGAACCCTTTGGTATTGTGGCACTAGAGAGTTTTGCTTCCCGCGTGCCCGTAGTCGTATCAGATACAGGTGGTTTCCCGGAAGTGGTACAACATTGCAAGACAGGTATAGTGACTTACACCAACAGCGCAGATTCTTTAGCTTGGGGAATTTTGGAAGTATTGAAAAACCCCGGTTATCGTCAATGGCTTGTAGATAATGCTTATGAGGACTTAGAGAGACGCTTCAGTTGGTCAAAATTAGGCAAGCAAACCGAGGACGTTTATCAAAGAGTCGTACTAGAGCGATCGCAAATTATGTGGTAAATAATTGAATTTGGGAAGGGGTAAAAAATACTTCCTTCCCCCTTGTCCCCTCCCCGTTCCCATACTCCCCAACTTTTACCGACCCTGTACGCTGGGAATTTCCTACTATTAAGTGTGAAATTAAGCAATAATTGCAGTTTCCACTTAATCCAGACATTTTCAGGTATGACAAAGTATTTAAAGATAGCGTTAACCCTGTTAATGACAGGAACCTTGACCTTGCTCTTAACCCCAGCTACAGCCAAGGTAATGCGCTACCTAATGGGTAACCCCGCTGATGTTAATCCGACCTTAGCTGGTCCAGTCTACAATCTGGGTGGTGGTGGTCCTGATGTGGATGAAGCTATTCAATGGATGATAAACAAAGTTAGGGGATCTACCAAAGTTGATGTTGTGGTTATCCGTTCCTCTGGCGATGACGGTTACAATCAACCAATGTACGGCATGAGGGGGGTAGATTCAGTAGAGACGCTTTTGATTACCAACAAACAGCAAGCTAACAAACTTGATACAGTCAACAAAATCAAGAATGCTGAAGTAATATTTTTTGCAGGTGGTGACCAGTGCAAATATGTACAAACCTTCAAAGGTACCCAGCTAGAAACTGCTGTAAAAGCAGTGATTGCTAGAGGTGGTGCTGTTGGTGGTACCAGTGCAGGGGCAATGATACAGAGTGAATTTATTTACAATGCCTGCGGTAGTGCTGTAGAAACTAGAGATGCGCTAGAAGACCCATACAGAGACATCAAATTTACCTACAATCTTTTTAACTGGACAAATCTAAAAGGAACCCTCATTGACACTCACTTTGACACCCGTGAAAGAATGGGACGGATTATGACCTTTATCGCTCGTCAAATCAAAGATGGTGTATCTAAAAGCGCACTGGGAATCGGACTGAGTGAAGAGACATCAGTGGTGGTAGATAAAAATGGGATAGCGAAAGTTATAGGAAAAGGTGCAGCTTATTTTGTTTTAGGCGATCGCCCACCGGAAGTCTGCGAACCCCGAACTCCTCTAACTTATTCCAACTACAAAATTTGGAAAATCAGAAGTGGTGGTACATTTAACCTCAGAAACCGACCAACCACAGGCTATTACACAAGAAGCGTCAAAAGGGGACGAATAGACTCAAATCCATATTAACTGAGATATTGCACCAATGTCAGGAAGCCCGGAAATAAATTACCCTTCGGGATGCCTTCGGCTACACAGCTTAAAGCTTAAACCCATTTTAATGGGTTTAAAAGCTTATTGAAGCTGCTTTGCAGGAGTATATTCAATGTCGCAAGCAGCTAAAAGTTATGGAACTGTTTGGCTAAATTGACTGCGACTCTGATTACAAGTACAAGCAGCAGTGACAAAAAACAAGAGTGTTATTATTGTTACGTTTGAGTATTATTTCTTACCGTTTCCACATCCAGTTCGAGAGATTCCGCAATTTGCTCAATACTTAACCCTAGCTTGATAAGTTTGGGAATCGTCTTTAGCTTTGTCTCCAACGACCCTTCTTCCTTGCCTTCTTCCTTGCCTTCCTCGAAACCTTCTTCTTTGGCTTCCTGATAAACTTTACTTTTTTTCAAAGAATCTAAATTCAACATAACTTCCAGTTCCTCCCTGCTTAAATTGGCAAACTTGTCAATTACAACCGCTTTAATAAATTCTAAAACCTTTTCCTCTAGGGTGGTATCAGTATAAAGAGACTCTAAAATCTTTAAGTCACCCACAGCAGCGACAAGGGCAATTAAAGGAGAAGTGTTAATAACAATTTGATTGGTACTAGGCATTTTCTATATCTGATAATAATTCTTCTTCACTAAGGTCAATTAAGGGAACCCCATAGTCATTTAGTTTGAGGATAAAGGTGACTCGATCTACTCCCACTAATGCAGCAGCCATACCAGAGGAAAGGCGTTTCATTTCATAGAGTTTAACAGCCATTGCCCATTTTGATTCTTGTTCAAATTGTTCTCTGGTTTTGCCAACAGCATCAAGTAATGTTTCAGGGTAGTTGATTGTCAGTTGTAAGGACATAGTTGTTGTTTCTCGTATTTAGGACACTTTAATTAAATCATTGTCTAGTAATTGCGGCAATCTTAAGTTGAAATTGTTCCCGTTCTTCTTCAGTAGCATTGCGGTATGACTCTGCTACCTCAGAGGGAACTTTGATAGTAATTTCTTCTTTACTTTAGTAATCATGGCTTATTTTCTTCCATAATTTATCATCTTAATCATCACGATTATCCCGTATTGAAACGGCATTGATTTCTGTATCCGATGTAGCATTTTTGTTGGGTAAATTTTTTGTATGGATTGTGTCGTAATCCGCAGATTCTAAAAATCGAGCAAGTCGAACAGGTAATTGAGCATTAACAAGAAATTTCATGAAGCAATCCAATCCTATATATACTTTTAACTTGGCTCAGACGAACAGCAAATTGCAGAGCAGCTAGAATATCTTCCCGCTCTAAATCGTCATAATCTGCTAAAATTCATCAATTGTCATCCCAGAGCTAAGTAATTCGAGAATCAATTCTAGAGGATAACGAAGTCCTCTAACACAAGGCTTGCCGTGGCAAATGTCAGGATTATAGGTGATGCGTTGTAAAAGGTTACTGCTCATATTGTTGTTTTTTGTAAAGCATACACTTATTGATATAGTCTAGTTTATATGCCCGACAACTTTCAAAGAAGTCGGGGATATAGGGAAAGCAATGCCTGCTTCGGTAAACTACGCGCTTTCGATTACATTAATTATTTTACGCGATATCTACGGGAAGCTCCGAAGATCGCACTTTCGCTCGACACGATTATTTTATACAAACTGACAAGTCAGCGCTGGCGCTATCGCACTCATGATAGTCCTAAACGCTTACGAATTATTTGATTAATTAGTTGGTTGCGGCGGTAAACTACGCACTTTTCATTAAGACATGATTTTTGGCGATCGCTACACTTGATATAATTAATCTTGCCAATATTGTTTTGCTCTAATAAAAATTTAGTCATAGCAATACTGCGATAGAGCTATCACTAATAAAATCTATTTACAAAACATCTATCTATGTTATATAATTTGAATACATTTGTAAAATATTGAGATAGTTATGACTCAGATTACAATTGAAGAAGCTAATAAAAATTTATATATCCTTCTAGAGCAAGTGGCTAAAGGTGAGCAATTTGTTCTGATGAAAGAAGGCAAAGAAGTCGCTCGTCTTCTTCCTCCTCAACAGGCAGAAAAAGTATTTCCTAGTTTAAACTCTTTTAGAAAAACTATAGTTTTAAAAGGAAGTGCAATGAGTACCACAATCTTAGAAGAAAGAGAGAACCAAAGATATTGATTTATTTGGATACTAGCGCAATTGTTCCTTATTATGTGCCTGAAAAATTAAGTGATGTTGTTGAAAAACTATTACAAGAACAAAAAGATCAACCAATCATTAGTCAATTAGTTGAGGTGGAATTATTTTCTGCTTTATCTCGTAGGGTAAGAATGGGCGAACTTTCGCAAAATGACGCTAGACGGATTACAGAATTGTTTGAAAATCATCTTCATGAAGGTTTATATCGTCTTGTTTTATTGGAAAATCAACATTACCGTTTAGCTAGAGATTGGATATCCAGATTTGATCTCCCTTTAAGAACTTTGGACGCTTTGCATTTAGCAGTGTCTAGAATTAATAATTTTTCTCTAGTGACAGCAGATGAGAAATTAGCTCAATCTGCTACCATTTTAGATATAGATATTCTTTTATTAACTTCCGATCTCAATTTTAGTTAGACCATACTACAGTCGTCATTTTGTAGCAAGTGTCCTGATTGTCAAGCGATACACTACCCGTAGGCATCGTACTTTTGATGACGCGCTGATTTTATGCGATACCTACGGTAAACTCCGAAGATCGTATTTTCCAATACTCGGTTATTTTGTGCGAACTGACAAGTCAGCGCTAACGCGATCGCTCGACTGCTACGGTTATTTATCCTCTGTTTCCGCAATTGATGTGTCTTTTGTCTAATGTAGGCTATCATCAAGTTATTACCTCTATTGGAGTTAAATAATGCAAGAAAATAATCTCCAAATAGACGAAAACCTGATTCAAGAAGCCCTTGTTTTAGGCAACTATAAAAGCTCTAGCGCAGTCATTGAAGCTGCTTTGCACGAGTATATTCAACGTCGCAAGCAACTAAAAGTCATGGAACTGTTTGGCACAATTGACTACGACTCTGATTATAACTATAAACAGCAGCGACAAAATGCATGAGTGTTATTGTCGATACATCTGTTTGGTCGCTTGCTTTACGTCGAAAGACACTAGATGATGAAGCCAATGTCATCAATAATTTCCGCGATTTGATTACTGATGGACGGGTTTTTTTATTGGGAGCTATTCGTCAAGAGATTCTTTCTGGTATCCGTCATACTGAACAGTTCACACGATTGCGAGATTATCTCCGTGCTTTCCCCGATTTAGAACTGACCATAGCGGATTATGAACTAGCCGCTGAGTTTTTTAACACCTGTCGTAGTAATGGTGTTCAAGGTTCAAATACAGATTTTCTGATATGTGCAACCGCAGTCAATCGTGGCTACAGCATTTTTACTACAGATAAGGATTTTCAGAATTTTCAAGTACACATTCCAATTGTGTTGCTATAAGTTGAACATGAACCAGAGGGTTTGTTTGGGAGTTGAAAGAAAAGTGTAATATCAAATCCGGTTGATTGCACGCAGTTCCCCCAGAGCTTCATTTTTAACCCAAAATGCTTATGGATTTTTTAAACTATGTGCATTTAGCCGCATTTGATATAACGAAATTAAACCGAAGAGCGATACCTGGGGTAAGCTAGCCTTTCGCAACGCTATACTGATAAGCAATAAATCAATACCGTTCAGTTAAGCCCGAAATCCTTGTCGAGACTCTGTACTGCGGAGGCTCGACAAAAGACCATTTTTTACCACTAATTCCTTAATTGAACTGTATTGAGCAATAAATAGTGTTGCTCTCAATAAACGTACAACGAAAACAATTATAAGTAATTTAGCAGTCTAAAGCAGTACAATTACGTAAGCTTTTCGGTTTATTCCGGATTATAAAAGAATAGTTAGAGATTTTGTTATCACGAAAAAGCAAGCTGGTAAGAAGCTTGTCATATTTCTGTATCTAATTATAAAAATTAAACAGCAGACTTGAATATGAGCAATAAACTATACAAAGTATTTGAAGAAGTAGAAGTAAAAGCACAACTTCTTTCTAAATATTGGCATAATTTTTCTACAGAAATATCCAAGCATTTACCAGATACGTATGACTCTGAATTACAAGAACTCTCCAACAAGTTAGAGGTAGCTATTACTCATCTAGTTGATGAGCTTCGTAATCCAACTCTTACCCTTGCGACAACGGGAACTACTGAAAAAATTGACTGGAATTACTGATGAGGAAACGTTAAATAAAAAAGGTACTGGAATTCCAGAAATTAAAAAAAAAATATTTAACTATATTAATACCGAACGTGTATTTATCTTAAAAAAGAGATGCGAGGCTTCGATAAATACAATTTTAAGTACCTCGGAAGAAATTTATAATTTAGTCAGCAAACGATATCCAGAAAATCCCGAAGATGCAAAACGTTTTGAAGAAGAGCGTCGTCGAGTTTTATTTGCTGAATGGTGGAATCATCTATGGGAAAAAAAGAAAGCTGATTTACAAAAATTTTATGATTATGCAGTTTTAAGTAGGACTTTAGATAATTTAACTGGAAATTCTACTAGTAGTTTAGATAGATTTCAAGAAAGATATCTACAAATAGTTGCTAGTGAAATTCAAAAACTTAAGGAAGAAACCTTTAGAAAAAAAGATATTATTTTTGCAGCTAACTCTTACCCAGAATTTGACCGGATGAAAGCTAATTTTGCTTGGCGTGAAGCTTTATATGGCGATGTTAGTAAATTTTTATCTGCTATTGCTAGACAACTTGCTGGGGAATTGCAAGATGAAGCATTAAAATTAGTCGAATATATGACAAGCTTGTTGTGGGGAAGCAATCAAGTTAAAGCAAGATTAATTGAAAAGTCGGAAGAATACTTTTTCTCAAAGCTCGAAAATAGTTTGAGCGTACTATTTTTACGGTTTGCTCGTCCTGTCGCCGAAGTTTTAATTCGCGCTCCCCTGAACAGCGATGCCCGCGAGAAAATTGTCAAGAGTCTTGGTGTTGATATCGAAATAGTTGATAACTATTATATTGGTGATGAGCCAGCTTTTGCAGTTCTCAAAAGATACGCCAAATATGGTCATAAATTACTCTATTATCCTGAGACAAGGCAACAAATTTTAGGAGTAAGAGGAGTTGCAGCACCAATTATCAATTCTCCTAGACAAGTCACGATAGATGTTTACAACGAGTTTCAATCCCCCCAAGAGGATGTAATTTTTGAGGTTGAAAACGATATTAATGCCTTTACAGAATATTTGCGTGCAGCAATTTTTCAAGCTGCGGGCTTTGAATCGTACTGCATTCAAGAACTAAAAGGCTTAATTGATAGTTTTAGAGAAAAGCAAGGGACATGGACAGGTGTTGCTCAAAATGAGGTGAATAAAGGGTAGAAAATAATTTCTCTACGCTCCTGGTGCATTTCAAATTCTAATCGCAGTTTTCCGTAAACTTTGAATTACAGAAACCGCATACTTCCCCACCTTCTCAATCTCCTCCACAGTATTAAAACGTCCGATTCCAAACCTGATAGACGCATAAGCTAACTGTTCCGAATGACCCAAAGCCGTGAGAACATGAGAAGGTGCAGTCGTCACCGAGGAACAAGCGGAACCGGAAGAAACCGCCATCACAGATTGCAACCCTAACAATAATGCTGCACCATCCACATCCTCAACACTAATATTTAAATTTCCTGCCAGTCGCTGGGTAGGATGTCCGTTGAGGTGAATACCTTGCAACTGAGAAAGTTTTTCCCACAAAGTTTCTCTTAACTCCATCAGACGTTGGTTTTCCGTTTCCAAATATTGTAAACCTAACTCCACCGCCTTTCCAAAACCAACAATTTGTGGTGTATATAAAGTACCAGAACGCATACCCCGTTCGTGACCTCCGCCATGTTGCTGGGGAGCTAGTTTAACTCTAGGGTTGCGACGACGTACGTACAATGCACCAATTCCCTTGGGACCGTATACTTTATGTGCCGTAAGCGACATCAAATCAACTTTCATCGCTTGCACATCTAAGGGAATTTTACCAATAGCTTGGGCGGCATCGCTGTGAAAAAGTACGCCACGTTCCCTGCACATTTCTCCAATTTCTGCTAATGGCTGTAAAACCCCAATTTCATTATTTGCCGCCATCACTGAAACCAAAATTGTATCGGGACGGAAAGCTTTTTTGAACTCATTTAAATCAATAATTCCATCTTTTTTGACAGGTAAAATTGAAATATCAAAACCGAGAGTTTTTAAATAATTACAAGGGTCAAGGACAGCACTATGTTCGGTAGCAACAGTAATAATATGTTGTCCTTTTTCAAAATAAGCTTCTGCCACACCTTTAATCGCTAAATTATTCGCTTCTGTTGCCCCACTAGTAAATACAATTTCTTCTGGTGCGGCATTTATTGCTTCTGCCAAAATTTCCCGAGTTTGTTTGACAGCAGCTTCGGCCTCCCAACCATAAAGATGATTAATACTGGATGGGTTGCCAAAGTGTTCGGTGAAGTAGGGTATCATGGCAGCGAGTACCCGTTCATCAACAGGTGTCGTTGAGTGAGAATCTAAATATATTGAGCGTTCCATCGATTTTAAATTTTTGGTTTTTATTAATTGCAATCGGATGCATTAGGCTTTAACCTTAATTGTAGAGAAAATAGCTACCCTCTTGACGTTGGGCTTATATGCAATCTGCGCTCCTTATTCGTATATACGACTGGTAGTGCAAAATACCTAATCTTAACTCTTACCTTCGCTTCTTAGTTACTTCGTGGTTAAAAAAAGATATATTTAACCACGAAGTAACTAAGAAGCGAAGGGGAAACGATTTCATACCTTACACCTTAACAGCCGTATTCTCTTGTCTTAAGTCCTGTAAATGCTTAATATCACCGCTGATTTGCTTTTTTTTGCGCCGCATCCCTTATATGCTGATTCAACAAATAGCCAAACCCAGCATTTTCCAAACGCAAAACAAATTCATCACGAGTATTAGCCAATGCGTTTGCAGTCCGATCCAAATTCCAATTATGTTCTGCTAGCTTACTCAACAAATACGCTCGGCGAGTTTGTGTAGCTGATAAACGATAAGTTTTGAGATATTCCAACTCCTCATTTTCCCGAATAATTGCTTCTCCGATGTGGTTTTCCTCTTTCAGTTGCAAATTTGTCATGAACCGTTGCAACAAAAATGGTTCAGCAGCATAGATTATCTTTGATTGCAAAGGACTTTCCAACAGTCCATTCGCCATACAACTTTGAAAAGATGCCCAATCAGAACGCATTTTACATACAGCGCTTCTTAAATCTGCCAAATTTTTGATTTTCGACTCATCTATAGATACATCCATTGGATAAGTGGTATCGTAAAGTAAGCCATACTGATAGAGCAGTTCACCGTAAAAATCTTCTATCAAACTGGTATGTAACAATCGATAATCTTCGGGAGTAGGAACAACAAAAGCTGAAGCCAGTGCCTCCGCTACAAACACCAACACCCCAACCTGTCTTTGATGAATTTCAAATACTCGCAAAGCCTCTTCAAGTCCTGGAATATAACTACCATTTACAGCAGTTTCGTAACGGAAACCCAGTCCATGAGATTGGGCATAATTTGAATATTCACTCCAAGCGATATCAGGACCAGAAAAAAATAAAGATAGAAAACCCTCCATTGCCAAATGCAGTGGTAAAAATCGCAGTTGGTTTTTTGACTCTCGCTTTGCCATGCGATGCATCAACCGCACACTAGCACAACCGCAGTCAAGACGTTTTTCGTCAGGTTTCTTCATTTGTCCACCATAAGCAGCCACCGGATTACCATCATCACTCCAAGACATAACCAAGCCGTGGGGAATGTAGGACATATACTGCATATCACCTTCTAAGGAGACAATGCTGATATCTTCGTTATAGGAACGTTTTATTAAGCGTAAATCTCCACGTATGCGACGGCGCAGTAGTGGGACAATGCGGACGGCACCCCAGACTTGGGAAGGTGCTATTTCTAATCCTTTTAAGGATATGTCTGTTAATAAGTTAGTCATTTGTTGGTTGAGGAAAGATAGAAAAATTCAATTTGGCTGAGTTGTTTTAGAGCGTGAACGAATGTAAACAGGTTCGTAGTTGTGCTACCTTCGGAAGGCGAAGCAGTGATAATTTATTAACAATAGGACTTACGCAGAAACTTTGATTTATGGAACCGCCAAGACGCCAAGTACGCCAAGAAATAAGAGAAGAGTTTAGGAGAGTTTTTCGTAAGTCCTAAACTAATTTCCTAACATCAAAGCCACACGTTCGGCCAGATAGGTTTCTAGTTCTGCTAAGTGTGCGGAACCATCAGCAAAACGAGCGAATCCTAACATTGTCGGTAAATCTTCCGCGTCTCGCAGTCCGACTGTCGGGATGCTCAGACTAAGGGGACGTAAGGAAAAATCCTCACTATTAAATACAGGATTGCAGTGGACTATCGAGGTTTTACGGAAAGGGTCTAACTTGCTGCGGAAAATCCGCAAGACTTCTGCCGCGCCGTTGGGTGGGTTATTATCACAACCATCTGATACAATTACTACTGACTCAGCACCGCAACCCAATGCTGCCAGCAGTGGTGTTGCTAAGTCTGTTTGTCCGCAAGGACGGGCAAACAAGGCCTCTTTGACAGAAGTTGTCCAAAAGGCGCGGTAGTCTTTGGCTGCGGCTTTTAATAAGTAGTGGGTAGCAACAGCTACAGCTAAGGGACGGCGGCGTTTTTCGTTGGAGCCATAACTGGAGTAGCTGCAATCTAATACAGCCGCGACTCGTCCGAGTTTTAATGGTGCTTTTTTTAACGCCAGTCGAGCAGATTTATCTAACGCTTGATTTAAGGTATCCCATTCTTTTTCTCGGGTTTCCAAAGGTAAAGAAAGAATGTACAATGCCAGTTTAGTTAGAGGAAGTCGTCCTAAGTTGAGGTTAATTTCAACTTCCGTACGTTCTGCCGCACCTTGAAAACGTAACTTCTCCGTAAGAGTCATCCTTTCTTGGATGCGAGATAGAAAAACTTCACGGGGTATTTTGTGTTTTGCGGCTAAACCTTCAGCGATGGTGAAAGGTAGTTCATAAACCGCTTCTGCGCTGTAGTGCGCTTGACGAAACTGCTCAAATAACGGAGTTGTATAGGATTTTGGTTCGTTGAAAGCAAAGAGAAATGTACCCAATTCCCCTGGAAGATTCAAGTGGGCGTGGGATGCGATCGCTCTCACTTTTCCTCTATACTTAATTGCATCAAAACTCAGATCCCGTCGTTGAGTTAAATAATCGCGAGCGAGCGCCCGACTGCGACGGTTATTTATCCCCTGTTTCCGCAATTGTTGCAATACCCCCCAAGCCCGTTGTGGTGGTAAATTTTGTAAAGCTGTGGCGATTAATGCACCTTCTTCTGCTTTATGTTCTCTGAGGGTTTGTTTTCCGGTTGCTAACAGCTTGAAGATAATTTGTGCTTGGTTAAAGTGGTTGATACCTGCTGCTAAACTACGAGCGTATAGCAAACGGTAATTACCTAAAATATAATCGTGCAGAAAATCTATTGATACTCGCTGACCGTAAGCATCATCATAAAATTCTTTCTGTCCCGTGCAGGCAAGACAGGCATTGATAAACATAACCAAATCTTCTTGAGCTACCTGTTCAACGCGATTTTCTGAGTTAGGAACCATATTTGTATTTCCCAAAAATTAGAAAAAATATTTATACAGACTGTGAAATTTTATTATTTCTGTGTATTGAGTTCCATTGGTTGCAAGATCCCCGACTTCTTAAAGAAGTCGGGGATCTGACACTGAGGACGCAGAGAAATGCAGGGGTTAAGCGTGACAAAATTGTCCGCTTTGAGATAGTTTTTGAAACAATAATTCAGCAGATGGACTCAAATTTGTGACAAAAACACCCGTCTCACAAATGATATCTGATGTCATCCAAACGCCTTTAAAAGTTACTTCCAAATATTCAGCATCACAACGACAGATATCAATAAGATTCTCTTGACTTACATTCTCTAACTCATTTCTTGGCGAACTTGGCGACTTGGCGGTTTTAAAAAACTTTATTTCCTCATCTCGAATCAGAAAAGCAGCAGTACTAGATTTAATATGAAAACTTGTCGCTGAATGCAGAGATAAAATTACTCTTGTATTTACCCAAGCTTCCAAAGATTCCTCCAGACGCTCTAGGGTGAAGCTATTTTCTGTATAAATTAGTTTTAACATAATACATTAAGACAACGTATTGAAGAGAAAGTTATTCGGGGAATGGCGGCGCGACTGCGGGTAGCACTTTAACAGAGTGGTTCGGAAGTCGTACCAAAGTCCCGCGAACAACCTTCATGTATATAGAGTATTGCGGAAGCATTCCCCCAAGCTAATCAAGTTCGTTAATGCTGGAAAAGCTTGTAAAATCGGGATTATAAACCTAGGGGAAGTAGCTTTCACTTAGGGGAATCCCCCAACTTTTCTTTAGGGAGTTAGGAGTTAGGAGTTAGGAGTTAGGAGTTAGGAGTTAGGAGTGATGAGTTATGAGTTAGGAGCAAATGGCAAGAGCAAGTTATGGTACTGAAACTAAAAAGCGATCGCTCCGTTTACTGGCGGCGCTGTTGGCTTATGCTAATGAGGAGCTAGACTGCAATGAAGCTGCTTTAGATGCTCTACGTCCTCAGATACAGACTCGCTGGCAAAGCGAAAATCGCCTGGTTGTAAGGACGAAAGTAAGATATCTGCTCTTACTGACAGGTTTGCAATCAAGCGAAACTCCCCTAAACGCCGAACAAATTAAAGAAGCACTCAAACGCTTTGCAGATTTTTTAGAAATTCTGGAAGATAATCGTCCAACTCGCGGTGGTTCGGAAAATTGGCACTTTACTCTCCATCTTTGGTGCGATCGCCACAATATACAAGGCAATTTACAACAGTTTGACACTGTGTGGGAAAGTCGGCGCGTTGAGAAGAGAGGGGGACTAGGAAGAAGTGTAGCTGATTCTCCCCAATTACCCATAAATAATTGGCAAGAAATCTGCCGTACTACCTTAGAGGCACAAAACCAGCAACGACTAACCACTAACCCCCTCACTTGTGTAGATGGAGTGACATTTATATGGGATGACGTTTATGTACCTTTGGGGTTGGTAGAACGCAAGCATCGTGATAGGCACAGTGATGATGTTTCTCCGGTACAGGGTTCAACTTTATACGAAACTGAAGAGACTGAAATCAAACACACTTTTACACCGGATGAATTTTTACAAAAAGTGCTGTATCATCCGCAGAGCAGCCGGATCGCCATTTTAGGAGAACCAGGGGCTGGAAAAACAACGCTGCTGCAAAAAATTGCTTCATGGGTGCTGGATAATACTCAAGACTTGGTTGTCTGGATTTCTCTGGCGGATTTGCAAGGAAAGACATTAGAGGATTATCTAATTCAAGATTGGTTGCGGGTAGCTACTCGCAAGCGTCAGGTTTCACCAGAGATAGAGGAAGCATTCTGCGAACAATTTAACCAAGGGCAGGTATGGTTGCTGCTGGATGCGGTCGATGAAATGGCGATGGAATCTAGTCATGCGCTGACAAAGATTGCCAATTTTCTCACAGGTTGGGTAGCAGATGCGAAAGTGGTGCTAACTTGTAGGCTGAATGTTTGGGATTCGGGCAAAAATGTACTAGAAACTTTTGATACTTACCGCAACCTGAATTTTACTTATGGAGATGCTGAAACTCCAGGCTTGGTGGAACAGTTCATTAGCCATTGGTTTCAGGAAAATCCAGGATTGGGAGAAAGTTTACGGGCAGAATTAAACCAGCGCGGACGAGGACGGATTAAAGATACTGTGAAAAATCCGCTACGTTTGGCGCTGCTATGCCGGATTTGGGGGCTAAGGCGGGGAGGATTACCCAACACCAAGGCAATGCTGTACGAGCAATTTGTGGAAGCTATTTACCAGTGGAAAGAAGACCGTTTTCCCACGAACTATACTACTAGGCAGGAGTTAAATAAAGCACTAGGAAAATTGGCTTTGCTGGCTATTTCTCAAGAAAAAACTAGATTCCGATTGAGTCACAGCTTTGTTTCTCAAGTCTTAGGTGCTTCTGATGAGGGAATGTTTAAGAACGCACTTCAGCTTGGCTGGTTAAATCAGGTAGGAATATCAGAAACTCAAGGAGAAAAAGTCTACGCCTTCTACCATCCCACATTTCAGGAATACTTTGCAGCACTAGCGATAAACGATTGGCGCTTTTTCTTCAGTCAGGGAATACGGAATGACGCAAAAAATTCTTTTCCAAAATCCTCCCCCTTCCCCCATCTCCCACTCTCCAGTTACCGCATCTTCGACTCAGAATGGCGGGAAGTAATTTTGCTATGGTTGGGAAGGAATGATATCCCACAACTAGACAAAGAAGAATTTTTAAGCGCGTTAATTGATTTTCCCGATAATTGTGGTGGTTTCTATAGCTATCAAGCTTATTTTTTAGCAGCAATCGGGATTTCTGAATTTGTAGATTGCACTTTTAGTAATCAAATTGTATCGCAATTGATTAAATGGCGCTTTGGCTATTTTCACCCGACACAACAAAAGTGGTATAGATTTCCATCGCCAATTGTAGAAGGTGCGCGAGTCGCTTTATTAAAAACTGACCGTCGATGTGCGATTAACTTATTACAAGAGTTTGTCAAAACTAGTCAAAATGATTTCGATACTTGGAATGCGGCATATAGTTTAGGTAAAGTATTTGACCCTGGAAACAAAGTTGCGATCGCCGCTTTAGAGCAACTTGTGAGAACTATTCGTCATGAAACTTTACGTTGGCAAGCCGCAGATAGTTTGGGAAAAGTTGCAAAAGGTAATTCTATAGCGATCGCCGCACTAATCAAAATTATTGAATCTACCAACAAAGACTCAACCCGTCGTAAAGCTGCTTATAGCTTGGGTAAAATTGAGCCAGGTAACCAAATTGCTATTTGTACATTAGAAAAAATTATTACCACCACTAATAATAATTCTCTCCGCGAACAAGCAGCAGAAAGTTTACGTATAATTGCTCCCGATAATGCGATCGCTCTGGGATTAGCACCACTAAAAATTGAAAATATTACTATCCAAAAAACCTCAAATACTAGCATAAATACTGTTGAGAAGAGTCGGACAATTACTAATTTAATTGAAGGGATTATATCTACTCAAGATGAGGATACAAAAAGACGTAGAGCTTGCAGATTAGCAAAGATCGATCCAGGTAACTTAATTGCATTTGATACTTTATTAAGGTTAGTCAAATCAGCCGCAAACGAATTAGTACGTAAACGAACAGCAGATAATTTTAAGAAGATTCTGCTTGACGAACAAATGCCCGCATTGATTGCATTTTTCAAAGATTGCTTTTCCAATCAAGTTAGAGATATTGAAATGGAACAATTTCGCCATTGCTATAAACTTGTTTGGCATTGTGCCGAAAAGATGACTTATTTAGAATTTTATCAAGCTTGGTATGGTGAAATTGAATGAATGAAGGAAGAAGGAAGAAGGAAGGAGGTTTATATATTTGGATTCAGACCCCAACTCAAAACAAGCGACCCTGCGTTCTTGTCGGGGTATTAAAAAGAACAGCGAGGATAAACCATAGCTCCAGAACTCACCAGATAAGCTCTGTCAAGGGACTTTGGGCTGCGAGATCCTGGACTTCTTTAAGAAGTCCGGGATCTGACCAATGTAAGTGTGACAGAGTACTAGATCTGGTTTAGCTTATTAGCAACATCTATCTAGAGGCTAGGACAAATTAGGCGAAAAATTCGGTATTGTGAGGCTGACTGCTGAAAAATCAGGGGAAATAGTCGTGGTTCCAATCAGAGACAATAATCCAATCTCAATCACCCCATATGTTACTTTTGGGCTGATTGCTGCCAATGTCCTTGCTTTTTTGTATGAATCAAGTCTACCTCCCCAAGCCTTAGATGGGTTTTTTCATTTAGCGGCTGTGGTTCCACGAGAACTCACTGCAAGCTTTGCGGGTGTTTCAGTAAATCAGCCTGTACCAGAATGGTTGACTTTGATTACATCCCAATTTCTCCACGGTGGTATATTGCACTTAGCAGGCAATATGTTGTTTCTGTGGATTTTTGGTAACAACATTGAAGATAAGCTGGGACATATCAAGTATTTAATTTTCTATTTAAGCTGCGGTGTTTTGGCATCATTGACGCAGTGGTATTTCTCCCAAACTTCTGGAATTCCATCATTAGGTGCAAGTGGCGCGATCGCTGGTGTAATGGGTGCATACATTCTCCGATTTCCCCAAGCTGAAATTCTCGGTGTAGTTCCTTTGGGCTTTTTCTTCCCCACCTTCCGCGTGCCTGCGTACTTCTTTCTGGGATTTTGGTTTCTCCAACAGGGTTTCTATGGTGTTGCCAGTCTGGAAGCACCAACCAATATCGGCATGGAAAGCGGCGGAATAGCCTATTGGGCGCATGCAGGCGGTTTCTTGTTTGGGGCGGTTCTTGGTCCTGTGCTAGGCTTGTTTAGCGATAAATCTCGGGAAATGGAAACTTTCTAGTGGTTAAGGGTTGACAGTGAACAAAGAGCCAGTGCCGTGGTCGGGTTTCCTGATTTGGGGCATCTGGCGCTCAACAATCAACTAACAAACAGGCTATATTTCAGGTAATAAATAATTAGGAAAAACGCCTGTGATTCCTCTGCATGATGACAACCCGACGCGAATCACCCCATTTTTAACTTATGGGCTGATTGGCATGAATATTTTTATTTTTCTCTATGAAGTTAGTCTGTCAGATGCACAATTAGAGCAATTCTTCCAATTGTATGCCGTAATACCACAACAGTTCAGCGCCAGTTTGGCAGGTGCGCCAGTCAATCAAACATTTCCAGAATGGGGAACTTTGTTTAGCTCCCAATTCTTGCACGGTGGCTGGTGGCATTTAATCTCAAACATGATCTATCTATGGGTTTTCGGTAACAATATTGAAGACCGATTGGGTCATTTAAAATATCTAATCTTTTATTTGGCTTGCGGTGCGGGTGCAGCCTTAGCTCAATGGTTTATTAGTATGAATTCTGCAATTCCTTCTTTGGGTGCAAGTGGTGCGATCGCTGGTATCCTCGGTGCCTATATTATCCGCTTTCCCCAAGCCAAAGTTCTAAGCTTAGTTTTCTTGGGTTTTTTCGCCACTACAATCAGGATTCCCGCATTAGTAATTATCGGCTTTTTCTTCATCCAGAATATAATTGCCGGTCTTGCGAGCCTACAACCTAGTGGAATGAACCTAGAAAGTGGCGGAGTCGCTTACTGGGCGCACATTGGCGGCTTTGTCTTTGGAGTGATTCTCGGACCTTTGTTGGGGTTGTTTCAGCAAGATGATTATTAGTTGATAGTTGTTAGTTGTTAGTTGTTGGTTGTTGGTTGTCAAAACTCCTAACTCCTAACTCCTAACTCCTAACTCCTATTTTTCCTAAGAGATTTATCAAAAGCACGGGCTATCGCATTCCATGCTAATTTGCGGTTCATCCCTGCATCAAGCAGCAATGGACGGACTTGTGCTTTATCTGCCCGTGGTTGAAACTCTGATAACCAGGTATATTTATCACTCAAACCCCAAGTCAACACAGCTATGACTGCTGTTTCCTCAAGTACTACATTCAAATAGTCCTCATAGGCTTTAGCAATAATATGGTCTCTTACAGTTGTATCTAAAGGTAACTTTTTATCTGTGACGTCCAATTCGGTAATCATAATCTTCAATCCCAAATTGGCGACATTACGCAAGAATTCACGTAACTTTGTAGGATTAAAATCAGTGGCTTCCCCATCTAAGTGTGCTTGGATACCAAGGGCGTGAATTGGTGTCCCCCGCGACTTTAAACCCTCTAATAATTTAAGAACAGCAGTCCGTTTTGCCTCATGTTTTCTCGTATCATAATCCAGCCCATAGTCGTTGTAAACTAGCATTGCGTCAGGGTCAGCAGCAGCAGCGAGCCGGAAGGAATAGTCAATATAATCAGTTCCTAACAACTCTAGCCAGGGAGTTTTTCGTAAACCATCAGACCTTCCATCCACGGGTTCGATAGCTTCGTTAACGACATCCCAAGAATGGATTTTCCCTGCATAACGTCCAACAACAGTCTTGATGTGCTTCTCTAGTATTTGTTTGGCGTTTTGCTGATTTACGCGATCGCCAAACCATTTAGGTAAAGACTCATGCCAAACTAAAGTGTGCCCTCTAAAAAGCATACCGTGAGTGTTGGCAAACTTAAGCATCTCATCTGCTGCACTAAAATCAAAACTATCTGGGTTAGGACGCAAGGGTTTTTGGGAAACAGACCACTTAAAGGCCCATTCGGGAACTAATATCCCACATTCATTTGCTACAGCCGCAGCAAGTTTAGCATCTTCTTTTAGATGGTCGTGGCGAATAGCTGCTCCATATATTATCCCTTTAGAGGCAGCACGTTTCTTTAAAGAATCTCCCCCAACAACCGAAAAATCTCGTTGGGGGTCATAAGCAGCAAAAATTCGCTGACGCTTTAACTCGCCATTTCCGGCAAAAGTACCCAAAGCGGTCAAAGCTCCTAAACCCAAATAAAGCGATCGTCGTCTTGTCAATTTTTTAAACATGAGAACTGGGAATGGGAAATGGGCAACTCACAGGTATCCTCTAAGGAGTTGTTAATTGTTAGTTGTTATTTGTTATTGGTCAAAACTCCGCTCCTCCTAACTCCTAACTCCTAATTCCCCCTTATACAAACCCAATCGTTGCATCAGCACTAGCCATAGAAACTGGGGATTGCCCATAACGTAACGCTTCCATAGGCGTTTTGGCTCTACAATTAGGCGAAATAGCCACTCTAAACCCCATTTTTGCATCCAGACAGGTGCCCTTTGCACCATGTTGGCAACTAACTCAAAGCTAACTCCAATACCAACAGAAATGGGTACTCCTAGCTCTTGATAATTGTCATGTATCCAATATTCTTGTTTAGGGGCACCCAATCCGACAAATAGAATATCTGGTGCTGCTGCTTTGATTTTGGTGTTAATCAGTGCTACTTCTTTTTCTTGTGACTCAAATTCGTAGGGTGGACAATGAGTGCCCACAATTTGAATACCTACAAGCCTTTTTTGGAGAGTTTCTTTAGCTTTCTCTGCAGCACCTGGACGACCCCCCAACAAAAATATTTTTAATCCTTTTTCTTGGGCAACTTCACACAATCTTTCAAACAAATCTGTACCATTCACTCTTCCATTTAATGGTGTTTGTAAAAACTTAGCTGACCATAGCAATGAAACACCATCGGGTACTACTAAAAAAGCCTTGCGATATATCTCTCGAAAACGGTTATCTTTTTGTAATGAGATAATATGCTGTGCATTGGGCGTTACTACATAGGAAGGTTGACCCTTTGTCAATACATGATTGCCAATAGTTTCAATGACTTCATAAAAGCTGTATTTGTCAATTTCGATTCCACCAATGTTGACTCTCATAATTAACTATTTTTTTGGTTGTTAAATAGAATATCTCCAAAAAACTCAAATTCTATTGAGTAATTGTTTGAGTACCAGGAGCTACGATCAAATCTGGCTCTGACTGCAGAATTTGAGTGTAGATATCATTCAGGCGATCGCAATAGATTTTCACATCAAAAGGAGCGACGGTTTTTCTGGCTTGTTTTCCTATTTCTATCCGTAAATTCTCGTTTTCAATTAACAGTTGCATGGACTCAGATAACTGTTGTATATTACCTGGAGTGACTAATAAACCATTCTTGTTAGCAATGATTAACTCCGGGATACCTCCTACTGGTGTAACAATAGCGGGTAATCCCCATCCCATTGCCTCTAATAAAGCCATAGGCAAACCTTCGTTGTATGATGGCAGGACAAACACATCGACTGTTGCCAACAGTGCATCTCTAGTTTGAGGGTCTATCCAGCCTAAAAAAGTGACTTTCTCAGAAATATTGAGACTTTTAACCAAGTTTTCCCCTTGTTCAATGTCCCCATCCCCAGCGATAATCAATTCCGAGTTTTCTTGAATATTCTTTGGGAGGTTTGCGAAAGCTTTAATTAAATCAAAAGTACCCTTGCGATCGCCAACACGACCAAAGAAAGCTAATTTAACTTTATTAACATCTTTTCTGTTGGGAATTTTTGTTGGTAATTCTGTTGGATTGGGTAAGATAATAACTTGTTTCTCATTTAAACCCAGATTTTTTACATAATATTCTTTCCAGGTTTTTGAGAGGACAATAAAACCCTCAGAGCGACGAAATATCCCATTCATGATTTGCTGGGCTAATTTGGGAAACTTAGAGTATTTCACATCAAATTCAGCACCGTGAGCGTGCATCAATACAGGTTTGCGAAACATTAAAGCAATTAATACTATAACTGCTTTTCTTAAAGTGCTACCTCCATCAGAAAGATGAATATGTATAATGTCAGTTTTCTTACTTAATAGTTTCAACAAAAACACAGTCAATGCTTGATAAAACACCTTAATTCTGTGGATTGGAGAGCCTTCATCATGGCTTGCTATATGTTGGATTAATATTTGAGAAGAAGCATTTTTTAATATGAGATTTTCAACAGTTGCTATACCCCCATTTTGTTTAAGGCTAGCACCTACCATCACAATGTTTGGTTGATTCATTTTTCGGGATAAATAGTTGTTATTGATTGTATTTATTGCTGATGAGTATGTATTCTTGCATCTCTTCTATTTATGCGATTAAATTAGTGCATAAATGTAAGAACACCAAAATCATCCTTGTATTAAGATGGCATTATCAGTACATCTTTTTCATCAGTGAACCTACAGTAATCAATAAAAAGTATTAGTAAAGTTGGTAAAACAAAAACCCCGGCTTTTCCAAAAAGTCGGGGTTCTGAGTTTTTCCATCCGTAGGTTAGATTATGGCTTTTCTTGAATATTCCGGTAACATTTGCACCGAAAAAGCTATGGCTACATAAAATACCCAAAATAAATCATTTTGTATCATCAAAGTACTTTCACTTAAGTTAGCTAGTAACATATATGTAATATATAAAATAGGCCACAATCCTTCTGACGTTCTACTCAAACGTACCCAATTCAAGGCTTTAGGTAAAGTAATGACTATAAACTCAAAAAGAAATAAACATAGCCCTAATAACCCCAGATGAAGCCAAATGTCTAAAAATCCATTATGTGAGTTTGGTGGTTTCCAACCTGTTACTTGCCAAATATGAAAAGAGGGAGTACCCGGCCCAGACCAAAATGCACCATACCCGTACCCTAGTAAAGGATTTTTCCAAATCATTTCAAATATATAGGGCCACATATCTCCACGACCAGTGAGTGTTGTATCTTTACCAAGTGCAGTTAACAAAAGCTCAGAGTTTGTTGACAAGAATAAATATAAACTTCCGCCTATTGTTACTACTGAAATTAAACCAGGAATCAGCCAGTCATCGCGCCAGCGAAAAACTCGGTAACATAAATATGCAACTAAAAGCATCACAGTATTTAACAAAGAACCTGTTGAAGTTGAACGTAACAAAAGAATTAGCGATAACAAAAATCCCAGCCAAAAAAGCCAGCGTTTTTTAGTACTGCCAATAGCTAATAATAAAAAAATAATTATCCCAGGAGAAATAATTTTACCTAAAGTGTTTTTATGATTATATATACCCCGCCATTTTCCTTCATGAAGTCCACTCATAATTCCATATTTAGGCAATGCTCCAATAAAAACAAAACTTAGCACTACTGCTAACCAATACATTAAGCCAAAAAGTTGGAGTTGCTCTTTCATTGAATAACGTGATGCTAAATAAAGCCCAAATAGTGTTGTTCCTACAATCGCTATACCACGACTAATAGTTTTATTTGGTATGTAAGACCAAAATACGGAAATGACAGCAAGTGCGACTAATGCTGTTATCCAGTTGTTTTTTTTCAGGACAAAAATTGCCTTTTTCCATCGCAAAGCTAGCAAAACAGAAGTAATAATATAATTTACTAAAAAGAAAATTAGAATTAATGAACTATCACCACCTTCACTCGCTTCTTCTCCTTCTTCTCCTTCACTAGCACCACCTGATAAAATGACAGTTAATGGGCCTCCGGAATAAAGTAGTAAGGATATAACTGTAAATCCTAGTTCGGCAAGCTCCAGAAGTTTTTTCATTCCTTGAGTGTAAAATGTAAAATCAGTATTACCTTTGTAATTAATTATCTTGGTAGGAGCATCAACAGCTACAGCTTTGATTCTCCTATGCCAATATATTTTTGTCTTTGCTGTATTGGATTGTTTAAGTAGATCGCTTTTTCGTAAACTTCAACCGTTTGTTTCGCAATATTCGACCAATTCAAATCATTCTCACAACGCTGGAATCCTGCTATTTGGAGCTTTTCTTGCAACTGGCGATCGCCTAATAAACGAATAATCGCATCAGCTAAAGCCGGAATATTACCAGGAGGCACTAAAAGTCCATCTTGTTCATGTCTAATCATTTCAGCTAAACCACCCACATTGGAAGCAATAACTGGTGTTCCCATCGCAAAAGCAACTGCTGCAACTCCACTTTGGGATGCTTCAATATAAGGTAAAATCACTGCTGTACTCCGTTTAAACAAGCCAGCAACATCTTCTGACGGAATAAAACGATTCAACATTTCATAATGTTTGGAGTCACAACCATCAGGAAAATATTCTGCAAGGTTTTCCCCCCTCCCAGCAATAACTAACTTTATCTCAGGAATACGTTCTGCAATTAATGACATTGCCTCAAGTAGATATTTCAATCCTTTATAGGGCCAAATACGTCCGTAAAATAGTATTGTATAAGGCTCTCTTTGGACAATTTTATCGGTTGCTAACTTCTCATACATACTGCCAAGTTCACCGTGGGGTAAAACACACACTCGTGCATGGGGAACATGGAATTGCTGAATCAGAGCATCTTTCAGCAAGTGTGCATGGACAATTAGTTGTTGCGATTTGTAAAAACTTAGTCTGCGGGTATATTCTGAACCTGGAACAGCGTCTTTATCTCCAGGATGACGAAAGACATCATGGATAGTTGTTACTAAAGGTGGCATTTTATTAAGTAATAATGCCAAGTCATACCACGGATCGTTTGTTTCTTGGACATGTAAAACATCAGGTTTTTGCTTCCGAATAAGATTCATCATTTTCGACATGGATTTTATATTGCCTGGGTTGCGAATCCGTGGTTTATCAAAGCTACATACGTTAATGCTTGGGTCAAAAGCTTTTTTGCATTGAGCAGATAATTCTGTTGGATGAATCACTGTTAAATCGACATATTTAGATAAGGCATTCGCTAATTGTACGGTGTATTCGTAGAAACAAAAATGTAGTAAAGCAACTTTCATGATTATTTTCTCTTTTTAATATATCAATTTATGATTTTTGTTGGAAAATAGTAATGCCACCGACGGATAAATATTCTTGGTAATTGTGTCAGCAAATGCCAGAAAAAATAGGGATTACGTACCATTTCAATTAAAGCAGTTAATAATTTACCTTCCTTGAAAGGATCTATAACTTGCAAATATGGTCTAGTTCTTTCAATTAAGTGGAGTCGTTTAGACAAAGCAAGAGATAATTCCGGATTATTTTTCATGATGTCTTGCTTCAGGAAGTATTCGGTTGCCTTAGAATATTCTTCGAGACGTTTAATTTGACTCGTGGTTACAAGTGAACCAGTACGAGAACGATAAAAATAATAAGATTTTGGTATAAATAAACATTTAGCTCCATGCACCAAGGAATTTAGAAAGAAGTAAAAATCGCAACCAAGCCTTATATTTTCCATATATTCGATACCATGACGAATAAGAAAGTCTCGTTTGATTAAAGGCTTTGTTATACCAAGAGGAAAACTCCACATTCCTGGCACATCATTCTCAATAAAAAACATAGGATCTATATATTTCATGGTTGGAATATGCGCTTTGCTTTCACGTAAGAGGGTACTCCACGGTTTAGTATTTCCATCTCCGATTAAATATAAATCATCGACAATCATGTCTGCATTTTCTGCATATGCACAATGTAAAAGTTTTTCCAATCTGTCTGGTGCGAACCAATCATCTGAGTCTAATGTTGCTATCCATTTGCCTGTAGCTTTTTTGATTGCATAATTTAGACCATAATTCTGCCCAAAGTTTTGTGAATTAATAAATACCTTCAGACGTGGATCGGAAAAACTTTTGGCTATCTTTGCTGTACTATCATCAGAAGCATCGTCTACTACAATTACTTGAATATTTTTTTCAGTTTGTGTTAAAGCTGATTCTATTGCTTGAGCAATGTATGCTTCAGTGTTATAAGCAGGAATTATTATGGATACTTCTGGATTCATAAAATTATTTTTTCAATTAGCTAATAATTCATGGGTTTAGTAACCTTTTGACGGGAGTATTTCTGTTCTGAGTATTCCTTGGCATAGTAGAAGTAACTGTCGGGTTCGTTTTCAACGATTACACCATTAACCACCAATCCCAATACATTTTGACCAGAACGTTCCAGGGACTCTTTAGCAGCAGTCGCACTTGCAAAAGTAACTACTCCAGGTCTTACCACTAACAAAACACCATCCATAATTCTGCCTAGTGTCAGAGCATCAGCACCCAATGCCAACGGGGGTGTATCTATGATGACAAAATCATAAATTGTAGAAAAATGCTCAATCAAAGCAGCCATTCGCTTGGAGTCGAGTAAGGCTAAGGGGTTGGGTGGAATTACTCCGGCAGTTAGTATATGTAAGTTAGGCATCACTTCTTTGACAGTGGTATTAAATTCAGCCTCACCAACTATCACATCACTTAAACCTGCTGTATTGGTGAAATTCCAAATATGATGCTGCAAGGAGTGATGCATATCTGCATCCACCAACAATACTTTACGTCCTAATTGAGCCATTACTGCAGCTAAATTGGCAGAAACTGTACTTTTACCTTCTTTGGGGACAGAACTAGTGATTGCGATCGCTCGCAACGGGTTATCGGAACTGGTAAATTTGAGGTTAGCCTGAAGTATCTGGTAAGCTTGGGCAATGGGCAAACGAGGAGCATCTCTTACCGGAAGTTCTGGAATCGTCCACTCCATATCCTTCCGTCTTGAAATAGCTTTCTTGCTTAAGGAAGGAATAACACCGAGTAAGGTATACCCAAACAATTCCTTAACTTCCTTGAGTCTTTTGATAGATGTATCTCTAATTTCTAAAATGACAATGGTCATTGTAGCCAGAAAGATACCCAAGAAACTGCCTAAAAATATAAGACTTATTTTTTGAACAGTGACAGACTTTTTAGAGACGGAAGCAGTCTCAATAATCCGGGCATTTCCCACATTTTGATTTTCTGTAATTCTTACTTCTTGAAGCTTTTTGAGAAGAGTTTCATAGGTAGATTGTGATACTACCGCTTGTCGTTCAAGCTCACGCTGTTGCTGTTCTAATTGTGGTAAATTACTGATACGTTGCTTGTATATAGTTACAGTTTGAGATAACTGTTCTAAGCGACTTGATAAAGCCAAACGCTCAACTTCCGACTGCACCAAACTTGCTGTTAATTGTTGCGTAATTTGTCCCGTTTGTAAGTTTTCCGCTGTTACTATCTCCCGATTCCCAATTACTTTTGATACCCGTTGCTGTAATACAAATCTTAGCGCATCTCGCTTTTTTTTAAGATTTTCTATAGATGGGTGACTGTCCAAAAAACGAGTTTGCTGCACAGCTAATAAACTTTCTACCTGTTGATATTCTTCTAATATCTTCTGTACACCAGTCGAACGGTTCAGAGAATCAATATCTGTGGCTTTTTGTGAATTCATCCCTACTCTTTGTTGAAGATTGATTGAACGGGTCTTTGCTTCTGCTAATGCAGCTTGAGTTTCTGTAATTTTACTTTCTAAACCTTGAATGTTTGTAACTAAAGACCTAGATTCTTCATCTAAAGAGACAAGTTTGTTTTTCTCCTTGAAGTTACGTAAAGCAACATCAGAATTATGTACATTTGCTTTAATTCTAGATAGCTCCTTAGCAATAAACTCACTAGCTGCCGTTGCTGCTGCTCGATTACTCAGGACATTATTTTCTACATATAGCTTCATCAGTATATTAACTACTGCAACAGCTTCCTGGGAATCTTTACTACTATAAGAAAGCTGTATAACATCCGTTGAAGGAATAGCTTTAAAACCTATGATTTTAGAAAAATTTTCGGCTGTAATTGGCACACCCTTTTTATCTTTGAGATTTAGGATAGCGATGGTTTTTTCTAAAAGAGGTATGGAACGCATTACCTCAATTTCTGTACTAATAGGACTACTCTTGATATCCAAACCTTCCAGTTGTCCTACTTGTTCTCCTAAACCCGTGAGTGCAGAAGTTTGATTTATTTTCTTGACTAATATCTTTCCTGCAGCTTCGTAACCAGCCTTTTGTAGAGAGGCAAGTACAACAAAAACTGCAACGGAGGAGATAAATACACCGACTGCTGGTAGCCAACGTCGCTTAATGACGCACCATATTTTTTGAAAATCTATATCTATTGTTTCTCTAGCTTCCATAAAAAACAAGGAAAATTATTAATAATTCCTAGATATCAGTACTCATATTTATTGATCATAAAATCATAACTTAATTAATATTTTCTATACCAGAGAACTTTTACTGAAAAACCAAGATAATTAACCATCAATGTCACAATAATTCAGTAAATATACAGAAAAAATAATTAACCGCAGATGTGATTAATTAAGATCCCCGACTTCTTAAAGAAGTCGGGGATCTGGCTCTTTCAGGGAATATTTCTAATAAGCACCCTTGTTTGTAAAGACAACCTTGATGGTTTGTAACAGAATTTGTACATCTAGCCAGAGTGACCAGTTTTCCATATAGGTAACATCCAGACGAATTACTTTTTCAAAATCAGTAATATCTGAACGACCGGAAACTTGCCAAAAACCTGTTATTCCAGGCAGAATTTCTTCTCTAATAAAGTGGTGTTGGGAAAACTTTTCTACATCTCGTACAGGCAAGGGACGAGGACCAACCAAACTCATTTGTCCAAAAATCACGTTAAATAACTGTGGTAATTCATCTAAGCTGTAACGACGGAGAAATTTTCCGATACTAGTAATCCGAGGGTCTTCTTTTATTTTAAATAGAACACCATCTTTCATTTCATTAGATGCTTCTAATTCCTTTTGCAATTTGTCTGCATTCTGCACCATTGTCCGGAATTTCCACACTTTAAATGGTCTTCCATGTAGACCAATGCGAGTCTGTTGGTAAAAAACTGGTCCCGGAGAATTCAGTTTGATCGTCAAGGCAATCAATAGATATATTGGTGAAGCTAGTACTACAAAAATGCTAGCAGAGCAAAAGTCAAAGCACCGCTTTATCCAAAAATCGCTACCTGTAATCACTGGTGGTGAAAAGTTTAATACAGGAATGCCACCTAACATTTTTAGCTCTAATTTTTGCTCAATTGCTTTTAACTCAATCGGTAAGATATGCAAGATAACACCTGCATTCCGCAATTGCCAATAGAGGAACATTCGACTGTCGATAGATTGCCACGAACAAACAAAAACTTCTGCAACGTTGAGACGATTAATCTCTTTAACGGTTGCTTCTAAATTATATTTATCCGTGGAAATAGCATTGACATCTGCCCAACCGACTAGATTATAACAATTTTCTTTTTCAAGTAATTTGCTCGCTTTTTCTCTATCTTCTGGATGGCAAATTAGGAAGATAGGGCAGGTAATGGCACCTTGTTTGCGGAGTTTCATCACACCAGTATCTGTCGCAAACCTACCAACACAAGCTAGGGAAACGCTCAACAGCCAAGATAATACAAAAGTTAATGATGAAAGTGAGTAACCAGGTTGATATAAAAAGTCAAAAATCAGTACTAAAAAATAAGAAAACGAAATTGTTTTACCTAAATTCAGATAGTCTCGACGACTGTCTCCACCTTTATAAAGTCCTTGTACTGCTATCAAACTTATTTGAAATGCAATCACTGGCAATAGCCACAAGTATTTTTCTTCAACTTCCAAAGGAAAAAGAGAGCTATTTGTTAAGTTTTCAGCTATTTTACATCCGAAAAATAAAGCTATTACATCCAGTGATATCAGTGTAATTATGCGAAGCCAATATATACCTATTCGTTTTCGCAGTTGTGTTAGTGAAGGGGCCCGCAGGTCTAGGTTTGTAGTGGTTGAAAAATCGGTGATGAATTGCATACTTTGTACACCTTCTATTTCTTAGGCTTATCTAAATAACTGAAAAACATTTTTATTAGTGAGCGGATAATGCCATCTTAACAGTTTATATATTTTCTGCTAGGTAGACGGTGGCATTAGCTATGTTTTCAATATACAAACTAACTTGTGACAAACTTGTGACAAAAAATGAGGAAAATTTTGGCGATGAAAATGGTAACTGCAAACTAATTTAACTTCAGTAAATATACTCCATAACCCCGACTTTTTTAAGAAATCGGGGTTCTTGCTGTGTTATCAACTCAGTGTTTTTACTATCTGGCATTACGCGAAGGTTGAGTTACCATGTAAATCATGTGATTAAAACTATTTTTTATAAAGTTTATAAATGCTTCTTTATATCAATACAAATGGAAGTTTTTGAGATTTTATACAGGTAGTTATCCACGCGATCGCATCACAAGGAAAAGCGGTAAAACCCTTATTCGCTCCAATACCCAATTTATAATCACCATTTTCATCACATATTAATTAAAAACAATGAATCAACTAGATTACTCTTTTGATAATACTTCTAAATCAGTAGAATCTACCCTTACCTACTGGAAACAACAACTAGAAGATGTTCCACCTATTTTGGAACTACCTACAGATTATCAGCGACCTCAAACCCCAAATTACCAGCACAGCAAGCAGTCTTTGCTCCTAAAACCAACAACACAAGCATTAAGAAACTTCAGTGACCAGCAAGGGGTAAATTTAGATATTATTATCCTGGCAGCATTCCAGATTTTCCTCTATCGCTATAGTGGAACTGAAACAATACTTGTTGCTGCTGCTCTGAATAATTGCAATCAGAAAATCCTGCCATTAAGTACTTACTTAGCTGATAACCCCAGTTTACAAGAATTTATTAACCGGGTCGCAAAAGTAATATTAGAAGCCGATAAACATGAAAGCTTGTCCTGGGAAAAGCTAGTTGAAGCATTGAATTGGGATGAACCCTCTCACTATCACCCATTATATCAAGTCACATTTGTTTGGGATAATGAGTTGAAATCGCAAGAGCTTTCAAATATAACTAATTTTGATTTGTCCTTAAAACTCGAAGAAACGGCTACGGGCATTAATGGCTATTTTGAGTATCGTCCAGATTTATTTAAGGCTGAAACAATTAACCGAATGGTAGGGCATTTTCAGACAATGCTGGCAGGAATTGTTGCAAATCCAGAACAAGGAATTGCAGAATTGCCTCTACTAACAGCTAATGAAAAGCGAGAATTACTGGTCGATTTGAATAATACCGCAGTTGATTATCCTCGTAACAAGTGCATCCATGAGTTATTTGAAGAACAGGTAAAAAGAAACCCTGAAGCTGTAGCTGTGGTCTTTGCAGGACAGCAAATGACCTATGGGGAGTTAAATACCAAAGCAAATCAGTTGGCTCATTATTTGCGTTCCCTGGGTGTAGAAACTGAAGTTCCAGCGGGAATTTACCTAGAACGTTCCCTAGAAATGATTGTCAGCGTTATTGCCATCCTCAAAGCAGGGGGAGTTTATTTACCGCTTGACCCATCTTATCCCCTCGACCGTCTAGAATTCATGCTCTTTGATGCTCAAGTGCCAGTACTAATCGCAATGTCGGCATTAAAAGAAAACTTACCAAATCATACAGCCAAAGTTATCTGCCTAGACTCAGAAAAATTAGCGATCGCTCAACAGAGTCCTGAAAACCCGATTAATCAAACCCATCCCCACAACCTTGCTTATATCATCTATACCTCTGGTTCTACAGGCAAACCAAAAGGAACTATGATTGAGCAGCGCAGTTTGGTAAATGCCTACCTAGCTTGGGAAGATGCCTATCACCTTTCCTCCAAAACTACCAGCCACCTGCAAATGGCTAGTTTCTCTTTTGATGTTTTTTCGGGAGACTTAGTACGTGCCATCTGTTCGGGTGCTAAATTAGTACTTACCCCACGGGATTTTATCCTTGATGCTCCACAGCTTTACGGACTGATGCGGCAGGAAAAAGTTGACTGTGCCGAGTTTGTCCCAGCAGTTTTGAGAAATCTAATCCAGTACCTAAAACAAACGAACCAAAATCTGGACTTTATGAAATTGCTAGTAGCCGGTTCTGATAGCTGGTATCTTAGCGAATACAAATATATCAAGAGTCTTTGTGGTTCCCAAACTCGTCTAATTAACTCCTATGGTGTCAGCGAAGCAACTATCGACAGTTCTTATTTTGAAACAGAAGTCGTAGATTTGTCCGTCGATCGACTCATTCCCATTGGTCGTCCCTTTGCGAATAACCAGATTTTTATTCTAGACGCTAATATGCAACCCGTTCCCATCGGTGTGTCTGGAGAGCTATATTTAGGTGGGGCTGGGTTAGCACGGGGTTATTTAAATCGTTTAGATTTGACTCAAGAGAAATTTGTCAAGAGTCCTTTTACTGATTATTTTCCGGCAAATCAAGACACCCGTCTCTACAAAACTAACGACAAAGCCCGCTATTTAGCAGATGGGAATATTGAATTCCTCGGTCGAATCGATAATCAAGTTAAAATTCGCGGTTTCCGCATTGAATTGGGTGAAATTGAAGCTTTAATCAGTCAACACCCCAAGATTCAGGGAAATATCGTTATTGTCCGTGAGGATGTACCGGGAGATAGATATTTAGCTGCCTACGTAGTTCCTCTCACGGGGGAAATAACTGCTAATGAAATGCGTAATTTCCTCAAAGCGAAATTACCTACTTACATGATGCCTTCGGCTTTTGTAATTCTCAATGCACTGCCTTTGACACCCAATGGTAAAATAGATCGTCGTGCTTTACCCGCACCAGATTGGAATAGCTTAATAGAAGAAGCGAACTTCGTCGCACCTGAAACTATCACAGAAAAAGCCTTAGCGAATACTTGGTGTCAAATTCTGGGTTTGAAAAGGATAGGTATCCATGACAACTTCTTTGACCTGGGTGGACACTCACTATTAGTTAGCCAATTACTAGCTTATTGTTGGCAAGAGTTTTCTGTACAACTGTCTGTAGTTCAATTTTTCCAAGCCCCAACAATTGCGGCAAGCGCTTTAGTCATTGAACAATGTCAGAACCAGGGCATTAATATATCCAAGTACCAAGTAATTTCTCGTAGGGATAATCAAAAATCAGCACCATTGTCGTTCCCACAACAAAGATTGTGGTTTCTAGAACAGTTAGAGCCTAATCGCTCAGATTATCACATTAGCCAAGCAGTACACCTCACAGGAAAACTCAATACAGCAGGCTTGCAGATGGCTTTAGATGCTATAGTTGCCCACCATGAGGTACTGCGAACAAACTACATTAATGAAAATGGCAATCCCGTTCAAGTCATTAGCCCACCAAGTTCGGTAGAATTATCATTATTTACACCCGCAGAAGGGGAGACGGAAGTCGAAATCCTCACCCAAGAAAGCCAACGTCCTTTTAACTTTTCTGACGGTTTAATGCTGCGAGCCACATTACTGCAAATAGCACCACAGGAGCATATTTTGCTGTTGGTGATGCATCACATTGCCTCCGACGGGTGGTCAATGGGTATTATCGCAGAGCAATTAAAAGAACTGTATCAAGCATTCTCTAACAACCAGCCCTCACCGCTATCAAAGCTACCCATCCAGTACGCTGATTTTGCGGTGTGGCAACGGCAGTATTTACAAGGTGGAGTCATAAAGTCGGCTTCTGCTTATTGGAAGCAACAATTAGCAGACGCACCAGCTTTGCTCTCACTACCCACAAACCGACCCCGACCAGCAGTGCAAACCTTCCAGGGAGCGTCTCAATCCTTTGTACTTTCTTCGGAACTCACAGCAGCACTCAGCTTATTGAGTAAGACAGAAGGAGTCACCTTCTTCATGACCATGTTGGCTGCATTTGACTCATTACTCTGCCGTTATACAGGTACAGAAGATATTGTTGTCGGCTCTCCCATTGCTAACCGTAACCGTTTAGAGTTTGAAGAATTAATCGGGTTTTTTGTCAACACTTTAGTTTATCGTACTGATGTTTCTGGCAACCCAACTTTTCGGGAATTACTGCGACGTGTCCGGGAAGTAGCGATGTCTGCTTATACTCATCAAGATTTGCCCTTTGAAATGCTAGTAGAGGTATTGCAGCCAAAGCGAGACTTAAGTTATTCACCACTGTTTCAGGTAATGTTTGTCTATGAGGAAGATGTTTCTGCACACAACATCGAGCTTCCTGGCATAACTTCCAGACCCTATAGAGTAAAAAATAATACAGCTAAGTTTGATTTGACCTTATATTTAGGGCAAACTCCTGCTGGATTAGAATGTTCATGGGTATACAACACTGATTTGTTTGATGCCAGCACCATTGAGCGGATGACGAATCATTTTCAGACCATGCTGGAAGGTATTGTTGCGAATCCAGATCAAACCATTTCTCAGTTACCCCTGCTGCCAACAAATGAGCTTCTTCAGTTACTATTTGAATGGAATGATAACCAGATAAATTATTCCCAGGATAAATGTATCCATCAGTTATTTGAGGAGCAGGTAGAGCGCACCCCAGATGCAGTAGCTGTCGTATTTGAAGGACAACAACTCACCTACCAAGAATTGAATAGTCGAGCCAATCAACTAGCAAATTACCTCAGAACTCTGGGAATTAGACCAGAAGTGCTAGTAGGTATTTGTATAGAACGCTCCTTAGAGATGGTCGTGGGACTATTGGGAATTCTCAAAGCTGGGGGTGCTTACGTACCCATCGACCCGGCATTTCCTCAAGAACGAGTGGGTTTTATGCTCGAAGATGCTCAGGTGTCTGTGCTGCTGACCAACGATTCTTTAATGCTACAATTTCCCAATCGGATGGTTTGCTTGGATAGTGACTGGGAGAAAATTGCCCAAGAAAACGATGCGAATCTAGAGAATATAGCCACTCCCCAGAACTTAATTTATGTAATATTTACTTCCGGTTCGACTGGTAGAGCGAAAGGAGTCGCAATTGAGCATCAGCAAGTACTTAACTACCTTAGTGGTATTCAAGAAAGAATATTTCCGTCTGTAGGTGGTAACTTTGCACTAGCTTCTACCTTTGCTGCCGACTTAGGAAACACGGTACTATTCCCTAGTTTATGTGGTGGTGGATGTTTGCATATCCTATCCAAAGAACGTGTTTCTGACCCGAATGCACTTTTGAATTACTGCCAACAGCATCCCATCGATTGTTTGAAGATAGTTCCTTCGCACTTAGCCGCACTATTGACATCTGCTCATCCTGAAACTATATTGCCACGTCAGCGGTTAATTTTGGGTGGAGAAGCAACTAGCTGGGATTTAATTGAGAAGATTCAACATTATGCTCCAAACTGCAAAATCTTCAACCATTACGGCCCGACCGAATCGACTGTTGGTGTCTTAACCTATGGGGTCGATTCTCAACCACTTAATTATCATACGCAAATTGTCCCTCTAGGTCGTCCCCTACCCAATATCGAGATTTATCTCCTTGACCGACAAATGCAACCAGTCCCGATTGGTGTACCTGGGGAATTGTATATTGGTGGTGCAGGTTTAGCTAGAGGTTATCTAAATCGTCCGGATTTAACACAAGAGAAATTTATCCCTAACCCGTTTAAGGATTCCTTAAATGCTCGTCTTTATAAAACTGGAGATTTAGCTCGTTACTTACCAGATGGCAATATTGAATATCTGGGACGTATCGATAATCAAGTCAAAATCAGGGGATTCCGGATTGAGTTGGGAGAAATAGAGGCTTTGCTGAGTCAACACCCAGCTTTAGCTCAAACAGTTGTGACTGCACAAGATAAACGCTTAGTAGCTTATATTGTCGCTCATCAGGGACAAAAACCCACAATTAATCAGCTACAGAATTTCCTCTCCCAAAAGCTGCCAGATTACATGATGCCTTCAGCTTTTGTGATGCTAGAGGCTCTACCACTGACTTTGAATGGTAAAATAGACCATCGGGCATTACCTGTACCCGATGCGGCATTTAGTGAATCAGACTTTGTTGCACCTCGAAATTCCACAGAAGAGGCTTTAGCAAGTATTTGGAGTAAAGTTCTAGGTATCGAAAAAGTCGGTATTCATGACAACTTCTTCAACTTAGGGGGACATTCCCTACTAATAATTCAAGTACTTGCATACTGCTGGCAAGATTTTTCTGTACAAATACCGCTGCGGCAGTTCTTTAAATCACCAACAATAGCTGACTTAGCTGTGGCTATTATCGAATCTCAGAACCAAGGTACTGATGTATCTAAATATGAGGTAATTCCCCAAAAAACTAACCAAAAATCAGCCCCACTATCATTTGCCCAACAAAGACTCTGGTTTTTAGAACAGCTAGAACCAAACAGTTCTAATTACCATATCGCCAAAGTAGTACGTCTAACAGGTTCTCTGAATATAGCAGTTTTGCACCAATCTCTAAATGCCATAGTTGTCCACCATGAGGTACTGCGGACAAACTTTCTCATTGAAGATGGCAATCCCATCCAGGTTATTGGTATTCCTCGTGAGGTAGAATTACCACTAGTTAATTTACAGGATTGTCTGCCAGGAGAACGCAACACAGAAGTCCAACAGCTTTTGCAGCAGGAAAGTCAACGTCCCTTCAACTTTTCTGACGGCTTAATGCTGCGAGCCAAATTGCTGCAAATAGCACCGCAGGAACATATCTTATCATTGGTAATGCACCACATTGCCTCTGATGGCTGGTCAGTCGGTGTTCTCTGGAATCAATTAAGGGAACTCTACACGGCCGGATTAAATGGTAAGCCGAATCCCCTGCCAATAATGCCCATCCAGTATGCCGATTTTGCTGTTTGGCAACGTGAATGGTTATCTGGAGAGGAATTGGCAAACCAACTTAACTACTGGAAACAACAGCTAGCAGGTGCGAGTCCGGTACTCGATTTGCCTACCGATTATCCCCGTCCGTCAATTCAAACTTACAGAAATGCGAGCCAATTTTTGCTGTTAAACCAGGATTTGACCGCAGCACTCAAAGCGGTATCTCGGCAGCAGGGAGTCACCCTATTTATGACCTTGTTAGCGGCATTCCAGACTTTTTTATACCGCTACACCGGACAAGAAGACATTATCGTTGGTTCTCCAATTGCTGGTCGCAACCGGACTGAGTTGAATGACTTGATTGGCTTTTTTATCAATACTCTGGTACTACGCACTAATTTATCAGGTAGTCCCAGTTTTACAGAATTATTAGCTCAAGTCTCCCAAGTAGCATTAGGTGCTTATACTCATCAAGATATGCCCTTTCAGAAACTAGTGGAAGAACTCAAACTAGAGCGTGATTTAAGCCGCAACCCACTATTCCAGGTCTGGTTTAATATGCTCAACTTGGGGGACATTCAACTCGAATTGCCTGGACTGACTGTGGAAAACGTACTTTTACCCGAAGCAGCTTCCAAGTTTGACTTAAGTCTATATCTTCAGGAGCAAAATGAAGGAATTCAACTGGAATTAGACTATAACGCAGACCTGTTTACCCCAGAACGGATGCAGGAAATGCTCAGTCAATACCACCATTTGCTTGAGCAGATTGTTGCTAACCCATCCTCAAACATCACGGAACTATCCTTAGTCACTCCCACAGCAGCATCAATCCTCCCCAACCCCCAACAACCAATTCCTTCGCAATGGGTAGGTGCAGTCCATAATAATTTTAGTCAACAAGCCGAAAGGTTACCGCAACAAGTAGCAGTTATCGATGCAAAAAACACCTGGACTTATAACGAGTTAGAGGAACGCACAAATTTACTAGCAAACTATCTGCTACAACATATTCAGCCCCAAGAAATTGTCGCTATTTACGGACATCGCAGTGCAGAACTAGTGTGGGCAATACTCGGTGTACTGAAAGCGGGTGCAGCTTTTGTAATTCTCGACCCTGCTTATCCCACATCTCGTTTAATTGATTACCTGCAAATTTCCCAACCACGAGCTTTTTTACAAATAACCGCAGCAGATGAATTTCCAGATGCTATTTTAATGTGTTTAGATAATTTATCCTGCAACTGTCGTCTAAAACTACCTCAAGATTCAATGGTAGGAATTCGCAGTTTATTTGCCTATCCAAATACAAACCCCAGCGTCGCAGTCGAACCCGATAATTTAGCCTATATTGCCTTTACCTCTGGCTCCACAGGAAAACCGAAAGGAATTATTGGTACTCATAACCCATTATCTCATTTTCTGCAATGGCATTGTCAAAACTTTGGGCTAAATGAGTCAGACAAATTCAGTATGCTTTCTGGACTTTCCCATGACCCCTTACTCCGGGACATCTTTACCCCATTGTCTTTAGGTGCAACATTATGCATCCCGCAGCAAGAAGATATCGAGACACCCGGTCAGTTAGCTCAGTGGATGCAGCAACAGCAAGTTAGCATTGCTCACCTCACACCAGCTATGGGACAACTCCTGAGTGCTAATACCAAAATCTCCACAGCATCCCTACGTTATCTATTTTTTGGTGGTGAGACATTAACAGTCCAGGATGTGGATAGAATCAGCAACTTTGCACCCCACGCTACCTGTGTAAATTTCTACGGAGCTACTGAAACTCCCCAGGCAATGGGTTACTATATTGTCTCCAAACAGGATGACCGGATTTTGTCTAAGGAGACTATCCCAGTAGGTAAAGGAATTGCAGATGTGCAATTGCTGGTTCTCAACCCTCAAAAACAGTTAGCTGGAATTGGTGAATTAGGAGAAATTTATGTCCGCACTCCTTATTTATCTCAAGGGTATATTGGTACAGATGAACTGACATCTGAACGATTCCTGGTTAATCCCTTCTTGAATGAAGGAAGAAGGAAGAAGGAAGAAGGAAGAAGGAAGGATGGAACCCCAACTCAAAACGGACGACCTATAGAGGTCGGGGTATTAAAAAGAACAGCGAGGATAAAAACCGCTGACAGTGAAGATAGATTGTATAAAACTGGGGATTTAGGACGCTACCTGCCCAATGGTGATATTGAGTTCCTTGGTAGGAGTGACTATCAAGTAAAAATTCGTGGCTTCCGGGTAGAATTGGGAGAAATAGAAGCCTTGCTGAGTCAACATCCCAGTGTCAAAGATAATGTAGCGATCGCACGAGAGGATGTACCAGGAAATAAGTGCTTAGTTGCCTACATTGTCCTCAACCAGGAGTCAGCATTTACTAGCAGCGAACTGCGGCAATTCTTGAAAAAGCAACTGCCAACTTACATGGTACCTTCTAATTTTGTGATTTTAGAGGCGCTACCCCTAACACCAAATGGCAAAATAGACCGCAAGGCTCTACCCACACCTGATTATATTAGACAAGAGCCGAAAGAGACTTTTGTGGCTCCTCATGATGAGTTAGAAATTCGACTCACGAAAATTTGGGAAAAGGTTTTAGGTGTCCAACCCATAAGTATTAGAGACAACTTCTTTGAATTGGGAGGTCATTCGCTAATAGCTGTAGTACTTTTTGCTGAGATTGAGAAGATTTTTGGGAAAACTCTACCTTTAGCAACTCTGTTTCAAGCACAGACTATTGAAGAACTTGCCGCTGTTTGTCGGAATAAAGAATGGTCTGCACCCTGGTCACCATTAGTATTGATTCAACCAAAAGGATCGAAACCACCTTTATTCTTCATTCATCCAATTGGTGGCAACATTTTAGAATATTCTGACATAATCCAGTGCCTGGGTCAAGAACGACCAATTTATGGAATACAAGCAGTAGGTTTAGATGGCAAAGCACCTCTTAACCGGGTTGAAGATATGGCTGAGTACTATATTAAAGAAATTCGTAGTATTCTGCCCAATGGTCCTTATTTTCTCGCAGGTTTCTCCTTTGGGGGTTTGGTAGCTTTTGAGATGGCACAGCAACTGCATACCCAAGGACAGAAAGTAGGTTTATTGGCATTGTTAGATAGAACCGCTCCTAACGTGGTGGGAAGTCGTTCATCATTAACGAAATATCTGCGGGTTCATTTAACTAATCTCTGGCAACTAAATAACCAGGAGAAGTTAGGGTATATCAAGAGTCTGCTGCAATGGTACTTAAATAAAAGCAATTACAAGGATGTATTGATTCAAAATTTGCCTGAAGTTGTTGAAAACTCGAATATCATCAATGTCATAGAGGCAAATATCCAAGCTTCTAATGGTTATAAAGCGAAACCATACCCTGGAGTGCTAACTCTGTTTCGCTGTAATGTACAACCTGTGAGATGGGCTGATTATCCTGATTTAGGCTGGGGTAGTTTAGTTAGAGACTTAGAAATTCATGCTATTCCTGGCGATCACAATAATATCTTGAAAAAACCGCATATCCAAGTACTGTCAGAAAAATTGAAGTTTTGCTTAGAGAAAGCAGACAGTAGTTGTTAGTAGTTAATGGTTAGTTGTTAATGGTTAATTGCAACAAATAACAATTAACTACTAACAACTAAGAATTCTTTATTATAAAAAGGCTTTTCACTGATGTCAGAAAAACGTAAATTATTATTAAATTCTCTATCAATGGTAGCCAATCGGTTGGTTCAAGGAGTTTCAACCTTTATACTAACCGCTGCGATCGCTCGAAATTTAGGAGCTGGTGCGTTAGGGGAATACCTATTATCAATAAGTTATTACTACATTTTTGTTAACATTTCTTCTCAAGGTTTCAAAACTTTATTTACCAGAGAAATAGCCCGTGAGCCAGAAGAAACACCAGTTTATTTAGTTAGCGGTACTTTATTACAGTTTATTTTTAGCGTTATTGCTTATGTGGCATTGGTTGTTGTGGTATTTTTACTGCCATATAATGCTGACACATCGTTGCTTTGTTATATCACAGGTTTAACTGTTGTACCATTTGCACTTTCTAACATTACAGAGGCAATCTTCCAAGCCCAAGAGAAAATGCATTTAATTGCTATTTCTACTGTGCCAGTTTATATTTTGCGTTTATTGGTAATGCTATGGATAATGCAGCTAGATTATGGAATTGAATATGTTGCTGGTATCTTAGTAATTTCTGAGTCATTAATCCTAGTGATTGAATGGCTGATAATGATTAATATAATTAAAATAAAATGGCAGATTAAGCAAGACTTTATCTGGAACACTATCAAAGCGGCTCGGACGTTTGTCGCTATTGAGGGAATAGGAATTGTTGCAGGTAAGATAGATATATTAATTCTCTCACTTTTAGGCAGCGAGTTTCTCCTTGGCCTTTATGGCATAGTAACGCAATTAATGCAGCCATTCTATATTATTTCAAATAGTTTGGCTTTAGCTGCCTTTCCTCGGATGTCAAAAGCAGTCTATTCAGGGAAAGAAGAACAGCGTCAGGAAGCGGAGAACCTGATTAAACTTTTACTTTGTATGAGTTTACCATTTTTAATGGGGTTATTATTTTATGGAAAGGAATTACTACTATTTATCTATCATAATCCCAGCTTTACACAGGCAGTTGTCGTCCTAAATCTTACTGCTTTAACACTTATTACATCAAGCTTCACCCGGACATTTAGCTATGTATTAATCGCTAATGGTTTTGAGAAATTTAACCTATTGGAAGTAACTATTACCACTATCGTCGGAGGCTTCGCAGGTATAGTCTTGATTTCAGAATATAAGCTATTAGGTGCAGCGTTGATGGGTTTAGCAATGAGTTTGACTAACTTCAGTATACTTATGTATGCCGTATATAGTCGTATATTTAGATTACGCTTATGGCCAGTTATCCGTCTTCCCTTGCTAATTAGTAGTTTAATGTTAATTGTATTCTTAATACTGCAAAAAATTAATCTAGACTTTTTATTAACTTTGATTGTAGCAACTTGTTCTTACAGTGTCTTCGTTGGGTTAGTGATCGCTCATAAATTGTCCCTATTTAATTCTGTCTGGCAAAAGCTTTCAAGAAACACAGGTCCCTAGGGACAATACTCAAATAGTCCTCTTTCAGAAGACTTTAGTTATAAGAGGGGACTTTGAGTCCCTGACTGACTGGCAGACGAAAGCGCAGTCGATAAATCTATAAATACTTAGTTACTTTTCTGCTTGACAATCTAATTGGTGCAAAACATAAATTAATTACCCCACAATATACATAAAACTCTTGTGGGGTGCGCATCCGAACCCCCCATTTGATATTTAATTCCTCCCATTGGCTGAAAGTCCTTCATGCAATTCCTCTGATTGAACAGGTATTTGGCTAACTACCTGTTGCGCAGGAACAATAATATCAGCACCATTGATAACCACTCCCAATAACCCCAACTCCGATTCTTGTAATTGGTCGAGAGCTTCACCTAGTACGTTTTCTTGGGTATAATTTGGTCGCGCTACGACTACGATGCCATCGCTGTAGGGCTGGATTAATAAAGCATCGTTGGATAAACCTAAGGGATTAGTGTCTAAAATTACTAAATCGTAACGCTCGCGGGCGTCCTCCAGAATCCTTCGCATTTCGCTAGATTCGATAATCGCAGCAGATTGACGTATCGGTCCGGCACTGGGAAGAATGTATAAGTTTTCAACATCCGGAACTAACCGGATACAGTCGCTCAAACTGCCGTAATAACGCAGGGGTTCGATTGTGGCATCAGGGTCGGGGGAAACATTTAAGGATTGGCAATAAGAAGGCGATCGCAAATCAGTTTCGATAATTAAGGTGCGTTTGCCTGCACGGGCAGAAGCTATGCCTAAGTTATAAGCACTCACCGTCTTCCCCTCATAACTTCCAGTACTAGTAATTAACAGCACTTTCAAGTTTCTCCCACCGATGCGGCGCAGATTGCTGCGAAATTTCTCATAAAACTCCAAATAGGGAGAATCCGCAGAAAGTATAGTTGGTAGCATATATTGCTCCAAACCATCAACGGGTAGCAAAGGCAACTCGCCCAACAATGCGACTTCCTTTTGTTTGAGGTTGTTGCGGATGTCTTCCTTGGTTTTGAAGGTACCTTCCAAGGACCCCAACAAAAATATGACGCCGCCACCAACCAACAATCCGAATATAATGCCTACACTCAAGGTAATAGGTACATTTTTGGGAGCTTTAAGGTTAGCAATAGCTATTGGTGGTCTGGCAATGCTAAGACTGCTGACAGTTTCTGCTTCTGCAGTTCTTGCATCAGCAAGTTTCGCCTGCATTTGGTCGTAGACAACTTTTTTCAGTATTATCTCTTGTTCCAAACGCGATCGCTCTAATTGTTTGTTGGGTATGAGTGAATACTCTTTCCGCAGTTTGACTTCTTCTTTAACCTCGTCACTTGCTTGCTGCTGTAGAGTCTCGCGTTGAGTTTGCAGAGCGACAATTTGATTAGCCAATTGTTGCCGTGCTGGGTCTAAATTACTTTGTTTGCGGATATTGCTGATATTACCACGAAGTGGAGCTGCCGTACCACCACCGCTGACCACCTCAGATGCACGTTGTCCTAGCAATTGCTCGTAAGCATCTTTCTGACGCTGCAATTGAATCATCGTTGGGTGTTCTGGCCGCAAATCTTTCCTGAGAACCTCCATTTGGGACTCAGCTTGATAAATTTGCGATCGCAAACTAGCAATAATTGGGTCGGCACTCAAAGCTGAAGATACATAAGCTGCATCCGCTGTCAATCCCAACCTTTCTTGTAAACTGCGAATTTGGGCATCAATTCCAGAAAGGGTAAATTGAATTTGCCGTTGCTGATTTTGACTAGCGGTAACAGCCGAAAGCAAACTGCCATTTTCCGCAGCTAAGATAGCCGGTCGTTGCAGGCGATCGTACCGTTCTAATTTCTTCTCAGCACCTTCTAGTTCCCTCTTAACTAGTGGTAAGCGCTCGTTAATTTTTTTGATAATTGAATTTAACTTTCCAGTATTAATCTCACCACTCTGCTTGATCATCCCTTGCATAAGTGCCGTCAAAATTTCAGATGCACGTTTGGGGTCTGTATCTGGGTATTTTAATTGAATAATTGTTGATTCTAATACACCGGTTTTACTTTTTTTCGGTAACTCAATAGCAATACTTTTTGCGAGCTTTTCTGGTTTGATATTGAATTTATTCGCTACAGGTTCAACAACTGGTACCGATAGCAAAATTTCTTCATTGAGTTCCTGTCCTTGCAGTTGAATTTCACTACCAGTAGCAGAAAAAGAAACAGGCGGACGAGTATAAGTAAGTGCAGCGTCTCCTATATAAGTAGTTGGTGGATCGGGTTGTAAAGCCACCACCGTCGTTCCCACCACAACTAAGGCGGTACTAGCCAATCCAATCCACTTATATTTTTCAAAAGCAATAAGATAGCGTTTAACAATCGGTGGTGTCATGGCATGAGCAATCTGATAACTAGTTGTTGGTTCTTGGTTCTTGGTTCTTGGTTGGTTGGAGCGTTGTACCCGGAGGGAAGCCGCAAGCGTCTATGGTTGTTGGTTGTTTACTGCTAACTACTAACCCTTAACTCCTAATTCTTAACTCCTAACTCCTAACTCCTAACTCCCCATCTCTCTACCTACTTCCGCCGTTACTGAACGAATCAAAGAAGCGGATAAAGTTTTGCACGTCGAAAAAGGGTCTGGTAATGGTAGTCAAGACATTAGTGATTCTACCGATCAGGTTCCGACCAACAACAATAACATCATTATCTTGAAGTGGCACGTTTTGAGACACATCACCTGCAAGTGCCCTTTTCCCATCAAGTCTTTGGGTAACTGCTTTACCCCGTTCGCGATCGAAACGAACCAAGGCAATTTCTCGGAGGTTAGCATTGTCGGGATTAATTCCACCCAAAACATCTATAAAACTACTACCATTAGGTACTGTTTGAGTGGCAATCCCCCCAGAGGCATAATTTAGAATCCGGATTTTGATTTGTGGTGTAGCTAAGGTTGAACGAGCAACAAGATTGCGATCGTAACCATCTTCTGTACCTATCTCACGACGCGGTATATTCAACGAATCTCCATCTTGCAGGCGTAGATTCGGCAGTGTACCCCCGTTTTGGAGTGCAGCGTATAAGTCAATATTTTGTGAAACCACAGAACCATCAACCAACCTTCTACGTACTTCCACTTGACGCAAGTCTGCCATCATTGTGGAACCACCTGCGATTTGCAAGGCATCAGCAACGCGGGGTGTTATGGCATTCACAGGATAAATACCAGGTCGAGTTACTTCCCCACTAATAGTAATTTGCACCTGTCGCGGCGATACCAGCGCCACTGTTAAAATTGGTTCAACTAAAATTTTACTTAAACCCAAGCGAATTTTTTCTTGAGCTTCTTCTAAAGTCAAACCTTGTAATGACACATTTCCCAACTGCGGCACTACAATATTACCTTCTGGATTTATTTGGGCTTGAAAATTAAATTCTGGACGCTGTACTGTCAGAGATAAAGCCACAATTGGATCGACAACAAAACGATTTAAGCCGGAACGAATTTTTTCTTGGGCTTCTTGCAAACTTAGATTTTGTAGCCGCACAGTTCCCAGTAAGGGCACCACAATGTTACCTTCTGGATTAATTTGAGCTTGAAAGCTCAAATCTGGGAAACGCTGCACTATAACACTAATCCCATCCCCTGGTCCTAGGCGATAACGTCCTGGAGGCCGCTGAACTTGAATGCCAACGACATCTCCTGGACCCAACAGGTAACGACTAAATTGTGGCGACACTCCATTGCTGGCACCCAAAGGTACAAAATCTACTGGTGGAGGCGCAGGGGGTGGTAGGGTTTGAGCAACAACAGTTTTTAAAGGTATTGCCAAGAAAACGCCAACCTGAAGATTGAGAAGGCACAGGGCGCTGAATGCACGCATATTAAAACGGTTAAGCTATGAACATTGGTGCTTTGGAGCTAGACTCAAAATAGTAAAACACTGAGCAGCCATTTTACTATGGAAAGGAGCAAAATTACTCATATTCACAAAGGTCTTTGCACGCAAGTCATATAATAACTGCAAAAAAATGCGCAGTGAGTTGCTTTACTGATATCTTGGATCAGTTTACAAATTACAAAGAACTTGTTAATAATGCAGCTTGTACTGTTTTACCAATAGACTGGGCTTCATCCCAAGTTGTTTCCACCTGCCCCAAAGGTTCCATCGGTACCAAAAGGCTTACCGCAACCCAAGGAGTACGGCTTTTACGCAACTGAGCTAATTGGTCGGCTAAAAACCATTTTAATGGTGATGGATTTCCGCCGTTTGGCATTGCATACCACTGCAAAACAGAGAAAGTTTGCTGTTTGGTAGAACCGCGAAAAAACCTCGCTTGTATTTTTTGTGAGGAAGAAGGCTGTGTAACGCTAAATTCAGCAGAACGTTCTTGTGCCACATCCCACTGCCAAAAGCCATTCATTTCCGTCCACTCTACTTGAGGTTGATCTTTGCCATCTTTTTGCGGCAATAAAAGCAGCATTACTTCTTTTTGTGAACCATCTTTCTTGATTACCTGTAATGACCATCTGCGCCCGCCAATCTGTTGATCCCGTTGTTCAGCCGTTTGCCAACCAGGAACTTTTAATCCACCACGTTGCAATTGTTTCAACTGCTTGAGCGTGGGGGGTGATTGCAGTTGCTGCCATTGCCAGTGCCCTGCGAAATATCCCGGAACAGCCCCTAATCCCAGCAGCAATAGCAACAATACAAGGGCTGCTATCTGGGGAAATCGGTTTTCCTTTAAAAGTTTGGAAAAGGAAATCATTGGTATCATATGCAGTGAATGTATAAAAATTACTATTTCTCACTCCCATTTTTAAAGCAGGTCAAATTGCTTAACTTTCAATTTCCTGCTCGGTTGCTTGTATCGGTGAGAAATATTTATCCATCCAATTTAAAATCGGTACCAAACTGAGCAGCATACAGGCAGAATATAAATCGCCACCCCAACCATCATGCAACCACTCAAACATACTTTCTTGCCCTGTTCCGTGAAAGAGGGTAAGAAATGTATTGCGAATGATATTAGCGGTAATGCTAATTATTAATGCCGTGCATAAAAACCATCCTGTTGTCCGACGGGAAGATAATGCACCAGTCCAATAAAGCAGCATCAAACTGACATAAAAGGTGGTAAATAACATTTTCAGCCCAGCACAGTAGGGTGCAACTTCTACAATCCGCCCTCCGACGTATAGATTAATACCATTTACCATTACTTCCATCCCAAACTGATTGAGTATGAAGCCTGCTGTACCTGCGATAAAGCTTTGTAGGGGTAAGGTATAGGGTGCGATTAAATAAGGCACTGCTGTTGGCGTTGCGAAGAATACTAGTAGTAGAGCGAATCCTTGTAATTTAAAGCCAGCAGTTCCTTTGAACCACAAGCACAATCCTGCTAGGATTGCAGGCAAGGAAAGGTTAACCCATTCGGTAACGCCACTCAGATAAAAAACGCCCCCTAGCAATAGTAAAGCAGCCCCCAGAGGATGAGTGCTATCTGGTAGACGTTGCCACTTTTTCCGGTTCACCCAGACCAAATAAACGGCAAATGGTAAACCAATCATCCCGTGGCTGAAATATTCGTGTTCTGTGCTAATGGTTTTCCTTATCCAGCCATCCCACCAATGCAGCAATATGGGAGCATAAAGCAGCACTAAAACACCTAAAATAGCGAGGTTTAGTAATGGTGCTGGATTTCTGATTTTAAGCTGATGCTGAAATAACATTGTTATTGGTTATTGGTTATTCGTTAGTAGGAAACAACTAACAACTCTTGTTGTTCACTAAGGGTGGATGCAATTACTGCTACCACTTCCTTAACTTGACTTCTGCTCAAGCCGGGGTACATAGGTAATGATAATATTTCCTTTGCTTGCTTTTCTGCATGGGGAAAGTCTCCAATTTTATAGCCGAGGTTGGTAAATGCTGGTTGGAGATGACAGGGAATTGGGTAATGAATACCACTTTGAATTCCTGCTGCTGTTAGTTTTTCTTGCAGTAGGGAACGTTCAATTCCATTCGACTCATCAATTTTAACGACATATAAGTGATAAACGTGCCCATCACCGCTTTGGTTATGGATGGGGATGATTCCTCTAGATGCTAGAGACGCTAATTGCGTATCGTATTCTTGAGCAATTGTTAGGCGATCGCTATTCCATTTTGGTAAATGTGGTAATTTTTCTAACAATACTGCTGCTTGTAATGTATCTAAACGGCTGTTTGTACCAGGCTCAGTGTGATAATACTTATAAGATGCACCGTAATTTCGCAAGCGTAGCATTTTTTCGGCAACATCTGGATCTGCCGTGAGCAACATTCCTCCATCCCCAAATGCCCCCAAGTTTTTGCTGGGATAGAAACTAAATGCTGCTGCTATTCCCACAGAACCAGCACGATACCCGTCTCTTTGGGCAAGGTGTGCCTGTGCTGCATCTTCAAAAATTAGCAGTTTGTGAATATCGGCAAATTCTAATAGTTGAAGAGGTGATACCATTTGTCCGTAAAGATGTACGGGAATAATCGCTTTAGTTTGCGGTGTAATTACTTTTGCTGCTGCCTCTAAGTCAATTAAAGCTGTTTCGGCATCGCAATCAACAATAATCGGTTTTGCCCCGGCACGCAGTACTCCAATGAGAGTAGCAACAAAAGTGTTTGCTGGTACAATTACTTCATCGTCAACACCAATATTACAAGCTTGCAACCCGAGAGCGATCGCATCTGTTCCCGAAGCAACTCCTATACCGTATTTTGTCCCAGAGGCTTGAGCAAATGCCACTTCAAAATCTTTCAGCGCTTGTCCTAAAACAAAATCTCCTACATCTAATACGCTCTGGATTGCTTGTTGTAATTTAGCTTGAATAGGCTGGTGTTGAAAATTCAGGTCTACAAAAGGAATTCTAATATTCATGTTATTCATTGTCAGTTAGTTCCAAATACTAAATGTTTTTTAAAAACGCCTGATCCATTTATGCCTGAATACTCTACTTACATTAAGTAATGATTGTAAAGAGTATGTAAAATTTTGACGAATTTTAGTTTCAGCAGAGAAAATAATAGTTTTCATAGCAATTTCTGGTTATTCATTAATATGAAAAAGAAGGAAGAAGGAAGAAGGAAGAAAGAAGAAGAAAGAGGTTTATATATCTGAATTGGAACCCCCACTCAAAACGAGCGACCTGTTTCACAGTCGGGGTATTAAACCCCCTGCTCCCTGATAATATTCTTTTGAAAAATTTTCCATTTATCCTCCACAACGGATAATTGAAAATTTTAAACTCTAATTTTGTGAAAAACTCTAGCAGTTACCTATTGGGAAATCTTCCTTCTATCCTTAGGGTTATTCTACCCAAGTAAAATATGAAACTAACGCAGTTTGGCCTCAAAACATCAATAAAGACTAAGTATGAAGAGAAAATCCTTTTTCTGAAACCAAAGAAAAATAGAAAAATAAAATAATTATTTGGGTTTTCTTTCCTTTGGAGCAGCCCCACCGACTCTGTAGCTTTTGCTACGAGCGATAAAAAAACGGCTTTATTCCTTTGGTTTACCCTTTTCTCTTTCCCTTTTCCCCCGTGTTTTTTGAAAAGTTGCTTATAAAACTGAAAAAGGTATGGCAAAAGAAGCAGTTTTTTGGGAACTATAACAAAAAGCCCACAAAAGAACGGAAACCGTATATTACTTAACTAGTTTGATACAGACCTAGCAGACTCTAAAAAAGCTTGATTCGCCGATCAAATTTCAACTTTTTACTTTCAGCTTGTTTATCTGACCCAAAATTGGGGAATGCTTAAGAATAGCAAATAACCCAGGTCCAGTGGTTATATAAATTACAATATCAAACAATTATCAAGGTAACAGTGGCAATGCTAGAGCCGGAAAACAAATTTTTGGATTTTAAGGATGGTTGGTCTTCCCAGGAAACAAGAGAACAGCAAAGGCTCAAGGCACTGTTAGAATTCGGTTTGCGTCAAGCGGAAACGATTCCAGTCTTTGAAGAAGCGACCCAAACTGGGGCTCATTTTTTGGAAGCACCAATTTCCATTTTGGGATTTGTAGATCGCGATCGCCACTGGTTTAAGTCAGCGGTGGGTTTATCCCGGCTGGGACTGATGAATAATTTGGCACAAAGCCGTCAATTATTACGTGAAGAATCTTTTTGCAGTCGTGTAGTTGAAACTTCGCAAGCAGTAGTAATAAACAACACTGGTAAACTTACTGATGCAGAACTGAGTGTTAGCAAGTTAGTGCAAGATTATGGTATTCGCGCTTACTTGGGAGCGCCACTAATTGACTCACAGGGTAATTGTTTGGGTGCGTTAGCTGTGATGGATTTAGTGCCGCGCAATTTTACAACCCGAGACATTGAGTTTTTACAGATAATTGCTCGTTGGAGCATGAGTGAGTTTGAGCGCAACCGACTGCTACAAGGGACTAGTGATGGGGGCAACACTCCAAAAAGTCCGGGTTGGTCATTCAAAGAAACGAGTCCTAGTGCTAGCCAAATCAAAATTTCTGTACCACCGTTAGAAAAAGACTCAGCTTCTACCAGTCAAGTGAAACTAGAGCTTTTAGGACAGCTAACTCAGGAGTTGCGGACGCCTTTAACATCTGTGCTGGGCATGGCGAGTGTCCTAGGGCGGGAGATTTACGGCCCTTTGACGAGTAAGCAAAGAGAATATCTGGAAATAATCCAACACAGTGGAAAATATCTACTTTCCTTAGTGAATGAAATTTCCGAATTGGGAGCAATGGATAGCAGCAGCATTACCGCTCTCAATGTAGCTCCTGTAGATATTGAAATGCTGTGTCAACAAGCTATCAATACCCTGGAAGAAGCCGCCAATCGCCGCGAGCAAGATATTCGCCTATCTTTAGAACCAGGACGCAGCCGGATTTGGACTTTGGATAAAGACAAGGTACGGCAAATGTTGTATCACTTGGTTTTTAGCGTGATTCAACTTTCTGCTACAGGTAGTATTGTTCGGATTCATGTATCTTACAAAGATGATGCAATGAATATTACTGTTTGGGTTTCCCATCCTTGGCTGGGAGACGGGATTACTGAGGTTGACCCTTATTTCCGCCTGAATAGTATGCCACTAATGGAGTTGACAAATGCACTGTCAACCTACAATAGCCATTTGGAAAGCCACGAACTAGGAGGCAGTCTACCTGTAAGAGTGGAAAAATCTAAAGATAATGGTCTTTCTAAATCTAATTTCTTGGTTGGTTCAGGTTTAGATTTAACTAAACCACAAGGTAGTATGTCTCGCGAAAGCTTGGGCTTATTGCTTAGTTGCCAACTAGCGGAATTACATGGCGGACAAATTTCGATTCAAGGTTCTCCAGAATCAGGTTACCGCTATGTACTTTCCTTGCCCCTGCAATTGACGACTCCTTCAGAAGCGGTTAGCGATGGCTAGGATGGGGAATAGTTATTCAGGACTCAGGACTGACTTCTAACTAATTTGCAATCTGCGCTGTTAACTTTTTGGAACTAGTCGGCTTATGATTGAGTCCAAGTTATGCGCAAGACTGCCAATTAATCACGGCGTTGTATTATGAATTTAGTCTGGCAACGATTCACGTTATCTTATTTGCCGCTTAAAGAATATCTTGGTAGCAGCTACTTGCACCGTTCTCTGGTGGGGCTGTTACACTCTTGGCGGCAAACCAGTGTCTTGATGCAATCGGGAGACATAATAGCTGCGGGCTTACTCACCCTGGTTTACGGTCTTGCACCTTTTGTGTCGAGTACATTGTTGGGGTTGTTATTAGCGGCCTGTGCGGCTTTGTGGCTACTGTTAACTTTATCAGATGAACAATCTTCTTCTGATACCCCGTCAGTCACACCGATTCACCTGCTGGTATTGGTGTTTTGGGGAACTGCTGTCTTAGCGGCTGCATTCTCACCAGTAAAAAAGGCTGCATTTAGTGACCTAGTAACATTAACGCTTTATTTACTTCTGTTTCCCGTTTGTGCGAGGGTGCTAAGAGTACCCCGTCTCCGGTCGTGGATAATTGGTGTTTACTTACACGTATCGCTCATTGTAAGTGCATACGGCATCCGGCAGTGGATAGATAAGGTGCCACCGTTGGCAACTTGGAACGATCCCACATCAACAATGGGTTCTGGAACGCGGGCTTATAGTTATTTGGGTAATCCCAACTTATTGGCTGGGTATATCTTACCTGCTGTTATTTTCAGTTTAATGGCTGTATTTGTATGGCGAGGCCCTTTTAAAAAAGCCTTAGCACTAACTATGCTTGGTGTGAATTTTGCGTGCTTAATGTACACCTTTAGTCGTGGTGGTTGGATTGGTCTAGTAGTTTCTATTTTGGCTGTCTTGGCGTTATTACTTTATTGGTACGCTATGAGAATGCCTCCTTTTTGGCGCACTTGGTCACTACCAATTGTTGTGGGAGGTTCAGTTTTAGTATTGTTATTAGCTCTAGCTGTTGTTGAGCCGTTGCGCGATCGCGTAGCTACTATGTTTATTGGCCGTGGTGATAGCAGTAATAATTTCCGGATTAATGTATGGACTTCTGTAATTGAGATGATTAAGCATTATCCAGTTTTTGGTATTGGTCCGGGTCATAACTCTTTCAATCAGATTTACCCCATCTTCCAAAAGCCAAAATTTACTGCTTTGAGTGCTTACTCGATTTTACTAGAAGTCACTGTGGAAACTGGCTTGATTGGTTTAGCTGCTTTCCTCTGGTTGCTAATTGTAATTTTTAATACGGCTTTTGTGCAACTGCGACGGTTGCAGGCGATCGCAAATGTGGAAGGATTTTGGTTAATTGGGGCGATCGCTTCTTTGGCCGGTATGCTGAGTCATGGCTTTGTTGATACTGTTTGGTATCGTCCGGAGGTGAATAGCGTCTGGTGGTTAATGGTTGGTTTAATTGCCAGCTACTGGACTCCTTTACGTCAGAACCCGTACAAAAGAAATTAATTTACCCTAGATTTTGCCTTCCTAACAGATTTTGGACTGGAGTTTGCAGGAAGAAGGGCAGAATCCGATGTAGCCCAACAAAAAAGAAAAAAATTGCTGAATTAATCAAAAAAGCCTTGGGAAAAATTCCTAAGGCTTTTATTTTTATGCACGAGATTGTATTGGATTAGGTATGGTATTTTTGCCAATTCCCCATTTCCCTATTATTCTCTGTAGGTGGTAGTACCAGCCGTATTTGGATCGCGATAACGGGTTGATTCTTCGTTGCGCTTTTTACCAGCCAAACCAGCTAGACCTATCAAACCAAGTAATCCCAACCAACCCCAATCAAAACCTCTGTTCTCGTAAGTTCTGGTTTCGTATGTAGCGTTAGGAGCGGTGGTAGTTGTAACTGTGGGTTCATTAACTTGTGCTTGTGCGGGTAGAGTTACAGGTAATGTTGCTGCACTCAGTGCGATAACGCTAGCGCCAAGCACTTTGGTTAAGTTACGTTTCATAGTTTTAAGTTCCTCATCCCTTCCTTATTGTTCGCAACTTTATCAAATCTAAACATGAGTAGAATCACTCTAAGGCTATAGACTAGAAGCTTTGTTAGTTCTCCTCAAGATAGACTTTGTGACAGTAAGCAAAATGTCCTGTCTTGAATAATAGGGAGTAGCGAGTGGGGGAAGAACAATTTTCATCATGAGGTTTGCCTTGAAAATAAGGGTTAATAGCTAGGAGAAGGGGGATTTTCACCTTTGAAGTTATGCCCAAACAGCTATGGCTGTCCGTCTTGACAATATGATTACTGGCAAGATTTTTTTGGACATTTGCTCAAACTGTCTTAATTCGATAACTATTTGGGGAATATTAAATTTAGTTTGATATGTAGCAGGTGTTTCACCCCGTCTGTCCCCCCTCTCTCGAATTACCGATGAACTCCACCTTAGAGAATCAGCAACGTGACCTACAAGAATTTATTCTGCCACCACTAACGCAACAAACCATTGAGCGAGCAAAACAGGGTGTTGCCTCCGCACGCGATCGCCACATTAATAAGACTATTCAAGAAGCGTTATGCAGAGCAGAAGCTATCGCAAGCGGTAGTTCGGAACAGAAAATCAGTGGTGAATTTCGACGCACATTTTTGCGAACTGCAATTCACAGTCTTTTTCGGGTGAAAGTTGAGTTTCCAGAACGTCTTCCGACTACACCTTCGCTAATTACCGCCAACCATCTAAACCACATTGACCCATTTCTGCTATTTTCAGAGTTACCTGCCCATCCCTTCTGCCAGATTATGGGTGATGCGCGATCGCTTTACAATCAATGGTGGAAGCGCCAATTCTTGCGTATAGGTAAGGGTGTTATTCCTCTAGAACGTATTTGGAAGGAAGAAATGGCTGTAGTTGAGGGTGCGAAAGCTGGACGGGAAGATTTGGCACCTTTAGCTGCTGCGATTGCAGAATACGTTCCTAAGGGTAATTCTATCGAAGCTATGCGCCGCTTAGACCGGATTGTCCAAGCGACTTTTGCCCGTGGGGAAGGAATTATGCTGTTTCCAGAAGGCAGACTTGGGAATGTTGAAGGTGAGTTGCTCCCTCTAAAACGTGGTGCGGCAATTTATGCTTTACGTTCTGGGGTTCCGATTGTACCTATAGCGCTCATCGGCACGCAAGATTTGTATTTGGGTAAGGAGTTAACTCTACGTGTTGGTGAACCGTTAGTTTTTCCACAATCCAATAGACCAAAACCGTTTGAAGTACAAGCGGTTTTGAATGAATTACAGGGAGCGTTAACGGCTCTTCTACCAAAAGATTATTGCGAACCGACAGGACTAAAACCCTTGCGTCATTTCCTGAATAATCTATTTTTGTAATATGTAGAGACTTTATATAGCAGATTCTTGTAAATAAAGTACACATAAGACATAAAAACCGCAGATATAGACGCAGATCGGCTTTTTGCAGGGTACGCAGATAAAAAGTCTAACTTACTCAAATGCTAAACGCTTTATATAGCGGTTCCCATCCGAATGAGGTATAAGTTTATCAGCGTCCATCTGCGTCCTAGCCTCCAAGAAGGCGGTTTTAAACTTTTACATATACCTCATGAAAACGAGAGCCGCTATAACAAGTTGCAGTTTTTTCTATTAAGGATTGCAATACATACATTGGGCTGGATCTGCAAATTCTCTTTCATCTGGAAATAATTTCTCTTGACTAAAACTGCATTTTTTGCATTGATAAATTACGGTAAGAGTTAGGGAAGTCGGAAGATAGCATCCACCACAGGGTAATCCTTTGCTCCGCTGAGTAATTTCAAACCCAGGTGTTGAGCAATTTGGGCATTGGCTGTTAATTTTGCTGACTAAATCACGGGTGGCTTTTGCGATATTTACCATGCGTGTTGGGTTATAATGCGCCCGCATATCTGTCTCGATATGTGCTTTGCCATCTAGGGAATTTTTCAAGACAAAATTAACGGCTTCTTGTAATTTTTCTTCTGTTGTAATTCCCTTAATTATCTCATTCCTATTTTTCGGTAATTCCTGAAACGTCACAATTAAACCATGTTCGGGAAAGCCAATTTGTTGAGCAAATTTATATGCCTGTTCCAGACTCTCTACAACTACATGATTGTGGTTGGTATCGCTGGAAAATTCCTCACCAATTATTTCTAAATTATTCTCTTTATCTAAGAAAACTACAACTTCGCGATTGCAGGATATATAAGGAATGCTGGGATGGGGACCGAAACTACCTTCGCTAGCGATCGCTAATTTTTCACCTGTTACTAAAAGTGCTTTTTGTGCCTTCAATTTCGCTGCTTCAATTTGATTGCCGGGACGTTTAATTTCTCTAGTAAATGTCCCGAAAACATCTGTATTCAAATTAGCAGGAACTATTATTTTGATACCTAATTCCGGCTCAAAAATAGGGGAAATCACCCTTTCTTTTTGATGCATGGTGGCTAGCACGGCTATTCGATTGGTAAAGAATGACTGGTTTCCCATTGTTTACCTCTTGATTTAAAAGTAATGATTTATGAGTTAAGAGTGAGAAAATTTTCTTATTAACTCCTAAATCCTAACTCTTACAATTGCATCTCAAAAATTAAGCAAGCGTTAAGATTTCTACGCCTTCCTCTGTGACAGCAACCGTATGTTCAAACTGAGCAGAGAGTTTTTTGTCTTTCGTAACCACAGTCCAACCATCCGCTAGAAACTTAAGATCGTAAGTTCCTTCGTTTAGCATCGGTTCAACCGTGAAAACCATTCCTGGACGCAACTTCAACCCATGACCTCGTTTGCCATAATGAGGGACTTGAGGCTCTGTGTGAAACTGCCTGCCAACACCATGGCCAACCATATCTCGAACCACTGACAATCCATTTTCCTCAGCATATTCCTGAATTGCAGCACCAATATCTCCAATTCTTGCACCAGGCTTGATTTCAGCAATCCCTCGCATCATCGACTCTTGAGTGACCTCAACTAGTTTTCGGGCTGCTGCTGAGGGATTACCAACCAGAAACGTTTTAGACGTGTCACCGTGATAGCCGTTCAGGATTGGAGTTACATCAATATTAATAATATCTCCATCTTTGAGAATTTGTTTAGAGTTGGGAATTCCGTGACAAACTACTTCATTGACACTGGTGCAAATAGAACCCGTGAAAGGGGGATGACCGGGAGGTGCGTAGCCTAGTGTGGCACTGACGGCACCATTGGCTTGCATCCAACGCGCAGCCTCGTCGTTTAAGGTTTGCGTACTCACTCCGGGTTGCACCATTGATTCAAGATGATTGAGTAGACTTGCTGCGAGTCGTCCAACCTGGCGCATCTTGTCTAGCTCCCTGACTGAGAGCAAAACAAGCCCCTGATTAATTGACGGTTGCACGAGATTGACCGCGATCGAAAGCAAATTTTGATGGTTCATATCTAAAAATATCTGCCACTATTGCTACGCCATGCTAGCACAGCTTAGTCTAGCACAACACAGATTAACCTGTTGCTTGTATGCTAGGTATAAGAAAAAGTGAAAGTAAAACTTGGTATGGGCGGTAAAACAGACTTAGATAGAGTGGTTGCTTACATTCCTTCCGAGTGGAAAAAAGAACTGGAAGAATGGGCAGAAGCAGATGAACGGTCTGTCTCTTGGGTAGTTGCAAAATTAATTGATAAGGCTCTGCAAGAACGTCGAAACCAGCAAAGTTCTTCAAAAGTAGTGAATATGGGTGAAACCAATGTTCTTGTCGAGTAACCCTCTCTCAATATAACTGTCCAAAAATCTGCAAGGCTGAATATTTATAACTTTGATAGCAATTAGCCAGGAATGTTCTCAGAACTATCGAGAACGAGAATAATAGGAATTGAAGCCGTTTCTATCAGGAATGCCTGAGAAACATTAAACTGCTCATATCAAGATTGACCTGTCGATTTCGACAGCATTACAGGGGTTTGAGTTTGGATAGACCATCTGTAGAAACTTTACATATAACGTCTTTACCGCTGTAATTCCAAACTCCAAACTCCAAACTCCTAACTTTGTTCTTGGGGTTGTGACATTTGTGCAGTCAACTTTTCTTTATCTTGCCTGCGTTTTTTAGCGTAAAGTTGAATGGTAACTGCCATCAAAATAATTGACGCGACAACAACCCAAGCTGTGATGTCCGTAGGTAGATTATCCTTGAACACAGCTAGTAAGACAATTACCAGCAACAAGACAGTAGGTGCTTCATTCAATGCACGTAACTGTTGACTACCCCACTTACATTCATCTGCTGCGAGTTGCTTCATTATGCGTTTGCAGTAATGATGATAGCCAAGTAGGAGGACGACAAATCCTAATTTGACGTGCAGCCAACTTTGTTTTAGTAATTCTGGCTCAGTAACTAATAAACCGATCGCCATTGCTACAGTTAACAACATCGCTGGTGTTGTAATGATGTCGTAGAGGCGTTTTTCCATAATTTGATACTGATTTTTCAGTATCGTTCTTGCGGGTTCTGGTTCTTGGTTGGCTTCAACATGATAAATAAAAAGCCGTGCTAGGTAAAATAACCCAGCAAACCAAGCTACAACACCAATTATATGAAATGCTTTAAACCAGGAATAAGTCATAAATCCTAACCTTGAGTCCTGTGTCCTGTAGCTTGCTTCCCCGTTGACGCAGCCCCTCTTTTGCTAGGGGTATCCTGTGTCCTGAGTGCCTGCATATTCTTTTCTAGGATATCCTTTTTTGCGAAAAGTCTATTTTCACTTAGCTGCGGCACGACGGACGAAGGGCAATAGGTCTTGCAAAATAGTCTCGTGGTAATGTTCTTGGGGATAATGCCCAACATTGTTAAGTTTAATTAATTCTGCATCTGGTACGGAAGAAACAAAATTTTGTGCCATATCTATTGGTAGCCAGGGGTCAATAACTCCCCAAGAAAGTAAAATTGGTTGTTGCCATTCTTTGAAGCCAGACTCAATTTCTGTCATTGCTGCTGGGAGTTCCATATTCCGGATTGTTGCTAACAAACTTCGTCCGGGAGCAGAACTTTTTAAATATGGTTTGCGATAAATATCTAAATCTGTATCTTCTATCCGGTAACGACTACCACCTTCTAGCGTACGGTCAACTAGTAAGGGGTCTTGGGTCATCATTTCCCCGGCTAAAGGTAGACCCATTTGTTTAATTTTCCAGGGTATTTTGGCATTACTGGAAATTGGTGTGTTCAGAATGACTAAATTGGCAATTTGTTCTGGGTGACGTAAGGCGTATTGCAGCCCGACTGAGCCTAAAAAACCTTGAACAACTAGGGAAAATCTTTCTAGTTCTAATGCTTTAATAAAGCCTTCTAATGCTGTAATAAAAGCCAATGGGGTGTAAGCGAAATCTCTTTTTTCGGGTTTCGAGGAAAAGCCATAACCAATCCAATCGGGGGCGATCGCTCTTGTTCCTTGTTGTGCTAATGCTGGCATGATATTGCGCCAACTGTAACTTTGCGACACTATTCCATGTAGCAATACAACAGGCAGTAAATCAGTCCTGCCAATTGGTTCGGCTTCTCGGTAAAACCATTCTAGTGAATCTACTTTTATTTTATGTTCTGTTATTGACATCGGAATTAAAAGGCTCGCGCAAAAGCGCAGAGACGCAAAGATGAAAAGATTGTGTCCCCATCGCTGAGTAAGCGTAGGTTACTCTGTAGTTTGGGGGTCATTAGAAATAATCATCTCACGAATTTTGCAAGCTGTTGCTGGTGCGAGTAAAACCCCGTTGCGATAGTGTCCGGTGGCGAGGAGAATGTTATTAAATCCGGAGAGTTTTTCAATTATTGGTGCGGGTCGTCCTTCGGGACGGGGACGCAATCCAGTCCAGGTAAGGAGAATTGTGGCTTTTGCTAATTCTGGACAGAAGCCGATCGCTTGTTGTTTGACGGATTCTAATAGTTCTTCGTCTGGTGGTATTTCGTCGCTATTTTCCGGAAATTCTACTGTTGCACCCACCCAGTAATCTCCATTGCCGATTGGGACTATATGGACATCGTTACCTGTAATTACTGGCTGGAAGTTCGGATTTCCTAAAGAATGCCCTAAGCTTAGTTGCAATGCTTGTCCTAGCACCGGCCGGATATCAACCTTTTGATTTAATTGTGCGGTTAGTGGTGAGGAACCCAATCCAGCGGAGATGATAAACCAATCTGCTGTGATTTTGCCGTATGTCGTTTCAATTGAGGAATCCCACTCCCTTTTGGGAGCTTGGGTCATTCCCAAAACTTCAACACCAAATTTGAAGGTAACACCGTTGTGCTGCGATGCTTCAACTAAAGCCAAAGTTAATGCCGTGGGATCGAGTTGGCGGTCTTGAGGTGAATAGACAGCACCAATAATTTTGGGGTCATCTACCTGCGGGCAGATTTTCTGTAGTTTTGCTTTATCCCAAATTTCCAATTGCCAACCTTGAGAGTGGCGAATTTCTTGCAGCTTTTGCCAACCGTCTAAATCTTCTCCTTCTGGGCAAAGGCTGAGAATTCCTTGGCGGTTGAAGGGAATGTTACGATTTGTGATGGCTTCAAGCTCTGGAATCAAACTTTCGTAGCGTTGGATGCTCGTTGAACGCAGTCGCCAAGCATTGCCTTTGATTTTGTGACTGATGATGCCCATTAAAACGCCTAGCGCGGCTCCTGTGGAGGCTTGTGCAGGTGGTTGTTTGTCGAGGACTGTGATTGTGACTCCCTTGACTTGGCTGAGTTCGTAGGCGATCGCTGCCCCAACTATGCCACAACCGATAATAACTACATTCATCTTTCTTCTGGAGTTAGGAATTAGGAGTTAGAAGTTAGAAGTTGGAAATTGAGAGTAGGGAGTTGCAAGTTGTTAACTCTTAACTCCTCAGCCCTCACTCCTCACTCTTAACTCATAACTCATAATTCCTTACTCTTTAAGTACTAACTTGCTTCTGACTGGCTAGTGTCTGGAAGCAGTTTAAGGAATTTGTCGATGTCGGTGTATACGGCTTTGTAATTACTCAAAGCTAGTTGAGTATTACGTGCAGTTGCGGCTTGATCTACTTTCACTAGGTGTTCAAATAAATCCCGCACTACCTGACGTGCTTTTTGTTGATCGCTGGTTAACAAATGGGGAACGACATAATTCATCGTCAGCCTTGCTTCTGTCATAGGGCCATGTATAAAATTGCCCACATTAATCCATTCCTTACTTTCGATCAACTTTTGTAGTTCTTGTGAGCGATCGCGTACAGCTTCAATTTCAGGTAAGTATTCTTTGATTTGCACCAACTGAGCTTGTGTGTAGGTTGGAGGTGCCTTGGCGACGGAAGGACCGCCACAGCCGATTAGGAATGTTGCCAAAAATACTAGAATCAATGATAAGAAAGAGCGTTGACCCACCATAAACCGAACTAATTTGTTTGCCATTTAACAGTGTAATTTGAAATCGCACCGCGTATTTTCTTGTTCTTACCAGCAAAGTATTTTTCACGTACGGCACAGTTTTAGTTTTTCTCTCAAAATAAATTAAGTATAATTTCTTAATATATTTACCCCAAATAAAGACTGCATATTTTGTGCTTTTTGGCAACTTTGAATCAGGATAATAACCTTGATTGTGAGGAAAGTCTAATTTATACTTGCGATCGTAGAACAGGTATTGATAAGCTGAAACACCAATATAAGCAGCCTTCTGGCGGATTTTCTGTCGTCACATCACGCATAAGCCGGCACATTTTGAGGAGAGTTTTTTCGTGAATGCAGCTGAACAGGCAACAAATCTTGAGCTCGCCAGTAAGATTGCTACGGTGGTTAATTTATTTAAATTCGAGTTTCCGGATGCCCGATCGGATTTAAAGCCTTGGACTAACGATCCGGAAACAAGAGAGTTGGTAGATCCAGATTCGATAGATATCGGCTTTCACTTTCCTGGAATCAGTAAATCTTGGCAAAGTCGGAGTATCTTGATTCAAATTCGCTTTTATCAAGACCCAATTAGCGAGTTGCGCCGCGCTATTGGCGTGGAAATCGCTGGATTTAACCATCAAGGTGAAGCGTGGCGACTTTCGACTGTAGAAAACTGGGGTTTTGTCGGCCAAGTTCAACCTTCACCAGAAATTGGGGGAAAACTGAAAATAATTTGTCGGCAGATTTTGGAAATTTTCAATAAACCAAGCATCTGAAAAATAGATTAACTCACATCTTGGACTTTCTCGATATCGTTAACACAAAAACAACTAATACCAATTTGCTGTGAAGCTGCATATAATTTTTACCCCTCCAAACCTCCCCTTTACAAGGGGAGGTTTGGAGGCGGTGGGGTTTTTGTACGCATCTTCATATAAAAATGGTATAAGTATTTCTCGATTCTCCGACTACGCTGCTGTCCGCCAGGGATTTTAAATCCCTGTCTCAGAGCCAAAGTCCTCTTCACAGGACTATTCAACAATCATATTTTTGTGTAAAATTAATCACTTTTTTATTTATAATTAGTGATTTATACGTATATGTGTCAGATATGAATTGAGGAGTTAGAAACTCCTAACTCTTAACTCCTAACTCCTAACTCCTAACTCCTAACTCCTAACAACTACCATCAGCGCAATATGCTGATTTATAGGTACTATCGCGTTTCCCGAATAGGGTGTAGCGATTGTCCCGGATTTGTTCGTAAAAGCGATCGCCTACCCATTTTGCTCCAGGCAAGGCTCGATAAGCTTCAACAAAGACACTTCCTAATGGTAATAATCGTCCAATTTCTTCTGCTGCCGCACTCCCTTGCCAACGTTTTTCTGGGGTGTTGGCATCCAGCAAAATCATACCCATTTCACAATCCACTGGTGTGATTCCCCATTCTTGAAGTGCTTGTTCGTCTTGCATGGGAATGTAACGAAATAACTTTCCTTGGTCTAGTGTTTCTAGCAATTGCACTAAACTGACGCACAGATTACAATTACCGTCGTAGATAACATGGTAGTTCATTAAATTTACGTATTTTGGTAGATATGAGTTTATATATCTATTTTTAATCCTAAGTTTTCTTTATAGCATCCAGCCTCTTTTATAAATTAAGCAGGTTTCTGGAATGAAAACGATGCCGTCACGGTACTTCAACTGATTGCTCGATTAGCACACAATAAAGGTGGCGAATTAGCCAAACGAGGCGTAATACAATGAATCAAAGAAACCACAAATCCTCCTCCTGGAATCCCCCAATCCAGCAAAAAATCTCTCAGTTTGCTCCGAGTCCGAACACTATCCAAGCACAACAGGATTCTCATCGACCTCCCACCCAGGAGGAAATAGAGAACGAAGCTTTCGAGCAGAACAAGTTTGAAGCGTTTGGACTCCAACTTAAGGAAGAGAGGGGCGCGATACAGCCACATGAACAAGAAAGATTGGGTGTGTTGCAAGCTAAAATGGATGATTTCAGGGTGCAGAGATGGGAAAGGGGATCGCGCTTCGATCGCAACTTTGTCAATATCCCTGTTCATTCTCCAGGAGAACAAGTATCAGCACCGCTTCAGCCCTATAGAGTAGGCGATCGCCTGCAATCCCCGCAACAGTCGTCAGAACCAGCTAGTAATGGGGAGATGGGTTCGATACAGAGGGCGTTTCCTGCCACCTCAGCACCCCCAATTCATCCTGTGCCACTTTTCCAGGCAAAGTTCAATATTGGGCAGCCAGGGGACAAGTACGAACAGGAGGCAGATCGGGTTGCATCCCAGGTAGTAAAGCAGATTAGTGCCCCTGGTTCAGCAAAGGCTACTCTAGGGCAGTCGGTACAGCGTCAGGAAGAAGCGGAAAAGGAACTTCACGCGAAACCGAGTATTTCTCACATACAGCGATCGCCGTTATCCCCAAAGGTGCAGCGAGAAGCCATGCCCGAAGAAGAAGACCTGCAAGCTAAGTCAATCCTACAGCCACAAGAAGCGATCGCAGGAGGGGAAGCTTCATCGGATTTGGAATCTGCCATTAATAATGCCAGAGGTGGGGGACAGCCATTAGATGCGGGTCTGCAACAGTCAATGGGGCAGGCAATGGGGGCGGATTTTAGTGGGGTGAAGGTGCATACAGATGCTCAGTCTAATCAGTTAAATCAATCGATACAGGCGAAGGCGTTTACGACGGGGCAGGATGTATTCTTTCAGCAGGGGGCGTATCAGCCAGGGAGCCGGGGGGGGCAGGAGTTGATTGCCCATGAGTTGACTCATGTGGTGCAGCAGAATGGGCTAGTTCAACGCCTAACATCAGAAAACATCATCCAGCGCCGCATGGGTATTGAGGCTGAGATGTCTATCCCTGCGCCAGTGAATGGTGTTGCCGCTACTGCCAATGACCGAATTCGTTTATTTCTTGGCGGTTCTCAGAACCCTGGGCAAAACATTCAACCCCTCGCTAATGGGTTTGAGATCGAGACTGATCACGACCAATTAGGTACAGAGATCGAGGGTGCACGCAACGCAATCAATGCAAATATCAACCAGGCAGTGGCTGGCGGTGCTGCTGCCAGACCACCAATTGCTCTCGTCACAGCGGGACACAAGGTTCCGAACGTTGAGTATAAGTCGGCTCCCTATAACGAGGAAGATCCAGTTAATCGGCAGGCATTTCTGACAACGGTCGGTCTCATGGCCGTTGACATGGCTCAAAAGTACCAGAGGGCACGGCAAGAGCAGTTTGTGGTAGGTGGCTACCGAATTGGTGTCCCTATTGAACAGGACTGGCTCGACTTTGCGGTTTATAACCATCTGTCGGCACCCTTCATCCAGGCCGTTCGTAATACTATTCTCGCTCGCGTGACCCCGAACCTCTATATGCAAGTGACGGCGGGGATTTTGCCGAAGAAGATCGCTAAGCATTTACAGGTGGCTTCTGGCAATCTTGAGGTTGCTTCTTTGCGGGGGACAATTCATCATAACGCCGACGCTATGGAGGCTTTACTCACCTCTGGTGCTGTGACTACCGCTAACCTTGTTCTAAAACAGGTTGTTGGGCTTACTTCTGACCAGCGTAGCAGTAAATCACTCAAGGGCTTTTTAAGTCTTGCTATCTCATACCTCTACGGCAACTATATTTATTATCAGGGTAATACTGTTGGGAAAAATCTAGTTCCCTTCCTGAGCAAGACCCCGCTCAATGAGATCCAGCTTGAGCTAGACACCAACAAGCGCCCTGACCAAATGGCACCACATGTGCGTACATCAATGCAAAATATAATCATCGCCAATGTCCTTGCCCGTGTTGGGCAGCCCGACGTGCAAGTGTTCTGGCCTGTTGGCGGTAATCATAATAATGGTCCTCTTGGTAACTGGCAACATACTTGGCTCCCAAAAGTACTTGAGGGGAATAATCCAGCTGGTGCAGATGCATTTACTAACGCTCAGTTAGCCGGGAGAACCATTGATCCAGAGGATCATGCTCGCAGCAAACAGATTACCCCTGGACCTGGTCGAACTGCGCGGAATCCTGCCAATCCCAACGGCACCCCTGACGAGTATGGCGGGGTAATTCCCCTTGAGTTTCGCCACATTGCGGATAGGATAAATCCAGCGGACTTGATCCATTTTGTGCGACGGATGATAGACCACGTAAGAGCCGTTAATCGGTAGGGCTGTGCGATTATCATCTAATATAGTACGATGACCTTATGTCTACGGCGTTGCATCTGTATCGCCGCTTTTGTAGTAGCGTGGCACAGGTAGAACAGTGCGTTAGGTTTTCTATTTTTTTAGCGCTAAAGCGAAACTAAAGGTATGGAAATTGGGAATTAATCCTAATATTTTCACCTCTCGATAAAAACGACAAGAACGCAATTTATGGCAAAGACGATTTTGGGAACATCTGATTCGGGACGATAGAGATTTTGTCAAACCGCAGCAATTATATTCCTTACAATCCTGTGCGATATCAATTATGTCTGATTCCGCACAATTGGCAATTTTCAACAATTCATCGATTTATAACTCAAGGTATTTATCCGCCAAATTGGCGGATGAATGAAATTACAGAAATGCTTAACTGTATTTCGGATATGTAGAAGAGTTGTGGTGTGGTGCGTTACGCTCTCGAAGAGCGCGCCCTACAGGACATATTGATTCAGGGCGATCGCTCTTGTAGAGTGCGTGAATTAAATTGAACGAAAATTACATAATAAAATATACAAAAGGTCAAGGAAATTTACATTCTGGCTGGCGACACAATCGGTATCACTATCAAAGCAAACGGACATTGGGAGTTTGATGATGACACAGAAGCCTGACTTTCAACAGATGAGTCGAAAAGAACTCAGAACTTATGTACTTACTCACCGCGAGGATGAAGAAGCTTTACGGATCTATATGGCGCGATTGCATAACGAGCCTGGTGTAATTCGACAAAGCGGTGGACTGAATGAAGAGGATCTCAACCAACTAGAGCAGCTAATCAAAACAAGAGTGGGCGATAGCGCTAGCGCTGACTTGTCAGTTCGCTAATTTTGTAGTCCGATTATCAATAGCGATCGCTGATATTCTAGTGCGATGCCCTTGCCAGGGGCGTTGCATCCGTATCGCCGATATTGCGATTAATTTAAATTTTAATCATACCATTTTGCATACAGATAGTTATTCATAATATTTTGATCTTTGCTCAGTAATATGTTGTTATTTAACAGAGCATTTGCCGTAATAATCCGATCAAAAGGATCGCGAGTCCAAGTAATCGTTAAACTAATGCTGATAATATCATTAAAGTTTTTATTACATATCTTTAAACCAATCTGCTCGGACAGATTAGAAATAATTACATCCGGTTCATCTTTAATACGTTTTATCTCATATAAATACTGTAACTCTAATCTAATAATTGCCGAAATATAAACTTCATTTTCATTAATTAAAGTTTTAGCAATATCACTTAATTTATCTGTCAAACCAGAATAGAGCCATGCTACTACATGAGTATCAAGATAAATCAATATTAACCTCCTGCTCCCAACTGATATTAACTAAATCATCTGGATTTCCTTGAATAACATCAGGTTTAAAAGTCAAATTTTTAAGTTTATCTTTTTTTTCTACGGGAACAATTTTTAACAACTTTCCATTTTTGTTAATTTCTAGTGGAATACCTGTTTCTAGTACCTCATCCAGTAGACGATCAATATTATTACTCAATTCCGTTAGTGTAACCTTTTTCATTGCGTTCCTTAAAGATTCACATTGTTTCATGAGTTTAGATATCATAACAAAAATTCTTACCTTACCCTGAAGAAAATTATGGACTGTAGCAACAATGTCTCAAAGTCGGTAGTCGTGTAGATGTAGTGCGATATTCAGCGCTGCTGCAAGGAGATCGCCGCTCTTATAGGGTGCGAAAACCTGTGTGTAATGCGCCATTTCTCTATTATTGTCAGAGAGTTAGCCACCCTTAAAAATTAACGCGACGATAGATTTCAGTCAGGGGAATTTCTACGTTTAAACTGTGTAGAACGATCACCTGCTCAAGGTGAGAGTGAACTTGCCATAGCCAGCATTCATTACTGTTACGATCCTGGTTGTGATACTGCTCAATGTAGGGTTCAGTTTGGCTCACAAGCAGATATTCACAAAAGCTGGCAAGAGAGCGATATTTTCTGAACTTTTCGCCTCTATCGTAGGCTTCGGTAGAGGGCGATAGAACTTCGACAATGAGTAAAGGATTGACAATTTCATCATTGCGCTCGCCATTGAACTCTGGTTTGCCATTAACAACCATCAAATCGGTATAAGTACCACACTGATATTCAGGAATCCAAACTCGCAAATCGCTGTTATACAAACGGAAATCGGTGTCTCTCAGCAAAAACCCCAAGTAAATTAATAAGTTGCTGGCGATCGCACTGTGGGTTTCAGAACCTCCCGACAAAGTAATAATCTCTCCGTTGCGGTATTCATGGCGTTCTGGGTTGGTTTCTTCCATAGCCCGATACTCGTCTAATGTGAGACAAGTTGTTATTACATCTGGGGGACTGGTTTGAGCAAAGACCACAATCAGACCTCTTGAATAATTAGCTCTTCCTAGCTTATTTTAGTCCGATTGATTGTTTGTCGTGGTTGAAATACCCAATTTTCGTGTAGTACTTGTATCCGATGCGTAACTCCTAACTCCTAACTCCTAACTCCTCCCCCTTACTCCCAAGCTTCATTAATGCCATCTGTCGTTGGGGAGTTACCCTTGACCAAAGAAAAATCGTAAGCTGTTTTTATAAATCGATTAAAGGTAGAACCATGAGCGACAACAAACTTGCATCCCGTCTTCACCCTACCCGCATCGACATTCCTGCTGATGCTAGAACCAAGATAGTTACGATTCTCAATCAAACTTTGGCAGCTACTTCAGACTTAAAAAGCCAAGTCAAGCAAGCGCATTGGAATGTCAAAGGAACTGACTTCTACCAGTTGCATCTGATGTTTGACGAAATGGCTGCTGAGTTAGAAGAGTATGTCGATACGATTGCCGAGAGAGTTACCGCTTTGGGTGGATATGCAATGGGTACAGTCCGCATGGCGGCAGAAAATTCTATTTTGCCAGAATTTCCTGTTGATATTTTAGCGGGAATGGAACACGTAACAGCATTGGCTGACCGCTTTGCCCCTTACGCTAAACATATTCGGGAAGCAATCGATAAAACTGATGAATTGGGTGATGTAGATACTTCTGACCTTTACACTGAAGTTTCTCGCACCATTGACAAGCGTTTGTGGTTCCTGGAAGCACATTTGCAAGCATCAACAACCAATACCACCAGTAATGGTAATGGTAAAACAGCTACTAAAACTCCACAGCAAGCTGTCGCCAAATAAATCAAATAATATTGTTAATGGTTAGTAGTTGCTGGTTGCTTAAACATCACAAATAATAACCAACCAATAACCAAAAAAACAATAGTATGTTTTTAGTAAGTACCTTACTTTTAAGTAGGTACTTTTCATATTGAATACACATATATTAAGATTAATATAAGTTCAAAACAGGCAAGAATAGTTCAGAAGCAGTTTTGAACTTTTACAATTTTTAATGAAAGCGAGAACTAATTTATGATTAAAAATACTGCAACTCACTTAATTCACAATCGAAGCGATCGCGGTCATACTAAAATCGGTTGGCTTGATAGTTTCCATACATTTTCCTTTGGAAATTTTTACGACCCGAACCGCATGGGATTCCGTTCTCTAAGAGTGATTAATGATGACCGCATAACTCCTGGTGCGGGTTTTGGAACCCACGGTCATCGTGATATGGAAATTTTTACCTATGTATTAGAAGGTGCGTTAGAGCATAAAGATAGCTTGGGTACTGGTTCGGTGATTCGTCCTGGTGAAGCACAAATTATGAGTGCAGGTACTGGTATCACTCACAGCGAATACAACCACTCTCCAACCGAATCGGTTCACTTATTGCAAATCTGGATTATTCCTGAGACGCAAGGTTTGAAACCAAGATACGACCAAAAGGCTTTTCCTCTTGAAGAAAGACGCGGTAAATTATGCTTAATCGCTGCTAAAGATGGACGCGATGGTGCTGTGAAGATTTTCCAGGATGTTGATTTATACACATCCGTTTTGTCAGATGGTGATATTGTGAATTATCACCTCAAACCCAATCGATATGGTTGGTTGCAAATTGCTCAAGGGATAGTGACTTTGAACGGTGAGGAACTCAGGGCTGGTGATGGAGTGCAATTGAACGGTGAAGAACAACTTGAAATTAGCACCAATATCGGCGGAGAAATCTTGCTTTTTGATTTGGGTTGATGTTGTTAAGGGGCAAGGAATTCTATTTGGTTGCAATTTGAAGCCAAATAAGCTGATTAGGATTTCATCGCCAAAATCTTCTTGGCTACTGCTTCCGAAACAGGCATGACTGATAAACGATTTCCTTGTCTTACCACCATTAACTCTTCATCGCCAAACTTTTGTCTGAGTATTGATAGCGAGAGGAAGTTAGAAAAAGTCTCAGCAAATTCAACTACAACCGTTTGCCATCGGGGAGATTCGGGGCTTGATTTTGGGTCGTAGTATTCGTTAATGGGGTCAAACTGGGTCGGGTCAGCAATACCTGTTTTCACTACCCGCATTAGCCCGATAATACCAGGAGGATTGCTGTTGGAGTGATAGAAAAAAGCTAAGTCACCTTCCTGCATTTGGCGCAGAAAATTGCGAGCTTGGTAATTGCGAACACCGTCCCAGATAGTTTCACCCTGCCGTTGCAGGTGAGCGATGCTGTAAACTTCTGGTTCAGACTTCATTAACCAATAATTCATCAAAATTTATCCATAAAATTTGTACCATTTTTGAGGATGGAGAATACAGACCTAGAAAAAATCTTTGCTATATGATAGTTTCAGATTTTAGGTAAAATGCTAATTTAATCCTAATGCTCACTGATAATAGACTAACCAAACTGCAGCGGCTGCGAAAATTGAGCGACCCCAAAGGTCGCTCAATTGGCGTCCCCGGCACACAATTTAAAGTCGGGCTTGAATCTCTGATTGGTTTACTACCCGTGGGAGGGGATGTTATCGGCATCCTGATGTCAGTTTACATTTTGTTTCAAGTGATTGAATTTAAGTTACCCATGTCAGTTTTGGTTAGGATGTAATCTGTGACAAGGATTATAGGCATTAAAAGCATAACATTGCCGAGAATTATTGGAAGTATAAGCCCGCCAAACGGCAATATTATGAGTATACCGACAGGACAAGACTTTTAAGCTTAACCCGATTTTCTGTTCCGATGATACTTGTACCCCTACGCCACGCAATAGCGCTTTTCTCCGCTTTTAGCGATACCAACCCTGCGGGAACCGCAAAGCGGAACGAAGATGGTTGCCAAGGGCATCGCATAGCTCTTTGGGTGCTTCGCACCCCGAGTCGTGTAAGTTGTTAGTTTAATTAAGAATAATTATTAATAAGCTAATTATAGTAGAGTGAAGACCGTAACTTTGATATAGTATTTTTAGCTACTTTAAAGCTGTTCTAAACTCAGCACTAAAATTAAATCTGTTTGCCCTGGCTATTTGCGTATTTCTGCCAAAACTGGATGCTCCCTATTGACAATTTTTTCTTTACGTGGGAGTGGCAACATCTCTGTTATTTTACTAGCCCCCAGACAACTAATTATATATCTAGGGGCGAGTAAATAATCAAGCAACAGTAGCGAGTTGACGATTTTGTGTTTTTTGGATGTTAACATTTTGAGTTGTGTTGACGGAGTAAGTTGTCGCTTTCTGTGTAACTTCATGAGATGCAATATCATAGATAGCTTCGAGAGCAGATTCGATAGAACCTTGCAACCAAGCTGGATATTTAGAGCAATGTTCACCGGCAAAAAAGAGATTATTTTGAGGTCTAGCAGCTT
>JAHHGZ010000038.1 GCA_019359595.1 Cyanomargarita calcarea GSE-NOS-MK-12-04C
TTGGTATTTGGTTCACCGCTTTGGGTGTAAGCACAATGGCTTTCAACTTGAACGGTTTCAACTTCAACCAATCAATCATTGATTCTCAAGGTCGTGTAGTCGCAACTTGGGCAGACGTAATCAACCGCGCTAACTTGGGTATGGAAGTAATGCACGAGCGCAACGCTCACAACTTCCCCCTAGATTTAGCGAATGGTGATGCGGCTCCTGTTGCTCTGACAGCACCTGCAATCAACGGTTAATTCTGAAGGGAAAACGTAACATACGGTTTCTAAAATAGTAAAAAACGCTCTCTGGGAAACTGGGGGGCGTTTTTTTATGAAACTCCCTCCTTCTAGTACTACAGCACACTGAATATGGAAAGGAATGAACCGCGAAGACGCAAAGGACGCGAAGGAAGGTTTGCTTTAGTGGCGACTACTAGTACTCCACCACACTGAATATTAGGGGTGAACCTTCTTGAGATTTCTCTTCTTTCGTTCTTTCTTCGTGTCCTTTGCGTCTTCGCGGTTCAATCCCTCCCCCTCAAAATTATTAACAGACTACTACTTATATTTGCAGCAAAGTAAATCTTGTAAATATAAGTAAAATTTTGATATCTTTTGCGTCTTGGTAGTTGAACAAGACATCAGGTAAAATATATAAGCTTGACCATATTTCCTCAACATCATGGGCAACTCATTTGGGCATCTATTTCGGATCACAACTTTTGGTGAGTCCCACGGTGGCGGTGTGGGAGTTGTAATTGATGGCTGTCCTCCGCAACTAGAAATTTCCACTGAAGAAATACAGTTTGAGTTAGATAGAAGGCGTCCGGGACAAAGTAAGATTACAACGCCACGCAAGGAAGAAGATAAATGTGAGATCCTTTCTGGCGTGTTTGAAGGCAAAACTTTGGGAACACCTATAGCTATTTTGGTACGCAACAAAGATGCTCGTTCCCAAGACTATGACGAGATGGCACAGAAATATCGCCCTTCTCATGCGGATGCTACTTATGATGCCAAATATGGGATTAGAAATTGGCAGGGTGGCGGTAGGTCATCAGCACGGGAGACAATTGGTAGGGTAGCTGCAGGTGCGATCGCGAAAAAAATTCTCCGTCAAGTTGCTGGTGTGGAAATCATCGGTTATGTGAAGCGGATCAAGGATTTAGAAGGTACTGTCGATTCAAATACCGTTACTTTAGAAGAAGTTGAAAGCAACATCGTCCGCTGCCCCGATGCTGAATGTGCGGAACGGATGATTGAATTAATTGAGCAGATTGGTAGAAGTGGTGATTCTATCGGTGGTGTGGTGGAATGTGTAGCGCGGAATGTCCCCAAAGGTTTGGGCGATCCAGTATTTGATAAGCTGGAGGCAGATATCGCCAAAGGTGTGATGTCTCTCCCCGCAAGTAAAGGCTTTGAAATTGGTTCCGGTTTTGCTGGGACGCTCTTAACTGGGATTGAGCATAACGACGAATATTATATTGATGAAAACGGTGAAGTACGCACCGTAACTAACCGCTCTGGTGGGATTCAAGGTGGAATTTCCAACGGTGAAAATATCATTTTGCGTGTAGCATTCAAGCCGACCGCAACTATTAGAAAAGAGCAGAAGACAGTTAACCGCGAGGGTGAGGAGACATTGTTAGCCGCGAAAGGAAGACACGACCCTTGCGTGTTACCACGGGCGGTACCAATGGTTGAGGCTATGGTTGCTTTGGTACTGTGTGACCATTTGTTAAGGGATTATGGGCAATGTAAAGTACTTTAAACGTTAAGAAAATGTCAATGTGTTTATGACCCAAGCACAGCCAAAATTAGTAACCTTTGAAGCATTCGCAGCATGGCGACCCGAAAATGGCCGTTACGAACTACACGATGGGATAATTGTTGAGATGGCGCAACCATTGGGAGGACATGAAAAGGTTACAGGATTCTTGGCTCGAAAAGTGACTCTCGAGTTTGATAAATTAGACCTCCCCTACTTCATCCCCAAAAAAGTATTGGTTAAACCATTAGAAAATGAATCGGGTTATGAGCCTGATGTATTGCTAATAAACGATAACAATCTTGTAAATGAGCCGTTGTGGAAAAAATCGTCAACTGTAATCTACGGGGCATCAATTCCGCTAATTGTAGAAGTTGTTTCAACCAACTGGGATGATGATTACTATATGAAACAAGGAAGATATGAAAGCATGGGAATTCCAGAATACTGGATTGCTGATTATCTGGGACTAGGAGCAAAAAAGTTTACAGGGAATCCCAAACAACCGACTTTCTCGGTTTATCAATTAATCGATGAAGAATATCAAGTTAGCCAGTTCCGAGGTAGCGATCGCATTGTTTCTCCGACATTCCCCCAACTCAACCTGACTGCACAACAGATTTTTGATGCTGCTTTGTAGTTTGATGACCCGAAAACAGGATTTTAAAACGAAAAAATCAGACTTCCAGATGTTAGATGAAAATGAGGAAACTCCAAAAATAGAGCGTGCAGGTAAGGCTTTTTTTGTACCCAAAGATGAGATACAAGCTAATGGTTATGATTTATCGATTAATCGGTACAAGGAAGTTGAGTATGAGGAAGTAAATTATGAGATGCCGAAGGTGATTTTAGAGAAGTTACGCACGTTGGAAGAGGAGATAAAGGCAGATTTAGATGTTTTAGAAGATTTGTTGTCGTAGGATAGGCATCCGGCCTGTCCGTCTGGATGTGGTACTTAGATTAGTCATTTTGCGCTCCTGTTCAAATTTCTGAAAATCTTGCCTCATATTTCAAATACCCCGTAGGGGCACTTGGGATATTGTGCCCTCATCATCCTAATCGCACTAACTATTTTGATTTTGCTGCAACCAGCGTACTAAATCGTCAGTAGAGGTAAAATTTAACAAGGCCTGACCGAGCGCTTCCAACTTCTTAAGCGTCAGAGACTCGATAGCCGTGCGATTTTGTTGTGGTACTTCTCCTATACGTGTATTTAGCAGTAGCAAGATAAGTGAGCGTCCCTCTGCAAGTTCGCCACGCTCGTAGCCAATGCGTTCGGCATTAGTAATGTAAGTCACTTTGCGCTCCTTTTCAAATTGCTTAAAATCTTCCCAAAACTCGTTTTCTAACCCTTTTGGCAATATCATAACCCAATCGATAAACTTATACAGTTTGCGAATATCTTGTTCGCTTAGTCCCAAGTCATAAAGCCTGCGAATGAGGCTAAATTTCCAATGTTTACGCTGTTTTGCCTCCTTTAAGGTCTGCTGGGTTCTCAGGTGTTTACTAATACTGTTTTTGGAATACCGTAATTAAGGTTAAGTTTGCGATATTCACTCACTAAAATATTTACTAAAAACGCGATAATTTCTTCATGGTCGCCAGTTGGTAGAGGCACTTGTATAATTTCTCCGTCGTATAATTCGCAGCGAATATTTTCAGGTTGCGATTGTAGAAAGTTTACAAACTCATCGAATGTAACTAGTTTGTTTAATGCTTGCGTCATTTTAATTATTCCTTTGGATTAATTGTAAAAGTATCGCTTCTAAGCGGTCTAAGGCGGCGTTAGTAGTGCGTTGATGTTCAACAAAATTGCGTTGTTGTGCCTCAAAAAGTCTTTGTGTATTTTCTTGGGAAGTTTCAAAATTTTGTTGGTGTACTTCAAAATTTCGTTGCAACTTGCGATACTACCCCCCCAACCCCCCTTGTTAAGGGGGGCTAGGAGTGCTGGTAATTATACCGCACTCTGCGACCAAATGCGCGACTTGCTGCAACGTCTCGAACAAAAGCGGACTGTTCCAATAGTGAAAGCAAAGTTACCGTTGATTGAAGAAGTCCAAACCGAAACGTGGTGGACTGATGCAGCACCGTTCATGATTGAGAATATCCGGTTGCAGTTGCGCGACTTAATCAAATTTATTGACCGTGAAGAACAAACTATAGTATATACAGACTTTACAGACGAACTCGAAGACCTCGAAGAAGTTAACGTTCCGACTCGACATGGTTTTAGTTCGCATCAATACCGGAAAAAGGTCGAAGCATATATTCGTGACAATCAAAACCATGTAGCGATCGCCAAACTCAAACGCAATGAACCGTTAATTTATGGTGATGCGATCGCACTGGAAAAAATGGTATACAGTGCCGATATAGTCGAAAGTCGAGAGCAATTTCAAAAAGTCTACGGTAATGTGAACCTTAAACGCTTTGTTCGTGAACTCGTTGGTTTAGACCGCAACGCAGTCAAAAAAGCCTTTAAGAAATACCTCAAACCGCAATTCGACAGCAATCAAATCCGCTTTGTCGAAATGATTATCGATTATTTGACGCAAAACGGTACGATGGACAATTTGCTGACTTACATCAAGACGGTTTAGATGGTGTGTTTAGTAATGATAATCAGATTGAAGAGATTATTGCGATTGTCGGCTCGTTTAGTGCGAATGCTGGTGTGAAATTTGATGCCGTGTAAAATACTAGATCGAAATCTCAATTAACTCGCAACCCCAAGTATTGAACTATTGAACTGCCTTAGGGGAACGCTATATAATTAGGCAGTTATTCGCGGAGTAAACTATGCTAGATGAAGCAATTCTCGAACGTCGTTTAGCAATTATTGAACAAGAGGTCAGCGAACTTAAACGTAAAGCTGATAGTAAAAGTACTTCTAGCAACTGGATGGATAACCTTATTGGCTCAATCTCTGATGAATCTGCTTTTCTTGAAGCTTTAGAGTATGGACGCTCTTTCCGTGAAGCTGATAGACCCATTGATGATGACCAACAAACGTGAAGTACTTGCTCGACACTGACCATATCAGTTTCTTACAACGACGTACAGGTTTAGAGTTTGCGAACTTAACTGCTCGAATTGCCCGACACTCATCGGCAGATTTTGCTTTATCCGTCGTCAGCTTCCACGAGCAAGTTATTGGTGCCCATACATTTATCAATCGTGCCCAAACAAAGACTGATATAATTCGTGGATATACGCTACTGTTAGAAACTCTTCAGGGCTTTTCGACAGCTCCAGTGCTACCCTTTGATATTGCAGCAATCGGAATTTTTGATGAATTACGAGTACAAAAGATTCGCATATCAACAATGGATTTACGAATTGCAGCGATCGCGCTTTCGAGAAACTTGGTGCTATTAAGTCGGAATGTTGGCGACTTCAGCAAAGTACCAGAACTAGTAACAGAAGATTGGACAATTTGATTTCGTTGGATAAAGAGCCGTCTAAGTACATTATTAGGGTTTTCATTACTTTATAATAATCAAAATTATCATCTGCCTTTTGGTACTTGTGTTAAAGGTAATAACCTTTAATCTGACAAATATTGAATCGCTATACTACTACAGCTTAGATTTTTTGCGTAGACTTAAAACTTAGTTGCCGCATAACATAAGTCGAGTCGTTATAATAGTCATCTACAATACAATTTAGCTGAAACCGCAGTATCATAATAGACAATGCCAAAATATTGCTGTAAACAAGGCATTTTCTATCTGGTCATATCATATGGACTCGATTACTATTCTAGGGTTAGTGGCTGCATCGTTAACTACTTTCTCATTTTTACCGCAAATGCTCAAAACATGGCAAACAAAATCAGCAAAAGATGTTTCGTTTGTCATGCTTATTTGCTTCAATTTGGGAATATTTTTATGGTTAATTTATGGACTTTACCTGAATGCTTTGCCGATTATTCTGGCTAATGCAGTGACTTTGTTTTTTAACGTTATAATTTTAGGGCTTAAAATTAAATATAGATAAATTGACATGTCATCCTGTTTATTTGCCTCTGAACGGCTCTTATTTACCCCCGCAACTCCCAACACCGACGCTATCCCCCTAATTTTTGCCTTCCCTAACGAGTACACAGTGGGGATTACAAGCCTAGGCTATCAGGTGGTGTGGGCAACATTGGCAATGCGTGATGATTTGCAAGTGAGTCGTTTATTTACAGATACTCGTGAATTACTTCCCAGACAACCGGAAATACTCGGCTTCTCTATGTCATGGGAACTGGATTATGTGAATATTTGGAACCTGCTGGAATCTTTAGATATTCCTGTCAGCACAACTTCTCGCAATAACAATCATCCCATAGTTTTTGGTGGTGGCCCGGTACTAACTGCCAACCCCGAACCGTTTGCCGAGTTCTTTGATGTAATTTTGTTGGGTGATGGCGAAAATTTGTTGGGGGATTTTATTGATGCTTACAAAGAAGTTAGAAATAGCGATCGCCAAACTAAATTAAAAGCACTTGCACAAGTTCCTGGAATTTATGTTCCCAGTTTGTATGAGGTAGAATATCACAGTTTAGATGGTGCTATTAAGTCAATTAAACCAATTTCATCGCAAATTCCAGCGGTAGTACAAAAGCAAACTTACCGGGGAAATACTCTATCAGCTTCTACTGTAGTCACAGAGAAAGCAGCGTGGGAAAATATTTTCATGGTGGAGGTGGTGAGAAGTTGTCCGGAAATGTGCCGTTTCTGTCTGGCAAGTTATCTCACATTGCCTTTTAGAACTGCGAGTCTGGAAGCTTCTCTAATTCCAGCAATTGAAAAAGGGCTACAAGTTACAAATCGCTTAGGATTATTAGGTGCTTCTGTAACTCAACATCCAGAATTTGAAGATTTGCTGAATTATATTAGTCAGCCAAAATATGATGATGTCCGTCTCAGCATTGCTTCTGTCAGAACCAACACCGTAACAGTGCAACTTGCACAAACTTTGGCAAAACGAGATACAAAATCCTTAACAATCGCTGTAGAAAGCGGCTCGGCAAAATTACGACAAATTATCAATAAAAAGCTGGAACAAGATGACATAATCCAAGCCGCAATTAACGCCAAAACTGGTGGATTATCGGCATTGAAACTCTACGGAATGGTGGGAATTCCTGGTGAAGATTCAGAAGATTTAGATGCAACCGTAGCAATGATGCGTACTATAAAAAAAGCTGCACCCGGTTTGCGCTTAACATTCGGATGCAGTTCTTTTGTACCGAAAGCACATACTCCTTTTCAATGGTTTGGAGTTAGTAAACAAGCAGAGAAGCGGTTGCAATTTTTGCAAAAACAACTCAAGCCACAGGGAATAGATTTTCGTCCGGAAAGTTATAATTGGTCAGTAATTCAAGCTTTATTGTCACGAGGAGACAGAAGACTATTCAAACTTTTAGAACTTACCCGCAACTTTGGTGATTCTTTGGGTAGTTACAAACGTGCTTTCAAAGAGTTGAAGGGACAAATTCCCGATTTAGATTTCTATGTCCATGCAAATTGGTCATGCGAAGAAATATTACCTTGGAACCACTTGCAAGGGCCGCTACCTCAGTCTACACTGTTAAAACACTTGGCTGAAGCTACGAGTCAATTTAACTCATCTCAAAAAGAGCTTCAGCTTTTAAATTTATAAAACGTACCAGCGGTAGATTAGACCCTGTAAGCCTTCTTGGAGGGTAGTTGAAACGCGGAAGTAGTCCAATTGACTCGCGTCCTCCGTGTTAATCCGTATTTAAATTATTTAAGAAAAACTGAAAATGCAAACAACTGCTGAATTTTACTGTGCCTATTGTGGCGAACCTAATCTAACTTTTATCGATATAAGTGGTGGCAACCAGCAATCTTATGTCGAAGATTGTCAAGTTTGCTGTCGTCCTAATATTTTGTATGTGCGAATTGATGAAGATACCCTTGATATTGAGATAGATAGTGAACCCGAAAGTTGATTGATGTATGAACAGGTTCGGCAAAAAGCGGTCAGATTTTCTGCTGCTTTATTACCGTTGAGTGTTAAAAAGTATTTTTTTTTAAATCGAAAATCCAAAATTGGTAAATGCTGCACTTCAAATATTCCTCAGTAATTGCTGCACCTGTGGAAGTTGTCTGGAAATTTCATGAAAGACCTGATATTTTGCAACTGCTTACCCCACCTTGGCAACCAGTCCAGGTAATCCGTCGGCAAGGGGGGCTCAATGTAGGTGCGATTACAGAGTTTCGGCTTTTCCTTGGGCCTCTACCTTTGACTTGGTTAGCGCGTCATACAGAATATTCAGAATACCGATTGTTTACTGACAGACAGCTTTCTGGACCTTTTGAGTCTTGGACTCACCGACATAAATTTGAACCGGAGAATGGCAAAACTAGGCTAACTGATGAGGTTTTCTTTTCTATACCGGGTGGAGAACCGTTGGAATTTTTTGGTGGTTGGCTAATGCAAGCCCAACTCAAAGCCATGTTTCGCTACCGTCACGAAGTCACTCAACGTGAATGCAAATCTCTTGTAACTGGAGTTTAGATAGTCAGAGGAGAAAATCCAAATCCCCCCATGACAGACTATTACTGAGCAGAGTTATTTTGATTATTATTCTCAGTGGTTGGAGAATTGCTATCAGGTGTTACATCTGTAGTGTTTTGTTTTTCCACAGAAGGAGTAGATTTACTATTATCGGTTTGTGAAGTTGTCGGAGCAGGGCTTGATAACGGCTTGGGGGCAGTAGCTGGAGTTTGTTGAGCCGGAATAGTAATGTTAATGTTGGGTGTAGCTGGAGTTGGTGCCGGTGCAGCCTTCTGTTGAGGAACAGGGATAAAAACTGGAACTTCCTTAGTTTTTTCAACTCGAACTGGAACTGCAACTTCTTTGGTTCTTTCAATAATTGTAGTTTGGGGTTGAGACGTTACAGTGACTGTGGGAGATGGGCTGTTAATGGGTGCAGGAACCACTACTGGTGCAACAGTAGTATTATCTACAGCGCGATCGCGTTGATTAAAATACCACAATGAACCGCCGATTAAACCTGCTAAAGCGGTAAGCAACATACCGATTAACAATCCACGTCCAGCGTTTTCATTGTCCCGTTCTACTAATGTCCCTTCTTGGTAGTTACGCTCAGATGTTTGACCCTTAACATAACCACTCTCGTAAGATTGAGAATCCACTTTGTTATTGTTAACTGTTTCAGAAGTCCGTGTCACATCGGTGTGGGTATTCCCATTATTATCGGTGTAACTTTCATGCTGAACTTCGCGGTAACTTTTGTCATCCTTGGAATTAGTCATATGTCTTATTTTTGGTGTTAATAACGGGATAAAGGTAGAACCAAGAAGCATCACACCCTTCCTAAGTACAAACTCTGGCTTACCACTTTTTATGGTGTAATTTAAAACTGTACTTCAATGTATTACCAGAATAACCTCTGGATTGGCAGAAACGGTTCTATCCAAAGAGGTGATATAAACGTCCTCCCAAAGAGGGATTGTTTAACTTGAAATTAAAAATTAAGGATTTCGATGCAAGTTAGGCGATCGCGTTCGGACTGTTCTCTAGAGTTCTTACAAAAGTGCCGAAAAATAAATAAGTAATTAACCGCAGACGAACACAGTAGCCGCTTCGGCTTCCCGTAGGGTAAAACACGGATAAAAAGACTTTTGTACTCTTGTCTACTAATTTCAGATAATTTTTGTTTGTGTTTATATAACCGTACCCAACGCTAGTGATGCAAAATGTGAATTCACTTAACAAGAAAATCATTTAAGAATAATTTTTCTTAAAGAATAGATGAAAGCCTAAGACTTTTAGTTGTCCTAGGCTTTTTTTAGTGATAATAATAAAACTTTTCAACCGTTATAACACAGATATTTTACCGCTATATCTTTATAGTTTTGGTGGTGATAGGGAGGGTAATTACGTCATCATCCCGACAAATGGCGATGCCTACGGTGAGCAAAGCTATCACAAAATCACCCTCCCCTTGGAAAGTTATTATTCTCACCTCTAAATTATTAAAAGTTTCTTAGGATGGTCGAACCGTCATTAAAGAAAAAGTCTTGTACTGGAATTAATATATTGTTGCGAGTATTATTTATCCTTATTCTTCAAAGTTTGTCGAGAAACCCACTGCAACAAATTAGGGAATAAGCGATAAAAACCTTGGGAAAAATTCGCCGAGCCAACCATCACCTCAGACCGTTGATTTTTGACCGCATCCCAGATAGCATTGGCTACATCCTCTGGCTTTTCCACCACAGGATTGCTGATTACAGCGTTGAGTTGTTCTCGACGGCTTTCGGTATCTTCTTTATCCTTACCCCGAAAAATTGCTCGCTCCATCAAACTACTCTTAATTAAGTTCGGATAGATGCCACAGACATGGATACCTTTGGGTTTTAATTCTGCGTTTAGGGACTCTGTTAATCCTGTTACACCAAATTTACTAGTACAGTAAGGAACCAAATAAGGTGTAGGCACTTTACCGCCAATAGAACTAACATTCACAATAGTACCTTTTCCACGTTGAAGAAAATGCGGTAAAAGGGTATGTATTGTATGGATATATCCCCATAAATTAGTATCTATAATTTGGTACCAATCTTTGAGACAAAATTCTTCCACCGGTCCAGATGCGAAAATGCCCGCATTATTCACCAGCACGTCGATATAGCCATAATGTTCCAAAGCCTTTTCTACTAGCGTTTCTACCTGCGATGGATCTGTTACATCGCAAGAAATGGTCAGGGGTAACGTACCTGTAATACTTTGCACCTCAGCAGCTACCGTTTCCAAGTGGTCAGGTTGACGAGCTGCTAGTATCAAGTCATATCCATTGCGAGCAAACAGAAGAGCCGTTGCTTTGCCAATACCTTGGGACGCACCTGTAATCAGTACCGTAGGAGCCATATTAGTTAAAACACAAAACGTGATTGATTATTTTTTAGTTTGTACAAAAATTTCCAGAAAACCGTCTGACTTTCGTTAGATTTTCACTTTGGATCGTGAAAAATGTTTTTTGTTGATCCGCTTCTTTGTGGGGATTTAATACCCCGACTTATTCAGGTCGCTCGTTTTGAGTTGGGGTCCTGTATCCACATATATAAACCTGCTCCTTCTTCCTTCTTCCTTTTTCAATTATTTTGAAATATATTCAATACCACTAATTTCTTAAAAAACCTCTACTAAATAGCTGAATAAATAAAATGATTCTACTTTCGTAGTATAAGTTGCCAGTGCAAAATGCCAAAATCTCATTCTTTGGAATTGGTTGTATTTTGAAACTACAGATAGATAGCACAAATTGATTAAGTAAATACTATGAGTAAAGTCAACACATTACTTAGGAAAATAGACAATGGGACCTTATCCTACCGATAAAACCGAAAAAGCATATAATGGAAGCGATCGCAATGCTTTTAAGTTTGGATTTACTCCTCAGTCTGAACTTTGGAACGGACGTTTAGCAGCAATCGGTTTCCTGGCTTACCTACTTTGGGACATCAAGGGCTATAGTGTAGTGCGGGATGTACTTAACCTGATTCCCCACACTCTCCCTTAAGAGTAGTGATACCATTTTGGATTTTGAAATGTCTTTCAGACAAAAGTTATGTACGTAAATACATTTGTGGCAGCCATAAAACAAAATAAATTTGTATTCGCCTGAAAAAAAATCGGATTTTTACTCGAACAAGGCTCTAGTAAAGCAGTCTGTCAAGCTCATATTGATAGTTGACGAACCGATCTACAAAGACACGGAGTGAGACTCAAAAGCCCCCTTACCCCGAATTCTGGGGGACTTTGAATTCTAGTCTCGAAGAGTGTTAGGCGCAGGGGGGCTTCCGAGTCGGGCACCCCTCAAAATTATGTAGTGCGTAGGCAAAGCCAGCCCGTAAGCCGAAGGCTAGGGTCGCGTTTGTCAGTAGCGAACAACGATGTAAGCCGAAACGGTTGATTCTGCTTACGCATTACAACCCCTCCAAACTAATGTGACAGACTACTAGTTGTATTACCCACATTCGGCAAGCTGAATACCAAAAAGAGTTTTTGGTATCGGTCTGTATATGCAATAATAATTAAGTTATCTTAACAATTCTAAACATTGTCTAATTATTGCCGTTGTTTAAGGCACAACACCGACCTTGCTAATTTGAGATTTTGAATTTCGGTTAGGAAATTCTAATTTCATAAGTATTCAAAATTATTTCCCTAGAGAACGACGTAGGAGTGCGATCCGACTAGGCTTGTAAGGTTACAAGACAGGGTAATAATTTTTTTGGAAGTCTTTTAGATCGAGGGAAAACCTCAAATCTAAATTATTGGTTGAATGAGAACTTATTAATTGATGGAAGCCTAAATCCGCTAAATATATTCTTGCGATCAATCCAAAATCATTGGCTCCAAAATCAGTTGACTATTTTTGTGAATTTTCATTATGATGCTACGCGGAGTAAAAGCGTGATTCAATTAGAACAAGTCTCAAGTCAGCAGATAAAAATTGTCCCAGAAAAGAAAAGTGAATCTTATAGCAGAGGGCTTTTAGTAGCGATTGCCGTCATTACTATATGGTCAGTTAGCCTAATTGTACTATTATCTGTAGATATTTCCAAGGCTAATTTTTGGGTATTATTACCTTTCATTTTGTGGCAAACATTTCTCTATACTGGATTATTCATTACTGCTCATGACGCTATGCATGGAGTCGTTTTTCCTAGAAACAGCAAAATTAATCATTTTGTTGGAGAGATTTGTCTATTTCTTTATGGACTTTTACCCTACAAAGAATTACTCAAAAAGCACTGGTTGCATCATCATCATCCAGCTAGCGAAGAAGACCCAGATTTTCATAACGGCAAACACAAAAACTTTTTTGCCTGGTACCTTTATTTCATGAAGGGTTATTGGAATTGGGTACAAATTATCACTCTTAGTATTATCTATAATTTGATTTATCGTCTACTCCATATACCCGAAAATAATCTTACTTACTTTTGGGTAATCCCTTCAATATTAAGTTCAGTCCAATTATTTTATTTCGGTACGTTCTTGCCTCACCGCGAACCAATGGAAGGTTATATCCAGCCTCATTGCGCTCAAACAATCTCCCGTCCCATTTGGTGGTCATTTATGACTTGTTACCATTTTGGCTACCACGAAGAGCATCATGAATATCCTCATATACCTTGGTGGCAGTTACCACAAATTCATAAATTAACTCGCAAAGCGTGAGTAGTTTAAAAGATTGGGATTCTGTGAAGAACCTCTCTCTAAATCTCTCTCCTACAAGGAGAGAGACTTTGATTTAAACCGCTACTGGGTTCGGATTTGAAGTTACCCCTAAAACCGTTTCTGTAAGAGGTGGACGAACGCATAAATATATCAACGAACCAAATAGCGGTATTAATGCTATTAATGAAAGCACCTGTGGATTTTTAACTTGACGACGTTCCATGTCATCTCCTAACAAGGTGGGTAATAATAGACAAAGCAGACAAAAATCTAAGCTCATTACATGAATAAAGCGGCTAGTTTGCCACTGCTGTACAAAATTTACCCAATCTCCTCCCCCAAAAGCATAAACTAACTACTAAAATAGCTGCGCTGACAGTCAGAAAAACACCCGTTATACGAGAATCTAGGAGCTTGATAAAGAGATTTTTTTTGCCAAAAAACTGTTTGTTTTCTGCCCGCAGAGCTAGATAAGGAACAATTGCAAACGCACCCACTACAAAAGATACAGTGGCAAGCAACCAAGCAGGTATTTTTTGCCCTCTGCCATCAATAAATAATATGCAACTGTAAATCATAGGCAACACACCCATGATGTTAAACAGTGCAATTACTAACGGATTAATTCCTTGCCATTGACCGGTGGAAAGATTTTTAATTAACTCAAATGTATCTGGGCTATCGGGAGGAGAAAATATAAAAGCGTAGCTAATAAATCCCAACCAAATTGCCCAAAACGAAATTTTTCTGACCATGATGAATGCTAGTTAAGTAAAAGCTTCTGAGAGGTAATCAGCAGCGGCTGAGACTACAGCGATCGCGCTGTCATAATCTAAGCGCGTTGGACCCAAAACACCCACACTGCCTAATGGTACAGAACCTCGACGATAGGTGGTAGAAATCAACGAGCAGGTGCGTATCGGTTCTAAGGTATTTTCTGAACCAATTCTAACTGTAACCCTTGGCTTATCTCCTTCCTCTGCGGGAGTTTCTACAAATATTAACCGCCATAGTTGGTCTTGTTCTTCCTCCAGCAGTTGAATAATTGTCTGCACTTGCTGTAACTGGGAAAATTCTGGTTGGCGCAAAACTTCTGACACGCCCCGCACCATAATTTGTGTTGTCGATGTTGCCATTGTCCGCCGGGTTAATTCTGCTACTGAATTTTGCAAGAATTCTCCATAACGTTGGAACTCCCGATCTAACTGACTCCAGTCGAGAGTTGCTAATTCTAACAAACTCCGCCCCCGCATATGGCTATTCAAAAAGTTAGAAACAATCTGCAACTCGCGATCGATTACCGAACTATCCAATTCTATTTCTTCTGAATTTGGTGGTAATTGCATCAACGCCGAGTGTGTCTCATAACTATCCGTTACCACAATCAGCATGATTCGCCCTGTTTCAATCTGCATCATTTGCAAATGTCGCAAAGCTGCTGTACTGCTTTGTGGCATCGTAATCAAGCTAATGCAGCCACTCAAATTGGCCAAAATTTGGGCTGCACCTTGTAGTAGAGCTTCCAATGTCCAATCTTCCCACTTCAAACGCTTTTGCAGTGCCTGTTCTACCTGAAGTGCTAAGGTTTCACTTGGTGTAATCAATTGGTCAACATAAATCCGATAGCCCGAGTCTGATGGTATTCGGCCAGCAGAGGTATGCGGTTGGTAAAGTAACCCTACTTTTTCTAACACGCCCATCGCGTTGCGAATCGTTGCCGAACTCACACCTAAGTTAAACTCCTCGACTAGGGCTTTGGAACCAACTGGTTCTGCAGTCGCTATGTAATGGCGTACCGTTGCCCAAAGGATGTGTTGTTGCCGATTAGTCAGATGGACTTGCATAGGAATGTTTTATTGAAGCTGAATTTTTATTAGAGATTGAAAAAAGTTATGGAGATTACTGATTACTCCATTAAAAATTAATATTTAGTAAAGCAAGATAACAAATTGTTTACTTCTCCTGGAAAGAAGTAAGGAAAAGTTACACTTATACCTCTGATGATGGCGTTGAAAGTTATCGATGTGTCGTTGGGTGACCAGAATCGCTTGTCTAATGGGATCTTAATCCAGCCTAACTTTTTACTGAAAAGGTTCTGGTGTAAAGTATAACCCTTTAACTTTTATTAATAATTTTTTCATAAACTTCTCACATTATTCAGTATTTTTCGTTACTAATTTGTCCGCTCTATGAAAACACCTTTTGTGAAATAAGGGGCGGAAAAGTTTTTTGTATATAAAGTGGCTAAGTGTTGTGTGAAAACTTTAAATTATTCAGTGTTTTTTTTAGAATAGCAAACGCCAGATGGAATCGTAAGTCCATCTGGTGGATGAAGAAGGAATTAGGAGTTAGAAGTTAGGAATTGGGAGTTAGGAGTTAGGAGTTAAAAATTAATTTTTAACTCCTAACTCCCTTGTCCCCCTTGTCTCTTCCCATTCTCCATCTCCTTATCTAGTTAATATTGCGGAACTGAAGGGTCAACCAATATTGAGTAGGCAGCAATACCTCCTGCAATATTTTTAACATCTGTAAAACCTTGAGTGACTAACCACTGGCACATCTGAGCAGAACGGATGCCGTGGTGGCATAGCACAAGGGTTTCAACGTGAGGGTCTAATTTTACGGGGACTTGTTCTGCCCAATCAGCAAATTCACTTAAAGGTAAATTGAGAAAACCTTCAATGCTAGCGATCGCTATTTCTTGTGGTTCTCTTACGTCTACTAGCTGCATACTTGCATCACCAGAGGATAGACGCTGTGCTAGTTCCTCAACAGTAATTTCGGCAATAGATTGATAATTCATGGAGAAGGGGGAATGGGGCAATAGGCATCTTACCTGTTCTTGGCTGTTTCCTATGCTTATAGGAGAAAAAATCTGCAACCCAAAGCAAGTAATTCAGTCAAAAGCTTATTTTTTATAGATTTACAGGCATTTTTCAGTAATAAACTAGGTGAAGTGCCTTAAACTGCCTTTAGAGTTTAATAAGGCGATTTCATATTAGTTGTTTGTTTGAAAAAGGAACAAGCGAAAAAATTATGAGGCAACGCTCATTTATTGGTTTTATCGCAGCTGGTGTCGTTGTGCTGCTGCTGGTTAGTATCAGTGGCTGTTCCTGGTTATCTGCCAAAAATCCCCTTTCTCCCATCGCTTCAACTTCCCAACCAGGTGCTGCTATTTTTGTATCAAAACAGGCCCCTGTAATGGTTTCAGTACTAGTAAATCCCGAACGCTTGCTTGATGTCGCTGGTGATGAGGGATCAAAGTTGAAAACCAGCTTATTGGCAAACACCGATTTAGATTACCAGCAAGATATTCAACCTTGGCTGGGAAAGGAAATTACCTTAGCTGTCAACAATTTAGATATTGACCGCGACCCAGAAAACGGACAGCAACCTGGGTATCTAATGGCACTGGCAACTGAAAACCCAAAAGGAAGTCGTGAGTTTGTAGACTTGTTGTTTTCCAAGCGGGTGTTGGCTGGAGCAAACTTAACTGTTGAACAATACAATGGGATCAAGCTGGTTTATGATGACCGCCTAGTAGAAAAAATCGAAGCAAAGCCAAAGAAAGATTTTTTCCAAAATCCCACATCTGGGTTCCAAAGTGCTTTAGCCGGTGCTGCAGTGGGTGATGAGTTTGTGTTATTCGCTAACGACCCAAAAGTGCTGCGAGAGGCAATTAATAATGTCCAAGCCCCAGATTTAAATCTGAGCAGTGCTACAAATTACCAACAAGCTATAAAACAACTGCCCAAAGGTTCTGCGGCTATGGCTTTTCTCAATCTCCCCACTGTGGCAGATTGGCAAGGGTTGAAACTTAGTCAAAAAATTTATGACAGCCAGATAGTTTCCTTTGCATTACCCAGTAAAGGATTATTGGCAGAAACTAGCTTGTTCGGTTCTGAGCAAATATCACCATCAGAACAATTATCTAAACCAGTGGGAGCGTTGGAATATATTCCAGCTAGAGCGGGTATGACGATTTCTGGCTTGAATTTGAGCAATTTGGCTAACAGCGATCTAGCCCAATTATGGAAACAGGTAACAGCAGTGTTATCCGGTTCTTCAGGAAATTTGATTTCTCGATTGGGGCAACCCCTAGCAGATATACAGAAAAACTGGGGTATAAATTTCTCAGAAGATATTTTTAGTTGGGTACAGGGAGAATACGCGATCGCATTATTACCCAATCAAGAACAAACAACTCCTGATTGGATTTTTGTCGCTCAAAAAACCGACGGCACACCGAATGGTATTTCTCGCTTAGATACGATCGCTTCATCCAAAGGACTAAGTGTCACTTCCTTCAACCTAGACAATCAAAAAATCTCCGCTTGGACAGAGTTAGTCACTGTGACTAATCAATCTAGCGACACTAAACAGCGCAAATCTATTTCCATCGAAGCAAAAGCCCAAGGAGTACACACCACGGTAGGAAATTACGAAATCTTTACGAATAACCTGGAAACGATGAATGAAGCCCTCCACATTCAGGAAAATTCTTTAATTGATAATCGTAATTTCCTCTTGAGTATTGCTAACATTCCTCGACCAAACCAAGGCTACGTATATCTCGACTGGACAAACAGTCAAGAACTCGTCGAACAACAAATACCAATTCTCAAACTAGCAAAAATTGTCGGTAAACCGTTTTTTGATAACCTACGCTCGCTTACAGTTAGCAGCTATGGCAACGAAATCGGATTGCTCAAAGGTGCTATCTTCTTCCAACTTGATAAGAATTAGTGAAGCACTTGGTCATTGGTCATTTGTCTTAAGAAAACCGATCAATCTATGTTTTTTGTTTTTCTTTTAACCAATCACAAATGACCAACCAATTGTGTCACCTTTCAATCTGGCACAATACGGAAATTGTTAAAGGTTTTACTCGCTAGAATTATGTATATAAAATCACAATCTAATTAGCCTATTGGGAGGCTGCAATGAAGTATCGTCGCCCCCGGATTGGTTTTCCAGGCGGCTGGATTATCGCTATACTTACCATTATTACTGCTACACCTGTAATAGCAGACACATCTAATTTTGCTTCCTTAAGTCTCTCACCAGGCTTTGAAGCAGATAAAGCTACAGTAACAGGATTTACAGGCGGTTCTTATTCATTGTCTGCAATTAGTAATCGCGATCGCGACAGAAATGTTTGTATTGGCTTTGCCGATCCCAACCCGGATCACATCATTACTTTAGAAAAAGACTTTTCCCGTCTCAAAATATTAGTTAACAGTGGCGGTGCTGACACAACTTTATTAATCCAAGGACCAGATAACGTGATTCGTTGCGGCGACGACACTGGTAAAAGAAAAGACGCTAGTGTTGAAGGCGATAACTGGAAAGCTGGAACATACAAAATTTGGGTGGGCAGATTTAACTCTGGAGTGAAGCTAAATTATACCCTGACTGTGCAGCCGTAAACTAGGGAGTAAGGTAAAAGAATTAACTTTCCTTTTTCTCTTAACTGATATTTTGCACCTCTAAAAAATAATGTCAAAATCATCACCGCTATTACTCAGCAAATCGATTAATCTCCCTACCCACTAGCCAGCCAGGGACTGTCTAAGAGCGTAAGTCCATTAAAAGGGACTAGGAATAATCCTTTGATTTTGTTGTATTGTTTATGACTTATAAAATTAGAAGTATGTTTTTTATACGCAAGGTGCAAGATATAAGCGCCCAAGGGGTGCCTTTCTCGCTCCCGCAACGCTCTGAAGAAATATATTTTTAGCGAAAGTATCAAATCCCTACTGAATATGGGTTTTAAAATCTATATCTTAAGAGTTAACTTCTAACTCTCGATATAAAAGTAGTACTTAAAAAAAGCTAAGGTAGAATGTAATTTGTTGGGCAAAACTAGGGTGCAATTAACGTGCTATCAACACTCCTGGCTGACTTTCGCATCATATTTGAACGTGACCCAGCGGCTCGTAGCTGGTTGGAAGTATTTTTTTGCTATCCCGGTTTGCAAGCTTTGCTATTCCACCGTTTAGCTCACTGGTTGTATGGCATAGGTATTCCATTTATCCCTCGCTTTGTATCTCATATAGGGCGATTTTTTACTGGCATTGAAATTCATCCCGGCGCGACAATTGGACGGGGTGTATTTATTGACCACGGAATGGGAGTAGTAATTGGTGAGACAGCGATTATTGGAGATTATGCTTTAATTTATCAAGGAGTGACCCTTGGTGGTACTGGCAAAGAAAGTGGCAAACGTCATCCAACTTTGGGTGAAAATGTTGTACTCGGCGCTGGCGCAAAGGTATTAGGGAATATTCAACTTGGCAATAATGTCCGCATCGGCGCAGGTTCAGTAGTTCTGCGAGATGTACCTTCTGATTGCACTGTCGTAGGCATACCTGGTCGCGTTATTTACCGTTCTGGAGTAAGGGTAGAACCTCTAGAGCATAGTAATTTACCAGATTCCGAAGCGGAAGTGATTCGCACTTTAGTTGACCGGATAGAAGCCTTGGAACAGCAATTAGAAACACTACAAAATAACCAATCTGCGGCAAAAACTCCTGTGTTGGCAGGTAATTTTGGTGCCTGTGAAAGTGAGTTATCCAAAAAAGCCCTCTCATGCAACCTCAGAGATAAAGTTATTCAGGAATTTCTTGATGGGGCTGGAATTTAATAAGAGTTAGGAGTTAGGAGTTAGGAGTTAGGAGTTAGGAGTTAGGAGTTAGGAGTTAGGAGTTAGAAATGAAAATCATAACTTTTAATGGGTTGGATGTAAAAACCAGCCCTTACTTCCTTGTAGCTTCATAAGTGCGAAGCAGTAGGGTTGGTAGTTTATCCTCGAATAAACTTTTTAATACCCCAACCGTTCTCAGGGTCGCCCGTTTTGAGTTGGGGTTCCAATCCACATATATAAACCTCCTTCTTCCTTCTTCCTTCTTCCTTCATTCAAATTTAAGGATTAATTGCTTGACTAGACCACCCTTCCTGACTCAGTTGGTATAAATACCGATTTTGAGGTTCTCCACGCAACTCTAAATGGTCTACTTCCACAGGTTCGAGTACTAACAGGCAAAAATTTTCCAATGGCTGAGTGGAGTCTGGTGGTGGTGGTGAAAAAGCTCCTTTTTCCTCAACTCTAGGTTTACCAGGATGGGGCCAAGCAAACTGTAGACGCGCTCCATCACTCAAATCATGCCAGGTGGTGTTACGGGCTTTTTGTAGGGTAGAGTCACAATTGTCACCTCCAACTAGAGTTAAACAACCTCCGATACGGAATTGCTCCCGTGTGTTGGGAAAATACCAGCAAATTTCAGCCCAGGGTTTTTCTTGAATTTGCTCAGTTTTCTGACTACGGGTATCAGTAATAAATTTTAACTGGTTGGTGTCTTCCAAAAAACCGCGAAAAACTACCGTCCGATTGGCAGGACGACCAGAAGTCCGAACCGTTGCTAGTTGCAGGTACCGGGCATAAACAAGACTGCGATTGCGGTGGAGGGCATGGGCGATCGCACCCCGCCAAGGTGCTAAAGACATAGGTAATTAAAAATTAAAAATAATTTGCGCTGAGTAGTAAAAAGTAATATTACGCTTAAATCCAAGTAAATTCGACATTTGACTACTTAACCATAAATTTAGCCCGTGCGGCTTGCTTGATAGCGCAAATTTCCGAATTTTGCAATCTTTCCTGGCTACATCCACTTGACGTATAGTCATAGTCTGTCTGAAATCAACAAGGCTTGATCATGGTTCGAGAGCTTGAACGAAACCACCAGAGTGCAAAATTTCCAGAAACTGCCCCAGCTGCCAATCCAGTGTTTTTTAGAACCTATAGCCGCCGCACAGAGGCAGGAATTAGGGAAACATGGGATAAAGTGTGCGATCGCACGCTACAAGGTTTAATTGAATTGGGTAAGTTGACGAACAATGAGGCTGCCATCCTAGAGCGGATGCAGCGCAACTTAAAATCTCTACCAAGTGGACGCTGGTTATGGGTTGGTGGCACCGACTGGATAGCCAAGCCAAAGAACTTTTCTGGAGCGTATAACTGCACCTCAACCAATGTTGTGGACTGGAGTGCTTTTGGGTTAATGATGGATTTGGCGATGATGGGCTGTGGGACTGGAGCCGTCCTAGAGCCAAAATATATTAACCAACTTCCTCCCATCCGCAATCGGTTAAATGTCACCGTTATTGGCGAAATTGGCGCTACTCAATCGCATTTGCGTCGTGAAGAGACAGAAGTCGAGATTACGGGTAACAGCGTCACCATTCACATCGGAGACAGTCGCCAAGGTTGGGTGAAATCATATCAAAGTCTGCTGGAACTCTCTACAAGAGAGCGATTTACATCAGAAGTTGAAGTTTTTGTCAATATCAGCGATGTGCGGAAAGCCGGAGAAACCCTCAAAGGTTTTGGCGGTGTAGCGAATCCGGTGAAATTGCCGGAACTGTACGAGCGCTGTACATCGATTCTCAATAAAGCAGTGGGACGGCAATTAAGTTCCATTGAATGCTGTTTGTTAATCGACCAAGGGGCTGTAACGATTGTTGCAGGAAATATTCGTCGCTGTTTGCCATCTGGGGCACTCGTTCATACACAATCAGGATTAGTTCCGATTGAAAAAGTTCGGATTGGCGATCGCGTATTAACTAGTAAAGGATTTTACCCTGTTACCAACTTCTTTGACCAAGGCGTTCAGTCCCTGTGTCGCATCAAAACTGAAGATGGATATTTCGAGTGTACTCCTGACCATAAAGTTGCCGTACTAACAGATGTTTCCGGTGACTACAAAATGGTCAAAGCCAAAGACCTCAAATCTGGCGATCGCCTAATTTTCGTACCGCAAGCTATTCTGGGTACCCCTACAGAATTGCCAGAGTTTAAAGGCAAACACACTAAACTCATCACTGTACCAGCCCTAACATCTGAAGTTGCCTACTTTATTGGCTACTTACACGGTAATGGTTCGGTAGCATCGGATAAATCGCAAGTCAGATTCCGAATTTCAGAAGATACCCCGGAGATTATTGACAAATTAGTCGGGGTTGCTCGTGATTTTGGAGTTCAAACATACACGCTGCAAACACCCGAAGAGTGCAAAGCTTCTTCCTTTGAACTGCAATTAAATAGTAGTGGGCTGAATCATTACTTATCACAGTTCAAGCAGGCATTTACTTCGATTTCAATCCCTGATTGTATTTTGATGGGAAGCTCAGATATCCGTAAAGCTTACTTAGTAGGTTTAGCGGATGCTGATGGATGTCACTCCCAACGTGTATTAGTGTCGTCTGTTGACCCAATTTTCTTGCGACAAGTGAAAGCATTGTATGCATCTTTGGGAATTAATACCAGGTTATGTTCTTCAGAACGCAAGCGAACAGATAAATGTGAAGGAGAATTAGTCACTGTCAAGAAGAATGCATCTGCTGCGGTTGAACAAATAACGCTCACTTATTCCCAAAAGGAACCTAGCTATCCTAAATCATTTAAAGATCGTGGTTTTCCTCTTGAGATGGTCAATACCACTGCTGTTAATAGTACTGAATTGCTACCCATCAAAGTGGAGCAGGTAGAAATAGATATCAGAAGCGCACACACCTATGATATTGAAGTTGCCTCTATTCATGAATTTGTTTGTGAAGGCATTTTAGTCTCAAATTCTGCCGGGATGCGTCAAGGATTTAGCGATGATAATTCATTCGCCGACGCTAAAGCAAATCTCTGGCAACAAGATGAGAATGGTAATTGGCGTATCGATCCAGAGCGTGATGCACTTCGGATGGCAAACCATACAAGAGTGTTTCATAGAAAACCCACTTTAGAAGAATGTATTGATGCCGTCCGCAAACAATATTACAGCGGTGAGGGAGCAATTCAATGGGCTGGTGAAGCTGTAGCCAGAGCAAATATTGATTTGTTCGCAACACAACAACAGAGAGTAGATTTTCTTGCAGCTTACGGACAAGGAACGGCAAAACAGTGGTTGGAAGAACATTATTCTAATTTTGATGATACAGAAGTAGAACATCGTTTAGGGCGTTTTGGCTTAAATCCGTGTGGTAAATAATCTTGCCTCACGTTAAAAACCCTGCAAAATCGGTAAAAGCTGAGATGTTAATACCGAGGTAACCAAAGGAAATCAAGAGCCTTTGAAACCGTAGAGCGTACCAGGTGAAACTTTTATTGAAGAATATAATCCTGGCAAGAGTGTGGGGCACTTACAACCTAAAAAGTAAGTGAAAATGTACGCCGAACTACAGATAATAATGAATCTGTAGAACTAGAGGATAAAAAGCCTTTAGGGTAACATTACGGAGATTATTGGTGCCAATTTTCACTGCAATCTTTCCGAGGTACACTTAAATCAAATTGACCCGGATAACTACAAAGAACAAAAAGAGGCTTTCACTGCAGGTGCTTTATCTGTCGTTGGACTTTTAAATCACAAGTTCTTGGAACCTCGCTATCAATACAGCCGGGAATTAGACCCAATTGTTGGCGTTTCTTTCACAGGTTTGTTTGATTTCTTCGTTCATGCTTTTGGTGTTGATTGGTTGCGTTGGTGGGAAGAAGGTAGACCACAGACAACACAGGGATTGGCATTTAAACACAAAGAAAAAGAATACCTCAGTTTTTGGAAAGAAGTAGTAGAAAGTGTAGTTTGGGAATATTGCGATCGCCACAATCTCAAACGTCCGAATCGCTGCACTACAGTCCAACCTTCCGGGACAAAATCTCTGCTCACAGGTGCTTCTCCTGGATGGCATCCCCCGAAAGCACAAAGATTTTTGCGACGGATTACTTTTGGCAAAAATGACCCAGTGGCATTGGCTTGTATTGAGTATGGCTATAATGTCATCCCCTCCCAATCTGACAAAGATGAGCAAGGGAATTTATTAAACGATCCCTTTGATCCACGATGTTCTGAATGGTTGGTGGAAATTCCTGTCGCTGTATCTTGGGCTGATTTACCAGGTGCGGATGTTATAGAAATCGGTAAATTTAGCGCGATCGCTCAAATGGATTTCTATATGCAAGTGCAGAAATTCTACGTCACACACAACACTTCCGCGACTATTGAGGTGCGGGAATCGGAAGTCGAAACTCTCGGAACTCGCATCTATGAAGCTATTCGCGATGATGAAGGCTACATGAGTGCTGCGCTTTTAGCACGGTTTGACGACCATGAAACTTTCCCCCGTCTACCCTTTGAGCCGATTGCAAAACAGGAATACGAGCGACTGATGAAAGAAGTAAAAATGCGGTGCAAAACCAATGATTTCTATACAGCACTCAGCCGTTACGATTCTTTTGAGTCAATGGAAGCCGGTCCTGCAGGTTGCGATTCTGATAAGTGCATGATGCCTGAAGAAAACCTGATGTAGGACTCTACATTCAAGACCAATGCCAGAAACCGGGTTGGAAGCAAAAATCGTAACCTGAAACGCTATATTTTTGTGGGTTTTCCCGGTTTCTTTGAGGCTTGTGGTTGAGTTAGTATGGGAACCTAGAGAGTCCGTTGGCGGTTGTCCATCTTGCCAGTCACAGGCAGCCAAGTCAGAAAAGTGGTAAAGGTATTGTTGGAGAAGACGGGTTTATTGGCTACTCAACAACCGAAAATTGTTCTTCACGTTACCATAGATTAAAAAGTCTTAAAACAGCGAACAGTCAGCAAGGGCGGTATCGCAAGTATTTATACCTAAGATTAGGTAAATTCAGCCCAACCCATAAAACTGTTAACTGATAGCTGTTAATTTATCAACGTATCCCCAGGAGACTCTTCATGTTTATTGATGAACTGACACCAATATTTAAACAATTCACTCAACACCCAGCCTCCTTCATGGGTGGTTTATTCTCCGGTGTGCTTAGACTAAGCCTCGCTGAAGATCCTGTCAAAAGCTGGCTTGTTCAGCAAACAGACTCAAGTACCTACACAACAAGCGTTAGTGAATTAAATAATGGCAAATCCAAGGGGCCCCAATCAATCTCTATTGATTGATGGTTGACAATTGACGGTTAACAGTTAAAGGTTAACCGTCAACTAAAAACGATATTTTACTAACGATCTCAGCCTATCTTCGGTGCTGAGTGATAAATAGGTAATTTTTTTATGTGTATCAGTAGGTATCTTTTACAATGAAAACATGGAAGATATCAAACAAAATCCTATAAGCCTTAAGATTTATAAGCAATCCCGATCTGAATATCTCAGGGTTTGTAAAATCTCATACTTTGAAAAATGACACAATCAGTTATTATATGAGCGTATGCGTAAATTTAGCTAAACCACTGGTTTAGTAGTAGATGGTGCGACTTGCCAGTTACGTATCTACTACATTGACCAATGGTGAATCAGAGGAGACAAAAGCAATTTTTGCAATTTGTTCAACCTGGTTTTTTGCTGAACTAAAGCGTCCCTTGTTTAAACTTAACGCGATCCACAATGACTATTTACGTTGGAAATCTCTCCTACCGCGCTACCGAAGCCGACTTAAGAGCAGTATTCGCAGATTATGGCGAAGTCAAAAGAGTTGTATTACCAACTGACCGCGAAACAGGTCGTATGCGCGGTTTTGCCTTCGTTGACATGAGTGAAGATACCCAGGAAGACGCAGCTATTGCGGAACTAGATGGCGCAGAATGGATGGGTCGTCAACTCCGAGTTAATAAAGCCAAACCACGAGAAGATAACCGACGACCTAGCTGGGGTGGTCAAAAACAAGAGTCTTAACAGGGATGGAACTAAATCTTAGCAAATTGTTTTCTAGTTATGCAAGTTATTAGTTGCTGAAACTTTCCAAAAACAATTAACAGCAAAATAAATTCCGAAAAATGTATCCGGGTAGTTGTGACTGTTAAACAGATGTCACGACTAGTCGGTTTTTAAAATAGGAACACATTAAGAGTTTTTTGTACTTAGAAGAATTGAAAAAATAAATGATCGCGTACGGTGGGCGTTCCCTCGCTAATAATGTATATTCAAACACTTTACCCAGCCTATCCTACGGCTATATTGGATATTTTTTTAATTGACCATAGCAACTTTTTAAAGAGCTTGATTTCTTTAGTTAATCTAAAATCACATTTCCGTTGTCAAATAACCTTTCTAAGATAGAGGCAGCAACCACAAGTTGCGATTCACAACAAAGATACTGGCACAGTCGGGATTACTCACAGTGAGAAAGCAAAATTCGTGATTGTGTCCGGTGATGAACCAAACCAACTGCCAGTCGTTCGGGAGAACTTAAAACATGACTAAAGCCGCAGAATCTCTAGAGTTGTCTATTAACAACGGCACAGACCGTAGCTTAGATCGCGATTGTACAACTTTATCCCGTCATGTCCTACAGCAACTTCAAAGCTTTTCTCCTTCTTCTCAAGACCTGAGTGCGCTGATGAATCGCATCGGCCTTGCTGGTAAATTGGTTGCCCGTCGTCTGAGTCGTGCCGGTTTGATGGAAGGCGTTCTCGGATTTACTGGGGAGACGAACGTGCAAGGAGAATCCGTCAAAAAGATGGATGTCTATGCTAACGATGTATTTATCTCGGTTTTCAAGCAAAGCGGCTTAGTCTGTCGCCTAGCTTCCGAGGAAATGGAAGATGTCTACTATATTCCCGAAAATTGCCCAATTGGTCGTTATACATTATTGTATGACCCGATTGATGGTTCCTCAAACACCGATACAAATCTCAGCTTGGGTTCCATCTTCGCGATTCGGCAACAGGAAGGAGACGACCTCAATCATGAAGCTTTAGATTTGCTAGCTCCAGGACGTAAGCAAATTGCTGCAGGATATATCCTGTATGGTCCAAGCACAATGCTAGTCTATACTATAGGCAAAGGGGTTCATTCCTTTGTTCTCGATCCCAGCTTAGGAGAATTTATCCTCTGTGAGGAAAATATCCAGATTCCCAACCACGGGTCAGTTTACAGCGTCAACGAAGGCAATTTCTGGCAGTGGGATGAATCTATCCGGGAGTATGTCCGCTACGTCCACCGGACACAAGGCTATTCGGCTCGCTATAGTGGAGCAATGGTTAGCGACATCCATAGAGTTTTGCTTCAAGGTGGTGTGTTTCTCTATCCAGGGACGCTACAACAACCAGAGGGTAAGTTGCGTTTGCTTTATGAATCTGCTCCCCTAGCTTATGTGATTGAGCAAGCAGGTGGCCGTGCGACTACAGGGCACATGGATATTTTGGACGTAGTGGCGAAAAAACTGCATCAACGGACACCTTTGATTATTGGCAGCAAACAGGATGTAGCAAAAGTAGAGTCCTTTATTCAAAACGGTCATTAGACAAAGTGGCTTTGGGATAAAGCTTGCTTCCTTGTAACCGCTAATAATAAAAGGAATCGATGAGCAATTTGGAATTTTGGATTGTTAGAGCCCAAACGTTGGATGTATTATTGGCAACTCCAAAATTTCAAATACCGAATTAACTAATTAGTTAACGCTGATATTAAGGTTTGGCATTTGGGAGGAGTCAAGCGATCATATTTATGGCAGCTTCTGCTCAATCGGATTGATAAGAGGCAAGGAAGATAGATGTTGCCGCCACTTTGGGTTAATCCTGTTTATGTGCCGAGAGTATGCTTTGTACAAACGCAGTCAAGAGAGGGCATTGCTGAATTACGGTTCATGCAGGCGATTGATTCTCCTCCTTGCTAGGCCACGTAACAGAAATACAATTTAGGCGAGCAGTTAGTAGCGCAAGACACAACATTTACTATGGGTTCCAAAAACCCCAACCCAAGCAACGTCAGATAATAGTGTTGAGAGTTGAGTTTTTAGTTAAATAGGGGAGAGTTGAGAATTTAGTTTTTTCCTCAACTCCTAACTCCTAACTCCTAACTCCTAACTCCTAACTCCTAACTTATAACCATCGTCCAACTACAAAACTTAGAACTGAAAATTCTATGGTCAGTTTACTTGAAAATCCCTTGCGTGCCGGACTACAACAGCAAGGGATGCCCGAACCCCAGATCATAGTCATCTTTGGTGCTTCCGGTGACCTCACCTGGCGCAAATTAGTCCCAGCGCTTTATAAATTGCGGCGGGAAAGACGCATTCCAGCAGAAACCACTATTGTTGGTGTGGCACGTCGAGACTGGACTCATGAGTACTTCCGCGAACAAATGCAAAAAGGGATGCAAGAAGCTCATCCCAAAGTTGAACTTGGGGAACTCTGGCAGGACTTTTCTCAAGGCCTGTTCTACTGTCCTGGTAACATAGACCACCCAGAGGACTATGAAAAGCTGAAGAATTTGTTAACTGAATTAGACGAGAAACGTGGAACCCGAGGAAACCGGATGTTCTACCTTTCCGTTGCTCCTAACTTTTTTCCAGAAGCGATTAAGCAGTTGGGTGAAGGGGGAATGCTCCAAGACTCCTACAAACACCGTCTAGTAATCGAAAAACCCTTTGGTCGAGACTTGGCTTCGGCGAAGAGCCTAAATATAGTAGTACAAAAGTATTGCAAAGAAAACCAAGTCTACCGCATTGACCACTATCTGGGTAAAGACACTGTTCAGAACCTGTTAGTATTTCGCTTTGCAAATGCGATTTTTGAACCGTTGTGGAATCGGCGGTTTGTTGACCACGTACAGATTACTGTCGCAGAAACCGTAGGCGTTGAAGACCGAGCTGGATATTATGAAAGCGCCGGCGCATTGCGGGATATGTTGCAAAATCACTTGATGCAACTTTACTGCTTGACGGCGATGGAAGCACCCAACGCAATGGATGCTGATAGTCTGCGTACCGAAAAAGTGAAGGTTTTACAGGCTACTAGATTAGCAGACGTTCACAACCTCAGCCTTTCAGCAATACGCGGTCAATATAGCGCCGGATGGATGAAAGGGAAGCCCGTACCTGGGTATCATGAAGAACCTGGTGTTGCTCCCAACTCCACAACACCCACCTATGTGGCGATGAAATTTTTGGTTGACAATTGGCGCTGGCAAGGAGTTCCTTTCTACCTGCGTACTGGCAAGCGGATGCCGAAAAAAGTGAGTGAGATTTCCATCCACTTCCGCGAAGTTCCCTCTCGGATGTTCCAATCCGCCGCGCAACAGATGAACGCCAACGTTTTGACAATGCGGATTCAGCCGAATGAAGGAATCAGCTTGCGTTTTGAAGTCAAGATGCCTGGGGCCGACTTCCGCACCCGTTCCGTGGATATGGACTTTAGTTATGGTTCTTTTGGTATCGAAGCAACTTCCGATGCCTACGATCGCCTATTTCTAGATTGTATGATGGGCGATCAATCCCTATTCACGCGGGGAGACGAAGTGGAAGCTGCTTGGCAGGTAGTGACACCAGCCCTTTCCGTTTGGGATGCACCCTCAGATCCAGCAACAGTTCCCCGATATGAAGCTGGTACCTGGGAACCCGTAGAAGCGGAGTTATTAATCAACCAAGATGGTCGCCGCTGGCGCAGACTTTAAAAAGTTAATTGTTAGTTGTTAGTTGTTAGTTGTTAGTTGTTAATTGTTAATTGTTAGTTGTCTACGAACCGATAACTCCTAACTCCTAACTCCTAACTCCTAACCCCTAACTCCTAACTCCTAACTTCTAACAACTAACCACTAACCACTAACCACTAACCACTAACCAATAACAACTAATATGGTTTCCCAAGCTCCTACTGTTTTTTCACTTCAGGCACCGAAGGATATTTCTGTCACAGAAATTGAAGCGGAACTGAGTCAAATTTGGCAAAGTTATGGTATGACGGGAACTGATGGTACCTTACCTGCTGCCACTCGTGCCACAACTTTTACTTTGGTGGTTTACGAACCTGAAGAAACTCAGTATCTCTTGGCTGCTGCTGGATTTTACCACGGCCCAATTGATGGCATTCTCGGACCTCAGATGGAAGCGGCACTCCGGGAATTGCAAAAAAAACACGGGCTACCTGAGACTGGAATTCCAACACCTGAAATTCTCGCCATATTGCGCGAAGAAGTCGCCAAACATGAGAGCGGCGGAACAGCAGGTAATCCGGCAGGGATTGCATCCTACAGTTCCGATGGAAAAAGCCCGAAAATTGCTGATGAAATTGCTTCACGCAACCCCTGCCGGATTATTAATTTGTCTCCTCTGGCTGGGGAAGACGAAGGTGTGAAGGCGCAAGTCTCCGCTTATTGTCCGATCCAAAAGCAATCATCAAGTACCCTCGTCTGCTGCGAATACATCACTCTAGCTGGAACCCCTGCGGCTTTGGAACGCATCGGTGGGATGGTGCCGGCGTTGTTGATCGGTGGTTTGCCAAAATTCCTGTGGTGGAAGGCAACACCAGACCTCAACAACGGACTATTTAAGCGATTGGCAGCAGTTTGCAATAATGTGATTGTCGATTCTTGCCAATTTAACGAGCCAGAAACTGATTTGCTCAGTTCACAAAGCTTAGTAGAAGCTGGTATACCTCTAGCTGACTTGAATTGGCGTCGTCTCTCTGCATGGCAAGAATTAGCGGCAGAAGCTTACGATTCACCCCAACGTCGGGCTGCGTTAGGAGAAATTGATCGAGTAAATATTGATTACGAAAAAGGCAACCCCGCTCAAGGCTTAATGTTTTTGGGCTGGTTGGCGAGTCGTTTAGAATGGCTTCCGGTTTCTTATCAAAAAGAAAGCGGAGATTATGACATCACCAAAATTCAGCTTGTTGGCAAAGACCAGCGTCCAATAGAAGCTGAATTAGCAGGAGTACCGATTGCCAGTTCTGGTCAGATTATCGGCGACTTGATTGCTTTGCGTTTGAGTTCTACCAATCCGGAAGCAAATTGCGGTACGCTGATTTGTACGGAAACAGGCGGTTGTATGCGGATGGAAACCCAAGGTGGTGCCCAGTCTGCGGGTTTGTTCCAACAAGTGAGTTCACTTTCCGAACAAAAGGCCGAATCTTTGCTGAGTAAGCAGGTACAACGCTGGGGTCGTGAGGCACTGTTTGAAGAAAGCCTTGCGGTGACAGCGCAAATTCTGAAGTTGGGAGTTAGGAATTAGGAATGAGGAGTTGGGAGTTATACCAGTGTGTGCGGGAAATCACGCAAACGGGCTTGATTAAGCTCAAACTCACGAAGAATTGGTATTAGAGGTAAAAAGTTAGGAATAATGAGTAAGAATCTAGTATAATTCAAAACTCCTAATTCCTAACTCCTAACTCTTAAGTCGCAACTCTTTTATGTCTTTAATTATTGCAGGAGAACGCAGTGGGGTGGGCAAGACAACAGTCACGCTCACCCTTTTGTCGTCTTTGTATCGGCACAAAAAACAGGTACAGTCTTTTAAGGTTGGTCCTGACTACATTGACCCGATGTTTCATCAGCACGTTACTGGTCGAGCTTGTCGGAATTTAGACCCAGTATTGACTTCAGAAGCTTACGTACAGCAATGTTTTAGCCGTCACAGTCAAGGGGTGGATTATGCCCTGATTGAAGGAGTGATGGGGCTTTTTGATGGAGTGAAATGGAGTGGGGAAGACAAAGAAATAGCGAAAAATATCTTCCCCCTCTCCTCTTTCGCTAGTACGGCTCACATCGCACGGTTGCTGGATTTACCTGTCGTTTTGGTGATTGATTGCAGTCGATTATCTGGTTCTGTGGCAGCGATCGCTTACGGTTATTGTTCTTTTGACCCTGGGATAAAAATTGCTGGTTTGGTACTCAATCGTGTGGGAAGCGATCGCCATTTATCCCTACTAAAAGATTCTCTAGAACCCCTGCAATTACCAATTATTGGAGTGCTGCGACGTCAAGATAACATCACAATTCCCGATCGCCATTTGGGTTTAATCCCTACAGAGGAACTCCCCGAACTAAATGCTGTGATTGAACGACTCGCCGATTTGGGCGATACTTGCTTTGACTGGGAAAAATTGTTACCCCTGTTACGGTCTAGCAAAGAAGAAGGACAAGCAAGAACCGCAGCTGCTTATACCTCCACTTCCCCACTTTCCCATTCCCCGATTAGAATTGGAGTTGCTCGCGATCGCGCTTTTAATTTCTACTATCAAGACAATCTTGATTTGTTACAAGAACTCGGTGCAGAACTAGTTTTCTGGAGTCCCTTGGAAGATACCAAACTGCCGTTCGGTGTACAAGGAATGTATTTCGGAGGTGGATTTCCGGAAATCTTTGCCCAACAACTTGCGGAAAATACTAATACTCGTGATGCAATTAGAACAGCCATTTTAGAGGGAATGCCGACAATTGCTGAGTGTGGTGGGTTGATGTATCTGTGCGAGGAAGTTGTAGATTTTGAGGGTAAATCTTGGCCAATGGTAGGAGTATTACCCACAACAGCAGTGATGGATAAACGTTTAACTTTGGGATATCGTCGTGCAGTTGCTTTGTCTAATAGTTTGCTATTTGATGCTGGTACGACTGTTTGCGGACATGAGTTCCACCGTTCTCGTTTAATTTTGGAACCGAGTCAGCCTTTGTTTAAAACTTATCGGTACGATAGTGAAGAATTTACAGGACATGAAGGATGGAGTTTGCTTGAGAATCTCCACGCTTCTTATGTTCATATGCATTGGGGAGCGACTGCTGAGATTCCGCAACGGTTTTTAGAGAAAATAATCGCGAAACCCTTTGTCCCCACGCTGTTAAACTGTGATTAAAGCCATATCCTACAAATAACCAATGACAGCTACCATCCCCGTTGTCAAACCCATCAGCAAAATTCACCTAGCTCCTGGTAGCCTAGTAACTATCTCTGATGTCACCTGGCAAGAATTTGAGTCGATTTTGCAGGAATTGGGAAACAAACGCGCTGCACGAGTTGCCTATAGCGAAGGTAGATTAGAAATCATGGTTCCTCTACCCGAACACGAAATTCCTAGAGATTTAATATCTGATATAGTAAAAACCCTGCTTAGGGCAAAAAAAATTAGATATCAACCCTTTGGTTCTACCACTTTTAAACGCGAAGGTGCAGCAGGTGTCGAACCTGATGCCTGCTTTTACATCAAAAATTATCAGATGATGATTGGTCGTCGCCGTTTGCAAGCTAATGACCCTCCACCAGATTTAGCTATTGAGGCTGATGTCACATCTAAGACAACCATAGATGCATATCTAGCCATTGGAGTCCCTGAAGTTTGGATTTATGATGATGGCAATTTCACTATTTCTTTATTGCAAAATAATAAATATATAAAATCGGATACTAGCCCGAATTTCCCGGATGTTAATATTAGGAAAATTATCACTGATACGGTGGAACGTGCGTGGGTAGTAGGAAATCTTCAAGCTTTAGAAGAATTAGAGTCATCACTAACTCGATAAATGTAGCCCATATTCCGCACTTCAAATAGTAGTATAACCAAATTAAATCAAAAAAAACCAAAATTTATAACTTTGACACAACCCTCAAAAAAAGAAATTAAACAGGATAACTACCCAGCTTTCATCTATTGTTTAAAATGGATTGCATTTGGAAGTGCGGAATGTAGGATAAATCTGACTGGTTAAAGATTTCAACCCATTTTAATGGGCTTAAGCTTTGAGCCGAAACTTTAGTTTACGGCTGATTACAATTAGTGCAAGATATCAATACAGGCTAATACTGTGCCCCGATCGCATTAATTTTGTCGTTAAGTTCGCGAATGCGACGAGATAAAACACCAATAATATTTACAGCAATTTCCGGAGTTTCTTCGATGGCATCGTAAAGTTGTTCTTGAGTGAGTTCCAAACATTCACAAGCTTCTAAACTTGTGGCTGATGCCGAACGTGGTTGAGCGTCAAACACTGACATTTCACCAAAAGATTCCCCTTTGGAAAACTCTGCCAATAGTTTATCCCCAATATGAATTTTGACTCTACCTGAAATAACAATATAGAGCGATCGCCCTTCTTCTCCCTGTTTAAAAATTGTGTAATTAGCTGGAAATGATAACTCATCCATTACCGAAGCCAGTCCCACAATAAAATCATCGCGCAATTCCTTAAAAATCGGAACTCGTCGGATAAATAATAATCGGTCAACACTTGTAAGCATAAAGATTAGTGGTTAGTTGTTGTTGGTTAGTTGTTATTGGTTAGTTGTTGGTGGTTAGTTGTTGGTGGTTAGTTGTTGGTGGTTAGTGGTTAGTGGTTGGTGGTTTTTTGGTTTTTTGAGGCGTTATCAAGGTATTTTAGATAAGCATTCAATTTTGGAGATAATTCATCAATAATTGGTCTAAGTTTATCAACTTGTTCGCTAGTTAATAATTTGCGAGTATATGCTCTTCTTAACCAAAATCTTGTTTCATGTAAAGAACAAGAAAGCTATTTTGATAAAGCGTCGATTATCCTGAAAATTATAACGTCCACTTCCCTCTGCAATATTAGCTCCTACACTATCGACAGCACGAACAATTTGCTTACCAACAGTATCTTTTTCAAATTGGCTCCAACCCAAAACAATATTCCAAATTTTATCTGCTAACTTTTCCGACAATTGAAAGACCTGTAAATCCTCAAAATTTGATTTCTCCATATTTCCCCACCAACAACTAACACTTAACACCTAACAACTAACACTTAACTAATTTGATACCTTTGCATCAAGTCTTTAACTTGGGCTGCGACAAGAGGATGGGGATCGTTTTCTAACTGGGGTAGAACTTCTAGAAGAATACGAAGCGAAGCCATATTCAAATATGCGATCGCTGCTTCTCTTACTAAGCCTCTGGGATGACGTAAAGCATGCACAACTTGGCTGGTTGTTAAGCGAATGCGAGCAGATAAAGCAAAATGAAAACAGCAAGCTAAACACCAGTCGGAAAGAGAATTTTCTTGCAGCAATAAACTGCGAGTGCGATCGCTTAATGTCATTTGTTGATATTCCACTATTCCGGCTTCTACAAGAGTTTGCAATTTTTCGTCAGGCAATCGCCGATCTAAAATATTTAGCAAAACAGATTTAATCTGCAAATTCACGGTATATTGCAGGATTTCTAACCCCCGTCCAAAGTTTTTTACTGATTCCGAACGAAGATTAAAAGCTACAGCTTGAATCTTATCCAAGGGATAAAGTAGTTTTAGCAGTAACAATAAGCGCTCTTTGACATCAATTTCTACTTCTAGAAGCGCCCGTTGTAGTAACTCGCAAATCGCAATAATTCTCTGACTTGATTTATTCGTTTTAAAAGGATCTTGCGTTTGAAAGTTTATATACGCCGCGTAAATCGTGCCTTGAGTTTTTAAGTCTACATATGCGGCGTAAATATTACCTAAAAATCGTAATTCCTCGGTAATCAATTTTTCCACCTTCCTCTCATTTAGATGGTAATAAGAAATAGCATTTCCTTCATTTTGCAGTCTTTTAAGTAAAGTGCGGAGGATATGATCCCTCGTTGTCCCCCGAGAAGTTTCCAAATGCAACCATAAACTATCCATTGCCTCTGGAGTGGGAATTTGACCAATAGTTCGCCAAGCATACATCCTTGCTAGTTCTGGTTTGTAGAGATTGGTAGCTAGCTGTGACAACATTGGTAATCCTTCATTCTCCAGTTGTACCAGACCTCGTATTGCTGTTACTCGGGTTGATTTGTAGTAAAGTCCTGATAACAATGCCCAATAGAAATCCTCCAATTGAGTTGCTGCAATCATTTCTAATACTGCACAACGCACCCTCAAAGAGTCATCTTTTAACAAATTCGGAATGTGAATTCGCAGTGCCTGTAAATAAACGACTTCTCTGAGAGCTTTAACTCCATTCACCCGTTCCAGTTCAAGTTTATGAGTGAGCATCTTTCGCAGGGTTTTTGTTGCCTCTGCCTTTTGGATCGGGGTTCCTTGACACAATATTAATGCCGCCGCAGTCGCCCTAATCAAGCTGTTGTGTCCTTCTTCTAAATACTCTTCTAGTTGACTTAAATCGTGATTTGGCTCAGTCAACCAAACATAGCGTAAAGCAAGGGCAAAAACGGGGGGTGAGGTTATGTGTGGTGCTTCTAAGAAAGCGCGGATTTCAGGCAAATAAGCGGGATTTGCATTTCTTGTTAGCATCACCTCCAAACTCAGTTTCTGTAAATCTGAGGGTAGCTTCGCAAGTAAGGGGGCTAAAACTTCTGTCGCTCCTTGGGGATCGATTTGGGATAAAAGTTCAATGCAGGAGCGTTTATCTGCCTCGGTGCCTTTTTCTCCTAAAGTTTTGATTACCGCTTGCTTGAATGCCAGCAAATCGACATCTGTACCGCTAAGTTTACCCCTCCCCGCACTCACAACTAAGAGATTGACGTATTGGGATTGCAACAGCCAAATTACTCCCAAACAGATGATCGCTATAAGCGCTGTTTCCACAACCAACACGCTGTTTGATCTAGAGGGTAAAAACCGCCCAAAGAGCCAGAACGTAACTAAAATTAATATACCTGCTGTTCCAGCACCGACAGATTCCGCAATTCCTCCTGATAATGTTTGTACGTAAGTGCGAATTCTCTCTGGGATTGGTTGAAACAGCAAAGGCCCGCTACTAGTGATAAAGGTATAGCGCAGAAGCTCGTCTAAGAACTTGAGAATTACTATCCCTGCGAAAAAGTTTTGCGATTGGTCGTTAGGAAACAAGCCCAGTAAAGGTATTGTTAATGGTAATAAAATTCCTACCGTGGCTGGCAAAGTCGCAACAGTGACAAATACTCCGCAACGCTCAAGGATTCGGCTGGAGACAAACCATTGCATTGCTAGTTCGCACAGTCCGGCAATGCCACCAAATATACCTAAGAAACTCGCAATTTGTTTGTCGTCATAATTTGATTTTATCTGGGTGAGATACTGAAAATCAATTAACACCCCGATCACTTGCAGCAGTGCAAAAAAGGCAAACAGCAGCCAAGCATAGCTTTTGAACGAACCAGAAAGCATCCGTCTTTTCTGTGAGTGTGCTTTTGGCATTGCTCGTTGTAGAGTGTCAGGAAAAGCTTGGCGATAGTTGCGACCTATATACCAAAGAATTCCTGCACCCAAAGCGATAAAGATCCCAGCAACTGGAATAATCACGTTATCTAGCCCAAAGAATAGCAATAGTAAAGGCAAACTAAAGCCAGCAATCACATCAGCGACTAAAATGCCACTGCTTACTAGTGGGTAGGTGCGCTTAATCTCCCGAATATTAAATAGCTGGTTGGCGGTAATTGAGGTATTCAGGTCATTGAGGACGTAAAATGCGTCTACCCAAAGCCGCAGCATAAAAATTGTGATGACTGCTAGTTGTGAAACTTGCAAACCCAGACGGAATAAGATTAATGGCGCAAACATCAAAGGGGCGATCGCCACAACTAACTTACGCAGTGGAAAAATCTTTTGCAGCCAAGAGTAAAAAAACACCAAAGAAGTACCCAGAACTGCACTGGCAATGTAAATCCAAGGCAGTGATGCAGAGCCATACTCATCTAAAAACAGCGCTACTGTACTGTCTTCTGACCACCGTAATCCTATTGAAGTACAAGTGTAAAAAGCAAACATTAATAGAGTGCGATCGCTCTCCTCCGGTCGGAGATTCACCCACTGTAGCAGTAGCTTGAAAATGCCTCTGTTTGGAGCAAACCAGTGATTTTTCAGTTCCATCTAGCCTAACTTTCTGGTGGATTCACACCCCAATGGGCACAAAAAAGGAAACAGTCACCAGTTTTTTCACTCTTGCACCATAAACAGCAAAAGTCCTGAGTAACTGAGTATTATTTTTCCCACTCAGGACTCAGGACTATCGGTTTTTCAGAAATTTTTTAATTAGGAAACCGAAAAATATGGAGGAAAACGGAACAGAAAAATTTTCTCCCCTCCCGTACTCTAGGGGTTTCCCCGCGCCTCCTCCAGTACGGCAGGGGAAACCCCAGCCCTACTTCTTAGGAGAGATGAGCATCATCATATTTCGCCCTTCTTTCTTAGGCATTTGCTGCACTTCGCCAAAAGGTTCTAAATCTGTCGCCATTTTTTTGAGCAATGTTTCTGCCAAGTCGCTGTGTTGAATTTCTCGACCACGGAACATTACAGTCGCTTTCACTTTATCCCCATCTTTCAGAAAGCGCTCGGCTTGCTTGACACGAACGTTGTAGTCGTGTTCTTCTATCTTATAGCGCATCTTCACTTCTTTCACATCAGCCGTGTGCTGCTTTTTACGGGCTTCCCGCGCTTTCTTTTCTTGTTCAAACTTGTATTTCCCATAGTCCATGATCCGACAAACCGGCGGATCGGCCTTGTCACTGAGTAGCACCAGATCAAGCTCTTTTTCTTCTGCTAGTTGCAGTGCTTCCTGTGGGGTCAGAATCCCCAACTGTGCGCCATCAGTATCAATGACCCGAATTTTCGGGAAGCGAATTCTTTCGTTAATTTGGGGCAGATCGCGGGTTCTTTTTTTCTCAATCACAGGCATTATGATTTCTGGGAGCTCTTTGCTTAAGGATTTGGATGAGTTTTATTTGGGGTGCCTCAGGAATAAAATACTGATATCGCTGAGGACTTTAATTGATGAAACTATATTTCTAGGGTAACTAATCCTGAATTCTAGTGTCACGTTGGTTATATATGTTATTCTACTCACTCAAAGAGAGTTTCTATTGAATAGTTAATCTAAATTACACAACCGCAACAATCATTAACTATTGTAACATTTCTTTGTCAAGTCATTGACATTTATTTTTGTAGTATATTTGCGGAAAAAGTTGATATATACGTAACACAGCTTGAGAACAGTACTGTTGTTTAAGTGCTTAGTTAAGGAGCTACTTCAGTATTTATCATTATTCTAATGTCACAATTAAAACTAAAACATATTTAATAGATGTTTTTTGCAAGCAGCCAAACATCATGAAGTTATATAATTAGCATAAAGGAATAAAGGAAGTGATCGCTCTGAAACACCGAATCGGGCTATAAGAACAAGAACCATACCGAGTCTATGTTTGTGCAACATTATTTTTTTGAGTTTTAAATATTAAGTTTTATCCTCGCTGTTCTTGTTAATACCCCGACCTAATCGGGGTCGCCCGTTTTGAGTTGGGGTCCAAGTCCACATATATAAACCTCCTTCTTCCTTCTTCCTTCTTCCTTCATTCAAATTATTTATGACTACTGCCATCCACTGGAACCAACGAGTAGGGAATCAAAGAGACTGGGTTTGGCGGGGTTGGCAAACGCGCTACACCTACATCCGGCCTATCGAGAATAATCAAGAATCAACACCATTGATTTTACTACACGGCTTTGGTGCTTCCATTGGTCATTGGCGACATAATTTAGAAGTACTGGGAGAAAAGCACACTGTTTACGCTCTAGATATGTTGGGTTGGGGTGCTTCAGAAAAAGCCTCAGCTAATTACAGCGTAAATCTCTGGGTAGAGCAGGTTTACGATTTTTGGAAAACATTCATTCGTCAACCAGTGATATTAGTCGGTAATTCCCTTGGTTCGCTGGTTTGCCTAGCAGCAGCAGCAGCTCATCCAGATATGGTGCAAGGTGTGGTGATGATGAGCTTGCCCGATCCGACATTGGAAGAAGAAGCTATTCCACCTGTATTGCGACCACTGGTCATGGCAATCAAAAATTTTGTCGCTTCCCCGGTCTTGCTAAAACCATTATTTAACTTTGTCCGCCAACCAAGTGTCCTGCGTCGTTGGGCTGCGATCGCCTACGCCAATCCAGAAGCTGTTACCGATGAACTAATAGACATTATCGCAGGACCCCCCCAAGACCGGGGTTCTGTTCGGGCTTTTATCGCTCTGTTCAAAGCCTCGATTCAAGCTGACTACAGTCCTAATGTCAAAGCAGTTTTACCAAACATAACAATTCCCATGCTCTTAATTTGGGGGAAAAAAGACCGATTTGTTCCTCCAGCACTTGCAAGTAAATTTGCTCAGTACAATCAGAATTTAGAATTGCTTGATTTGGAAGATGTGGGGCACTGTCCCCATGATGAGTCTCCAGAACAAGTGAACCGCGCAATTTTGGATTGGGTTAGTAAAACTTTAAATTTTCAAAACTCTATTAATAAGACCACGGTATTAGCTGGCATAGCCGACCTTGCACCTACCCTAGAAGGGTAGGGCTAATTATACAAAGCCCGCCTGCGCGGGCTACAGGGATCTTAATTTTCTTAGTCCACCTACGTGGACTTGGTAAATTTAGCCACACCCTTCTTGGGTGACGGCTAATGATATATATGCCCTTAGCCTTCGGTGTAAGGTAGCTCGCGCAGGTGGGCTACAGGGATCTTAATTTTCTTAGTCCACGTAGGTAGACTTGGTAAATTTAGCCGCACCCTTCTAGGGTGACGGCTAATGATATATACGCCCTTAGCGTTCGGTGTAAGGTAGCTCGCGCAGGTGGGCTACAGGGATCTTAATTTTCTTAGTCCACGTAGGTAGACTTGGTAAATTTAGCCGCACCCTTCTAGGGTGACGGCTAATGATATATACGCCCTTAGCGTTCGGTGTAAGGTAGCTCGCGCAGGTGGGCTACAGGGATCTTAATTTTCTTAGTCCACGTAGGTGGACTTGGTAAATTTAGCCGCACCCTTCTAGGGTGACGGCATCTGGTGGAAAATGTGATATCAAGAACGTTAACCGATTGTCACTTGGCTTGTATCAACCGCTGCAGCGCCATTAACCGATCGCGCGACAGAAGCCATTTTGTTCAGAATATCTTGACTTGGGACTTTACCTTTTAATACCACGGTAGCGCTGGTCTGAGCCACCCATAAAGTATCAATATCATCTAGTTGTGCATCTTGGTCAAAAGCTAATGCTACCCGCTTGGCTAAACCACTTTGGTCATATTCCCCATTTAAGCCAACACGTTCTGGGGCAATTGATTGAGTAGCCGTAGGTGCAGCAGCAGTAGGTGTTTCTTGTTGCTGTACAACTTCGGGAGTAGGATTTACCTGGGCATTTTCAGGTTTTTCCATTCCAAACAGTCTTTTTAACCAACCCATAAACTTTTCTCCTATTCGGTTAATGACTCTATCAATATAGAGGCTTGAACTAAATGCCGTCATCTATCTTTGATTTGATAAAGACTCAGCAAATCTATACTTTTAGTGTGATTTTTAATGCATCTGTGGCAACGGTTGAAAAACGGATGTAACTTAAAGATCCCCGACTTCTCTAAGAAGTCGGGGATCTTATTTATTAGTTATACTTGCCATCGCTTACCCATTAATAATTGGTTTTTGAGCAGGCGGAATATTCTTGCCAGAAGAGGGAACATTAGCAGTGATGCTACTTAAATACAAACTGCCGACGGTGAATAAAAACACAAGATATCCGACTGCTTGCAGGAAATAGAGTTTTTCTCTGTAGCCAAATAAAGATTTGAGAATGATGCCAGGAAATTGGGCTTCAGGTAAAACTTTGGAGGCATTCCAAACCATTGGTCCCAAAATGCATGAGTGGACTGCGTTCAAATGGTCGTAATAAAAACAAAGGTTCTCTGAGGTTGAGTTAGTTAATGACAGGTTCGCAAGAGCGGCGTCAAAGTTTTTCAGGACAGACACTACTAAACCGGCGACAATTAACACTAACAACAGGCCCATGACTTGGAAAAATTGGCGAATGTTTATTTTTACGCCCAATTTAAATAAAAGCACACCGATAATTGCTGCGACGACAATCCCCGCAAGTGCGCCAATTGCTTGCACTAAACCAGCATTAAAATTAGCTGCTAAAAACAGAACCGTTTCAAAGCCTTCGCGAACAACAGCAATCAAAACCAAGCTAAAAACGCCCCAACCAGCCTGAGAATTCTGTGTTAGGGCGTCTGTGATGGCTCCTTCAACTGTCGCTTTCATAAATTTGGCTTGTTTCGTCATCCAAATCAGCATCCAACTGAGCATGGCGATCGCTAATACACCAAATACGCTTCCCAAAATCGGTTTGACTACAGTCGTGTATTCGGGATTAACTGCTCCTAAAGTTTGAATCAACCAATTGAACAGCACAGCCAACAAGACACTCGCGGCAATGCCCACGCCAACACCAGCATATACCCAGCGGTTTAATTCAGATTGTTTGGCTTTTGCTAAAGAAGCTAACACAATACCAACAACAAGAGCCGCTTCCACTCCTTCTCGAAGGGCGATCGCAAAACTAGGTAAGGCAGTACTTAAATCCATAATTAACAGTCAAGAGTCCATAGTCTATAGTCTATAGTCGAATATTAATTTTTGACTCTTGACTCTTGACTTTTGAGCGTTAACTAAAATCGCGTAACATTTTTTTCAGTTCTAAACCGTGTAGTTCTTCCTGTCCAATCATGCCCCGCACAAATTCTTCTAAATAAATACTGGCATCAGTCACAACATCTAGTAGAGCTTTGTACAAATCTAGAGCTTTTGTCTCATGGGCTAAACTTTCTGACAAAATATCTTTGATAGAGTGTTTGTGGGATTCCTCCATTTGGGCAATTTTCAGGTTGGGATGTCCATCTAAACCTGTGACGATTTCTCCCACTTGTTGGGCATGAAGTAGAGACTCGGTTGCCTGAGCTTTCAAAAAAGTGACAATTGGAATGCGATTGGGGCCAGTCACCATGAGGGAATAGTGCGTGTAGCGTACAACTCCTGCTAATTCAAATTCCATGACGGTGTTTAGCAGTTCGATTGTTTTTTTACTGTCGAGTTCGCGCATGAGTCGTTTATCGTTTGTAGGTGCAACCCGATGTTTCTACGTTTGGGGAGTCAGCGGGTTACGTTTACAGAAGTCAGGAAAGGGGGTAAAAGAAATTAAGGGCAGCAATCGCAATCATTGGATATCCTGTTGCGGTGCGTGCAGTCGTCCCAAAAATTGTTGAAGACGAGACAAACACACTCCAAGCCAACTTGCAACCTTGCCAAATTCCAACCTTACTCGATATGCACGAGTAAAGTTGTTTAATAGACTGCTTAATAATAAAATAATTTCTTGCAATTCTATCTCAATTAATATACCCTTTATTTTCCTCAATTAAGAGAGTTTAGCATTAATTTTTGAGATGGTAATTGTAATTGGGCTTCTTAGTATAAGCATTGTCAAGAATCTTTGCTAACAAACTAATGTATAAAATGAGTTATATTACTTGTAGCTCAATGAGATTAAGCACCCGAAGAATGGTTATCCGAATGTATTGATTAGATTTTTTAACTCTTTACGCCTTATTCGTCAATCTTGTTAATATAGTCTTTGGCTCTTAAGTAAGGTAAGATAATTTGTCAAGAATAACTTTGAAACCCAAACGTTCATTGCTCGTCCTGATAGGTGTTTTAAGCTTTTATTTTATTGTTAGTGCTGCTACACCGGTCTACGCTATGCACATTATGGAAGGGTATTTACCAGTGCAGTGGGCGATTTTTTGGTGGGTAGTAGCGTTACCATTTTTTGTTTTAGGATTGCGATCGCTCAAGAAAATCACTGAAGCCAATCCAGAATTAAAATTACTTCTAGCGCTAGCAGGAGCATTTACTTTTGTTCTGTCGGCATTAAAAATACCTTCAGTTACAGGTAGCAGTTCTCACCCGACAGGTACAGGATTAGGGGCAGTATTATTTGGGCCTTTATCCATGTCAGTGTTAGGTAGTCTGGTATTGCTGTTTCAAGCAATACTACTGGCACATGGCGGCCTAACAACACTGGGAGCAAATGCATTCTCAATGGCAATAACAGGTCCATTTGTTGCCTACTGGATATATTGCTTAGTAATCAAAAGTGGTAACCAACGATTAGCAATATTCCTTGCATCTGCTTTGGCAGATTTAGTAACTTATATTGTCACTTCTGTGCAACTAGCTTTAGCATTTCCCGCAGCAACAGGTGGATTTATCGCATCATTCCTAAAATTCGCCGGAATCTTTGCGATTACGCAAATTCCTTTAGCAATCAGCGAAGGGCTTTTAACAGTGCTAGTGTGGAATTGGCTATCTAGCTATGGTCGTGAAGAATTGCAGATGTTGCAGTTAATTAAACAAGAAAAACCTTCCTAGGCAATCCCAAAAACTTTGCATCCTTCTGCGTTTTAAATCCATCGGAGTAAATCTAACTCATGAATCAACAGACATCAAAATCGCATAATTGGTTATTAGTTTGTTCTGTTATTGTATTAGCAGCCGCGCCATTAGTATTTATTAAAGGTGCAGAATTTAGCGGTGCAGATGGTCAAGCAGAAAAAGCAATTACAGAAATACAGCCTGAATATAAACCTTGGTTTAACTCATTAATAGAATTGCCTAGCGGTGAAGTCGAAAGTTTAATGTTTGCCGTACAAGCAGCGGCAGGTGCTGGTGTTGTTGGCTATGTAATTGGCTTGTACAAGGGACGCTCCGAACAGCGAAAGAATGAAAATTCAGATTGACATATTAGCCTATACGAATCGCTTACGTTGGTTGCCGCCAAAACAAAAGTTAATATTTGCCCTGTTCCTACTGCTAATATCAGCCTTCGCTCATCCCCAAGTGCAAATTTTGATTGCTATCTGGATGGGTATTTGGATAGTTATTTATGCGGGTATACCCGCTAAAATTTATATAAAATTAGTCTATGTTGCTTGTTTATTTTGGTTAACTAGCTTACCAGCTTTAGCTATTAATGTAATAGATATATCTCACTTAAATTTATTAAAAAACGATTCCTGGCATGGATTGACTATCGGTTCTTATTATGTATATCTGAGTTACCACGGCATTGAGCAAGGGTTGAGAATTTTTACACGAGCGATCGCTTCTCTTTCTTGCTTATATTTTGTCATGTTAACTATCCCCTTCACCGAACTTTTACAGACTCTCCGCCGTCTAGGTTTGCCAGTACTATTAACTGAGCTATTATTGCTCATGTACCGCTTTATTTTCGTTTTATTAAATACAGCATCAGAGATATGGACGGCACAACAATCTCGTGGTGGCTACCGTACTTTCAGAATCGGGATGAAGAGTTTAGCCCTATTGATTGGACAATTACTTAAACGAACTCTAGAAAATTATCGTCAATTTTCATTAAGTTTAGCCTCACGGGGTTTTAATGGAGAATTTCGCGTTTGGCATGAATATCAGTATCATGACTCCAAACGCTATGCCATAGAAGCAATCATCGGTTGTGCATTACTAATAGCTTTACTATGGTGGCAAAATGCAGCAATACTTACTCGAATTTGAAAATATACATTATACCTATCCTAGCGCACAGCAATTATCTCTTAATGGTTTAAGTCTTAAAATTCCAGTCAATAAGAGATGTGCATTGATTGGACAAAATGGATGCGGTAAAACTACATTATTTTTATTAGCTAATGGTTTATATAAGCCCCAAAAAGGTATTGTGTATTGGCAAGAAAAACCCATACAATATGACCGAAAATCATTAATAAACTTACGTCAAAAAGTCGGGCTGATATTTCAAGATCCAGAACAACAACTAGTAGCCTCGACTGTTGCAGAAGACATTTCTTATGGGTTATGTAATTTGGGATTGCCAGAAGCAGAAATTAAACAGCGAGTTGAACAAGCCTTAGATGAATTTGGATTACATGAACTAGCACAAAGACCAGTACATCATCTTAGTTTGGGGCAAAAAAAACGAGTTTCCATTGCAGATGTTATGGTGCTAAGACCGGAATTATTATTGCTAGATGAACCAACAGCATATTTAGATAAATTGCATACTCGTAACCTAATAGCAACTCTGAAAAAAATTCATGCAGATGGCACAACTATATTGATGGCAACCCATGACCTTGATTTAGTTTATCGCTGGGCAGATTGGGTATTTGTTATGGATAAAGGGCAACTCGTTTTAGAGGGCAACCCGCAGGATGTATTTACCCAGCGAGACTTTCTCGAAGAATTACAGTTAGGAGTGCCATTGATACATGAAATATTATTGGCTGAAGGAATTGCTGAAGAACCTGCTTTTGAACGGTTGCGGCAGAGGATATTGAGTTTGTTTCGTTTTTATTAGATATTTTTGCTTATCTGGCAAATGATAAATTAATTAAATATCACATACTTAGATTCCCTACTTCTTAAAGAAGTCGGGAATCTGATTTTTTACAAATGATTCATTGATGCATAAAATCTTTTCGGTATTCTTCAAAATATACCAATAAATCCCCTAGGGGGGCATTGTAAAAGTACTCGAAATTTTGTTCTTATTAATGAATGACCGTAATTTTATGTAATAAAACTTCTCAATTGTTCACAATTAGACCGGAGGCGCTACATGCATATTCCTGACGGTTTTGTTTCCCCGGCTGTGGCTGCTGGTACGGGGTTAGTAAGTGTGGTAGCGGTAGGGTTGGCATTGGGTAAATCCAAGGATGCGTTTGGGATTAAACGCGCACCCATCCTCGGTTTAACCACTGCCTTTATTTTTGCGGCACAGATGATTAATTTCCCTGTAGCAGGTGGCACCAGCGGTCACTTGTTGGGGGGAACTTTAGCGGCGATGATTTTGGGTAGTCCTTGGGCAGCAACTTTAGCAATCACAACGGTTCTCATAATTCAGGCAGTCTTATTCGCTGATGGTGGAATTACTGCTTTGGGTGCAAATATTATGAACATGGGGGTGATTGGGGTTTGGGTTGGCTGGGGCTTAACCCAAACCTTACATCGGCTATTCGGCAGTTCGTCAAAACACTTACCCCTAGCCGCTGGTATTGGGGCTGGTCTGAGTGTAGTAGCAGCATCTGTAGTTTGTGCCATTGAATTAGCCCTTTCGGAAACTGCACCATTAGGTTTAGCCTTACCAGCGATGGCAGGAGTGCATATTTTGATTGGGATTGGTGAAGGTTTGATTACCGGAGGCGTACTGACTTACTTAGCCACAGCCAGACCAGATTTGTTACCATCCGGGGAACAGCGGCAGATTAAAGGCTGGCTGGTGCCTGTGGTGAGTATTTTATTAGTTGCGGGTGTGCTATCGCTGTTTGCCTCAACATATCCCGACGGCTTAGATTCTGTTGCCGAAAAATTAGGCTTTGTGAAATTAGCAGAAAATGTCCGCGTTCAAGTACCGACACCCTTAGCTGAATACCAAATTGAAGGCTTAGGCAAAATTGGCACGAGTATTGCCGGGTTAGTAGGTTCTGCAGTTTGTTTTGGTGTTGCTTTTGGTCTTGCACAGTTGGTGAAACCGAAGAGCGATCGCTCGAGTAGTGCTGATACTTAATTTGTTGGTTGTTAGTTGTTGGTTCCTTACTCCTAACTCCCAACTCCTAACTCCTAACCACTAACTCCTAACTTTGGGTAAATGCTAAAAATTTGTTTGCCGTTGCGGTTGCAGCTATCTCTAATAATTGTGGTGGGGGCGGCTTTACTGAAGCAAAATTCTTGGTATTGCTTGGGTGTGTATGGAGCGATCGCATTTTTTTGGGCTTTTTTCATCTTGCGTGTCCCAGTTCGCAAGCTGACAGGGTTACTCGGTGCAGAATTGATTTTTCTCTCGTTGTTGGCCTTACCTTTGGGATGGGAGCGAGCTAGTTTTTTGCTAGTGCGATCGCTCATCTGTTTGATAACGATGAATAGTTTTTTGTTAACTTTACCACCCCACAGTTTCGGTATTGCCCTTAAGGGTTTACCCTTACCAGCAGGGTTAAAAGAAAGTTTACTTTTAGCTGGGCAATACTTAGAAATTCTCCTTGCGGAAGTTACACAAATGCAACGTAGCGCTCAACTGAGGGGATTAAATGGCACAACAGGATGGCTGCGCTACGCGAGTGCATCAATGATTGGAGCCTTATATCTCCGCAGTTTGGACAGAGCAGAGCGAGTTTACGCCGCGATGATTGCCCGTGGTTACAACGGAATGCTGCCAGTAGATTCAACACTGAGACCAAAAGAGCGTTTTATTGTATTGCTAGGTTGCGCGATCGCTCTCACATTAACTATTACTTCCTATACCAATTGAACTCCCAACTCCTAACTCCCAACTCCTAACTCCTAACTCCCAACTCCTAACTCATTGCCAATGACACAAACAGGAATCTCTGTAGAAAACCTGGTATATGCCTATGCAAACCAGGAACCAGTATTGCGAGATATTTCGTTTAAATTAAATGCAGGTGAACGTGTAGCGTTAATGGGAGCAACAGGTTCTGGGAAAAGCACCTTACTAGAGAACCTGATGGGCTTAAAACAACCGCACTCGGGTAAAATTTTTATTAACGGCATCCACTTAGAATCGAAAACCCTACCCCAAGTGCGGCGTTACATCGGGTTTAGCTTCCAAGATGCCAACGACCAATTATTTATGCCTACCATCTTAGAAGATGTTACCTTTGGCCCGCGTAACTACGGTGTACCACCAGCAATAGCAATAGACAAAGCAATGCAACTCCTGGCTGATTTTGGTCTAGAAGGTTACGCCAACCGTTCCGCTCACGAACTTTCCGGTGGACAAAGACGTCTTGCAGCCCTAGCGTCAATTTTAGCGTTAGAGCCTGATATTCTGATTTTGGATGAGCCAACTAACGGACTTGACCCAGCGTGGCGGCGTCACTTAGCTCAAGTATTATTAAGATTACCCGTCCAAGTAATGTTAATCGCTTCCCATGACTTAAATTGGCTGGGTAAAGTTACGCAACGTGCTTTGGTGCTTTCTAAGGGAAAAATTCATATCGACACCGACATTCAGCCACTTTTACGAGACGGCGACACATTGGATAGGCTCGGATTACCCGTAGATTGGTAGTATTAGAATGAACGTAAATAAATGCTACTAAAGTATGCTACTCCGCTTTTCTCACCTATGACACTAGAGGTATATTAGTTTTTGCCGCCGGATTTTACGTGATGAAAATCGAGAGAATTGACCACTTGGTTCTTACGGTAAATAATACTGAGGTAACTTGTAACTTTTATTGTTGTGTTCTCGGTATGCAGGTAGTGACTTTTGGTAATTGTCGCAAGGCTTTACAGTTTGGATGTCAGAAAATTAACCTGCATGAATTTGGCAATGAGTTTGAACCAAAGGCTAATCATCCCACCCGTGGGTCAGTAGATATTTGTTTCATTACTAACACGCTACTATCCCAAGTCCAAGAACATATTTCAGCCTGTGGTGTAAAAATTATTGCAGATCCCGTGACTAGAACTGGTGCTATAGGTGCTATTGAATCGATTTATTTGCGAGATCCCGACGGCAATTTGATTGAAGTATCCAATTACTGGAACTCTAATCAAACTTACTGAATCATTGGTTACTATTATTTGGGTTTTTGGTAGGGTGTTAATGTCTGTGTGCCGTAAATATATCATTATTGCTCCTGTGAGCCTCATTTTGACTTTCTTAGCTGCTGGTTGCAGTGAAACCAAAGTCTCTCAGTGCGAACGACTTACTAAAGCAGTTAACCAAGGAACATCTCTGGTAGAGAAAAAAAAAGGCTATCAGGTAACAACAAGTTTGCAACTGGCTAAGGATTTGGAAGGTGTTACCAAATCACTCAAGGAGATGAATTTCAAAGACCCGAAATTAGTAGATTTTCAAACTAGTTATGTCAAAGTTTTTGAAACATTCAGCCAAGAGATAACAAAAGCTGCCAAAGCTCTCGGTGCAACTAAAAATGCTAAACCTTCATCAAGTAGTTGGAACGCAATCCAAAAAGATAGGAAAGTAATTGACGCATCATTAACAGCAGCTACAAGTGCTGGTAAGCAGTCCGATCAATTAGAAGGTGACATGAAACAATACTGTAGCAAGCCTGAGTAATTTCCAGGAAGGAAGGAAGGAAGGAAGGAAGGAAGGAAGGAAGAGGTTTTCAACATACAAACTTCTTTCTTGTAGGGGTTTAAAACCCTAACCGTCTATGCGTTGTCAGTTTTGAGCTGGGGTGAGAATCCACATCTCAAAACCCCCCTTCTTCCTTCTTCCTTCTTCAAGGTATAAAGCCGGCAAGAGCAAAGCGATCGCGTTTCTTTTACAATAGTAAAATCAAACCTAAATAGCCTTCTGAATCAGTATATTCACTTAAGTTTTTTTAGAGCAAGATGCCATATCATTAATAGTTTTTCCCTGTTTTAACTGGAAACTAGACTCAATAGCTTATATAGTTCGGAAAATTAAAATTAGTAATTTTTATCACTTTTAAACTGAAAAAATCCTGAACTTCACCTATTTTACCTGTCAAAGGAAATATTGGTGTTAGTAAACTAAAATACAATGAGCGATATTGGTCTGTTGATGGCGGGTGTGTTAGCAACAGGGCAAACATCTGGGTCAGAGTTACCACAGCCTGCGATCCAGGAAGATTTTGTGGTGAAATCAACTCAAAACCAAGAAGCCAAGGTTGTTCCGCCATCTGATATCACAGCACCTGAATTGATACAGCCAGATGAAAGTCCTCAAGCGGCTTCCTTAGCGCTTAAGCAAGAGCATAAAAAGATACTGAATCAAGTTAGAGAGAAGATTCAGTCGAAGTCTCAGGATAAGGGGATAAAGGAACAAGGGGGACAAGGAAATTATTCTTCCCCCACTCCTCAACTCTCCTCTGAAGAAATTTCAACACCGGAATTAACACCGCTAAATCCGACAGATGAGACAGAATCAGCAATGTCTCAAATAACATCTGTGTCGCAACTAAATGACGTGCAACCCTCTGACTGGGCTTTTACTGCTTTGCAGTCTTTGGTGGAGCGCTATGGTTGTACGGCTGGATACCCAAATCGGACTTATTCTGGTAACAGCACTATCAGCCGTTATGAATTTGCTGCGGGTGTCAACGCTTGTCTTTTGAAGATTAATCAATTAGTTGCTAACAATACAGATAACGCTGTTAAGCAAGAAGATTTAATTCTATTGCAACGCTTGCAAAATGAGTTTCAGACGGAGTTGCAGGAAGTAGAAAAGCGTGTCAGTTATGGCGAACAGCGAACTGATAAACTACAGACAAATCAATTTTCCCCTAGCACTAGACTACTGGGTCAAGCGATTTTTAGCGCCCAGGGAACCAGTAGCGGTGATGTCTATTTTTCTCCCAAAGGTGGAGAAACAGTCTTTAAAAATAAAGCCGAAAGTAATTTAACCTTTGCCAATAGCGTGCAACTAACCCTAGCGACTTCCTTTACAGGGAAAGATTTACTGCTAACTGGGCTGAGTGCGGGAAATTTGGGTTCTTTAGCTGGTTCTGTATCTACTAATATGGGACGCTTGGGTTTTGAGTCAGATACACAAAAGAATATAGTTGTCAATGAATTGTCTTATCGATTTCCCTTATCTAAAAACTTGGGAATTGTTGTGGGATCGGCTGGTGTCAACCCCATCACTACTTTTCGGGGAATTAACCCATTAGAAGGTTCTGGTGATGGTGCAATATCGATGTTTGGTCAGCGCAACCCAATTTTGGGGATTGGGAATGGAACTGGTGGAGTTGGCTTTGACTGGCAAATTAGCGATCGCGTCAGTTTGCAAGGTGTTTATAGTGCCCAAATTCCCAGCTTTGGTGGCGATCAAAAGGTTGGCGGACTATTTGGCGGTAAATATACTACTGGCGCACAGTTAAGTTTGGCACCTACCGATAACATTGATGTCGGGCTGAATTATCTTTACTCCCATTCACCCGATGACTTACTGGGAAGTGGTGTTGGGGATGCCCAGATGATTTCTATTTTTGCACCCGATACAGATGCTTTTGATACCCATGCTGTGGGTGCGACCATCGCTTGGCGGATCAACCCCAACCTCCAATTGGGTGGTTGGGGAGGTTGGACTTACTCCAAACCAGAAAATCTCTCTGGAAACGTCCAAACAACAAACTGGGCAGTATTCGCAGCTTTTCCCAATTTGTTCCGTCCGGGAAATTTAGGTGGTGTTCTTGTCGGGCAACCACCAAAAATTACTTCTAGTACCTTACCAGAGGGATACAATTTTCCTGATTTATTGGATGGGAAAGAAGGTGGACGCAGCGATTCGGCATTACACGTAGAACTTTTTTATCGTGCCCAACTTACAGATAATTTGGCTTTAACTCCCGGTGTATTTGTTGTTTTTAACTCGAATCATAACGCTGCCAGCGACCCTTTAGTAGTTGGCGCACTAAGAGCAACATTCCGGTTTTAATTAACTACTGGTGTAAATGTAATCAAATGCGCGGCTATTGCATACTGATGCATTATTCAGCGCTTTCCTCACGCAATGGGAGCGGGAACCCCCCGTCCGCAATCCTACGCGTGATTTTTTTGACATTTTTTTAAAATTTATAAGGGAGTAAATTTTGATGCAATTAAAGTCACCAAGAAATAAAGCCTCACTCTATCGGTTTGGTTGCGTGCTGGCTAGCAGGAGTAGTTTTGCTGCACTCATCATCGCCTTAGCAGCATCAAGCGCTGCGGCTCAAATTACAATTCAGAGTACTGGTCAATTATCAGGTACTATTCAGCTGCCGAGTTTTAACCCCAATTACAACAACCGTATTACTCGTGTCGATACTGACAAGAATGGAACTTACTACCGTTCTGGAGTACCTGTGTATAGCTCTAATTATGTAAAATTAAAAACAAATACTGATGGCCGTCTGAATTACTACGTCGATTTTAAAGGTATTCCGGTCGTATCATTTGATGGTAGCCTCACCTCACCAGCGCTATCAAGTGGTGAATTACAACCTTATAACTATCAAGGAAAATTGCCAGGAACTAAATTTCAAGCTGTAGTTCAAGATGAATTTGGACTAAAAAAAGCACTTTACACAGGCATTGTCACCGATCCAAAAACAGGACAGCAATATCAAGGTACCTTTCAACTGGATGGACAAGGTCCGCGATATAGCGATCGCAATGGCGGAAAAAGTCCCACAGTTTTTGATTTCAAGTCCGATTTGCCAGGGAAACCAACGGTCACATCCATGAAGATCGCTAACAGTCCCCTGGTACGATTAACCATTAAAGCAATAAATGCAGTTCCGATCAATCCGACTGCTGGTGGTGGTACACCCGCACCAGCACCCGTACCCGCACCAGCACCCGTACCCGCACCCCCACCCGCACCTTCACCCGCACCAGTCACAGATGGTGCGACTCCTACACCTGTATCAATAGCAGATGGTGCTACACCCGCAGCAGTAGTTGATAATGGTAGTGTGATCGCCCAAAACGCACCGTTCGTATTCTCATCTGACTCTAATTCAGCATCACCTGACTCTAGCTCGAATATGGAGTTTAGTAGTGGTCAAACCTTGGCAACTAGTATAAATACAGTAGATCCTTCAACCTTATCGCGTGCTGGTTGCTCATTCGACAATTCTGTCAACTGTCGTTCCATCAATCAATCTAAACGCCCTGTTGGTCCCCGCAGTCGAGTGCTGCTGCGTTAATTATTACGGCAACGGTCTTCAAAGAGGATGTAACGGATGATTGGTCGGTAAAACGATAATTATTCCTTACATACTTTGCACCTCTAAAAGAGAATGTCAAAATCATCACTGCTATTACCCAGGTAAATCGGGGCTTGTTGAGAATGGTGCAAGATATCCGTAACATCCGTTTTTCATCGGTTGCCGAGAACTGGCATATTTCCGGAATACAAACAAATGTTGATGAAATTAATATGATAATTGTATAAGCAACAACAATAAGTTAAATGATTGTTAATCCTTTCTTTATAAAGTCCATCCTGACGATGTTCTGAGTATAGTTTTAGAATCAATACAGGAAATTCAGAATCACTTAAACGTCTTCTCTTGGAAGCAGCTATGAAAGCGGAACTGATTGAATCAATAGCCAGAGTTGTGCATGTCTTACAAATTAATATCCGTTGGATGACTTGGAATCTGTTCCTAGCTTTTATACCTTTGTTGCTGAGTATCTGGTTGTTTCGCACCAGAAAAGCAAGTTCTTGGGTATGGTGGCTGGGATTCCTGGTTTTCTATGCTTTCTTGCCGAATGCGCCTTATGTGTTGACTGATGTGATTCATTTGATCAACGATATTCGCATGATTCAATCGATATGGATGATTACCCTGGTACTCATCCCCGTCTATCTGATAGTAATTCTGTCTGCGTTTGAAGCATATGTTTTGTCGTTAATTAATTTTGGTCATTATTTTCACCGCATTGGTAAAAGCAAATGGATTTTACCGGTTGAGTTGATTACCCATGCTCTAAATGCTGTAGGTATTTATTTAGGGAGATTTTTACGGTTTAACAGTTGGGATTTTGTAACTCAACCCGATAGCTTGCTGACCAGCATAGACGATGTATTTGCTAAAAAACCGCTGCTAATTATCACCCTTACGTTCATAGTACTTACAGTGTTGTACTGGGTAATGAAGCAAGTAAGTTTGGCTTTTGTCAGGCGATCGCACAAGCAATCAGGTGTAAAAAATATCAAAGCTGAAGGATGATCTTTCATACTTATTTCAAATATTGCCTGTCGAAAGAAAGATGAAACTTATTCTCCCATGACCTGAAATAAGTCCATATCAAATGCCATTTGGGAAAACTTCCCACCTAAAAAGCAGAAATGTCAGCAAGCCGCTTTGATATATCCACTTATGTTCATTGGAGGCATATTACATGACATTAATTTCTAGAGAGGAAATAAAAACACTACTAGAACAGCCAAAAACAAATTGTGTCTCAATTTATATGCCAACGCACCCAGTAGGGGCAGAAGTACGTCAAGACCCAATTCGCTTTAAAAATTTAATTAAAGAAGCTGAATCTCGCTTAATTGATGCGGGTGTTGAGCAAAATGAAGCGATGGAATTACTGCAAAAAGCCCAGAAATTAGACAATCCCAATTTCTGGGAAGAAATGGGACAAGGGCTAGCAATTTTTCTCTCTAAAGATATTTTTCGCTATTATCCCTTACCGCTAGATTTTCAAGAGTTGGTGGTAGTTACAGACCGCTTCCACGTTAAGCCGTTACTACAGCTTTTAAATGGTGATGGGCGTTTTTACTTGCTGACTTTGAGCCAAAAGGATGTTAAGTTCTTTGAGGGAACACGCTACAGCATCAATAAAGTAGAATTGCAAAATCTGCCTCAAAGTTTGGATGAGGCCCTCCAATACGACGAAACTGCCTCTGAAGGTCAGTTCCGGAGCGCGACATCAAACAATTCCCAACCTGGTCAGTTTCACGGGCAGGGAAGTACTGAAAGAGACAATCGTCAGGAAAATATACTGCAATTCTTTCACATAATTAATGCGACATTGCATGAGAAATTGCGAGAAGAAAAAGTACCTTTGGTATTAGCTGGGGTTGACTATCTCTTACCGCTATATCGAGAGGCAAATACTTACCAGCATTTAATGGAAGAAGGAATTGCAGGTAATCAAAAAATCGATAGTCCCCAAGAGTTGCACGACCAAGCTTGGCAAATTGTGGAGCCTTATTTTCAGAAGTCTCAAGAAGAAGTTTTGCAGCGATATCATGAATTATTTGGGGCTAATACTGGCAAAGCTTCCAACAAACTTAAAGAAATCATCCCAGCCGCTTATTATCAACGAGTGGATTCATTGCTGGTTGGAGTTGGTACCCAGCAATGGGGTTTATTTGACCCAAGTTCAGAAACGATTTATTTGCATGAGGAAGAAGAAACCGGCGATGAAGATTTGTTAGATTTCGTTGCGGCTCATACTTTGTTAAATGGTGGTACGGTTTACGCTGTTGCACCAGAAGAAATTCCGTATAGCACACCTGTTGCCGCAATTTTCCGATATTAAGTATACTGGTGTTGTATAAATTTTAGCAGGCTATATACAACACCACTTGTTAAAAGTTAAAAGAGAATCCCCATAAATAAATGTAGGGGATTTAAAAAGGACGCCTTGTTTCTAGCACTACGTGTCTAGAAACAAATCTTTATTTTCTTTTCCATGAATATTTTATTACTCTTTCTTTTGCCTTGTTCGGTGAAAAATATTCATCCGATTATTAGATTTGCCGACGTGCTGCTTCTAAAATGATGCGTTTTTCCGCACGAGCGATCGCCTGATATGTCCTCGATACTGCTTCCGGTTCTACGGAGATAGAAGTGATACCCCAGCGGATTAAGTTTTCTATAATTTCTGGATATATTGCTGGTGCCTGACCGCAGATAGAGCAAGGAATCCCCGCATTATTTGCCATTTGGATCAGTTGGGAAATTGCGCCCATTACTGCTGGATGACGTTCGTCAAATGTTCTTGCTAGATGTCCTTGGTCTCGATCTATTCCTAAGATTAATTGCGTCAGGTCATTTGTACCAATAGAAATTCCTTGTACCCCGGCTTTCACGTATTCTGCTAGCAAAAATAATACACTTGGCACTTCCGCCATAATCCATAGTTGAAATTGCCGTATTTGAGTTAATCCAGCTTCTTCAACCTTACGACGGCAAAAGGAAAATTCTTCTACAGTGCGAACGAAAGGCAATATGAGGTGGATATCTCTGTAATTAGCTTGCTGGACAGCTTTGAGCGCGGCGAGTTCTAACTCAAAAACTGCCGGATTCGCCAAGTAGCTAAAGGTACCGCGTTCTCCGAGCATCGACTGTGATGAAGATGGTACATTTTGACCCACAGAGGGCAATTCATGCGATCGCCAATCCAAAGAGCGATAAAAAACTGGTCTGGGTGCAAAGGCTCGGGCAAACAGCATAATTTGCTCAGTCCAGCGCTCTAGCAGTTGTGGATAACGTCCGTCTGCCAGCCATGCATTTGGATGTTGCCCCTCTAGTATAGATAGCCCCATGAGTTCAGAGCGCAATAATCCTATCCCATCTACAGGTAAAGACAGCACACGCTCAATCATACTGGGCTGACTCAAATTCACCATTAATTGAGTAGCAATCGTAGGCAAATCGGGCATAGGATGGGGGAAAGACAAGGGGGACAAGGAATGTTCCTCCTCTTTTTTGTCTTTCAAGTAGCGGATATTGAGACGATGAATTTCGCCCTTGTCACCATCAACGAGCAGCTGTTCGCCTGTTTGAATTAGAACTGTAGCATCTTGGGTGCTGACAACTGCGGGGATGCCCAATTCTCTGGCAAAAATCGCCGCATGGCTGGTTAACCCTCCATATTCGGTGATAATGCCGCCTACTTGTTGGAGTATTGGCAACCAATCAGGGGCGATCGCTGATGCGACTAAAATCACTCCTTTGGGCAGTTGTTCTGGTTTTTGTTGTGAATTAACAATTACATGAGCGCTAGCCTTTATAGTTCCGCCTGCTGCTCCTATTCCTTTGAGGAAGTGGGAGTCAGGAATTACAGATTCGGTCATGCTAACTTGCGTCAGGTAGAGCTTCGGGTTTGGGGTTTGTTCAGTTATGGTCCACTTGAGAGTAAAACTTTTACCCAACTCAGGTGCGAGTTGATTCGCTAGTTGAATTATTTGTTGTAGGTATTCTTCTTGTAAAGCATACTGTTGTTGTTGCGGTTCCTTCAATAGGTAGGCAACTAGACAATTATCTTCCAGTGCAATTACTGTAGATGGCTCTTGTTGTGAAGATTCTGCCTCTATATCCAAACAATAAGCGAGCATTTTATTACCTAGTTGTCGCTCTAGTACAGCACCTGTTTCTCGGTGAATGTAGTAGACATCTGGCAATACTTCACCCAAGGTTAGCGCCATTCCCAATCCCCAAGTCGCTTGAATTTCCCAGCCCGAATTAGCAGTAAATATACCACTAGCTCGCGCATTGTAAACGGGTTGTACTAAAACAGCTAAATTAATTTGTTGCAAGTCAATTCCTGCACGCTGCCAGTATAGTAAACTTCTGGCACGAAACATTTGGCTCCAAGTCCGCTTTAATGTTTGGGCTACTGCTTCGGGCTGGCAGCAACAAAAGAAAGACTCCAGCAACCCAGATGGATTTTCAAACTCTTGCATAGCACTTGGCAGCACAAAAGTTGGTCGAAAAATCAGACACCCAGTTTGCCATTCTCTAGCCGAGGAGAGAATAGTATTTACCCACTGTGATGGCACATTGGCAGTAATAATTTCCTGACGCAAGCGACTGGCTACCTGCTGTAGTTGACGCCAATTTGCAACATCCAGATACAACGAAGAATGAGGTAAATCAGCAACTAATGCCTCAGAACTGTTGAGAGTCTCGAGAAAATATTGCAAAATTTCTGTCGAAATTACAAAACCAGGCACCACCGGGTAGCCTAGCTGCATGATTCTGCTCAAGGAAAGGGCTTTATCACCCACTTTTGCCCGGTCTTGCTGTTGAATTTGGTTAAGCCAGTAGAGTTTATCCACTCAATTAGTCAATGGTCGGTGGTCATTTATCTTCATAAGGCAGCATTTTAAGACTACCTGTGCTTATAAAGAGTGAAATTTCGCGTTGTTCCTCGTCAATTTTGCTTAACTCTTCCTTAATTGGGCTAATTATTTTTTGAAAATTGCACATGGCGGTATCTTATCAATTAATGCAGGATTTAGAATTAGTTATCACTGATTTAAGACGCGAGCATTGCCAAATACTTTTCACCTATCCCCTAATGATTGGTCTAACCTCACCTTCAGACTATGCCTTGCTTTGCTGATTGGAGGAATTATCGGCCTAGACCGCCAACTGAGGCACAAGCCAGCTGGTTTAAGAACTCATATGCTAGTGAGTTTCAGTTCCGCTTTGTTTACTCTTATTCCTTTACAAGCAGCCGCAGTCAACTCAAGTTCCGATGCTCTGTCACGGGTAATTCAAGGTATCACAGCAGGTGTAAGCTTTCTCGGTGCTGGAGAGATTTTACGCGAATCTGCTCAAGCACCGCAACGACCTGAGGTTCGCGGACTAACTTCCGCAGCGGCTATTTGGGTTTCCGCAGCTTTAGGAATTACTGCTGGATGTGGTTTGTGGCAGTTAGGATTAATTGCTGCTGGATTGTGTTTTTTGGTTTTGAGAGTTTTGAAAAGATTTGAACACCGCAATTAGGAGTTAGGAGTAAACAACTAACAACCAACTAATTAATTAAATAACGCGATCGCCTGGGAAAAAACTTCTTCTTCTACCCTTGTTTGCAGAATTGATTTGACTAATTGAACAAACTCGCAATCAAGTTGATTATCCTGTTCAATTGTCTTACTTGCTGCATAGAAACTAACATCATTAACCTGAAGCTCATTCGTATTACCTGTTTGGATTATTGGTGTTCTCCTGTCCCAAGAAAGGGATTTGCTGCGTAAGGTAAATTGAAACCAGATTAATTCATTATCTTGAAATTCAAAAAAAATATCAAAATAAGGCTCCTCTCCTTGAAACCAAATTCTAGTTACACCTTGTTTGTGACCTTGTTTGAGTAGCTTTTGTTCAATTGGTCGCAATGATGCACCGAGGGTGGCAATCTCGTTTTTGTCTAGCACGTCATTATTTTTTGACATATTTTAATTTTTTGTAAAACAAATTATTTACAACTTCCTCTAAACAATACTGAATTCTGGAATATTTAATTGTTTTTATTCCCGAAGTAAATGCAATTGGAAATCTAACTAATATAAATATCACTCTGAACAAAAATCCGGCAAAATTCAATGCTTATAATATCTAATTTCTTGAAACAATGTTTATTTGATGATTTATCCTTAATTATTTTTACTCTCCTAATCGCATTGCTCCGAACTCCTAAGCAATAACCACTAACCGCTAACTCCTAACTCTCAACTAATATTTCTCCAGCATTCACAGAAAGAATTTGAGAAGAATTTAACCATTGAGAGTCAAAAGAACCCAGGTGAGTAGTAGTAATTAAGGTTTGAAAGCGGTCTTGAATGGCTTCAAGCAACTGATTTTGACGAGACGGATCTAATTCCGCCAAGACATCATCAAGCAGTAGCAACGGTGGTTCCCCAACAACCTCTTCAATTAGTTGCAATTCTGCTAGTTTCAATGCTAATACCAACGTCCGTTGCTGACCCTGAGAGCCATATTGACGAGCGGGTGTCCAGTCAATTGTTAATTCTACTTCGTCACGATGAGGACCGACAAGGGTAGTACCTTGACGCAACTCAGCGACGGTTCGCATTTGAATCTTTTCCAAAAAAGCTTGCTGTACTTGTTCTGGATTGTTATCTTCCATTATCACATTAGGCGCGTACTTGATGAATAATTCTTCAGTACTTCCACTGATGTTACTATGCCAATTAGTCGCGATGGGAGCTAGTCTTTGAATTGCGCGATCGCGTCTTCTAATTACTCTAGTGCCCGTGGTTGCTAATTGCGCGTCCCACACTGCGAGTTCTGATTGTAGAGACTTGTCATGCCCAGTCTCTACATTTTGTTTCAAAAAAGCATTCCGTTGACGCAGTACCTGATTATACTGCTGTAAAATATGGGCGTATACGGGTTCAAGTTGGACTAAGAGCGTATCTAACCAGTTGCGGCGAATTTCTGGACTACCGCGCACCAAGTCCAAATCTAAGCTAGAAAACTGTACGGCATTGAGGACGCCCAAAAAGTCCATTTGACGCCGCAGGTTCTCGCTATTTAACGCCACAGTGCGGCGACCGTTACGGCGTAGATTTAAGGTCAAGTCGCTAATGCCATTTTGTCGGTGGAGGGTAGCGTTAATTTGAGAAAAAGCTTCCCCATCCTTAATTAAATCGCGATCGCGAAAAGTCCGATGCGATCGCAATGTTGCCAACAATTCCACTGCCTCCAATAAATTAGACTTTCCTTGAGCATTATTACCCAGCAAAATCGTTTTGGGAGCAGTAAAGTTAACTAGAATTTCTTTGTAATTGCGAAATTGTCGGAGTTGGAGAGTTTTGAGGAACATAAAAAGTTAGGAGTTAGTTGTTAGTTGTTATTTGTTAGTGGTTTGGAGTTTGGAATTATAACTAGTGTTCCACCACATTAAATTCGAGGGGCTTATCTTTCCCCATCAGAATTAATGAGACAGACCACTAGTAAGGACTTAAATTCAATCCATAACTCCTAACTCCTAACTCCTAACTCCGCTCCTCCTAACTCCTAACTTTTTCCTAGATGGTCTTTTTGCCCATCAATCTGAAGAATACTTTCTCCATTTCAATCCAAACGAACATTAAAGCACTGAAGCCAAAGCAAATTGCCAATTCCTGTAGATTTAGTACGTGAGTACCAAAGAATGCTCGCAGGGGTGGGACGTAAATTAGCATTAGCTGCAAAATGCTTGTGACTATTACAGATGCCAGTACGAAAGGATTTGAAAAAGGATTCATCTCTATTGTGAGTCGATTATTAGAACGAATAGCGATCGCATGACCCATTTGTGCCAGACACAATGTAGTAAATACCATTGTTTTCCAAGTTTGTGGATCGCCCTGATATCCAGGTGCATTGGTATGGTCATAAGCCCACTTCATCAAAATAATTGTAATGATGGCAAACACAATCCCAATCCGAATCATGTAAGAACCTAAACCTCTGGCAAAAATACTTTCTTTGGGACTAAATGGGGGACGTTTCATCACGTCTGGTTCTGGTGGTTCCACTGCTAGTGCTAAGGCTGGTAAACCGTCTGTAACCAGGTTCATCCAGAGAATTTGTAAGGGGCTAAGAGGAACGCCTCCGAGTCCGAGGATGGGTGCTGCGGCGACGGTGAGAACTTCACCAATATTACTGCCGAGGATGTATTTAATAAAACGGCGGATGTTAGTGTAAACAACTCTACCTTCCTTGGTGGCGGAAACGATGGTGGCGAAGTTGTCATCAAGCAATACCATATCACTGGCTTCCTTGCTCACATCGGTGCCTGTGATGCCCATCGCGATGCCGATATCCGCTTGTTTGAGTGCGGGAGCATCGTTAACACCATCGCCTGTCATCGCCACAAATCGACCCCGACGTTGTAATGCTTGGACGATTCGCAGTTTGTGTTCTGGAGAAACCCGAGCATAAATACTCACCAAGTCTACGTTTTGGTCTAGTTCTTGGTCGCTCATCCGTTGCAATTCTTGACCTGTCAGCACTCTGTCGTTTTCTTGGGCAATACCCAAATCAATGGCGATCGCTTTTGCTGTTAATTGATGGTCACCGGTAATCATCACGGGACGAATTCCCGCATCACGACACTCTTGCACCGCTGTCCTCACTTCTGGGCGGGGGGCATCCAGCATTCCCACCAATCCCAACCAAATTAATCCCGCTTCTGATGTTTCTTCCGAACCTTCTGGCAGAATTTCTTGTAAAGGTTTGTAAGCAAAACCGAGTACCCGTAGACCTTTGCTCGCCATGCGATCGTTTTCGGCGAGGATTTTCTTTTGGAGTTCGTTACTTATTGGTGTGGAACTAGCGCCCAGATGAACGTGGGTGCAGCGTGCCAAGGTTAATTCTGGTGAACCTTTGGTGAACATTAAGTACTTTTGTGAGTTCACCATCCCGCTAATCGCCGGATCAACATCTGTTAAAGACGATGCACCGCTGGCTACTTGCTCCACCTGACAAATGACGCTCATCCGCTTGCGTTCTGAAGAAAAGGGGAATTCAGCTACGCGGGGTAATTTACTATCCCACTGGTCTTTTTCAATACCAGCTTTTGCCGCAAGGGTAACTAATGCACCTTCTGTGGGGTCGCCTAAAATTTTCCATTCCCCGTTTTCTTGTTGCAAATTTGAATCGTTACACAAAGCACAAGCGATTAGCAAAGGCGAAATTTCTGGATATTGGTCTGTGGGGATTTTCTTCCCATCTAACTGAAATTCCCCAGTCGGGGCATAACCGTCTCCCGTCACTTTCCAAGAACTGTTGTTGGTATAAGCTGATTGCACCACCATTTTGTTCTGGGTCAGGGTGCCAGTTTTATCAGAACAGATGGTGGTCACAGAACCTAAAGTTTCCACCGCTGGTAGCTTGCGAATCAAGGCATTCCGCTTTACCATGCGTTGAGTTCCCAGTGCCAAGGTGACGGTAATTACTGCGGGTAAGCCTTCTGGAACTACAGCTACTGCCATAGATAAAGAAGTTTCCAACAGTTCAATAAAGTTTCCGCCGGCAATCATCCCAATTGCAATTACCAGCCCTACCAAAATCAGAGAACCGGTAACCAGGACGTTGCCTAGTTGAGTCATTCGCTGCTGTAGGGGCGTAGGTTCAGTTTCTACCGCTTGTAACATCGCGGCAATTTTACCAAGTTCAGTGGTCATCCCAGTATTGGTGACCAGAACCTTCGCACGTCCTTGGACAACTTCAGTCCCTTGGAAGACTAAATTAATGCGATCGCCTAACGATGTTTCCTCAGGTAATTCTAGTTTTGCCCGTTTGGTTACCGCTTCTGCTTCACCCGTTAGCGCTGACTCCCGCACTTGTAAGTTAGAGTCTTCAATCAAGCGTCCATCTGCGGACACCTGGACACCCGCTTCCAGCAGCATCACGTCTCCGGGTACCAAATCCTTGCCGGCGACTTCTAACAGTCGGCGATCGCGCAAAACTCTGACATTTGGCGAAGAAAGTTTTTTCAGTGCTGCCAAGGCTTTTTCGGCACGACTTTCTTGGACATAGCCGAGGATACCATTGAGGATTACGATTGCCAGAATCGCGATGGTGTCTTTAAATGGCACTTCACCAGGCTTTAAATTGCCCGATTGTAAAGATATCAGGTCTAAAGCCCCAGAAACCAAGGCTACCCCAATCAGCATCAACAACATCACGTTCTTGAACTGATCTACCAAAATATCCCAGGCGCTGCGCCCACCGCTTTCTTCTAGTTCGTTTGTACCATATTTTTGCAGCCGCTGTTCAACTTCAGGAGGCGTTAAGCCAGTCTCTGCGTTAGTCTTAAGCAGAGAGATTGCTTTATCAACATTTAAGCTATGCCAAACGCCGGCATTATCAGGCAGAGAATTAGCAGACATCGTTTAGGTCACAGGAAAAGGTTACAGAATTTGATCGTAGATGAGGGATGGCTAGAAATCCATCAACTAAAGTTACATTAGGGTTATTGTCAAGCTGTATATACATCAGTGTGATTCTTGAGCTTAACTCTATATTTTACTTGGGACTACTAAGGTGTTATTACTGTTTTTGTCGTGTCATAACACATGAAATCCAAAATTGTGAAACATATAAGTCTGGAGTCTTATTACACAGGACAGACGAAAATTGATTCCAGGCGTGCTAAACCGTTAGTTGAATAATAGTATGATTTCTGCACTCCCCAGTTTGACCGTTAGCCAGATGTTTGGGCAAAGGACAATTCGACCGTTAAGTGCTGCCGCCCTCTGTGGCATTGCTTTTATCAAAGATAGCCTTATTGCTATCGACACAACCAAAGGGCATCTACTGCAAATTGACCCAACTAATGACAATACCAAAATTCTCAATCCCCACCAAGTTAAGGAATTTATGGATGTCACCGGTCTGGCTGTGTGGGAAGATACCCTCTGGGTGACCAGGGGGAACAGTGTTTATTTATGCAAGCTGGATTCTTTAGGTTTGGAACATTTTGTTACCTTACCTTACCCAGCAAATGGTATTGCTGTTTGGGAATCAACTATTTACGTCAGCTGCCAAAAGCTGGGTAATATTATGATTTTTGACCGCGATACGCGCAAAGAAATTACCAAATTTTATGCCCCTGGTGTTGGAATCGAAAATTTGGCTGTCGATCGCGAAACGCTTTGGGTTTGCGACAATATTGAACAAACTGTTTACTGTCTTGACAGGGCAACAGGTGAAATTCAATTTAGCGTGCTGACACCGTTTGAATCTCCTACAGGTATAGCTACACAGAGAGATGCCGAAACTGGCAAACAAAGCCTCTACGTTGCTTATGCCAATGAGGAAGTTTATATCCGGGATAATCCAAATGCCGTTCCCAATCACGAAATCACATACCGCGATCGCACTTTTATTCACCCGCTGCATTATCATTACAACTCAGATGAACGCTACGCCCTCTCTAATGGTTATCTAATTGAAATGTCCTATGCTGAGGAACTTTCGCCCTTAGATGAGGTATATTTACCAGAACTCGAATGGCGTATTGCTCTCCCCAGTGAAACCGCACGCCAAAAGGTTAAACACATTGAACCCATTGGGTTACCTTTTACAGAAGAAATTGTAGACGGACAACGTGTAGCAGTCTTTAAATTTGATGCCCTGACTCCGGGAGAACGGCATATTTTTGGTTGGAAGGCAACCTTGGAAGTCAGAGGTATTAAGTATCGCCTGACACCGAAAGATGCCGAGGATATCCCGGAACTGCCAACAGAATTTGAAGCCCGTTATCTGGTGGATGACGACGATTTGGCAATGGAGACTCCGACTGTTCGTCGTGCCGCTCGTGAAGCTATTGGGACTGAAACCAATGTGTTGCGAAAAATGTACAGCATTCGTAACTATGTTTACGACGAGTTATCTTATGGCATCAAACCTTACATTGATACCCCAGATGTCGTTTTAGAAAGGGGTGTGGGTTCTTGCGGGGAATATGTTGGTGTTTTGCTAGCTCTTTGCCGTTTGAATGGTATTCCCTGTCGTACCGTTGGACGCTACAAATGTCCCCCCTATGCCGAACAACAGCGTGTCCCGCTACAACCCGATTTTAATCATGTGTGGTTGGAGTTCTACATTCCAAATATTGGCTGGCTCCCAATGGAATCCAATCCTGATGATGTCGGCAACAATGGTCCATACCCCACGCGCTTTTTTATGGGCTTATGTTGGTATCACATTGAAATCGGTAAAGGTATCTTTTTCCAACGATTGACAAGTAAAGGTGTACAGATCAAAAAAGAAGATATTTCTATTGGTGAGTTGGCGATAAATCATATTCGCTTTACGATTCTTGAGGAATTGCCTGCACTGTAGGAAATGGTGCAAAAACATCACTCCAAAAACCCTGACTTCTTTTAAGAAGTTGGGGTTTTATTATTTCAAAACAAACCGATAAATGTATATAATGTGGCTCATATCTTGTGCGTAGAACTTCCCGGAGCCTCTATAAGGGTTCAGCGATGTAATCCGCTCCAAGCATTATTGAGACGATTTGAAAGTAGAAAATTCACAGATAGAATTAAATGGACAAAAGCGACAGTGATAACCAGGATTTGGCGGAAAAATTTTACTAAAATTACTCGCTTGCTGATAGTATTTTTTTAAATCTTCTTGGTGTTTTTCGGCAATGTGAGCTAATTCTAATTCCAAAGAATCAAGTTGGCTTTTAGTAACAGTAATTATCTCTGACTTTTTACACAATTCCAAATTATAAAATGATGCCACTGCTTGATATGCAGGATAAAGATAACGAGCAGCTAAGATATAAACTAAAGCCTGTCGTTCATCAAATGGTGATTTTCCAGTTTTAAAGTCTAAAATATGTATAGTCTCCGACCTATCTGAATCAAGGAAAATGCAATCCATAGTCGCATATAAGCGAAAAGCATAATCCTCTTGTTGAATCAAAATTGGTTTTGGGAAACCCTCATCCCCGCGAGTTAATTGCAGAATGCTTTTGCCCAAAAGCAACGGAGATTCATGATATTTTTGTAATATTTGCCGTACCCGGTGCTGTACTTCATGAGTTGAGTTACTTAATTTCAGCAACTGGGCAACTTGTTCCACACCGTCTGCTTGATTTAATAAATGCCTGTTGTAATGAAATTCATAGACGCCCTTCTGTGCTAGCAACCCAATGCGCTGCGATGCCGTAGCATGAGTTAAAAGCGCTTTGACTTCTGATTCTCCTTGGCGTGCTTTCACAAACCCCCGCCTCATTTGACAATGCCAACGTTGTTGCCCTACTGCTGGGGCAACTAAAGACCAAAGATGATAACTGGCAAAAGCTCGCTCAGGGATTGACATTGCTCAAAATTAGAAAGAAAAAATACCGTGGAGAAAACTCTAAGTGTTTTTGCTTGCAGCTGCCCAGAAATTAGAGGGATAATTGCGGCTACAGGGACTTTGCTTGCAACAAGCGAACTGTACTGTTGAAAAACAATCGCAGAGGGTATCACAAATGGGCAACCATAGCAGTGGCAGCAAGATAAAATTTGGCACCGATGGATGGCGAGGGATTATTGCCGATGACTTTACTTTCCCCAATGTGAGGAAAGTCACCAGAGCGATCGCCAGTTATCTGGAAACAGCCTATACTAAAGACCGACCAGTTCTAGTCGCATATGATACACGTTTTTTAGCTGACGAGTTTGCCCGCACATCTGCCGAAGTTTTGGCAGACTTGGGTTGGACGGTCAAAATTACCGATCGAGATTGCCCCACACCTGTAATTGCCTACAACGCTCGTCACTTAAATTCCGCAGGAGCGTTGATGTTTACTGCCAGCCATAATCCGGCACCTTATTGTGGGATAAAATATATCCCTGACTATGCGGGTCCTGCCACTCCACAAATAACTGATACTATTGTGGCAAATATCGAAGGAGCATCAGATGCTTTACCAGGAAATATCCCTTCTGATGCAATTTCTACCTTCGATCCCAAACCCGCTTATATGGAGTTTATCTACACCTTGCTGGATGTAGAAAAAATTAAGAGTGCTGGATTAAAGGTGAAATATGATGCCTTGTACTCAACTTCTCGCGGTTATTTAGATGAAGTTTTGCAACGTTGTGGTTGTCAGTTAGAAAGTTTCCACAATTGGCGTGATGTTCTGTTTGGTGGGGGAATGCCAGAACCCAAAGGAGAACAACTTGTTGAATTGGTTGAAGCAGTTCGCAAAGATAAAGCTGATTTGGGTTTGGCGACTGATGGCGATAGCGATCGCTTTGGTATTGTTGACGAACAAGGCAATGTCCTCACCCCCAACACTGTGCTACTCGTATTAGCACGTCATTTAATTAAGAATAAAGGTAAATCCGGTGCAATTGTTCGCACTGTCGCCACAACCCATTTATTAGATAATCTGGCGGCTAAGTATGGTTTGCCTCTTTATGAAACAGCAGTCGGTTTTAAATACATCGGTGAAAAAATGCGCGAAACCACCGTTTTGATTGGTGGAGAAGAATCGGGCGGTTTAAGTATAATCGGTCACATTCCCGAAAAAGATGGTGTTTTAGCCGATATGTTGGTTGCGGAAGCGATCGCCTATGAAGGTAAACCTCTGAGCGAATTGGTCAAAGAAGCGATCGCCGAAGCAAATGGGCCTCTGTATAACAAACGTTTGGATTTACACCTAGACGACGCTCACAAAGCTGCTGTTATCGACTCCTTTAGCAAAAATCCACCAGGGGAAGTTGCGGGAGTGAAAGTAAAAGAAGTCGGGCGCAAAGACGGGATTAAACTCTACTTAGAAGAAGGTAGCTGGGTGCTGCTGCGTCCATCGGGAACAGAACCTCTGATGCGTGTCTACCTAGAAGCAAACTCTCCTGAGAAGATGGCTGAAATGGCCGAAGAAATGGAGAGCGTCATTGCTAAACTACAGCCAGTAGCCGTTTAAAGTCGGGAAAAGTTAGGAGGAGCGGAGTTAGGAGTTAGGAATTTTTAACTCTTAACTCCAAACCAATAACCACTAACCAATAACCAAATAATATGAAAACTTTTTCTAGTCTTTTAGTATCAATAGTTATAACGGTTTGGATTGTGGCGATCGCTATTGTCTCTGTACAAAATGCGGAACCGATATCATTAAGATTTCTATCTTTTCAGTCAATTCAAGTCCCTTTTGGGTTGGTAATAGCTTTTAGCGCCGGTGCTGGGATAATTGCGATGGCACTGCTGCAACCGTTGTGGGGTATAGCTGGTTCTTCTGGACGTAATTCATCAGAAGATGATGCTGAGTTTTTTGCAGATGATGATTTTTGAGGTTGGAATAGCGGCTTAAGATAGTATCAAAAAATATTATCCTCTGCTTCTATCCGTAATTGAAAAGCAATGAGATGAGATGAGATTACATTTGCTACGTCAGTTTTTTCTAATTTACCCGTAGATGCTTTTAAAACTAATTCATACAATTTATCATCGGATAAATCTAAGTTGTAGCCATTCACTCGTAAAAAAGATTCCATTATACCAACAGATGTGCGTTTGTTACCATCAATAAAGGCATGGTTATTAGCAATGTGATAAAGATATGCTGCTGCCTGCTCTGCAATTGTGGGATGTAAAAATGCACCAAAAAAGGTAGCTTTGGGTTGACATAGGGCTGACTCTAAAAGTCCCATATCTCTTATCCCAAAACTACCCTCGAATGTTTCAATTAAATCATCATGTATGGCGATGGCAGTTTCAACATCAATAAATTTAGGATCTAGCAAGACGACGATAAACCTCAGATCTTTCTTTCTTAGAAGCTAGATAAGCTTGAAAAGCCTCTGACTTCCTAACATCAGATTTTACATCTAATTGCTGTTCAAAAATTTGGTCGCTGGGTGGAAGCAGATAAGCTTTGAATGGATTATCGGAACTTATACGAACTTTGAAATACCTTTGCATGGCTTCTTGAGTAATCACCTTTTGTGGATAAGCATCAATCCAAGTAGGCTCTTTATGAGTCATTTCTACAAGCAAAAACGGATCTAAGTCAGCAAACTTTGAATAAACTTCATCCAGCAATGCTATTTGACATTTACTGTAAATGGAGATATCAAAATTGTCTGGTGCTGTAATAGGTGAAGACCCATAATAATTAAATTTTTGCCACAAGAAAAAGGTAACAGGTCCATATTCCCATGCTTTAATCTCAGAGGCAAAGAGAGGCTTGTCATAGAGAGCCAAATGAAAACCTTGAGCATAATAAACAAGTTTTTGGAGTTTTAAATGTGTCACAGAGCCAGACACAGTTTTAGCTAGCCAAATAAAGTAATTTGCTACATCAAAACAAGTCAGCACAGATACCTCCTTTGGACTTGCCATAGTACGCTCTATTTTAAAAATACAAAAAAATGAGTATAACTTCCTTAAAAACAATCAATCTTTATAGTCAAATGTATAGCCTGCAAAAATTAGAGATTTTGGAAGGATAATAGATTGGCAACCGATTGATTGCAGTGACTCGAAAGAATACGCCCAAATTAGTGAACTGAAGGGGTCAAATTATAGTTCGGTTAACTTCCGGACGAGTCTAATGTCTTTCGCGGTCTTCCACCTCGCTTACCATTCTCACGGGCTGCCTTTGCTTTTGCAGTTGAACTTACGGAACCTCCTTGACTGCCTAATTCAGCCATCCAAGCTTTAGTACCAAATATCCCCATAATTATTGCTGGGATGCTCATATCTACATCCAGTTCTTCCCAGTGCAATCCCTCACCAGAAGGAGTGACTTCCACTTGCATGAGACTATCAGAAGATGCACCCGCTAACCCTTGAACCAACTCAGGGGGAAACAAAAAAGTAGCCCCTGAGCGCAATTCAATGACCATGCGATTGGAATTCAAATCATAATAGGCAGTTTGAGCGCGTGGCTCTAGATCATCTGAACTAGCTGCTGCCGCTCTTGCCTGGGCAATTTCATTCTTTAACGTTTCCTCTGTCAGTACTAGATCCTTCATGAATCTCTCTCCATTTTTCTAATAGTTTTACTTGATGTTCGATGACCAAGTTCAAAGCCTTCGCTACATCTTTGTCGTTCATATTCCAGATTTGAATCAATGATGGACACTCAGTTTCACTGCCAAGGTTGATTTTTGCTTCTCCACCAGCGTTGAAAACGTGGACGTGGGATGGAAGATGATCGTTGAAGTAAATACGAACACTAAAGCCGTCTTTATTAAGTACGGTTGGCATAGATTTTTTTATAGGAATTTATTAAATACGGTTGGTAATATATTTTTGTATAAAATTAAACAATACTGAGAAATAAATTTTTATATATGCTTTATATATTAACCCAATCGGTTGGGTTTTGTCAAAAAAATTAAAAAACCTTTGCCAATCAAAGGCACAAAGCTACTCTATTTCTCTTGAAAGCTGTTGTAATCAAGCTTCCAAATCCGCAACAGAGGAAAAATCTAGCAATGCTTCACCTCCAACCATAGGAAGCCGCCATCCCTTGCAAACCAATTACTAGAGGTGTTTCTTGTGTCGGTCGATGCTGTGGGAGAAATACTGCAACCGGAAAACCACTGAGACATTCATCAACATCATCGACACCAGTAAAGGGAAAAGGCTCATCAAACCAATAGCGATACGGCTTTAGCCGTTGCCAAGGGCATCGCCTGTTACACCTTCAAAAGCGATCGGATCGGAACCGTAGATGGGCATGGTACATAAGTGATACTGATTTTTTCTCTATTATTGTCAGTATTGCAAATCGAGACTCCCCCTTGTCCCCCTTGTCCCTTTGTTTTTTCAACTTCTGTATACACGGTAGGCTTGCGGGGAGGGGGTAGGGGGTGGGGTTAGTGGATTTACTTCGTCTCCATCCAATTATCCCCGGCACGCACATCCACAATCAAAGGCACACTCAACTGCACTGCATCTTCCATCACAGACTTGATTTGTGGTTGCAATTCTTCCCACTCCTTATGGGGAACTTCAAAGACTAATTCATCATGCACTTGCAGTAATAATCTTGCTTGATATTTCGGCAAAATTTCATGCATTTTTATCATCGCAATTTTGATAATATCAGCACTAGAACCTTGAATTGGTGCATTAGCTGCAGCACGCAATAAGCCTGCATCGTAAGGGCCTATATTTTTTAATTTGCTCAGATCGATATCATCTGGATTGTTGCCTTTAAATCTGCGTAAATTGTCGCTCGTAAAGTCAACATAACGTCTTCGACCGAGAATAGTTTCGACAAAACCTTGAGCGATCGCTTGTTTTTTTACACTTTCTAAATATTCAAAAACTTTCGGATATCGAGAGTTAAATCGTTTAATAAATTCGTTTGCATTGCCTTTATCTACACCAGTTGAACGGGAAAATCTCAAAGAACCCATTCCATAAATCACGCCAAAATTGATAATTTTAGCTATTCGTCGCTCATCTGATGTCACATCTTCTTTTTCAAACACCAATCGCGCTGTTACACTGTGAATATCCTCATTATTTTTGTAAGCTTCAACTAATACTGGTTCTTGGCTTAAATGAGCTAAAATTCTTAACTCAATTTGTGAGTAGTCGGCCGCTACCATTAACCAGCCAGATTCTGGTAAAAATGCTTGGCGAATTTTGCGACTAAAAGCTGTTCTAATGGGGATATTTTGCAAATTAGGGTTGGAAGAAGATAACCTACCAGTTGATGTCGCTGTTTGATTAAAATCTGTATGCACCCGGTGGGTATCTGGACGCACCAACAGAGGTAGTGCATCCACATAAGTAGACTTTAATTTAGATAAAGTTCGATATTCAATAATCGCATCTACAATACCTGTTTCATCATCTTCCCCTAGTCTTTCCAGCGTGGCTGCGTCGGTAGAATAACCTGTTTGAATTTTTCGGGAATGCTTCTTATTTAACCCCAGTTTGTCAAACAATATCTGACTCAATTGTTTGGGAGAACCCAAGTTAAATTTTTCTCCAGCTAACTCATGAACTTGCTCTTCAAACTTCGCTAAATCGATTTCTAACTGCTGGGAAAGTTCTTGAAGATAAGCTGTATTGATACTGACCCCAGTGTATTCCATCTCCGCTAAAACTGGTTCTAGCGGTTGTTCTACTTCTAACAATAGTTTATGTAAAGTGGGAATTTTTTCCAGTTCCTCACGCAATTTTGGCACTAATTGGAATGTAGAATAAACATCCATGCCGCAGTAATCTGCGACAGCCGGAATATTTATATCAGCGATGGTTTTACCCTTTGGAACCAACTCAACATAACTTTTGCCACTGAAACCCAAATATTTTTGAGACAAATCAGTTAAATTATGGGTTGAATCTGGATTCAAAATATAACTAGCCAACATGGAATCAAAAACGACCCCCGCTAACTTGATTCCTTGGCAACGTAATACTAAGCGGTCAAATTTGGCATTCTGTAAAGCTTTGGGATAATCATCACTTTCCAAAATTGGACGTAGTGCTTCTAGGGCAATTTTTTTATTTAAATTTGGCCCTTCTTTATGACCGAGGGGAACATAAGCCATTTCATCTAATTCAGTTCCCCAACAGCAACCAATTCCGACTAACTCAGCATCCCGTGGTTCTAAGTCGGTGGTTTCAGTGTCCCAGGCAACGGGTGTTTCAGAATTGGTAAATTTTTGGAGTCGCTTTACCAACTCACTTAATTTTGCTTCTGTATCGATAATATGTGGTCGAATTGGGGAACTTTGTTGAATAGCAAAAGCTGCGGTATCTTCAGCAGTGAAAAACCACAAATCATCATCTTCCTGAGTTCTGAGTGGTTTATCTGTTGTTACTTCAATCTTTTCCTCAATCCCACCAAAACGTTGCTGGAGGTTGTTGATTTTGCCTAAATAAGATTTAAATTCTAATTTTTCTAAAATTGGTGCCAGTACGCTAGTATCAAAACCTTTGAGAAGGCAATTATCTAATTCAACTTCTAGAGGAACATCTTGAATTATAGTTGCCAAATATTTAGAGTGTTCTGCGTCTGTTTTTCCCGCTTCTAGTTTCTTCTGAGTTGCGCCTTTTATTTCATCTAATGAAGCATAAATATTTTCCAGAGTGCCATAAGTACTCAACAACTGTACTGCTGTTTTTTCTCCAATACCCTTGACACCGGGAATATTATCTGATTTATCTCCACAAAGTGCTTTGAAATCAATAATTTGTGATGGTTCGACACCTAATTTCTCTTTCACTTGTTCTGGAGAAAATTCGGTGATCCCATTTACATTCGCGGAACGTTTCAGAGCATCGGGAGTAAAATAGAGAACACTGATTTCTTTTTCTGGATCGATGAGTTGAAATAAATCGCGATCGCCTGTGAGAATCTTGACTTTATAGCCTTTTTGTGTTCCTCGTTTTGCTAAAGTACCTAAAATATCATCGGCTTCATAACCGGGAGCCGTTAAAACAGGCAGATTAAAGGCTTCAAGCAACTCGTGGAGATTTTTCAAGTCTGGGATAAAGTCTTCTGGTGTTCCTGGTCGATCGGCTTTATAAGTATCGTCAGCTTCATGACGGAAGGTTGGCAAGCCCAAATCAAAGGCAACTGCCATCGCTTGCGGTTGTTGGGTTGCCATTACCTCCAACAGGGACTTAAGAAACCCAAAACATACACTGGTGGGAATACCCGTCTTTGTTCGCAATCCGCCATCTCTTCCTTTAGCAAAGGCGAAGTATGAGCGAAATGCTAGGGAGTGCCCATCTACCAGGATTAATGTCGGGCTTGGGGTTGAGGAATCGTTCGTCAACTGGTTTACTGAATTTTGAGACATAAACCTATTTTAACCAGTTGCTTCCACTACAGAACAAGAAAAAGGTAAGGAGTAAGGGGAAGAATTAATTCTTTACCCTTCAGCCTTACCATAAATGATTTTTTGCCTTTTCTCTTCTGCCTTTACCCTGAATGTCCTTAAGCTGCTTCCCCATTACGTGAGTTGTAAAATTAGTGTAATTATGGTTTGATTTCGCTTCTGCGACGACGACGCAGCATCATACCAGCACCAGTCACACCCAATAAGGCGATCGCTGTTGACGGTTCTGGTACACTAGATGTCTTCGAGTTGCCTTTACCAAAGTCTACAACGAAGACAGTATCGTTATAATCTTTGTCACCACCCATCCACAAATCTTCAAATCCCATCAACAGGTAACCTTAAATAAATTTGTGTCTATAGTTACAAGCTTTTTTCGCTAAGTCTTTATACTCTTTTGGTTTTGGGTATCCAAAGTTGGCAATTTTTGGCAGCAATGTGACATCTGCCTTGTTTAAACGGCAATATTACTGAATATTCAAAAAAAAATTCTCTCGTAGCACCAAACCTATATGCGTATTTTTATTTACATAGAGATATAATAAGCACTTTTAATCCGAGTAGAGTAAAAAATACAAGTATTAAATAAAGTAATATTTTTTGGGAAATTCTTAAGTAGGCTGCTTGCCTTGGACAGTCAATCAAATTTGCTGCCTACTAGAGCCTGTTAATCTCTAACTGGGGGTTTCAATATATCTATAAGTAATTTATGCACCAAGCATCTGCCACAGAAATCAAGCTACTGGTTGTAGACATTGACGGAACGATCGCTGGGGAATCTAACACCATCAGCGAATCTGTAAAACAAGCTCTAGCACAAGCACAAGCAAAAGGTATCCAAGTTGCAGTGGCCACCGGTCGGATGTATCGTTCAGCTTTGCCCTTCCACCAAGAAATTGGCTCTACCTTACCACTGGTAGCCTATCAAGGAGCCTGGATTCAAGACCCAGCAACTGCAAAAATTCACCGTCATTTAACTGTTCCTGAAGACCTTACCCACAAGCTATTAGACTATTTTGAACAACCGGAATTGCTCAAGCTCCTATCTGTTCACTTTTATATCAATGACCAGCTTTACGTGCGGGAGTTAACCACAGAGACTGTAACTTATGCCCAACGTTCTGGTGTTACCCCCATTGCTGTAGGTGACTTGCGCTCAATTTCAGCCTCACCAACAAAAGTTCTGGCTTTGTGTGACGACACAGATGTTATTGACAATTTACTGGGAAATTTGCGTCGGCAGTACACTCCAGCCGAACTATATCTAACAAAATCTGTTGCTACCTTCTTTGAGGCTACTCATCCTGCTGTTAACAAAGGAACTGCGGTGCGTTATCTCACAAAAGAAATCCTGGGACTTCAACCAGGTAACGTCATGACTATTGGTGATAACTTCAATGATGTAGAAATGTTACAGTACGCTGGCATCGGCGTTGCAATGGGAAATGCACCTTCAGAAGTCAAGGCGATCGCAAGTTGGGTGGCTCCTGATGTCGAAAAAAACGGAGTAGCAGTAGCAGTCGAAAAATTCCTGCTATAGCGATACATCTCCGGTTCTCGGAGCGCGATACGGATGCAACGCCGTAGACATAAGGGCATTGCATTTAACTAATCTAATGACAAATCCGAAACATATCCTCTAGAAAATCAGAAAGGACACCGACGACTGGCCGTGTTTCGTCTCGGTGCCCTTGCTGGTTCGCTCCTCACACACTAGTTAATATATCCTAAGGGTTCCAACCAGTCAACATCTGTTACAAAAGTATTTATTTTTCTCAGTAATAGACATTGTTTGCCTAAATTTCAATGGGAGCAGAAATGCCTAATTTTTCTTCTAAAATTAACCTTAACACAGACTCAGTTGCCATGACCAATCCCACTCTGGCTTCAGCTAGCTTTGGTTCTTGAGTTTTAACCTCGCCCCAAATGCGGCAGTTACACCAAAATGCTTCAAAAGCCATTGTCAAATCAAGTGCTGCTTTTTCCCAATGAAGCGAACTACTAGAGCGAGGGTATATCAAGTCATCAACAACTTGTACTAATTCGCCAATCAAGTAACGTTCAGCTTGGTGGTTGAGGCGAATTCGATCGATATTGAGCCAAGGTATGGTTGGAGATAAACTAGTATCTGTACCTACTTGGTGAATTTTAATTAATCCCTCTAGCTTTGCCAACCGCATTAGGCTACAGCAGCGTGCATGAGCATATTGAACGGTAAACAGGGAAGGGGGGCAGGGGGGAAGAGGGGCAGGGGGGAAATTAAGATTCTGTTTTTCCCCATCCCCCCCTCTCCCCATCCCCCCCTCTCCCCATCCCTCTGAAAAGGAGACAAGGTTTTCCAACCAAGCAGCTAAAATCAAGTCTGTCAATTCCAAATGAATCCAACCAGGTGAAACGATTTGGACTTTGAAATTTTCGCCACAAGTCGCCAATAAATTAGAAGCAATAGGGCTGGCAATCTCCATTGCTGGAAAACCAAGAAACTTAGAGCGTTGTAGTGCCACTCCCGAAATATATAAAATTTTCTGAACATCTCTACTTTTATATAGAGAAATATCTATGAATGAACGACTTTGCGTTTCAGTAACATTAACGTCAGTATCTACCGCTGCTATCAAATGGCTGTATACTAACTGTTTAAGTGCTGTGTATTTACTAACTCGTTGTGTTTTCTCCACGCATTTACGCAACTAGGGCGCAGACTAGCTATAAGGATTCGTATTCCGTCATCTACCTTTAGATATAACTTTCATCTGTATAAAGAAAAATGAGAATTATGCAAAATTTAATGAATAATCGATGAACACACTAGTAAATTTGAATACCATCATTGTACAGTAAGAAGTATAACAAAAGTGTAGAGAGCAAAAAGCCTTCTACCCTTTGCATGGCTGGCGCTATTAGGCGTTTAGCCTAAACCGCCAACAAGAAGACACTCCTTGCACCTTTTTATGACGTCTTTGTCTTCAGCCGAACGCTCTTTGTTACCTATGCAATCTCCATCCTCATTCTCAGAGGCATCACGCCCTTTCTTAACTTGGCAACGAATTCTTGACTGGGCTCAAGAACACTACCGCTGTCGTACCTTTAGCAAAGATGAGCGCATTCCAGCTAGACCTGGTTTACTGTACTTGGTTCAAAGAGGTGCGATCCGCATGGTGGGTACCGCTCAGGTGAGTGCCACTGCCAGTCAGTTAACATCCCGACGAATCAACAGAACCCCTGAAGAAGCTTTCTTGGGTTTTGTGGGAGCGGGACAACCGTTTGAAATTGTTGCCCAATCACCATTCACTCTGCAGGCTTACGCCCACGTTGACCAAACTGCAGTGCTATGGATGTACTGGCATGACTTGGATAACTGGCCGCATTTCCGCCGCGAAGTAATGGATGCCTTTAGGTACCAGCACCAACGCAAGCTGTTGTGGCTCAGTGCCTTAGGACAACGCCGGACAATTGACCGACTCTTAGGATTCCTGACATTGTTGATCGAGGAATATGGCGAGCCGGCAATGAGCGACACCGATCCAGATGTGATTCGCGGTTACTGTCTGCCCTTCCCCCTCACCCATGCCCAAATTGGTAGTGCGATCGGTTCGACTCGCGTTACTGTCACCCGTTTGATGGGCAAGTTGCGTCAACGGGGTTTAATCCTAACTCAAGGGGACAATCTAATTTGCTTGCCTGCAGACTCGATTAATCGAGTTAACTAAAAGCGAGTTCCCAATCGCCTTCACGGATGGACCGTTCGAATAAGGGCCGAGGCAGCCTCGCTCGTACAGTCCTCCGGATTGAGTCTTCTGTCAGCGAATTCTGACAAATCCAGATTGGGTTATCAGTTCCTGTCCCTGCTGACTCAGCAAAAAATTGGCGTAAGCAAGACCCGCTTGCCGCTCGGTTTGACCATTTGTCTGTTTGACCACCACAAACAGATTGCGAGTAATCGGGTACTTCCCTGACTGGAAAGCCTCAATGTTCAACTTGTTTCGTTTACCAGGACATTGATTCGGGAGGACTAATGGTTCTTGGTAGGGAGCAACGTATTGTCCTTGCGTGCGCCCCAACGGCAAGGGAAGAATTGAACATTGAGGAACGACCTCTGGGGCAGAAGCGTAATATATACTGCCGGGGTTCCCAGCGACTTTTTGTAGCGCTTGGGTAGTAGTGGAAACAAATTCTACACCAGTTCCGAAAGCTTGACCACCCAAGATGTCTTGGACAAATAATTCCACAGTGCCGCCATCATTGATGCGGCGTGAATAAGCTTTGACCGGAATATTGCGGCCACCAAGTTGTCTCCAATTTGTGATTTTTCCGATGTAAATTGAGCGTAATTGCTCTAATGTCAGTCCCGGAATATTAATATCAGGGTTAACAGCTACTGCTAACCCATCAATCGCTACAGCAATTTGTTCTAGTTTTAATCCACGCTCTTGAGCGCGTTTTAATTCAGAGTCGAGAATTGGACGAGAAGACTGAGCAAATATCAGCTGACCGTCAATTAAGGACTGGATGCCAGTAGCAGACCCTGGTGAGCCTGTAGAAGGTTCTACATATTGCAGGCGAAATTCTGGGCGTGCTTGTTGAATGGTTGAGTCTACTGCCAGTCGAATTGGTGCCCAGGAAGTACTCCCTCCGTATCTAAACAATCCTGTGGGAACATTTTGCACATCTGTAAAGTTTTTGTCGCTACTTTCTTGTGATGTTTGAGATGTCTTGGTGTTAATTGGATTGGGATTATTAGACTGAGAGCCGAAGAATTTATAAATGTCAAAACCGGAGTTTTTGGTGAACCACCACAAACCGCCAGCTATTAATCCAACTGTAACCAGTAGCGATAAAACAAGAATTGGTATTTCGTTTTTTTGTGACATAAATAATTGTTAGTTGTTGATTGTTAAACGCCATGTGTCCCAAGTCGGGAAACCCGCCCACGCCAATGGCTCTGTGTTAACTGTCAACCATCAACCCATATCTATTAACGAATTCTGACAAATCCAGTTTTAGCAATTAATTCTTGACCTTGGTCAGTTAACAGCAAATTGGCGTAAGCTTCGCCGGCTTTTTGATCGCTTTGATTATTTTCTTTAACAATTACAAATAACCGTCTAGTGATTGGGTATTTACCACTCTGAAATGCCTCGCCGTTTAGCTGGTTGCGCTTTTGCGGACACTCGGAAAGTGGGATAAAGGGAGAAAGATATGGTGCAACCAGTTCATCAGGTTTTCGCCCTAGAGGCAAAGACTTAACGCTACATTGTCCAACGACTTCGGGAGCGGAAGCGTAGTAAATACTGCCGGGATTTTTCGCAACTTCTCGCAAAGCTTCTGTTGTTGTAGGAATGAATTGAATGTTACTGCCAAACTTTTCCTTTTCTAAAACGTTCTCAACAAAGAATTCAATCGTGCCTCCATCTTCGATACGGCGAGAATAAGGCGCGATCGCCAAATCTGGACCATTTAATTGTTTCCAGTTGTTTAGCTTGCCAGTATAAATATCTTTAAGTTGGGCGAGAGTTAAACCAGAAATATTTAGATTCGGGTTGACTGCGATCGCTACACCATCAATTGCCACCGGAATTTCTTTGAGTTTGAAGCCTAACTGTTCTGCCTGCTGCTGTTCCTCTGGTTTGAGCGATCGCGAGGATTGAGAAAAAGCTAGTTGGCTATTCAAGAGCATTTTGATCCCAGTCCCAGAACCAGGGGCACCGGTGGTGGGGTCGGTATAACGCAGGCGAAATTGCGGCTGGGCAGTTTCAATAACTTTGTCAACTTCTTTGCGGATGGGTGCCCAAGTGGTGCTGCCTCCATAGGTAAATAAACCAGGGGGAACGTTTTGTACAGTCGCAAATGTGCCCCCAGTTGACTGTCCAACTTGCTGTGTGGTTCCTGGGATTGTTGGAACACCAGAGTTTTTTGTGAACCACCAAAATATCGCTCCTGCTAAACCTGCTGTAATTATTAGGGTTAGAAGTAAAACCGCAGTTTCATTAGTTTTATGCTGTTGCGACATAAATCTTTTTTTATTTGGGTATAGAAACGAAATTTCGCATTTCCACTACTTGCCGATCCTTCTTTATCTATCCTGCTCACCGTTCTTTTTAATACCCCGGCCGTTCTTAGGGCCGACCGTTTTGAGTTGGGGTCCTGTATCCACATATATAAACCTACGAATTCCTTCTTCCTTCTGGGACATAGGTGATTTTTGTTTCTCGATTACATTTAAAGCATCAGCGATAATATTTTATAAATCAGGCGAAATATTGACGTGAGGGCAACTGCTACTAAACCAGCGGCAACTGATAAAAGAACTACTTGCTGGATACTTAGCCCACCACGCACAAAAGGAACAAAAAATATAATTAAAAATGTAATTCCAGAAATAATTAATAAATCAAATTTTTCAATCCAACGCCTAGCTTGAGCGAGAATTAATCCTCCTAAAATTAGGGCTGAAGCTGCTAAGGTAATTATTGGGTTTTTCAGCAGACTAAAAAGAGCGATCGCAATTAATCCACCTTGGAACCCACTAAATGCAGAACCGATTAAAATTTCCGCCGTTGAAAATGCTTTGCGAGTTGATACTGGTGCGATAGCATTTGTAGCGGGTGGGGAAAGCGGAGAAATTGGTTGCCCAGGGGGTGTTGGTGGCTTAAGTTGTGTATCTGGTACCAACTGCGGTGTTTTGTTTGTAAGACTATCTAATACGTTTTGGGCTGACTGAAAGCGCTCCTTGGCTGCAGGTAGGAGCATTTTGTCTAAAATATCAGCTAGATGCTGACTGACACTAACGTGCGCTCGCCAATTCCATTGATTACTGTAACCATCAAATAATTCAGTTGCTTCTTTCCCTGTGAGTAAAGTAATAAGAGTTACTGCTAATGCGTATAAATCTGTAGAAGGAAATACCTGTCCACCAGCCATCTGTTCTGGTGGGGCAAATCCCATCGAATAAATGCCAGTAGAAGAACCAGCGGAGGCAGATGGAACATTTGTTACTTGTTTTACTGCACCAAAATCAAGCAAGAAAAGTTTTCCCCTGCGATCGCGCATGATGTTGGAGGGTTTAATGTCACGATGGATAGAGCCATTTTCATGCACAAACTTTAGTACTTTGAGTATTTCTCGCAATACTTCCAAAACCTCTGCTTCGGAAAACTTCCCCTTTTGAGCTAATTCTTCCTCAAGGTTTAGTCCATTGATATATTCCTGAACTAAATAAAATAACTGGTCTTGCTTCTCTCCTTGCCAGCTATTAACAGTTAATTCAAAAAAAGCAAATAAATCGGGAATTTGATCGTGTTGATTGCCTAGTTCTGCTAATACTTCGGCTTCTCGTTCAAATAGTTTCTGCGCCAGTTCCATCTGAGTCGGAGTTAAATTCCCCGCTGGTAGGAACTGCTTTACTACACATTGACGCATTCCAGGAATCAAGCGATCGCGTGCTAAAAAAGCCGCTCCGAATCCACCCCGTCCCAACAGCTTAATTGGTAAATAACGACCGCTTAAAATTAGCGGCATTCCGCAAGTTGTACAGTATTTTTGCTGTACTGTTCTCAAGGTTGCGTTATCATCTAAATCTGTAAAATAGTTTAGCGGACGGGTACAGCCTGGACGAGTGCAGTAAACTTCCATATTAGTTATTCAGTCATTAGTCATTAGTCACTAGTCATTAGTCACTAGTCATTGGACTATTAACTATTGACTACTGACCAAATTTTAACTTTCGCTCCCGTTAGATGTTGCTGCATCCAAAACACTTACCGCAAGGTTTTTGTGTGATGATTTTAACACATTTTCATTCCATCCAGGTGTAGCAAACTGAGGCAAAATTTCTCGACTAAAGGCTTCTGCGGCTTTGGATCTGTACCGATTGGGATTGAAAATCAACCACAGAGTTCGCTTGACAATCACACCGTCAATGGGTGTACGGTGTAGCACGCCCATTTGCAGTTCTTTGGCAATGGCACTGGTGGAGACAAATGCTGCTCCTAGACCTGATTGCACGGCATTTTTAATTGCTTCAATGGAATTTAATTCCATTTCGACTTTCAAACGCCTTGTATCAATCTCACAGCGTGCTAGTACCTGGTCAATTACCTTGCGAATAGTCGATTGTGAATCAAGAGAGATGAATTGTAGTTTGTATAAATCTTCTCTTTGAATTGTTTGAAGTTTGGCGAAGGGATGGAATACAGGTAAAATCAGAGCCAGTTCATCGTCAGCGTAAGGAACAATTTCCAAAGATTCCGACAACTCGCCGGGAATTTCACCACCGATGATTGCCAAATCCACTTGTCCATTGGCGACACTCCATGCCGTGCGGCGGGTTGAGTGAACGTGCAATTGCACCGCCACATCGGGATATTTTTGGCGGAACATCCCAATCATCCTCGGCAACAAATAGGTGCCAGTTGTTTGCGATGCGCCGACAATTAAAGTACCACCTTGGAGATTTTGTAAATCCTCAATGGCACGACAAGTTTCTTGGCATAAGCTGAGGATTTTTTCCCCATAACTCAGAAGTAGATGCCCTGCTTCAGTTAATTGGGCGCGACGTCCTCCACGATCGAATAAGGGAACATCCAATTGCCGCTCGAGGTTTTGCACTTGCAAACTTACAGCAGGTTGGGAGACGTAGAGGCTATCAGCGGCACGCTTGAAGCTCCCTTCTGCAGCGATCGCTTTGAGAATACGTAACTGATCTAAAGTGAAAGGAAGGTCAGACATAAGGCTAAACCCACTAACAGGAAACGAGCAATTTTTTTGAACGCAACAAATCTACGATGATTTCTTGCATCTTAAGCTTGGAGGCTTTAATCGAAGAAGATAGTCGCACAACACCTTGACTAAAGTCCCCTTTTGAATACTTTGTGGTATTGGTTGTACTGATAATGGTTTTCTTTAGATTACTTCACCTATGTATATGATGTTGCCAGCTTGGTTAACCCCCAGTCATTTTGTCATATTGGGGCTACTCTTGGGTTTTGCTTTAGCCCATAGTGGAGGTGCAGCATTCCGCCCAACAGCAGAAAAACTCATCGGGCCAAGGCTTTACCGTATTTTATTTGCGCTAGTTAGCCTCCCGTTGGCTGTCATCTTAATTATTTACTTTTTTAACCATCGTTATGATGGTTTGCAGCTTTGGCAAGTACAAGGCGTACCAGGAGTGCAGCCATTAGTTTGGGTTTTGTCAGCGATTTCGTTTTTGTTTTTGTATCCCGCTACATTCAATCTACTAGAAGTTGCTGCCATCCAAAAGCCGGAAGTTCACCTGTATGAAACCGGAATTGTTCGTATTACTCGCCATCCCCAGATGGTGGGGCAGCTAATTTGGTGTATTGCCCATACCATGTGGCTGGGTACAACTTTTACCTTGGTTACCTCCATCGGCTTGGTATTACACCATTTATTTGGGGTTTGGCATGGCGATCGCCGTTTAAGCCAGCGTTATGGTGAAGCCTTTGAAGTCGCGAAGCAGCGTACTAGCATCATACCTTTTAAGGCAATTCTCGACGGTCGTCAATCTCTCAAATGGCAGGAATTTTTGCGTTTCGCGTATTTAGGAGTTGCTATTTTTATTGCTCTACTTTGGTGGTCGCACCCCCTGTTAATGGATGCCACTAGTAGGATAAAGTGGTAAACTAAAGCGATCCCCATTTACCCGCAGTTGATACCAAATTGGTAGTTTCATCTCATCAATTCCTATGGGATTAATGTACGATAAAATCAAACAGGTGTCCGTGGGGTGTTTATATTGGGTTTAATAAATTATATTTGGTAATTGCTTGTCAAGGGGCGAACCTTGTAGGAAGTCGCTAACCTAGCCTTCAAGAAGCCACCCAATGAAAAAGATTATTATCCCTATGCTACTTTCTTCTGGGAAGCTGTTTTTCAGCCAGCATAGCGCATATGATGAAGGGATTGGTCAATCAATCAATTTTGGAGCCAAGGATTTACAACTTTGGATTTATTCCCTAGTTTAGACTAGAGGCTTGAAACTTTTTTTGAGCCAATGGTTTTGAATTATTCAATCTAAAATCTAAATAATGGTTGCCTTTCTTCTCTAAGGGTCATTGACAAATTGTTTAGAATTAGTTTTCAATTGCAACTACTGTTTACTGTTTGTTGAAAATCAAAAAAAGCCAGCGCGAAATTGACGGTGGCTTTTTTATCAGAGTAATAACATCAAAGTTAAATTTTTACACAAGTAAATGGACATAAATTAACCAAACAAAAAAACGTTTCTCAGGCGACTCGCTGCCCTACTAAACAGCGAACAGTTGCAAATATTTATCAGTTAATAGGTGTTGGCTCAAGGACATATTGCCCCACCAACGCCAAACACTTATAAGATGGGGACTTAAACCCTGTATAAAAGAAACTGATAAGTGTTAATGTTTTGCTTAACTAAACCCTTGTGAAAGCAAAAAGTTTGAAAGTCTGGGGTTTGCCTTGTTGGCGTAGCTCCAATTCCTATGCCGATTCGTGCGGAATCTCAGAATTTTTTCAGACAGCTTGAAACCAGTTGAGTATATAAAGGTTTAATTATGTCCATATACTTTGTTGTTTGTGTCCCAGGTTAGGAAAATGGCAGTTTATAAGCTCCCACTTCCTCCTGCCGATCGCTCGTTTGATATCAAATCCTTATATTCTTTAGAGGCGTCATGGTGTTGTCGGTAAGTGAGCGGACATTTACTCAAGAAGTTTTAGAATCTCCAATTCCTGTTTTGGTATATTTTGAAGCGCCTTGGTGCGGTTTGTGTCGGATAGTACATCCGCTGTTATTGCAATTTGAAGCTACTTGCAAAGAGAAAATTAAGTTAGTTGGAATAAACGCCGATGATAATTTTAGACTTTCTAACACTTATCGACTCAAGTCACTGCCGACTTTAATATTGGTAGACAATGGCGTTGTCCAAAAGCGCCTGGACTGTTTTCGCAGCAGAGATGATTTACGTCTGGCACTAGAAGAAATTAAGTTAAATCACACCAAAGAGTCAAAAACTTATAACATTCCGAAAACATCTGATTTGGTTGCTGTTCAGCGGGAATAGTTAGAAAAGGCAAACAGTCTTAGGCACTTGAAGAAGGAAGAAGGAGGAGGTTTCGACCTGTGGATTGGGACGCTGACGCTAACTCAAAACGGGCGACCTGTTTCTTGTGGGGGTATTAAAGCCCCTGCTGCCGGAGAGATAAACTAACAACTCTTAAAAGTCAATAGTCCAAAGGGAATGTTTATTGCTGAAGTTGTGGACTATTAAAACGGCACAAATGTCATCAAATCTAAAGCTCAGGTTAATAACCCCACCCAACTACCGTCGGGTGGGGTATTTTATGCTAGAAGGTGTGTGTCACAATTATTAACAGTTCCGACAAGTTCGTCAAGAATTCAAAAAGTAGGCGTCAGTGATGGAAGTAATCTATCAGTATGCCTGGCTGATTCCAGTTTTTCCTCTTCTAGGAGCAACGCTGGTCGGTCTAGGATTAATATCTTTTAATCAGGTGACTAATCGCCTGCGGCAGTTGAATGCAGTGTTGATTATCTCCCTAATGGGAGTGGCAATGGGACTATCTATTGCCTTGTTGTGGAGTCAAATTCAAGGGCACCCAACCTATACCTACAACATAGAATGGGCATCTGCAGGCAGCTTTCACCTCAACATGGGGTACACTGTTGACCACCTGACAGCCCTAATGTTGGTGATTGTGACGACTGTAGCCTTGTTAGTCATGATATATACCGATGGCTACATGGCTCACGACCCAGGATATGCCCGGTTTTATGCATATCTGAGCTTGTTTGGCTCTTCCATGCTGGGTTTGGTAGTCAGTCCGAACCTAGTACAGATTTATATCTTCTGGGAACTGGTCGGGATGTGTTCCTACTTGCTGGTCGGCTTTTGGTACGATCGCAAGTCAGCAGCAGATGCTTGTCAAAAAGCGTTTGTGGTCAACCGCGTGGGTGACTTTGGTTTGTTGTTGGGAATTCTCGGCTTATTCTGGGCAACAGGCAGCTTTGACTTTCAGATTATGGGCTCGCGCCTCGCGGAACTGGTGCAAAACGGTTCTATAAGCAATGGTCTGGCTGTCCTGTTTGCGATTTTGGTTTTCCTCGGCCCAGTTGCGAAATCGGCACAATTCCCCCTTCACGTCTGGCTACCAGACGCAATGGAAGGTCCCACCCCCATCAGCGCCTTAATTCACGCGGCGACGATGGTAGCGGCGGGTGTTTTCCTGATTGCTCGGATGTATCCACTGTTTGAACATATCCCAGCGGCAATGAACGTAATTGCCTGCACTGGAGCATTTACAGCGTTTTTGGGTGCAACAATTGCGATTACTCAAAACGACATCAAAAAAGGTTTGGCTTACTCCACCATTTCCCAACTCGGTTACATGGTGATGGCGATGGGAGTAGGGGCTTATAGTGCTGGACTATTCCACCTCATGACCCACGCCTACTTTAAGGCAATGTTGTTCCTCGGTTCCGGTTCCGTGATTCACGGGATGGAAGGGGTTGTCGGTCATGACCCCGCATTGGCACAGGATATGCGGTTAATGGGTGGACTGCGGAAATATATGCCCGTTACTAGCATTACCTTCTTTATTGGTTGCGTGGCAATTTCCGGTATTCCCCCCTTTGCTGGGTTCTGGTCAAAAGATGAAATTCTTGGTGCGGCATTTGCAGCTAACCCACTTCTTTGGTTTGTAGGTTACTTGACTGCTGGTATCACCGCTTTCTATATGTTCCGGATGTACTTCTCCACATTTGAAGGCAAATTCCGGGGTACAGATAAGAAAATCATCCAAAAACTGAAGTCAACAGCAACTATTCTCCTAGAGTCACAAGCACTAGCGCCTAATTTTGGTCCTGGAGCAATGAAACAAGGAGAATTAGCTGCTACAGGCGACCACCACAACGACTCCCACGGACATCACAGCGATACTCCTCACGAGTCACCCTGGACGATGACCTTACCCTTGGCGTTGTTGGCGATTCCTTCGATGTTGATTGGTTTGGTAGGTACTCCTTTTGCTAACTACTTCGAGGAGTTTATTCACTCACCTAGCGAAACCCTCGCCGAAGTCCTAGAAAAAGGTGCCCAATTCAACCCCGACGAGTTTTATGTCCTGGCGGGTGCGAGTGTGGGTATTTCCTTGATTGGGATTACCTTGGCTTCCTTCATGTACTTATGGCGCAAAATCGACCCAGCCGCGATCGCCAACAAAATCAAACCACTTTACGAGCTATCTCTCAACAAGTGGTACTTTGATGACATTTATCATCGCGTCTTTGTCCTCGGCTTGCGTCGGATTGCCAGACAAGTCCTGGAAGTGGACTTTCGCGTTGTCGATGGTGCAGTTAACCTCACAGGTTTCTTTACCCTGGTCAGCGGCGAAGCTCTGAAATACGTAGAAAGCGGACGCGCCCAATTCTATGCCTTGATAGTGTTTGGAGCGGTCTTAGGCTTGGTAATTGTCTTTGGTGTAACCTAGCGTACCAGAGTAGAGACGTAACATATTACGTCTCTACATCTATATTCCCATGTAGTACAAGAGAGTTCTTGCAACAGAAGCCCAAAAATAAATAATTAACCGCACCCTCGACGCAGATGAAAAAGACTTTTGCAGTCTTGTCTAAGGATAGAGGTGGATGGGTGTATTTATCTGCCTTCATTTTTTTGTTAAATCAACCTGAGAAAGGAGCCTCCATCCCTAAAAAACTGCTACTTAATAGCTAGTAGCTGACAGCCGAACTTCATTTAAAGAGAACTGAGGACTTCGATGAATACAGCTCATTTTCCCTGGCTGACCACAATAATCCTTTTTCCGATCGCGGCATCGCTGCTGCTGCCGTTCATCCCAGATAAGGAAGGCAAAACCGTCCGTTGGTACTCCCTTATCGTTGGGCTGATAGATTTTGCGTTGATTGTTTACGCTTTCTACACCCAGTACGACTTCTCCAACCCCGATCTCCAACTGGTGGAGAGTTATTCCTGGTTACCACAAATCGATTTGAATTGGTCAGTAGGGGCGGATGGTTTGTCCATGCCCCTAATTATTTTGACTGGATTCATTACCACTCTCGCGATTTTGGCTGCTTGGCCTGTAACCTTCAAGTCAAAACTGTTTTACTTTTTGATACTTGTCATGTACGGCGGTCAAATTGCCGTGTTCGCAGTCCAGGATATGCTACTTTTCTTCCTGGTGTGGGAACTAGAATTAGTCCCCATATACTTTTTGCTGTCAATTTGGGGTGGTAAAAAGCGTCAATACGCAGCAACTAAATTTATTTTATACACAGCAGGCGGTTCGCTGTTTATTTTGCTGTGTGGGCTGACAATGGGATTTTACGGCGGTACAGTCACATTTGATATGCAGGCGATCGCTGCAAAAAATTTCCCCTTCAATCTTGAACTATTACTATATGCAGGGTTTTTGATTGCCTACGCTGTCAAGTTGCCCATCATTCCCTTGCATACCTGGCTACCAGATGCCCACGGTGAAGCGACAGCTCCCGTACATATGTTACTGGCTGGTATTCTGTTGAAAATGGGCGGTTACGCCTTAATTCGGATGAATGCCCAAATGCTACCCGATGCTCACGCTTACTTTGCGCCAGCGTTGGTGATATTGGGGGTAGTAAATATTATCTACGCCGCATTGACATCTTTTGCCCAACGCAACCTGAAGCGGAAAATCGCCTACTCTTCAATTTCGCACATGGGATTTGTCCTCATTGGGATTGCCTCCTTCACTGAGTTGGGTTTGAATGGGGCAGTGTTGCAAATGGTTTCCCACGGTTTAATTGGGGCCAGTTTGTTCTTTTTGGTGGGTGCAACTTACGACCGGACACACACCTTAATGCTGGATGAAATGGGCGGTGTTGGCAAGAGGATGGGTAAAATCTTCGCCATGTTTACTACCTGTTCAATGGCTTCCTTGGCACTCCCAGGAATGAGCGGTTTCGTCGCAGAATTGATGATATTTGTAGGATTTTCTTCTAGCGATGCCTACAGTCCCACATTTAAAATTATTGTAGTGTTCTTGATGGCAGTTGGCGTTATTTTAACTCCAATTTATTTGCTATCCATGCTACGAGAAATTTTCTACGGTGAAGAAAACGAGGAATTAGTTTCTCACCAAAAATTAATTGATGCTGAACCCCGCGAAGTCTTTATCATCGCTTGTTTGTTGATACCAATTATTGGCATTGGTTTGTATCCAAAACTTTTGACTCAAGTGTATGATTCTACGACCGTGCAATTAACAGCAAGATTGCGTGATTCTGTGCCGACTTTGGCGCAGCATAAAGATGTCCCAGCTGTGTCGATGAATGCACCAAAGATTAAGTAAGGTTAATTTTTACTTTATTTCTTTTAGGGGTGGGTTTTAAACCTGCCCTTTTTTTATGCGATCGCGATTGACCGACAGTCAAAAATTGAGCAATCCTAAGTTGACAAAGATATAGACAAGAATGTTTATATATCGACAAGTCTATACGTTTGGATGTATAAACTGGAGCGCCCGAGGCCTTACTTGTTGAAGTTTGTAAGCGTACCCAAGCGC
>JAHHGZ010000040.1 GCA_019359595.1 Cyanomargarita calcarea GSE-NOS-MK-12-04C
CAGAAGCAGACAGAAGGGATGTAAGTATAAGCGAACTAATCGAAGAATGGGGACGGCGAATAAATTCGCCCACGACTTACCCCCACGGATAAATCCGGGGGCTACCTCGTCGTGGAAACATTGGTGTGGGGGAGCGTCAAAATCTGCTTTCGGTTGGTTTGCTCAAACTCGATCGCATCACGCGAGAAGTTACCTGCAATCAACAGGTAGTAGAACTTACCACCCGCGAGTTTAATCTCCTAGAGTATTTAATGCGCTCTCCCGGAAGGGTCTTCACTCGTACCCAAATATTAGAACACGTTTGGGGCTACGACTTCAACCCCAATACTAACGTCGTGGATGTTTGTATCCAGCGAATTAGAAAAAAAATTGACCCCATTGATGAAGCTAGCTCAATTGAAAGCATTCGCGGGGTTGGATACCGATTTCGCAAGCCAGAGCCGAAATCGTGAAACTACGTTCGTTTCGACTCCGGATTGCTCTATTGTCTGCTTTGCTAGCGGGAAGCGCATTAGTCGGGTTTGGCGCAGTCTCCTGGTTCCAGATTTACAATGCTCAAATTAACAGCCTTGATGCACAACTGTTTAATCAGTTGATGCGGGGAAGCCGTTCACCCGAGCAAGAGCGATGGCAGTTCTACGGAGATTCATTACCCTATGCCTTCGGAACAAAGACAAAAATCCCCATCGCACTGCTGGTGCTGGATGCAAACGGCAACACAATTTATCAATCCAACTCTCAAGACGCCGATTTTGACCTAAATAGTTTGCTGGTTCAGCGTCTTGAGTTGACATCTCTGCCACCACCCCCTCCCAGAAAACCTGAGAGTGCAAATCCATCCTTTGAGCGATCGCCCTTTCATCCACCTCTACCTCCACCCCCACCTGAATTCGTGACTAAGCAGACGGCAACAGAAACCTGGCGGATTGGGGCAGCTAAATTTCCCAATGTTCAGGTTGCAATTGCCGTTAGTCTGCAAGCCGTCAACCAAGAGATGGTTACCATTCGCAATATTTTTCTTATTTCAATTCCAGGAGCGCTCCTGCTGGTTGCTGGAGGGGCATGGTTGCTTTCTGGTGGTGCTTTGCGTCCGATTCGGCAATTAACGAGTGTTATTCAACAGGTGACCGTCAAAGGGCTAGATCGGCGGATTCCGATTGGGACAACGGATGTTGAATTTGTCGAACTGATTCTGGTGTTTAACCAAATGCTCGAACGCTTGGAACGGAGTTTTACCCAAGCCTCCCGTTTTAGTGGTGATGCGGCTCACGAACTGAAAACCCCACTGACCATTCTGCAAGGGGAACTAGAGCGAACTCTCCAACAGGTTGACCCAGGATCGGAAGTGCAACAGCGCTTAAGCAATTTGTTGGATGAGGTGCGCCGCCTAAGTGGTATAATCCGGAAACTCTTGCTGCTGTCTCTAGCAGATGCGGGACATATGAGCTTGTATCTGGTTGAGGTAGATATGTCTGAGTTGCTAATCGAGATGCTAGAAGATGTGGAACTGCTGGCTCCTGACTTAGCTGTGCAAACCGACATCACTGATGGGCTAAAAGTACAGGGCGATCGCGATCTACTGATTCAAGTTCTACAAAACCTATTCAGTAATGCCATCAAATACAATCTTGCCAAAGGCTGGATACAGATTCGCGCTGGGCAAACGCAAACAACTCTCCACGTCACGATTACCAATGCCTCAATTGACATTGAAAAATGCGATCGCGATCGCATTTTTGACCGTTTCCATCGTGGTGATCCTGCACGAACCCGCAAGGTAGAGGGAATCGGGCTGGGACTGGGTCTAGCTCGTGAAATTGCTCGGGCACATGGTGGCAACCTCACCCTTGACTCAACATCGGACGGTCAAACAGCCTTCACGCTCACCTTGCCGATTAGATTATAAACTAATAATCCAATCTAGCAAATCCTTAGCCTTTACCAAAGGCACAACCCGACCATCACCAAGAATTGCACAGTTATCAAAACCCGCAGGCAAAGAAATACTCCCCTCAACCTTACGAATAGTAACTTCCTGTTCACCCCAGTAACGGTCTAATTGCACTGCTACCGATTGGTTTCCATTCTTAACTATCAATACGCTACTACCATTTATCGTCGGTAGTGTTTCTAAATCTAAATTGTCGTAACGCTGACAATTAAATTCTAAGTAGCGACCAAGCCTAACTAACGGTATCATCGTTCCTTGCCAATTCAATACTTCGCTACCCGCCACTGAAAACACTAATTCGTTTTGCAGTAATAAAATTTCCTCCACCGCATCCTCGGGAAATGCCAGCAACATTTCCTTACTTTCTGCCAACACAACAGGTGCCAGTGATAGATAAGACTTACGCAAAAACTCTCTGAAACTCTTCTTCCTTAGCGTACTTGGTGTCTTTGCGGTTCTATAAATCAAGGTTTCTGGCAATTTCTGCGTAATTTCTAAGGGTACTGACAGAGTAAAAGTTGTTCCTACTCCCTGCACTGTATCAACCTTGACATCTCCCCGGACTCTATTGAGGTTATTACGTACCACATCCATGCCGACACCACGACCGGATAAGATGGTAACTTCCTCTTTGGTACTGAATCCCGGTTCAAATATTACAGAGAGTAATTCTTCGTCAGTTGCTTGTGCAAGTAGAGATGCATCTAATCCCATCAATTCGGCTTTCCTACGAATTCTATCTAAGGAAATGCCGCGACCGTCGTCACGGATGGTAATAATAGTATGGTTGTTTTTTTGGGTGGCTTTGATTTCAATTAATGCTTGTTCTGGTTTGCCAGTGGCACTACGGGTGGCAGTGTCTTCGATGCCGTGGTCGAAGGCATTCCGCAATAGGTGGATTAATGGTTCCCTCAGAGCTTCCAATATGCTGCGTTCGATGAGGGTATTACCACCTTCAATTTCCAGGCTGACGTTTTTGCCATATTCTATATTCAGGTCACGTAATGCTTTAGGGAAGCACTCCACTATATCTGATAGCGGACGCATCCTGACTTGAGTCACCGAATTATTAAGTTTATCTTTATCTTCTAAACTGAGCTCAATATCTGTAGTGATTTCTTGCATCTTAACGATGGTTTTCGTCACTGTTTTAGACCGCAAGTTTAGTTTCTCATCCCGCTTCAATTCTGAGATATTATTGAACGTAGTTATTTGAGTAGTAAATTTGTTATAAGCTGCACCCAAATCTTGATTTTCCTTCTCAAGACTTTTAATGCTGCTGAGATTGCGAATCAGTTTTTGGACTTCTTCTAGTTGCGAACCCCGGCAATGACGCTGAATGGCAATTTCTCCAAATAAATCATTGATTTGCTCAAAAGGCTCGACGGCAACTTGGCTTTTTAATAATTCTTCAAATAAATTAGGGTCACTAACATCTGTTTGTTCGTAATCGCTATAATGTTTGACAGGTATGCCTAAATTAGGAATAATTTCTGTATGCAAATTATCAGTTTTACTTGCGATTATTAAAGCTTGCGATGCCCTTGGCAACCATTTTTGATGGTATCGCTGCCATACATCTAAAGCCAATCGACTAATTTTTTCAATCGCTTCATCACTGCTAGCAGCTTCTAAATTTTCGGTTATGGACTGACAAACTTGACTAAAAGCTGGAAGTTCAAACATTTGTCCTAAACCACCCAAATCAATAGCCATCATCATCGCTTCCTCTCGCAGAAGGGTCTGTTGGCCATCGATTAATAAAGACTCTAAACGCTGCAAACGTCCTTCCACTTCGGTTTGAAAAAGTAAAGAGATAATATCTTGCTGCCGATTTTCTTCATCAAGCATTGACATACCATCCTCTGGAATAGGATTGCCCAAACGCTCATGTAGTTCTTCAAAAACTGGGTAACAAAGAGTTGCTAACCATTGTTCGTCTAAAAGGCTACCAATAGAAAGTAGTTCTACTACATGACGCAGCCAATCAATTGCAGATAGCAGTAAACTGTGTAAGTCGGAATCCAGTTCTAGACAGTTTCTCCGGCTTTTTAATACTTGAAAAGAATCTTCCAGCCGATGAGCCAAATCAGTTAGAGTCCGAAATCCCATAATACTCGCACCACCTTTAATGGAATGAATAGCTCGAAGTGCAGCATTAATTTTTTCTGCTTCTATTCGACGATTAGCTTTGGTTTCCAGTAATACTGCTTCTAGAGTATTTAAGTAATGATTTGCTTCGTCCAAAAACTGAATCTTAAGTTCTAATTCTTTGCTTGGATACATAAAAATTAATATTTTTTGGTTGTTATATACAAAACAACTGGATTTATTTTTGACAGAATGCCTTGATATCTATGTGTAAAGGCAATTTTTAAATTTCCCCCACATATTAATCAAATATTTAGGATTGCTATTTGTGGTTTGTGGAAATACGGATTTGAATAATGTAGTTATTAATCAGCTATATTTGAACCTACTTAATTCCATTAACTACAGAACAAGCAGATAAAAAGATAGAGGATTACCTATCTCATTTCTTCCTCTGTTTCCTCTGCGGTTAATTTCAAAAAAATTGGTAACATCAAACGATTAGCTAAAATTGCTGAAATTCCCCCGACTAATAATGCTGTAGCTAGTGTTACTATACCTAATGACACTAATAATTGTCTTTCGCTAGAATTGGCGATCGCTTTATTAGTAACAATTAATGTCCATTTTAATTCTGGTAAACCTTCAACTTTTTGCAAAGGAATATAAGTGATTAATTCCTGATTATTATCGATTTTGTTAAATAAAATTTGGCTAACTATTTTATTTTCTGTTTCTAACTGTTCCAAAGCTGGAAAAATTTCTGGAACTTTTCTACCCAAATAGCTTTTATTGGTAGCAAGAAAAATTTTTCCCGAACTATCTATCAAACTATATTTATCTTGAACTGTTACGGGATTATTGATTGCCTGTTCTAAAGATTTTACTGAAATAACTGCCCGGACTATAGAAATAGTTGAGCGTGTAACTTTATCTTTCACAGGTGCAACTAAGTAAATATAAGCTTCTGGTGATTTCGTTGATAATGACAGACTGATATAAGGTCTATTTGTTTTCAGCACAGCTTGAAAATATTCTTGGACTTGTTGGTTAGGAATGCTTTCTCCTGTAGTTTGTAATAAAACCTCTCCATTTAAGTCGAATATAGCAATACTTTCATATATTTTATAAATTTGCTGCCAATTATTTAACTGTATTTGTTTATTTACTGGTGTTGTAATTTCTCTCAACTTAGGATTTGTGAGAAAATCGAGATTGGCAAATAGTTCAACTTCTCGCTTCCGTACCATCAAAAAACGGTTGATATTATCAAAAATGTTAATCGCACTAACTTGTTTAATATTGCTAATTTCTTGGCTTATCGACTGCTTTACTAAATAATGAGTTAGTGCCCCAAATCCAAATATAGGAAGGGTTGCAATCAAAATAATAAATGCGATCGTTTTCCTGCGTAAGCTTGTTCCTCTAACTAATGAAAGAATCAAATTAATAGTAAAAACACGATATTTAGAGTTATTCTGAGGCTGTAGCATTGTGCTTGTTTCATTCTTTTCAGTTAAATTAGTCATCAAGTAATTCTCTAAAACTATTATTTGAGTACAAGATATAATTACTTTTTTATGAGTTAGTATGGAGAACTGAAGACTGTACAATCGCTATTGCATCTAATACATAGATAATTTCTTTATCTTGCCGAACATATCCACTTAAATAGGGAAGCAGCTTAGATTGAACTTCTAACTCAGGAGAATCAATTCTGTCAGAGATGAACCTTGTTGTACCTTTTATCTCAAAAACAACTAAACCTAAAAGTCCTAAGTCAGTGCGGATAATTATTATGTTGTACTGCCAAGTTATTTTATTATCAACCTTTACATTCAACATTATTGCTAAATCAATCACCCAAATTAAACTATTTTGCCAGTTAATCAATCCTAATATACAAGCAGGCATATTTGGCATTGATGTAACAGATTCAACAGGCAGAAAAATTACTTCTTGCGCATTTTTTATTGATAGAACAGCAGAAATATGTTTATTTACCTGAAACTTCAGATAGCCATCTCCCAAGTTATTTTGCGTTTGTTGCGGAGTCAGGAAATTTTGGCAATTATTCATCATAAAAAATTGATATTTGAGCTACTATTAATTTAATTTATCGAAACATTTGCGAACAAAAGTTACAGCATATATTGAAAAATTATTTTCATTAAGTCACTTTGGGAAAAAGGTTTAGTTAAATAACCTGAGGCTCTAACTAATTTAGCTTTTGCCCTATTTATAAATCCTGTTTTTGCTGTCACCATAATCACTGGTGTATTTTTGAAATATGAATGTTTCCGCAATAAAGAACATAATTCATACCCGTCTAAATTGGGCATCTCAATATCCAGTAAAATTAGGTCTGGCTTTGTACGGATAATTTGCATTAAGGCTTTTAATGGCTCATTAAATCCGATAACAGAAAATATTTGCTCGTCTAAAAAACTTTTGATGATAGTCAAAACGATTGGACTGTCATCAATGCAGACAATTTTATAGAGCTTTTTATCTACAGGTTGCTGATACTTTTTCTGATTATTATTATCACTCTTGTTAAAGTCCGGATGTAAACCTTGGACGTTTTCTTGGGAAAATCTTTGCTTAGGCTTTGTTTTAGTTTGTGGCTGATTTTTGTGCCCATATTGGGAATGCTGTGCTTTGTTAGTCTGCTTTTGACACTGTTCAACTAACAAACGCACATCCAAACGGCAAAAATGCGGCATATTATCCAGAAAGCTTTCAGCAGTAAATTCATAACTCCCCTCATCAACTGCAAGAAAGGACTGCAAAACTTCTATTGCCAATTCTTCTATCAATCTTCCTGCTTGCTCCCGATTAAGGTATCTTTTCTTGACTAACCAGCAAATAGCTAAATAATCTGGATTCGGTATTGCTCGCTCGTCTATACTTGTTTCAAACAATATCTGCAATTGCTGATAAATTTCATTATGTAGGGTCGGAATTTGTTGACTCCACTGCCGAAGTTTTCGATAAAGCAGGTCAAACATATTAACTGAATAACACACATAAATCAGTTTTCCCTCCTCTAAATAAATTGACCAAGAAGCAGAGGGGCTAAATACCTGCAAACAGCCACTAGCAGATTGACTAGTTATTTTTGTCAAAATAGATAGCGGCTGTAATCTTTGAAAAAATCTGTATCTACCAATAGGAAGTGTCTTCATTTTTGATGTTCAAAAAATGATATTAATATTTCCAACTTCAATCCGTGGATATACTTTCCGGAATTCACACAAGTATTGTCAGATGACGTCCTTTGCGTTTAACAGTTATCAGTTGAATACACTCTTATTGAAGTCCCCCCACCATGCGATTGATAAGCACTCACCACATCTACTTAAAATGCAAGTAGGTAATAATTTACTCAGCTATATGCCTATACCGCCGTAGACATACGGTCATCGCACAAGGTAACTAAAATTCTCAAGAAGGTAATTTTTTCATAAGTATTGCAAGGACTCTAAGAGCATTGTGTTGCGGTTAATAGTCACCCTAGAGAGTTTTGAGTACTAAGTTCGAGAATTTGCAGCGAAACTCCAGAAGTACACTATCTGAAAAATACAAATTTTCAGTTCATTGGCAGATGGTAAGCAACTTATTTACTTACTCACTAATCTTTAGATTACTCTAAATTTTAGAAAAAAGTTAAAGGTTGTATTAAAATCACGGCAATTAAGTAAAGAAAAGATGAAACTTAGCTTTTTTTACAGCAAATTTGTTTATTTTTGAATTGCATATTTAATTACTTTTAAATGTTTATATTGAACTTCTACATTTCACCAGTGACCACATATTTGTATATTTTTTTGTCATGGCTATAAACGAAGTTAAGAGTTTTTTTTACAAATTAAAGGTGTTTTTTTAGACTTTGTTTTATGGATATTATTTGCCAAATAAACCTGTTAACCATCATTTTCAAGGAGAAAACAAGATGGTTGTTTATTTAGCTATGTAACAGAAAAGACATGGAGAGGTTTTGTTTTTTCTTTATGTAAGATACACAGAGTAACTTAGTATGGATTAAAATGAGTATTTTTACTGTTAATGAAAGTAATAAACTATTCATAATTTTCTCCAGACGTTCTCCCCTCGCAAACGTTAAAATTAATAACGCCACCTGCACCAAGCGAGGATTTATAAAAAGACCGACTGAATATCAGGTCTTGCACTTCGTGCTTTACTGCAATAACCAGGAATTAATCTAAACCAATTGTGAACGAATTTTATCTAGAAGTTGAAGAAACAGCCGATCGCTTAGACCGTTACCTTAGCGAAGAACTATCAGACTTATCGCGATCGCGCATCCAAAATTTAATCGAAGCGGGTAATGTCCAACTCAATGGCAAAGTCTGTACTTCTAAGAAGATAGCTGTCAAAGCAGGCGATCGCATTTCTTTGGAAGTACCAGAAGCAGAACCTCTGCAACTGATAGCAGAAGATATTCCCTTAGATGTTCTCTACGAAGACGATCAACTCATAATTATCAACAAACCTGCTGGCTTAGTGGTTCATCCCGCACCCGGTCATCCTGATGGGACTTTGGTCAATGCTTTATTAGCCCATTGTCCCGACCTACAAGGGATTGGGGGTGTGCAGCGTCCGGGAATTGTCCACCGCTTGGATAAAGATACAACCGGAGCGATCGCGATCGCCAAAACAGATATCGCTTTTAAACACCTACAAGCACAACTCCAAGCCAAAACCGCACGACGAGAATATCTCGGTGTTGTCTATGGTGCCCCAAAAACTGAGAGTGGTACAATTGACCTCCCCATTGGTCGTCACCAACACGACCGCAAAAAAATGTTTATTGTATCCGTGGAACAAGGTGGACGAAATGCTGTCACTCATTGGCAAATCAAAGAGCGTCTCGATAACTACACCCTGATACTTTTCCAACTCGAAACCGGACGCACTCATCAAATTCGCGTTCATGCAGCAAAAATTGGTCATCCGATTGTTGGTGACCCCGTTTATGGTTCAGGTCGTTCCGTAGGAGTAAATTTACCCGGTCAAGCACTGCACGCTTGGAGACTCCGGTTACAACATCCAGTCTCCGGTGATGAAATTCAGGTGACAGCACCCATTCCCCAATCTTTTACAACTCTGTTAGATATTCTCCGTCGGCGATCTGCCTTCCCTCTCCAGAAGTAAAAAGTGAAAATTGTTTTCAGCAATTTTGTTACTAACCTTTACAAAAGTTCATTAGACCTCCGTCTATGAAGATTGCTGTTAATCGTTGGATTAACAGCTTTAATAACGAACCCTAGATGGAGATTCGGGGATCGCAGCCCTAAGTATTTCGATTCACTCCTGTAACTGAAAAAACGTAACTTAAGATACAGCATTTTCTGAGCGCTCTCCCCAAAAGAGTTTCAAAAAGCTCATTTATCTCAGTGCGTATAAAATAAAGTAGTTTTTTAGTGCTAATAAATTTAAGTAAAAATATTACATTAACTTGAATGAAGAAAAGTATTGAAATGTAAAGACAGTAATTAATCAAATTGACTACAGGCATGACTGCAAAAAGAGTCTAAGTATATTTGTGTGATATTTACACTCGTTTAAAAAACTTAACAAAAAACTCATACAAGCAATATATAAAATACCAACAAGGTTTAAAAGCAATCAGAAATCAATTACAAATTAGAAAGTTTTGGGGGACTTATTAGTTCGCGAGGAAAGGTTCGTGGGAATTTTTTCTATGCAACAAATAGGATAATTTGTATTGATTAATTACTTTTAAGCTTTTTACAAAGCGGTAAAAAATTTTAGGAGAAAATAACAATGCTCGACGCTTTTTCCAGAGTAGTTGAACAAGCTGACAGAAAAGGTGCTTACCTAGGCAGTGATGAAATCAATGCATTATCAGCAATGGTTGCTGATAGCAACAAGCGTTTAGATGCAGTTAACCGACTCAACAGTAATGCTTCTTCAATTGTGGCAAATGCTTATCGGGCTTTAGTTGCTGAACGTCCACAAATATTTAATGCTGGTGGTGCTTGCTTCCACAACCGCAATCAAGCAGCTTGCCTCCGCGATATGGGATTTATTCTGCGTTATGTGACTTATTCCATATTAGCGGGAGATGCCAGTGTCATGGACGATCGCTGCTTGAACGGTTTGCGCGAAACATATCAAGCTCTGGGTACTCCTGGTGATGCGGTTGCTTCCGGAATCCATAAAATGAAAGATGCTGCTATCAGTATTGCCAACGATTCTAAAGGCATTACCAAAGGTGATTGCAGCCAGCTGATGTCTGAAGTTGCCAGCTATTTCGATCGCGCTGCTTCTGCTGTTGTATAAGCCACATTTTCAAAACATTTTTCCATCTGATTGTTAGTAATTACCCAAAATTTAAGGAGAAAAAACGCATCATGAAAACTCCATTGACTGAAGCGATCGCTTCTGCTGATGTACGCGGCACTTACTTGAGCAATACCGAAATGCAAGCGGTATTCGGCCGTTTTAACCGCGCAAAAGCAGGTTTAGAAGCAGCCAAAGCCTTCGCTAACAATGGCAAAAAATGGTCAGAAGCCGCAGCCAATCATGTTTACCAAAAATTTCCTTACACCACTCAAATGACAGGGCCTCAATATGCGTCTAGTGCAGAAGGTAAATCCAAATGCGTGCGCGATATTGACCACTACCTGCGTACCATCAGCTATTGCTGCATAGTCGGTGGAACTGGACCTTTAGATGAGTATGTAGTTGCAGGGTTGAGCGAACTAAATGCCGCCCTTGGTTTATCTCCTAGCTGGTATATAGCAGCACTAGAATTTGTCCGCGAGAATCATGGACTCTCCGGTGATGCTGCAGGTGAAGCTAACATCTACCTCAACTATGCAATTAATGCATTGAGCTAAGAATAAACAACGATCACGGATTTTTAAAGGATTACTCGGATTGCACTCCAAGGATAATTAATTTTTAGATCCTCCGTGAAATCCTTTAATCCCTTTAATCCGCGATCGTACTTAACAAAAATGGAGCAACAAAGATGAGTAGTTCAGTCGCAGAACGGCTAGCAAGTAGAGATTCGGTTAATAAGAATGTTGAACTTCGTCCTTTTTGGAACGAAGAAGATTTGCAACTAGTATTCCGGGCTGCCTACGAGCAAATATTTGGGCGTCAAGGGATATATGGTAGTGAAAAATTTACCAGTGCCGAATCTCTGTTACGTAACGGCAAAATCAGCGTTCGGCAATTTGTGCAGATTATAGCAAAATCTGAGTTTTACAGAGAATGCTTCTTTTATAACAACTCCCAAGTGCGTTTTATTGAATTGAACTACAAGCATTTACTAGGACGGGCACCTTACGATCAATCAGAAATTGCTTTCCACACAGACTTATACGCTTCCAAGGGCTTTGATGCAGAAATCGATTCTTACATTGATAGCTCAGAATATGACAATGCCTTTGGGAATTCTATAGTTCCCTATCACCGTGGTTTTCAGTCAATTCCTGGCATGAAAACTGTCGGATACAATCGCATATTTGCCCTTTATCGCGGTGCTGGTAGCAGTGACAACGCGCAAATGGGAGGTAAAAATTCTCGCCTGCGTTCTAATATTACGCTGAATCGGGCAAACACGATTATGCCCCCAACCTCAGCAGGTACTACCTTTACCTCAACTGCGGGAACATTAATTGCCTCTCAAACACGAGGTGATGCTCGGATGTTTGTAATTGAAGCGATCGCCGGAAGTAATACGAAAATCGCAGTCCGTCAGAGCAAACAAATTTATACCGTACCCTATGACAGACTTTCAGCTACATATCAAGAAATTCACAAGCGCGGTGGCAAAATAGTTAAAATTTCTCCAGCCTAAAAAATGAAGGGAGTTGGGAGTTAGGAGTTAAAAATTCATCACTCATAATTCATCTGGCACCTACTCTATAACGATAGGTCTAATGATACATAAGCCTTGGCGTTCCCATAGGATAGCCTGCCTGGAAGGGCTAGAGAACTATTGCTTTTTCATAGCCCACCTCCGTGGGCTACCTGCGGAACGCCAAGGGCGAATGTACGTATAGCGACACCCTTCTAGGGTGTTGTGGCTTGGTTCAAGATATGAGCTAACTCCTAACTCCTAACTCCTAATTAATATTAATATGTCTGCCGAACCAATTTTTTCTGCCCAAACCGCGATCGCTGCTCTTGACGGGGAAGATAATCAAATTCGCTATTATGCCGCTTGGTGGCTGGGGAAGCATCAGATACAAGCCGGCTGTGCTGTCCTATCCGATGCCCTGTTTGATGAACGCTATCGCATCCCTACAGGTGGCTATCCTTTACGTCGTCAAGCAGCACGGGCACTCGGTCAACTCAAAAATCCCCAATCAGTACCTGCGTTAATTGCCGCACTCGAGTGCGATTCTGATTTACGCTGCACAGAAGCGGTGATTGGTGCATTGGCTGCGATTGGCGACTCTCGGGCTGTGACACCGCTATTGAATTTGTTGCATTCCAGTCAAGAAAAACCATTAGAAGCCTTGATTGAAGCCCTTGGCACTTTGCAAGTTTCGTCAGCCCGTCCCCAAGTGGAGGGTTTTCTCAATCATCCGAACGAACGGGTTCAATGTGCCGCTGCGCGATACTTGTATCTTTTAACTCAGAAGCCCCAGTACATCGAACGCATCCTGAAAAATCTCGACCACGAGAATATGTATTTGCGTTGGGCTGCGATATTTGATTTAGGAGCAGTTGGTCATCGCCAAGCTGTAGAGGCAATTCTCACGGCTAAGGTTCCTAACAGTTTGAAGCTGTTAAATTTGAAACGAATTTTAGAAGCAGTTTTGGATAACGGTGTAAAAGAAAACGAAATATCTCGGTTATTATTTCAATCAATTGATGATTTGTTAATTCAGCTTTGAGCTTACGGCTTAGTAATAAACTGTGTTGGAAATTGTGTAGAGATAATAGCTACACTCTATGCATCGCATCTACGTTTAAATACTTAAATCTCCTTACCGATATTGTATCTACAAGGTTTGGTATTCTTTACCCTTTTAACTAACAATGAATACACTTAACTCTCAAGATATTGAACTATTGGTATCGCAACTTAACAGCGCTGCAACACCTGAAGATGCATCTACAGCGATCGCTCTAATTATCTGTAGTGGAAACTCTGAAGTTGCTGCGATCAATGCTTTAATTGCCGCATTAAGCCATCACCATCCTGAAATCAAGGTTGCTGCTGTTAAAGCCTTAGTCGAACTAGCGTCCAATAGCGTGGAACCTTTAATTGCTGCTTTCTATGCTTCCACAGACCAAGGTTTGCAAGCGTATATTATTCAAGCTTTAGCCCAAATTGGGGACAAAAGAGCTACTGACGTGTTAGTTGAAGTTTTGGGCACTTCAGTTGCCAACCATTGTCAGGGAAATGTCCGTCGCATTGCCGCACGAGGTCTTGGGCACATCGGTAGCCATTCTCGTAATCCAGAAATTAGCGATAGCATTGTCAAAAAGTTAACTTGGGCCTTGGTTTCTTGCGAAGATTGGGGTTTGCGTTATGCAGCTGCGGTTTCTCTGGAAGAAATTGATACACCTTTATCGATTGCTGCTTTACAAACAGCATCTCAAGAGCCGGATAAAGTCGTGCTATCTCGGATTGCAAGAGCTTTGCATTAACTGGGTAAATTAAACTGGGGAAAGGCTCCGGGGTAAAAGGAAAAAATTAATTCCTTTTCTGCGGAGCCTTTAACCTTTCTCCCCTTCCTAATAATTTTTCCGTAATATCCCTGTTGTCATTTGCTCAGTTATTAAGTACCGATTTCACTCTCTAGAACAGCCTCTGCCAGTGTCGCTCAAAGAAATTTCATCAACTTTTAGAAATATTTAAAACGTTTTTGTTAACTCTTCTTAACATTTTTTTGGTGACCTTAGATACAATGTGAGCGTTCTATCTCTTGTAAATTAAGCGTTTTAGCAATCCTTAAGAAAATGTAAAAAACACTAGATATACTTTATAACGGAAATTTTGTTAAGCAATGTTACGAAAAAAAAGACTTATTCTCAGCTAAAGCCCTTGTGTGTAAAGGATTTGAGGGGATTATTATTGGTAGCTGTTATTTATTCATAATTTGTAACAAACAATGCCCTTGTAGCGTTGTATAAACATAATCGGTAGGGTTAGATAACAGACAAAAGTTAAAGGTGGCAATCAATTCATTAGGTTCGTCGGTTTCTCATAAAAACAAAAAAGTTTCTCATAATCCCTGATTCACTTGGTGACAGTAGATTTTGAGGCTACCAGAGAAACAGTTTTAACTGAAATGTCTGTTGTTATCCATTCCAATTTGATAAAACATAGCCAGTTTTAATCAAGACAGCACTCAACTAAGCAATTAGGAGATAAAAGTCCATGTTAGATGCATTCGCCAAGGTAGTTTCTCAAGCCGACTCAAGAGGTGAATTCCTCAGCAGCGAACAACTAGATGCTTTGACCAACATGGTGAAAGACGGTAACAAACGTTTAGATACCGTTAACCGCATCACCAGCAACGCTTCCGCCATCGTTACCAACGCGGCTCGTGCTTTGTTTGAAGAGCAGCCCCAGTTGATCGCTCCCGGTGGTAACGCTTACACCAACCGTCGTATGGCAGCTTGCCTCCGCGACATGGAAATTATCTTGCGCTATGTTACTTACGCAGTACTCGCAGGTGATGCCAGCGTACTGGATGACCGCTGCTTGAACGGATTGCGCGAAACATACCAAGCTTTGGGTACTCCCGGTTCTTCCGTAGCAGTTGGCGTTCAAAAGATGAAGGAATCTGCTGTCAGACTGGCTAACGATCCTAACGGTATCACCAAGGGTGATTGCAGCCAATTGATGTCGGAAGTCGCTAGCTACTTCGATCGTGCAGCAGCAGCAGTTGCTTAATAACAAAACGATTAAAAAAAGGCCCAGATAGTCAAATATCTAGGCATAACGTTACGAAACATCAAGGAGATTGTACACCATGAAGACCCCAATTACTGAAGCGATCGCAGCAGCGGATACCCAAGGACGCTTTTTAGGCAACACAGAATTGCAAGCTGTTAACGGTCGTTTCGATCGTGCGATCGCTAGCATGGAAGCTGCTCGTTCGTTGACCTCTAACGCTCAACGTTTGATTGACGGCGCAGCTAGTGCTGTGTACCAAAAATTCCCCTACACCACCCAAATGAGCGGCCCTCAATTCGCTGCTGATTCTCGTGGTAAGTCCAAGTGCGCCCGTGACATCGGTCACTACCTACGGATGGTTACCTACTGTTTGGTAGCTGGTGGAACAGGTCCTATGGATGAATACTTGATTGCTGGTTTGGATGAAATCAATCGTTCCTTCGATTTGTCTCCTAGCTGGTATGTAGAAGCTCTGAAGCACGTTAAAGGCAACCACGGTTTGTCCGGTCAAGCTGCAAACGAAGCTAACACCTACCTTGATTACGCAATCAACGCTCTAAGCTAGATAGCGTAATGCCCGGAGAGGGGTATAAGTACTGGATGGATTGTTCACCTAGTAGTTGTACCTCGCTCCGGGCATCGTTTTATCTGGGAATAGATAAAAAAAATTTATCAAAGCACGGTCAATTTAAAAATCTGGATTTTGAAGAAAATATCTAAACCAAAAATTAAAATCCAGCTAGCGGGAAAACGTGCATTCTAAATAGGGGAAAGAAAAAATGGCGATTACAGCAGCAGCATCCAGGTTAGGAACCGAGGCTTTTAGTGATGCTCTTCGTGTGGAACTGCGCCCCACTGCTACTAAAGAAGAGATAGAAGCAGTGATTCGCGCTGTTTATCGGCAGGTGTTGGGTAATGACTATTTGATGGCATCAGAACGCTTGAAAAGTGCAGAATCACTTTTGCGCGATCGCAATCTCTCAGTGCGGGAGTTTGTGCGTAGCGTTGCCAAGTCAGAACTTTACAAAACAAAGTTTTTCTACAATAGTTTTCAAACTAGGGTAATCGAACTCAACTACAAGCATTTGTTGGGTCGCGCTCCCTATGATGAGTCAGAGGTAGTTTACCACTTAGACTTATATGAAAACAAAGGATACGATGCTGAAATAGATTCGTATATTGATTCTACAGAGTATCAGCAGAACTTCGGCGATAATGTCGTGCCTTACTATCGCGGTTTTTCGACCCAAACAGGACAAAAAACTGTAGGGTTTAATCGGATGTTCCGTTTATACCGTGGTTATGCCAATAGCGATAGCGCTCAGGTGGAAGGGACAAAATCTCGCCTAGCGAAAGAATTGGGAACCAATAGCGCCTCCTCAATTGTGGGACCATCAGGTAGCAACGAAAACTGGAATTTTCGTGCTGCTGATGATGTGGCTCCGAGAAAGAATATGGGTAACGCTGTGGGACAAGGCGATCGCGTTTACCGAATGGAAGTAACCGGACTTCGCGGCCCTGGCTATCCTAGCATCCGTCGTAGCAGCACCGTATTAATAGTGCCTTACGAGCGGTTATCTGACAAAATGCAGCAAATCCAGCGCCAAGGCGGCAAAATCGTCAGCATTACGCAAGCGTAATTAAGTTATTTGTTGTTTGTTATTTGTTGGTTGTTGTTTGTTAGGAGTTAGGAGTCAGGAGTTACGAGTTATCAGTTTAAGAGCAATAACTTAGGAAAGCAAAGTTGAATAAAATTTTGAATTCCTACCTAACAACCAACAACTAACAACCAACAACCAACAACCAACAACCAACAACCAACAACCAACAACCAACAACTAATGGAGGTTAATAAGCGATGTTTGGACAAACCACAGTAGGAACCGGCGGTATTTCCAGTGCTGGAACACGGATGTTTCGTTATGAAGTTGCAGGCTTGCGGCAGAATTCCGAAAACGATAAGAATAGCTACGACATTCGCAATAGCGGTAGCGTGTTTATGACAGTGCCATATAACCGCATGAACGAAGAAATGCAACGAATTACCCGCATGGGTGGCAGAATCGTCAAAATTGAACCGTTAACTGCTGAATAGTTCAAATAACGCAGTGGTAATGATCGAACCAAGCGCGGAAGAATATTCCGCAGAAAATGCACCACCACTGACAGTTGAGCAAGCGATCGCGAACCTGCGTTCTGAGGATTTGAGTCTCCGCTATTACGCTGCTTGGTGGCTGGGTAAGTTCCGTGTAAATCAGCCTCTGGTTGTAGAGTCTTTGATTGCAGCCTTAGAGGATGAAGCCGATAGGACAGAACTAGGAGGCTATCCACTGCGACGCAATGCGGCAAGAGCATTAGGAAAATTGGGTGACAAACGAGCAGTCCCAGGTTTAATTAAATGCTTGGAATGTTCTGATTTCTACGTTAGGGAGTCAGCCGCCCAATCTTTAGAAATGCTCCAGGATAAAAGCGCTACTGACTCACTGATGCAATTGTTGTCCGGGGGTGTAGCTGCTGCCGTTGAAGTGCCGGGACGTCCTCATTTAATCCAGCCCTATGAAGCGGTGTTAGAAGCCTTGGGTGCGATTGGAGCAACTGAGGCTCTACATTTAGTTCAGCCATTCTTAGAGCATCCAGTTTTGCGGGTGCAATGTGCCGCAAACAGAGCAATGTACCAACTTACAGGCGATACCCGTTATGGAGACCGTTTGGTGAAAATGTTGGATATAAATGACCTGAAATTGCGTCGCGTTATCCTCAGCGATTTGGGTGCTATAGGTTATGTCGCAGCCGCAGACGCGATCGCGAATTCAAGAGTAGAAAATAGTTTTAAACTCATTGCCCTCAAAGGCTTATTAGAGCATCAATTTGACTTCGAGTTAAATAAGCCTGGACTCTCTGATAATGCCATCAAGGTAATGAACCTGATGGATTTGCTGTTGTAAAAGAGTTATGAGTTGAAAGTGAGGAGTTATGAGTTAAGAGTCATACCAATTCTGTATGAAGATGCACATAATCAAGACCCCCCTGTAGTCCCCCCTTGGCAAGGGGGGACGGCGTAGCCGGGGGTTAATATATGCAGCTTCACAAAGAAACGGTATCAGGAGTTAATAGTCAAAGAAGAAATCCAAAAATTCTGTCTAACCCCTAACTCGCAACCACTAACCACTAACCACTAACCACTAACTCTATTGAGCAATGAATGAATTAATTCGCGCAGTCACAGAAGCAGATTCACCCGATCGAATGCTCGCAGCAGTGCAAAACCTCGCCTTGGCGAAAGATGTCGCAGCGATTCCCACCTTGATTGCCGTGTTTGGTTACAACAACCCAGCCGCAGCAGTTGTTGCAGTCTCCGGATTGATTGAGTTGGGAGAATCTTCTGTACCGCAGTTGCTTCTTCAAATCGATGATTATAACTACGGCGCACGGGCATATTCGATTCGGACTTTAGCCGCGATCGCCGACCCACGTGCCTTACAGTTATTACTTAGTGCCGCTGCCACCGACTTTGCCCCAAGCGTTCGTCGTGCTGCAGCCAAAGGATTGGGAAAACTGCACTGGGACAAATTAGATGGGGAGGAAAGCTCAAAAGCCCAAAAACAAGCTTTGGCAACACTGCTTTCCATTTCCCACGATTCCGATTGGTCAATTCGTTATGCTGCAATCGTCGGTTTGCAAGCACTGACGAAAATACCTGACCTGCAACAGTCTATCCAAACAAGGTTAGAGGAAATGTTCGCGACCGATAAAGAAAAAGCTGTTCGCGCTCGCGTTCAAATGGCTCAAATGTAGACTTGGAAAGATTTACCATAAAAATAGGTAAAAGTCAAGATGTCAATACCATTACTTCAATATAAACCAAGTTCGCAAAATCAGCGTGTAGAAGGTTACGAAGTAGCCAGCGAAGACACGCCATCATTTTATCGCTTGAGTGCTGCCACAGATGATGCGGACATAGACGCGATTATTTGGGCATCATATCGACAGATTTTTAGCGAACACTTAATTTTAGAAAGCTATCGTCAACCCTTTCTCGAATCTCAACTGCGAAATCGGGCGATTAACGTCCGCGATTTTGTTCGGGGATTGGGTAAATCAGAGGTTTACCGGGAACTAGTCGGAGAAACGAATTCCAACTACCGCCTAGTAGATATTACCTTGAAGCGGTTTGTGGGACGCGCCGCATACAACAAGAAAGAAGAAATTACCTGGTCAATTGTAATTGCGACCAAAGGCTTGCATGGTTTCATCGATGCCTTGCTAGATAGTGAAGAGTACCGCCAAAATTTTGGCGATGATGTTGTACCCTACCAGCGCCGCCGTTACAAAGATAGACCATTTAACTTAGTTAACCCCCGCTACAGTGCATATCATCGCGACCAGATAACAATGCAATTTTTGGGAGGACGTACTTTTTACACCGCCCGCACCACGGGACAGGTCACCAAAGACGAAATCCGCAAAGCAATACCCGCCAACTTCATGGCAATGGCAGGCAGCGTTCTCACAGACGAACGCAACTACCAGCGGACACTCGCCTCCGTTAGCTCCCAAGTTCAAAATATGGAGATTCCGGACATGACCCGCGAAGCTGCGACACCTCAGGCAACTGTGAAACCCACGCCAGTATCCCTGCCTTATCGTTACATTCCCGGTAATCGTACAACTTAATTATTAGTTAGTTGTTAGTTGTTAGTTGTTAGTTGTTGTTTGTCCAGCAACCACCAACCACCAACCAGCAACCACTAACTTTTACAATCCCAAAATAACAAGATGACAATACCCTTACTACAATACAAACCAAGTTCGCAAAACCAGCGCGTCACTGGTTACGAAGTCAAAAGCGAAGACACCCCTAGAACTTACCGGATAGAAGATTGTCGTTCTGATGGTGAAGTCAAAGAATTAATTTGGGCAGCTTATCGGCAAATTCTCTCAGAACACGAAATCCTGAATTTTTATCGTCAAAGCAACTTAGAGTCTCAATTAAAAAACCGGGCAATTACCGTCCGTGACTTTATTCGGGGGATTGCAAAATCAGAAGCTTTCCGTCGCTTGGTAGTAGACACAAACTCTAACTACCGCGTTGTTGAACTTTGCCTGAAGCGAATTTTGGGACGTGCCCCCTACAACAAAGACGAAGAAATTGCTTGGTCAATTAAAGTCGCAACTCTCGGTTGGGGTGGTTTTGTTGATATTTTGGTAGATTCGGAAGAATATCAAAGCAACTTCGGCGAAAATACAGTTCCCTATCAACGCCGTCGTTACAAAGGTAGACCATTTAATTTGGTCACACCCCGTTATGGCGATTATTGGCGCGACAAAGAGGAAACTGAGCGCTACAAAGCTGGTAATATTAACAACTTCTTGGAAATGGCAAATTCCATCAAGATTAAGACTGTTAATCCTACACCAGTCAGCACCGCAGGTATCCAAATTCCTGACATGACGCGGAAGACCAAACCCCAAGGTGTTCCCGTTTCTATCAGCAGCAGCGCTAGTTTCCCACTCCGGTAAGGCGATTTGAGATTTAGGGAATGTTGGTTGTTAACAGTTAACCCTTAACCGTCAACAGTGAACTAATCCAAAATGCGGGAAAATGAGTAGACAAGCATAATTTACGAGGTACACATTCGTATGGCACTGCCATTACTTCAATACAAACCAAGTAGCCAAAATCACCGCGTCAAAAGCTTTGGTAAAGCTGACCTGAATGAAGATACACCATATATCTACCGTTTGGAGGATGTATCTTCTCCCACTGATATCCAAAATATCATTTGGGCGGGTTATCGCCAAGTTTTCAGCGAGCATGAGATTCTGAGCTTTAACCGCCAGAAAAATCTCGAATCCCAACTGAAAAATGGTTCGATTACCTTACGCGACTTTATCCGTGGTTTGGCGAAGTCGGAAGCATTTTACCGTTTGGTTGTTTCAGTTAACAATAATTACCGTCTTGTAGACATCTGTCTAAAGCGCTTATTGGGTCGTTCTGCTTACAACAAACAAGAAGAAATCGCCTGGTCAATTGTAATTGGAACCAAAGGCTTTGGTGGCTTTGTTGATGCCTTAGTAGACAGCGAAGAATACACTGGCAGCTTTGGTGAAAATACCGTGCCCTACCAACGCAAGCGCATGGAAGGACGTCCCTACAACTTGGTTACTCCTCGCTATGGCGAAGACTTCCAAGAAAAAGAAGGTACCGTTCAAACCGACTGGCGTTTTACCTTAGACAAATACTACAGCCGCAAGTCCCAAGAACGCCGATTGGCAGAAGGCGATCCCCGCAAATATGCAGATATGGCTGCATCAATTAAACCTTCAGGCAATTACGCTCAAAAAATGTCATCTTTTGACATTGATTACATGAGTGCAGTTCCTTACCGTGGTGGCACTAACAGACGTTAAGGTTGATCAACAGCAAGCATAGAAAGGCATAAAATTTACACTGGGTCTAGTTTCCGCGTTAATGTAATGACCGATTGGCAGTTTTTCTGTTAGCTGGTTGTGACTTTAAGTAGAAATTAGACCCAGTAGTTTTATGGTATTAAATAATTGGTTCGGGATATCAACTGTAATTAAATAGAGTTCTTACAAAAGTGCGAAAAAATAAATAATTCTAAGAAAGCTACTACTTAGTGCTAATTTACTCAATAAAAAGTTAGGTTTATTGGAAGATAAGAACCGGGTAAGTAGATGATAGTATTAAACCATATGCTGAAAATTTTATACTTACCCTAGATTCTATGCCTATTTCGCCTAGAAACAAAGCCGACTTCGATACTTGGATTTCTGGAGTAATCAATGACTTAAATTTGCAAGTTAACGAAAAGCGCGTTTCTGCAAATAAGTTACGTCCAAGACATTGGAAGAGAATCGGGGAAATCTACGATAAGTGTCGGGTTCAGGAAAGTAGAATCAGATCCAAAGACCATCCATTAGTATGGGAAGGTGCTGTTAAAGAAGCAACAGCGGTGATTATGGAAGCTAATGGTGAAAATTCTGAAGTCATTCTTGATGGACTCATTGATAATTACTTGAACAGTTGAAATTAATCTGGTTGACTAACAAAAGTCCCCAAAGTCTTTTTACGAGTGTTTTCCTGCCACTTTGGAATCAACAATTATCAAGCTAATAGCGGTGCATTGTATATTTCCAAGCAAACGAGAACCCCTATAAATTCCATAAATTTACTTAAGTCTACTTCAGTAGACTTAAGCTATTAGCCCGCAATTTATTGCAGAGTGACCTGTTTGAAATATTAGAAAATATCAAATTAGCTAGTGACGGTTAGATCCCCGACTTCTTAAAGGATACCGTTGGCGTAAAAAATTAGCCCACGGAGGTGGGCTTGGTTCAATTAGCCGCACCATTCTATGGTGACGGCGGGATTTCGATTTCTGGAGGAGGGGTGTCACCCTTTATTCGCCAACGGTATCCGTGAAAGTTGTCGTGGATCTTGCGCTGTCTTGAAACTACTAATTTCAAGGAAGCGATCGCATCTGGTGTTTTCTCTACTTGCAATTCCAATAGTTCATGGATGGATTTAGAGAAATCGTAGTTTTTTCTGTTGCATTCCATTCGGATAATAATTTTTGCTAATTTTCGTTTAATAATGATGAATTGACTATTGGTTACATAGAAATGTAATTATTTTTTATACTTTACCCGCTTCCTGGGTTTAATACCCCGACTTATTCAGGCCACCCATTGTGAATTGGGGTTCTAATCCACACATATAAACTTCTTCCTTCTTCCTTCTTCAATTAGTCCCCACCAGGTTCTACGAGTTTACCAATATTAAAATCTATTCTTATCCAACCTTTGAGTTGTTGCAAATTCTTAAGTAGTAATATCACAATTTGCCAATGATGTACCATCAAAAATGGTAGAGGGTCGTTGAATTTGTAAATAGCATCAGTACCACGCCAAAAATTTCTTATCCAGGTTGTTAGTTGAGTGAAAGAACGAATCCCAGTGAGTCGCCAAATTTCGTGGTACGTCCAGTATGTGGGTCTACTATTGATAAGTGGTTGGATGGTTTCGTTTTGAAAATTTTTGCTAATATAAGCGTCTGCAACTTTGGGGTGATTGTAAAAAGTAGTAATTGCAGAGTGAGTGCGGGGGTTGCATTCAATAGCGTAAACACCATCTTCAGCTTGGATAAAATCAAAGGAAACTTGTCCTGTTATTCCCAATCCTTTGACAAATTTTCTTACCCATTCCATAATCTCCGGGTTTTCCACATTTTCATAGTTGACTTGAAATGCAGAAGATTCACAACAGCAATGTAACTTTAATTCCCCATCTCTAACGGTGCTGTGGGTACAAAATTCTTTACCGGGGATAAATTCTTGCATTATCCAGGGAGTTTCTTCACTAATTGGTAAACTCCTGACAAATGCAGCGGTTTCTTCGGGAGTCTTGCAAGGTAACTTGGTTAAATTCAAGCGACAAACAGAATTATAGGGAATACTTTTAATGATGTATTGGCTTGTTTCTTGGGAAAAATCAAAGTTAATAACCTGTTCGGGGTGAGTGATTTTAAAAGATTTGGGAACAGATAAACCAAGCGATCGCGCTTTTTCGCTAAAATCAAATTTATCATCCAGCATCTGCGTAATATCTGTATCAAAATGAAATACTTCGCAGTATTCGGACAATGCTGGTTTTGCTAAGGAATCATAGTAACTTCCCACGGGGCTAGTTACAGGGATATAAACATCAATATTTTCTTTCTTGACAATATCCAGCAACGCTTGAGTATAAGCTTCAAAATCAGACTGCGGTGCGGGAACTGTATAAAATCGAGATACAGCCCGAGAAAATTGATGTCCTGACAACCAGTACTTGTGAGTTTCAATTAAAACTACTCGATGCCCAGTAGCGTGAAACGAACGTGCTAACTGTAGGGCTTTGGTCATCTTACCACCGCTGATCAGAATATTTTTGGTGTTTTCTGTAACAGCGGCTGGTACTTGAAATGGACGGCTTAAAGCACTCAAAAAGAAAGATACCAGAACTAATCCAGCGTTGATTGGCAAGAAGAGCAAAAGTAGCAGCAGAGTAGCCAAATTCTGCAACAAAGCAACAAATTTCGCACCAATATTAATCGCAGGTGCTGTAGGTTGTGTGGATGAAGAGAGAGTCGATTCTACCATACATGGGTTGTTAGTTGTTGGTTGTTGGTTGTTGTTGGTTGTTGTTGGTTGTTGGTTGTTGTTGGTTGTTGTTGGTTGTTGATTGTTATTTATTTACTGCTAACCACTAACCAATAACTACTAACAACTAACCACTAACTACTAACACTTCCTAATCAGAGTTAACCCATCTCGTAGGGGTAGCAACACTTGTTCGACACGCTTATCTGCAGCAACCACAGAGTTAAAATTCGCGATCGCCTGTCCGTTTGGTGTACGCTGTGATTGAGGTAAGTAAACTTGTCCCTGAAACAAAGTGTTATCAATACAGATATAACTGCAAGGTGCCAGCAAGTTGCTATCTAACAAAGTTTGGAAATAAGCGACGTATTCTTGTTTGTCGGCATCAATAAACACAAAGTCAAAGGATTCTCCTGCTACAGCTAATTTATGCAGCGTCTCCAATGCCGAACCCAATTCTATACGAATTTTGCTGCCGTGGGGCGATTCTGCAAATGCTGTTTGAGCAATGGATGCTGCGTGGGGGTCTACTTCACACGCAACTAAACACCCGTCTTCGGGTAACGCTTCTGCCATTGCTAAAGCAGAATAACCCGTAAACATACCGATTTCTAAGACTCGTTTTGCCCGAGTCATGCGGACAAACATTTTAAGGGTTTGCCCTTCCACATGACCAGACAGCATTTCCTGTTCCAAGTGACGTACAGTCACCCCATCATGAAATCTATCATCCCACGCAACTGACGCCGTCTTAATCGCCAAATTCGCTAAAGCAGGGGATTCTTGAGTAGTACATTCTTCTAAATATGGGTCTAAACCTGCCGCCATCTGGCATACTTGATTTAACTTTGCGGTCAATTCTGGAGATACAGATTCATTGTTGAGCATTTCAAGGATAGTTTTTAAGTCTGCCGCTAGTATCGTCAGCGGTGTCACAGGTCTGGGACTGGAGATTTCAACTGCTATAGACATGATTTAAATTTTGAATTTTGGATTTTTAACCGCAGATGTACGCAGATAGAGGAAATAAATATCTGCGTCTATCTGCGTGTATCTGCGGTTGCTATTTTGAATTATTTTCCAGCTTTTTTTCGCACCCTCACGTCCAAGCGGGTAGGGTCGGTAGTATTAACTAACTTCCTACCAACTCAAGTAGGGCACTAACTGGATAGATATCGACACCTTCACCACTACGGGGATATGTGGCACACAAATGTCGATGTTCAATTAAAGCTGCATCCAACTCTTCACGAGTTAAGTCATTCACAAAGAAACAAGTACCGATGGGTTTTGGCATGGCTGCACGTAATAATCCATCTCGTGTTGATTTGATAGACTCAGTTGCATGCCACAATAAGTCAGCATCCATGACTGGGTGGTCAAGTGCTAAACCCAGACGGCTCATCAAACTTAGAATGCGATCGCGTTGTTGAGCGCTAATATATCCTCGTTTTTCGGCGATCGTTGCCGACAATGCCATGTCTATGTTGACTGCATGACCGTGGAATATTGGCGAATGTGGCGCTAGTTCTATAGTAGGACTCCAGGTGTGTCCGTAAGCAATCACTCTATCCAAATCTAATTCGTGCAAGTTGGGTGTCTCCAACTCCAGCATAGTTTTAATCGCTTCATAAGTTAACTTATGGGCGACTTCTCTAATCGATGCGTCTGCGTCAACATAACCAAAGTGAGTCCGCAGCAATTCTTCACCGTACTCATCCAATAAGTTAAAAACTTCTGCATTGGCAACGACGGCAATTTTGATTAATTCTGCCATTCCGTTGCGAACTTGGTCGGTGGGAAGGGTTTTTAAGAAGGAAAAATCAAGAACTACTTGTTTGGGAGCGTGATATGCACCCAAGCGATTCTTCAACTTACCATGATTGACTGCAACTTTAATCGCCACTCCCGCATCAATCAATCCAATTAATGTTGTCGGAATGCGAATGAAGTTTGTACTGCGTCGGTATGCCGCACAAGCAAAACCCGCAACATCGGTAATTAATCCACCACCGATAACCAAAACAGGTTCCTTCCGAATCAGATTAAAATCAGCAAATGCATCTACAATCATCCCAAATGATTCCAAACTCTTGTTGGGTTCTGTGATTGTAATTGGGAAGACAGTCAGGTCGATTTCATGATAAGCAAAATAGACATCCATTTGGTTGCTGTAATATCTATGCACGTTTGCATCGATAATTGCCAAACAACGACCAAATTTTTTGTACTGTTGAGCCAACCCCTGGTTCTCAATATCAAAAACCCCGTCTACATAAGTGAGGCAAAACTCAATCTTCTCGTATCCCTCTACGCGAAATTCTGTTTCGGTAGCTTCAAACGATGCTTGTGGTATACCCATTGCTCTTTTCCTCTACACTACTAAAATTTGTTTCAATTTTCCAGCACTAATACTGAAAATTTTTTGCTTCATGACAAACCCCCGGCGTAACTTGGTATAACCAGAATGAAGAGATTGATCGCTCCACGCTTGCCCTCGTACCTTATCCGTATATTTTTGCAATAATCTTGCTGATTATGCCTCGGACAAAGGGTAGTAATGACTTAAATATTGGTTTGCAGTACTAAACTAAATCTCTATTTATCCTAAATAGGTACTTCCAAAAGTAATGCCAATTATCTAAAAATAACATTGTCGCCTAAAAGCTATCGCCCTCTCAAAATTCCCATTGCCGAGAAATAAATGTTTGTCTTGTTCATCTCCCAGCTTCCACTTCAGGTTGCAGCCCTGATTCACCTTATGCTCTTGATTCTTTAGCATTGGTCTTTAACCATTATTACTCGCACATTTGCAGTTACTTGTTAGCTGATTAACTTCATCAAAAGTAACTCTTCATGATTGCTATCAAATAACTTTACTCTTTAACACTCAATAATTTATACCAATGTCAAACTCACTAAAATAAACTTGTTCCCACTGTATCTTACCAGAATGGTACTTGCATTGAAAGTAAATTTTTTATCTACCTATTGATTAGAGCTTTTGACACAACTGCTAACCAGTTCCTGCAGTAATTTAAATTCATTCTTATCCTCCGCAAAAGCAACTGTGCCTAACTTTATCAGCATATCTGTAGATAAATTTTATGTAAATAAATATTAAATTAAGAAAACATTAAGAAAAGGTTAATGAGCAAACAAATAACTATTTTTAAATTTATACTAGGTTTTCTCTCGTTCGTTGAGCTTAAATTATATATGTAGACTCAAATTGCTTGTTTTAGCAAAGAAATCTTTGTAATAATTATGTCTATTCACTTAAATATAATTACTGCTAAATTATGGTATTGATGGTATAATTTACTTCATTTATTGGGAATTGAGCAAGATAAAATTGAAAAATCTTTTGCTGAAATAGTTGAGGCTTACTCAGCTAAATATCGTTTATATCATACTTTGGAACATATATATAACATTCTAGTTGTAATTGAGACTTTGCAACATAAAACAAAAGAAATTGCCGCAATTCAACTCGCTGCATGGTTTCACGATGTTATTTATGAAACTCAAGCCCAAGATAACGAGGAAAAAAGTGTAGAATATGCTCGGGAATTACTCCAGTATGAGGGTATTTCTAATAATTTAATTGATAATGTTAGTTGCTTGATACTAGATACGAAACATCATCGAAAAGGACATTGATAATATTGATAGTCTAATTTTGTTAGATGCAGATTTAGCCATATTCGGTGCAAATCCAGGGGAATATCAGAAATATGCCCGATCGATTCGTCAAGAATATATTTGGGTGTCGGATGCAAACTATATCGCAGGTAGAACAAAGGTTTTAGAGAACTTTTTGCAGCGCGAGCGCATCTATCTAACAGAGGAAATTTTTAATAGTTTGGAATTATCTGCCCACAATAATATAAAAGCAGAGATTCAGTTTCTTAAACGCGGATGTAACGGATAATTCAGACTTGCGACAAGATCCCCGACTTCGTACTCCGAAGTCGGGGATCTGACCCTCACTCATGACTCAAGACTACTAGAAGTTGATTGTTCCCAAGGATTGTAAAATGAAATTGCGTTTAGTAACAGTAATTTTTGCTTTAGTTGTGCCCCTTGCTGCGTGTTCCCCGAGGAAGAATACAGAATCGGCAGTTAGTACACCTTTGCCACAAACACAGCTTTCATCCGACTCGCAGACCAGCACTTGGTACAATTATGTATCTTTTGATGGAAGTTACAGCGTTAATTTTCCTGCAAAACCTGAAGAGTCCTCGCAGTCAGCAAACTTAGCTGCAGGAGATGTGGAGTATAAATTAGTTTCCTATGACGATAAAAAACAACAGCGAAACTACACAGCAACTGTCGCTGGAATTCCCTTGCCTCCAGGGGCAAATACAAATAAACTTGATCCTGATAAGATTCTAGACGCGAGTAGAGATGGGTTTGCCAAAAGTAGTTTATCCACTGTGACAAGCGAAACCAAGATTAACCTCAATGGGTATCCCGGAAGAGAAGTTATTTTTCGTGGGCAAAATAATTTAGCTATAAAGGGACGCTTTTTTATAAACGCTAATACTCCAAAGATATATCAAGTGATTGTGGGAGATAATAGTGGAAATGTTGATTTTCCAGAAGCGCAGACTTTTTTAGATTCTTTCGCAATTAAAAACTGACAGCAATCCATATCTTGAAAATGCCTAAAATCGCTGGAATGCACCTACCCAACAACCCGTCATGGCTAATAGGTGAAGTCAGTTAAAAGTTTGCGAGCAGTTTTTGCAGGTTTTACAGAAGTCAATCAATTAACAGCAAGGTTTAGCTATAACTAAAACTGCTTCATCAATAGGATTCTGAGCATCTCTTGGGGCAATAAGCAATTGTTGACCCTTTACTCCCTCCAAATGTATTAAAGGTTTGAGTCTTTCCCAAAGTGTACCTGTTGCTTGTCCCATTCCATTACCTTTTGCATCGGTTTGAAAAGCAGTGATAATTTCTTTGGAGTTTTCTTCACCGACAATATACAATCCATACTCTTGCTTGGGTTTCAACCCTAAAACAAGTAAATCCAACCCCGAAACTTCGCCTAAATCTCGAATCGTTAAATTACCCATCGCATCATTGCCTTTATGTGCTTTAAATGCGATATTATGCGTAAGCAGTTGAGTGGTCGATTTGAGATTCTCCCGACCTTGACCTATTGGAACTGCATTAGGAATATAAACTAGAGCCTGGGGCATATAACCGACCCCAATGCGGGCAATCTGTTTCTGTTTGATAGTATCAATTACATCAACAGCATCTCCATTTTCCAAGCCCACATATACCCGTGTTCCATCTCCACTCGACCAAATTCCATGCGGTAATTCTCCAGTGGGAATTGTTGCGATCAATTGAGGATTGCGTAAAGCCTCCGGCTTATCGCTTGGAGTATCGCGCTGATAGACTTTCACATGATTTAGTCCCCCTACGGTAACGTAGGCGAATTTGCCCTTGGCGTTATCAGCAAAGTTAACATGATTGGTAATTGCCCCTGTATCGAGGACAGTTCTAATACTTAGGTTTTTAGTATCAAGAATGCTAACTTTCCCAACATCCTTGTGGGTAAACCAAACTTCGTTGTCATCAGGAGTAATGGCAATATTCGGGCAAAAAGGACTAACCACTGGAATTCGCTTCATCACCTGGTAAGATGTTGTATCTATTACGTTCAATTCAGGGGTAAAGCTGGAGCAAACATAAGCGCGTTTGCCATTGAAACTAAATGCGATCATTCCCGGTCCTGAAGCGACTTTCACTTGACGAACTTCTTTTAAGGCTTTAGGGTCAATTACAGAAATGTAATCTTCACCGCGTACTGCAACCCATAATTCTCGACCATTGGGAGTGAAAAAACCTTCATGGGGTGAGCGTCCTAGATAAACTGTTCCTTTTATACCATTTGTTGCCGTATCAATCAGTGTGACTGCGTTAGAACCTGTGGAAATTACAGCCAGTGTTCGATGATCGGGAGAAAAACCCATGCCATGAACATTGAGTTCTCCTCGGTACAAAGGACTGAGAACATTTGGTCGGGAATTTCCCAGAGTAATTCGTCCTAAAAGGGTATTAGTGGCTGGGTTAATGACTGAGACTGTATTAGAAGATTGGTCAGCAGTGTACACTCGATCGCGATCGCTGATGGGGATGACGGATGATACTGCCTTATCTTCTGCTGATAAAAATGTTGTAATTACCAAGGTTGTCAGTAGGGAGAGAAGCAAGAAACAGATAAATAATAATTTTTTCAGTGCAAGCATTCGATAATCTTCCTTAAAGTTTGCCACTCCCCAATTCTGAGATATAAATATTAAAAATCTGTGAATCATCTAGTTTGCAAAAACAACCGTCGTAATATTGCTCTCTTATATAAAGATGTTTTTTCATTCATACTTTTTTAATATATTGCTTGCATTCTGGGAGATGAACCAAAATGATTTAACTAGACAGATTTAAGTAATGACTGATTTGAAAAGGTAAATTTTCCAATCAACTCAAAATCAACAAGAAAGCGTGTTGAGAATTATTGGTACAGAATCAAAACTAATGCCTTCTACAACAACTATTTTGATTATCGAAGATGATATGAGTCTGCTAGAGACTATAAAACTTTACATTGAACGGGAAGGGATGCGCTGTCTGACAGCTAATAAAGGCACAGATGGTATCGCAATTGTTCAACGTTGCTGTCCTGATTTAGTTGTACTAGATATTATGCTGCCAGATATCAATGGATTTGAGCTATGCCAACAAGTACGTTCAGCACAATGTTTTATACCGATTTTAATGCTAACTGCACGTGCCCAAGAAAGCGATCGCCTCCAGGGATTAACTGTTGGTGCGGATGACTATCTCACAAAACCTTTTAGTGCTAAGGAACTAATAGCACGTATCAAATCGTTGTTGCGACGTGCTTACCAAAACGGATATTGCGATGTCAAACGTGCCCGTGGTGTTGTAATTGACCGCGAATCACGCCAAGCTTACTTAAACGGTGAAATGTTGGAATTGCGTGGCAAAGAATTTGACCTTTTGGCACAACTGGCACAGCATCCAGGACGTGCTTACACCCGTGAAGAATTATTGGAACGAGTATGGGGATATGACTTCGAGGGTGATGTGAGAATTGTTGATGTTTATATCCGCAAACTTAGGGAAAGGATAGAGTTAAACTCATCACATCCTGAATATATTCAAACTGTTTGGGGTGTAGGCTATCGTTTTAAAGTGAGTGATGTATGAAACCTTGGCAAAGTTTATCTACCCGTTTAACTTTTACTCTTTTAGCCGTTACATTAGGTAGTGTTACTTGTTTATTTATAATTCTCGATCGGGCTTTGATGCAGTTTTTTGTTAAAGATGCTCAAGCAACACTTTCAGCGCAAGCTAATGTTTTGGCAAACAAAACTCGCACTCATTGGGAAGATTTAAGGCTTGTTCGACAGATGGCTGAAATAACCAGTCAGCAAGGTAGAGTACAGGTAATGATTTTCGATCGAGTCAGAAATATACTGCTTTTTAGTTCTGGTGTACAGTCGAATAGTTCTGTGAAATTATCACCCGATATAATTTCTAAAACATTGGCAGGAGTACGTCAAACTGGGCGGTTATATATACCAAAAAAAAACCATTTTCAATGGTGGCTTTATAGTACAGCGCCGATTAAAAATCTAAAAGAAAATCAAATTGTTGGTGTAGTTTATGTTGCTATGCCTCTTAAACGCCCTAGAAGATTTGCGGATGAGGTTAAGTGGTTGGTGATGGTAATGGCAATGCTGTCGGCTGGGGTAGCGACGGCTGCTGGACTAATTTTATCCCGCACATTGACTAATCCCCTACGAATCCTTCGCTATCAAGCGCAGCAGTTGGAAGCAGGAAATTACAGCACTCGCTCTACTCTTAAAGGAAACGATGAAGTAGCTCAAATGGGGCATATTCTTGACCAAATGGCAGAAAAACTGATGCAAACACTTACAGCACTGCGATCGCAAGAAAAAGCACGACAAGAACTAGTCGCAAATATTTCTCACGATTTACGCACTCCACTTACTAGCTTGCGTTTGGGATTGGAAGCGGTAATCGATGGTATCGCTACTGAGGATAAAGCGCAGGAGTATATTAAACGTGCTTGCCGTGAAACTGACTATCTTTCGTATTTAGTTGAGCAATTGCTATTATTAGCACAGGCAGATGCCGAACAGCTTTTGGTTCAGCCCCAATCTGTCTGTGCGCTTGCGATCGCTCAAGAATGTATTTCTCGGATGCAACCCAGTGCAATGCAAGCGGGTTTAGAATTGATATTATCTGTCAGATCAAAAACCACCACTGTTTGGGTAGACCCAGAACTCACAGGACAAGTAATTATTAACTTAATTGATAACGCGATTAAATATGCACCAGAATCTCAGGCTGTGCGTTTGAACATCCTCCAACCGATAGAAAAGGAGCAATATCAATACATACCTTTAGAAATACAAGACTTTGGTAAAGGAATGACAGAAGATGTGCTTCAACGCATAACAGAACGGTTTTACCGGGGAAACAATGCAAGACCAAGGGGAGGACTAGGTTTGGGGTTAGCGATCGCTTACGAAGTTTGCGAAAAGCAAAGTGGTTTTTTAGAAGTCAAAAGCGAGCTAGAAAAAGGAACTATTATTACCCTTTACCTGTTAACTACAAAACAAATTAATCAAAATTTGGTTGAGAATTGTTAAAAGCTGACTGAGGAAGATGTGAAAGAAAGTCAGCTTTAAGCCGGCACTTGAATTCTCTCGCTACCAGCAAGTCCAAATGCTGTATGAATAACTTGCAAAGCTTTAACACCTTGTTCTCGATCCACCACACAGCTGATTTTAATTTCTGAAGTGGCAATCATTTGAATGTTGATTTTATGTTGTGCTAGTGCTTCAAACATTTTAGCGGCAACTCCTGGTTGTCCCACCATACCAGCACCAACAATACTAACTTTTGCGATCGCGTTATCTAAAACCACTTCACCCCAACCAAATTCTCCTGCAGCTTCTTGGAGCATTTCTCTAGCGGCTTCAGCGTCCATCCGAGCCACAGTGAAGGCAATATCTCGTGTCGGCAGACCATTTACCATATGACAGCGCTGTGACTGAATAATCATGTCAACGCTAACATTATACCGTGCCAACAGTCCAAACAACTTTGCAGCCGTCCCCGGACGATCTTGTACTTGACGAATTGCCAGACGTGCTTGGTTCATATCTAAAGCTACAGCCCGGACGAGGGGAGTCGAGGACAAGGGGAGAAGGGGAGTGGGGGGAGTGGGGGAAGTTTCTATTTCAAATACTTCCCTAAGTGCTGCAACGGCCCGATCGCACATCAAGGCATCTACCACGCAGCTAACTTTGACTTCGCTGGTGGAAATCATCTGAATATTTACCCCAGCTTCTGCAAGAGTAGCAAACATCTGTGCTGCGACACCAGGACGCCCAATCATCCCGGCACCGGCGATGCTGACTTTGGCGATATTTTGCTGTACCATCACCTCCGCTTCCCCGACTTTGGGATTAATTTGACTGCATAGAACTGGAGCGATCGCCGATGCAACAGCTTCCGCTTTTTTTAATATCGGTGTCATCACCGTAAAAGCAATGTCGTTGCTATTACCTTCGTGAATCGACTGAATAATTAAATCCACATCCACTTTTTGACGGGCGATTTCCCCAAACAACCGCGCTGCTACACCTGGTTGATCTGGGACGCGTAACAATGCCACCTTCGCTTGGTTTGTGTCAAATTCTACACCATCCACAGTCCGGGCGAGTTCTAAATCGATCAGCGATCGCGGTTGGGGTTTTGGGGATGTTACCCAAGTACCAGGAGCATCCGTCCAACTAGAGCGCACCACCAAAGGCATCCCAAAATTTCTAGCAATTTCCACAGCGCGGGGATGCAGTACTTTTGCCCCCAAACTAGCCAGTTCCAGCATTTCATCGGAGGTAATTTCATCAATTAACTGAGCTTCAGCAACCAAGCGGGGGTCTGTAGTGAGAATACCGGGCACATCTGTATAAATCTCACAAAAATCCGCCCGTAAAGCCGCCGCTAAAGCCACCGCCGAAGTATCCGAACCGCCACGTCCCAAGGTCGTAAATTCCAATTCCTCTGTGCTGCAAACACCTTGGAACCCTGCAACTACAACCACTTTACCCTCATTGATATGTCGTTCCATTCTAGTAGTCTCAATTCGCAAAATCCGAGCGCGGCTGTATTCAGCTTCGGTAACAATTCCTACCTGAGCGCCAGTCAGAGAAATTGCAGGTTGTCCGAGTTCTTGCAATGCCATACTGAGTAGGGCTATGGATACTTGTTCACCAGTGGAGAGTAGCATATCCATTTCCCGACGGCTGGGATTTTTAGAGAGTTCGTTGGCGAGTTTCACCAATCCATCAGTAGTTTTGCCCATAGCCGAAACAACCACCACCAGAGAGTTTCCGGCTTTAACTGTATTATGTACGCGCTGTGCAACAGCTTGAATACGTTCGACTGAACCGACAGAAGAGCCACCGTATTTCTGAACTATGAGCGCCATGATTTTTACTCTAATTTTTTAGTATATAAATTACACCGCAGAAGGCAGCGTAAACCTTTGCGGGATATTGTAAATCAGCCAGCTTATTTAAATTATCAGAATCAGTTGACACTTGACCAGCTCCTTGGCGTAAACGCACGGGGATTCTTCCGGAAAGAATTAACTTTTGTTGCCCAAATTTTAATTCTACCTGCGGTGGTCAAACACCGCCTACACAGTCTGCTTAGGTCTACGCCCAAGTTTCTGGCTACTTTAGAAAGAATATTCGCCGCACCATTCAGATCGGCGTTAATTAAATTACCATTTTTAGTACGATACAAACCACGTTTAATTCGCTTTCCAGACGCTTTCCACCCGTCTTTTTTTTGACCATGTTCGGGCAGGGAGTCACCGTCTAGATACGAGGCTACTGAAGTGTTAGCTTCTTCTGTTTCAACGTAGCGTATATCGTAAAGAAAGCACAGTTGTTTAATCCGTTCTTTTAGCTTGGCTAAAGGCATCTGAACAAATTGCTGATTGGATTTACGACCCATATCAGAACCATTTTTAATCCCTTGATTCCATCCGACAACGATTGTTCCAATGGAATAAGTTAGACAATGATTAACAGCAATCCTTGCGGCTTTGTTTACCATGTCTCGCATTTGATGATTGCGCTTACGAATTAGCTGGTCTAAAAAACTATCCCAGTATGCGTGTGGTTTTCCTTCCTTGTGATTAGCGATTCGTTTGTTGAATAGCTGATTCATTGATTTAGCTTGCCTCGAATCAACCAAAAACGAATTACCTTTAGTATCAACACAAGCCATGAGATTGGATGATGTTCCTAAATCAATCGACAAAGCTTGATTAATATCTAGCTTGACTGTTACTGGCTCAATGGAGTAACTACATTCAAGGTAAAATTCGCCGTTTTTTGGGAGTATCGTAAACTCCTTAACCTTGACGAAATCAAGGTTAGTTGGCAAGGGCAAGAAAAACTCTTTAACCTGAAACCATCGATTGATTTGCAAACCCAATGGAAAACGAATTAATCCGTCTACCAAAGTTGGTCTACCAGCACCAGTATTCGGATATGACACTTTGAACATTCCCCCTGATTTTCGGTAATTAGGTGCTTTAGGCTTCTGGTTTAATTCTTTCTTGAAAAACAATTCACGCAAGCCCCTAAAAGACTTAAAAGCTTCAGACACACTCAGAAGAGTTTGTTGTGCTGGCACTGACGGCATAGCAATAGCGTGTATGTTTTTGCCAATCTCGTAAACTGGGTCAAATTTAGAAATTATCCTTCCTGTTTTGAAAAATATTTGACGCGCCCAGTACACCCCACAGTTGTACAAACTATTTGACTGTTCGCACAAAAAAGTCAGGATAGCTTTTGTGTCAGCATTGCAATGTATTAAGTTCTTTTGAATGCCCATTAAAGACTTTTCTTTTTTGGTTTTTGCCATTGCGGCGACACCTCTACCTACGACATATGTTATGTTATAGTCGGTCTATAATTTAAGTATACATAGGTCGGGAACTAATGATAACCCGTCTTCGTAATATTGACATAGCGTTTTGGATTTAAAGGTTCATTTGGTCTGTGTTACTAAATACCGTAGGTCTGTCTTTCTGAGCGAAAGCCTTGCTTTCTAAGTGAAGAAACATTAGAGACGTAGCGAGAAAAATGGATTTTCATTCTCCTTGAATTCAACGGCGAAGGTGACCATGTTCATGTATCAACTCAACGAAATTACCAACGACATGATGCGACACCGCAAGTCGATTGAGAATGGGACGATGGACTTTCTGTTTATTTCTATGTTCCAGTACTACAAAGAAAAGGGATACGACGGGTTTAATATTGGTCTTTTTGTCCTGTCTGGAGTCGGTGAAACAACCCAATCACAGCGTTTGGACAAGATATTACGCTATCTTTCCGAACACTTGAAGCGTTTCTACAACTTTCAAGGCTTCCACGTATGTAAAGATAAGTTTAACCCCCGGTGGAAACCTAGATATTTAGTTTATTCCAGCTTGAGAGGATTGCCCGATGTCGTTGTAGCAATAATCCGCGCAGATTCAGGCGATCGCTTATTAGATTATTTGAAACCAGGCTCTTAAAAAACCCGGCTTCTGTTGAGAAACCGGGTTTGGTGATTAAGCTTTCTATTGTTCTAGATTAACTTTGACAACTTTGTGCTTTTCTTGCTCAGTTTTTGGCAGCGTTAGATTCAAAATGCCGTCTTTATATTCAGCAGAAACATGGGTATTTTGAATCCGTGCAGGTAAAGGAATTACGCGCTGAAACTTACCGTAGTAAAATTCGCTCTTGGTAGTACCTTTTTCTTCAGTTTTAGCTTCAGATTTGCGTTCACCACTGATATAAACGGCTTTTTCAGTAACTTGCACATCCAAATCTTTAGCTTCCATTCCTGGAACTTCTAGCTTTAGCTCGATAGCATCTTCAGTTTCTTGCAACTCGGCAGCAGGAACTTTGGGGAAGGTTTTTTCTACAAATGTTGCTGGTAACATAGCCTCATCAAATAAGCGATTAAATTGACGTTGTACAGTGTTAAATTCTTGCCAGGGATTGTAACGAACTAGTGCCATAATTCCACCTCAATCAATCGAAGATTTAATTCTTTGCTATGTCCCTATATTAATCATGAGTGAAGGTACTGTAAATTCGGTTTTTAACACTCAATAAATCATGAATACCGAACAGTTTTATTAGGAAATAAAGAGTACGGTAAACTCTAATATTTTTAGTACGGTTCTATTGAATATGTATCATCGATTCTCCCTAAAATTCAGATTTAAAGAAGAATTTAGAGATTTATTTCAACCTGGTCAGGACTTATACCGATTCTGTATGAAGTTGCGCTTTATGCCCCTCACCCTAGAAGGGTCTTGCTCTACAAACCATAGACGCTTCGCATAAGCGCAGGGGGCTATTGCATCGGGATTATTGCACAGCTTTACGGGGGTCGCGAACTGAATATAATAGTCCATGTGTCCGCCAGACAACCCCGCAATACAAGTCCATGTGTCCGCCAGACAACCCGCAATACAAGTCCATGTGTCTGGCAGACAACCCCACAATACAAGTCCATGTGTCCGCCAGACAACCCACAATACAAGTCCATGTGTCCGCCAGACAACCCCACAATACAAGTCCATGTGTCCGCCAGACAACCCACAATACAAGTCCATGTGTCCGCCAGACAACCCACAATACAAGTCCATGTGTCCGCCAGACAACCCCACAATACAAGTCCATGTGTCCGCCAGACAACCCCACAATACAAGTCCATGTGTCCGCCAGACAACCCCGCAATACAAGTCCATGTGTCCGCCAGACAACCCACAATACAAGTCCATGTGTCCGCCAGACAACCCGCCAGGGAATAGAATTCCCTGTCTAATAGCGCAAGTCCTCTTCCAGAGGACTTGAAAAAAGTTGCTTTATAACTAAAGAATTGGCTAAATCTGACACAGCTATTTCATAGTTTCGCTCAAATAACCAAAGATTTTTCACAAACACGAAGCTTTCGGGTTGAGCCTACCTACTTCGTACTGAGTATGCTATGTAGTATATTCAACAATTGATTGATTGTGTAAGGCTTGGACAAAAAAGTGTCAACTCCTATTTCAGATGCAAGCTGGTTGTTTGAGGTCAGACCGCTGGTGGCAATAATCTTGATTGAGGGGTTCAATTTTTTCAAAGTTTGAATAGCTATTAACCCATTCATTGAAGGCATCTGTATATCCATCAGCACCGCGCTAATTTCGTTTTTGCGTTTGGCATAGTAGGCGATCGCTTCGATGCCATCATTAGCAATCAAGGTTCTGTAGTTGTAGTCTTCCAGAGAAGCCTTAGTAATTATCTGCACGGCTGAGTCGTCATCCACAACCAAAATCAATTCTCCCGAACCTGTGAGCATTGTTAAATCTTTAGCAACCTGGAGGGTTGGTGTTTCTGCTTGTGCTGGCAAGTAGACTTGAAATTGAGTTCCTTTGCCCACCTCGCTATAAACCTTCACAAATCCACCGTGGTTTTTAATAATACCGAGTGCAGTAGAAAGTCCCAGTCCTGTACCTTTACCGACTTCTTTTGTCGTGAAAAACGGGTCAAAAATGCGGTCTATGATTTCGGGATGTATACCCGTACCTGTATCTGTAACAGTAATCAGAACATAGGAACCGACTTGGGCTTCTAAAGTCATCTGGGCATAGGTTTCATCAATATATAAATTGGACGCACAGAGGCTGAGAGTACCGCCAAAAGGCATGGCATCACGGGCGTTGACGACTAAATTCATTAACACCTGATGCAGTTGGGTGGCATCTGCCCAGACTGTCCACAGATTTGGTGTTGAGATATCAATAGAAATTTCAATGGATTTTGGAAATGTACTTTTGACAAATTGCACTACTTCTTTTAACAGATGCCTGAGTTGCAACGTGGTACGGTTGCTTTCTCCCCCACGAGCAAAAGACAAAATTTGCTTGACCAACTCAGCGCCACGTTTAGAACTGTCTTCCAGTATTTGCAGTAGTAACTTGGAGGAGTCATCGATATCCGTTAGGCGGAGCGGTAGCAGTTGCGCGGCAGCCAAAATGGGGGTGAGGATGTTATTGAAGTCGTGAGCAATACCACTGGCAATAGTACCCAGGCTCTCCAGTCGTTGAACGCGAAAAAATTGGGCTTCGAGTTGTTTTTTATCGGTAATATCAGTATCAACAGTCAGGATTGATTTTGGTTGCCCTGCTTCATCGCGTACCAACGTCCAGCGGCTTTGGACGATGATTTTTTGATTGGATTTGGTAAGTTGATGTAATTCCCCTTGCCACTCACCATTCACGACAATCAGCTTCAGGGCCTCTTCTAGTTGAGGTGATTCCTCATATACAAGCTCTGTAATGTTTTTTCCGAGTATTTCTGCCCTTCGCCAACCGTAGACTCGTTCGGCCCCTTGGTTCCAAAATAAGACGCGATGGTCTAAATCGGAGAGGAAAATGGCATCAGTTGCTACATTTAGTAAAGCAGCTTGCTCCCTAATTTGCTGTTCTGCTTGCTTGCGTTCTTGAATTTCTTGCTCCAAACGTGCGTTTTGCTGTTGGAGTTGTTTTGTGAGAGTTTGCAGTTTCAAATGCGTTTCAACGCGAGCTAATACCTCTTCTGGGTGGATTGGTTTGGTGATGTAATCGACTGCACCTAAATTAAATCCCTTGACTTTATCCACAGTGTCAGCCATAGCAGTGAGAAAAATCACGGGAATGGCTTTTGTCGCTTCGTTTTGCTTGAGACGACGGCAGGTTTCAAAGCCATCGATTCCCGGCATCAGAATATCTAGCAAAATCAGGTCAGGTAGGGCATAGTTGGCTTTTTGAATCGCGCTTTCGCCATTTTCAGCGATCAAGACTTTAAAGCCAGAGTCGTCTAAAAGAGCAAACAGCACTTCCAGATTAATCTGTGTATCATCAACTACGAGGATAATTCCCTTGCTCGCCGTGTTAGCGCTCATATAAAACCTCCAGAAGAGTATGAAGCAGTGGGGAGTTTAATTTTCCACCTGATATTGCTCAATCAACTCTAAAATCTGTCGCTCTTTGAAGCCTTCGGCGAGTTGACGAAGTTGCAGTGCAAAGGGCACCCAGCGTGAATCCTGTTGTGCGAGTCTACCCGCTTGCTCGCTGATGCCTTTAATATCGCCCATCATTGCGAGGTCAAGCAAACTATTAAGTTCCTCTGGGGGGGGAGCTAAAAGAGTTGCGGATGTTGCATTAAAAGGTTGGTCACTCCTTATCTGCTGGCTTGTATTTTCTTCATAAACCCATTTTAAATGTAGGCAAGTTTGTAGCTGTGCTAAAAGTTCTGCTTCTTGAATGGGCTTGGAAATAAACCCATCACAGCCAGCTTCTTGACACGCTTGCTGGTCATAATTAAAAATACTCGCGGAATTGGCGATCGCGACCACTCCCTGTAAATCCGGTGACGCTTTAATCTGTCGAATAGCTTCAAACCCATCCATCCTGGGCATCACCAAGTCGATTAAAATCCCATCAGGTTGAATTTTTTGGGCTTTGTTGAGTCCGTCTAAACCGTCTTCTGCTTGAACCAGTTCAAATCCCAAAGGCTCTAGGAAATTGACCAATACAGAACGGTTTGTCCACTGGTCATCGACGATTAAAATTTTCCGCCTCTGACCTTCGTAACCAATAATTCTACGGGAATCCTTCGCTTGGACATTAGTCAACCCATCAATAGATTCTAAACCCAAATCGAACCAGAAGATACTTCCCTCACCTAAGGTGCTTTTTACCTGCACTTCCCCACCCATCATTTGGACTAGTTGACGGCTAATCGATAGTCCTAGCCCAGTTCCTTCAGTTTTACGGGTGTCTCCAACCTGCTGAAACGGTGAAAATATCACTTCTAATTGGTCTATCGCAATCCCAATCCCCGTGTCTTCTATCTGAAAGCAGATTTTAGGTGAGTCAAAATTTTCTTTCCAACCAACTTTGAAGGTCACCCTACCTTTTTCGGTAAATTTGACTGCATTCCCCAGGATGTTAAGCAATACTTGCCGCAAGCGTTTCTCATCAGCCCGGACGAATTTAGGCAAAGGTGAAAGCGTTTCATAGATTAACAAGATGCCTTTCTGTTCGGCACGCACCCGGCAGATATCAGCAACCTCAAGAAGAAAGTTGGGAAAATCGAAGTCTTTGGGATAAAGCTCCATTTTCCGGGCTTCGATTTTAGAAAGGTCTAAAATGTCGTTAATCAGCGTCAGGAGATGCTCGGCACACTGACGAATTATCTTCAACCCTCTTTTTTGCGGGTCGGTAAGCGCCCGATCTTTTTCCAGAATTTGAGCATAACCCAAAATGCCATTGAGCGGTGTGCGAATTTCGTGGCTCATATTAGCTAAAAACTCGCTTTTGGCGTGGGTAGCCGCTTCCGCTATTTCCTTGGCTTTTTGAGTTGCGACTTCAGCCTGTTTTCGCTCGCTAATATCATCCAGCACCCACAGACGACCGAGGACATTCCTGACGTGGACAGGGGTACTCGAAAGGCTCAAGACTTTTGGTTGCGGCTGAGTGAAAAACCATTGCCAATCCCGAATTTCTGCATCCGGCTTAGAGAAGAATTCAGCAGCTTGGGTTGTAAGCCACCCTTGGTTGTCTGCCTTCATCCGTAATTTGGTCATCGCAAGGGATATGGTTATTGGTTCCTTCTCTCCTTGGGACAGTCCCAGTTGCATCGCAGCCGTTTGGTTGACCCAACCTTCACCATCATCATCGACAAACACAATTCCTTGAGGAATCGTTTCTAGCATTGCCCTAAATCGAGCTTGCAGCTTATCCAAGCGTAGGGTATTATTTTGAAATCGCAACAAATTGCTCAGTCCGCCCAAGAGTGATTCGATAAATTGTTGCAACTGCTTAGATGGGTTTGTTGGTTTATACCAAAGCAGAAGGATGGCACCTGGCAAGTTACCGGGTTGATGCAACGGCAACACTGCCACCGATCGCACGCCTTGAGCCAGCAAAACAGGTGCCGAAGAAGGCGCAGCAACATAGTCTGAGTAGTAGAGACATCGGTTTTGCACTAGAGCTTCTGCAAACAGGGTCGGCGTTGTCAGCGGACTCCGTAATAATGTATCGGGCAATACTACTATCGCTTCCGCCGTCACTTCATCAAGTTGACGCAGCGCTAAAGCCCCATCGGCACGAGCAAATTTCTTCAAAGAGGCGATCGCTTGGGCAAGCAACTGCTCGGGATTGATTGCGGTGTCACCTTGGACGAATGCGGCCAAGGTTACCTGGGATGCTCGTTGCCACTCAATAAGTAATAGCCGTGTTCGCACCCATAAACATATAATGGCAAAGATTCCCAAACTGATTACTTGACAAATGGGTGATTTTTCGCTATCGAGGAGTAGTATCCACGCGGTCGCAATACTGAGCAAGCTAACAGCAATCGACCAAGGTTTGGGCAACAAAGTACAACCCGCAAACAAAATCGGGGCAAGCAGAAGTAGCACAGAGGCACCTGCCAACATCCCAAGACCGAAGAAACTCCCGGCCAACCCCAGGATCAAAGGGGCAAACGTGGGTAGTCGCTCAGGATGATGGAGCGATGGTAATAAACGCCAATTTAATTGGTTCAAGCGGCAAAGCATTCTGTGAGAGTTTGTGTTACCACGTCGGGCGCACTCAAATGAGGGAGATGTCCGTGAGCATTGATGGAGATGAGTTTAGCATCGGGAATCTTGTCTGCCATATATTTTCCCACTTCGGGAGGAACCGCAATATCATTACTCGACTGAAGAATTACCGTTGGAACTTTTAGCCTCGGTAGTTCTGCTCGATGGTCTGATTGAAAAATCACCCGTGCGACCGCTTGGGCAATATCTGGGCGAATTGCTGATAGGGTATTGATAAACTCCCTCGTCAATTCGGGACGCTCTAGATTCCCCATTGCTAAGGGTGCAAAACCACTCGCCCAAGCGTAATAGTTAGAAGACATGGAGGCATATATGGCATCTAGATCCGACTGTTCAAATCCGCCAATGTAATTGGTCGCGCGATCGTTGAGATATCGTGGAGAAGCTCCTACAAAGATGAGTTGACAAAAGCGACTCGGATCGACCAATGCCGCAAGTAAGCTGACGATCCCGCTGACCGAGTGCCCGACGAGAATTGCGTCAGACAACTTAAGTTCTGCGCACAGTTCTAACAAATCTTCTGCATAGCTATACAAGGAGCTATAACGCCGAGGACTGTAGGCCGCTATATCTGACTGACCCGCTCCAACGTGGTCAAAGAGGACAATGTGGTACAAAGATTTGAAAACACCCACCTGATGTCGCCAAGCGGTTTGATCGCTGCCAAACCCATGAGCAAAGATAATTGTCTGCTTGCCCTGACCTAATGAATGTACACGATTGCGCTCAAGAATACTATTAAACATCAGCTGATACCAATTCTCTGTAACAATAGGCTTACGTACAAATTATGGTTTGATGACATTCATTTACAAAGAAACAGATGGCTTGTAGCGGTAATACCAGTAAGGAGGCAAGCTACATGAATTACCGCTACAAAATAATAGAATATCTAACCGAAGAATGGGTAAGTCTTATTCTTATTCTAGTCAAAACTTTGGGGTAATATCATGTCCGCATAATTAGTTATGCTAACCACAGTCATTATATCCCACCCCTTAATCCCCTCCCCTTGGTAAGGGGAGGGGAGACGAAGCGTAGCTTTGACGGGGTGGGGTTCTTCCGGTTTGATAAGTAATCAAGCGGATATGATATAATTTATGTAAGTTTGGGAAGCTACGGGGAATTGCTTCTACAAAATTTAGACCTTGAAGATGCAACGCCAAAGTTGGACGGCAGTTAAATATGATACACTGGACGACAACCACATAAGATGGCGTGCATATTTACTACAGACCCAATTACCGCGATCGCTGGCGCTCTAAATCCTGTTCTCTCCACGGACTCGACAATTGTCCCCAACTTACCAATCAATTCTTCTTGTTCCGGTCTTGTACCCCAACGTACCAAAGCAATCGGTGTTTCCAGACTCAAGCTTGCTGTTGTTAGTTGTTCCACGATGTAAGGCAAATTGTGAATTCCCATATAAATCACAATTGTCTCGGAACCCTGGGCGATCGCCTGCCAATTGATTGCTGGTTTATACTTCCCCGCTGCCTCGTGCCCAGTCACAAATGTTACAGAAGAACTATACAATCGATGAGTTAAGGGAATTCCGGCATAGGCAGTTGCCGCAATGCCAGATGTAATACCGGGCACCACTTCTACTGCAACTCCGGCTTTTACCAATTCTTCCATTTCCTCGCCACCACGACCGAATATAAATGGGTCACCGCCTTTGAGACGAACGACTATGGTATGAGATTGCGCCTTATCTATCAGTAATTGGGTTGTTTCATCTTGCAACACGGAATGCCGTCCCATCCGTTTGCCAGCGTTTATTTGTTCTGCGGCTGGATTAATCATCCCGAGAATTGCCGGACTCACCAAGGCATCATAAATTACCACATCTGCACACTCTAATAACCCCTTCCCCTTGAGGGTCATTAATCCTGGGTCACCAGGTCCGGCACCAACTAAATATACCTTCCCCTTCAACTTACTCCCCTCATCTTCTATGCGCTTCATGCCTGCATCAAATCCCAAATAACTTCGGCTAATTCTGGAGTTGCTCCCAAAGGTTCAGCTAAATGGAAACTGACTCCAGGGAATTGTAATTTTAGCTCTTCTTGTTTGCGAGCGATCGCATCGGTTATTCCACCTGCGAACAAAAAGTATGTCAAAATTCCAATCTTTTTATACCCAGCAGTGACTAATTCCTCCACCCTCCATTCTAAACTCGGAGGCACAGACCAGTAAGCTGTCACTGCTTCTAATCTCTTGGCCAATACTTCGACTGGTTCTAGCGCTCCAAGACGACGGCTACCATGAGACAAAATAATCCATGCTTCCACATCCCTAAAAACCATTTGCTCTACCAACAACCGCCATAAACCAGTGTGACGGCCTAAATATGGTTGCAATGAAATCATCATATCTTGACCAACAGTCTGTTGAGATAAAGCAACTTCCGCAGGAATATCTTCCATTACATGTACTCCCGACAGCAAAAATATCGGTAGTATTCTAATATCAGTACAGTTAGATGCTTTGGCATGAAGGGCGAATTGCTTAATTTGCTCGTGTAACGGTTCAGAACTTAATTCTAAGTATGCTGTACCGACTGGGGACGCCATGCCTTTGTCTTGGAATTTTTTCTGCACTAGTCCTGCCAATTGCTGCATAGCAATGGACGGACGCGGATCGCGACTTCCATGAGATACCAACAAATACCCAGATGATGGCATTAGCAAGGATGTAATTTAAGCTTTCATTTTGTGTATTCTATCACGTTTAAGTTAAAACCAGTTACAAACCCCGACAACTTTTACGTAGTCGGGGTTCGGTCAGCGTGAATTGAGAACCCAGGAGCGCGAGTGCCAACACAAATTCTATAAGATTACTATACAGCAAATTTCAACTTTGTGAGGTACAGAAATACCCCTCCCCAACCCTCCCCTTGCCAAGGGGAGGGGGTGTACTTCATTTACTTGCAAAGTGCTATATATTAAATGCGTTGGTCGCGCAGTTTTAGCAGTCAAAAGAAGAAGTTAATAGGCAATTTACCCACTGATAGAAATTGCCCGAAAATCTTTTTCTTACAAGCAAATTAAGACTGTTTTTCTGCAACAGGGTCGGCAATATAACGGAAACTTGGTTCCGAGTTCCAAGGTCCGCGCTCATCCTTGCCGTTAGTAGATAAATTATAGTAAATATCTACAGTGCTATCGGGTTGGATATTCCCAAAAAATGGTTCATTTAATTTGCCCAAAGAATCCAGTGCTTTCATGAACATCTGGGTATGGGAAATTTCCCGAGTCAATAGGTGGACAAGTGTATTTTTCGTGCCTTCATCAGAAGCTAACTTAATCAAGGATTCATAAGTTTGACGTGCGCCAGCTTCCGCACCGATATTAGCCCGCAAATCGCGCACTACATCACCACCTTCGTTGACATAATTTGCGCTCCATGCATTGCCCTGACTATCTAGTAAATGTGGCCCCATACCGCGTACGGCGAACAAAGTACTTTTATAAGCTTCTGTTTGGTCAACGTTTTTGGTATGGGTTTCTATTAGTTTGCCAACCATTTCTAAATGACCAAACTCTTCTAACGCGATATCTTGAAGCATATCCCGAATTCCGGCGTTCTCGCAATGGAAGGATTGGGTCCAGTATTGCAAAGCTGCCGTAAGTTCACCTGTGGCACCACCAAATTGCTCTAAAAGTAGTTGGGCAAAACGTGGATTTGGTTCGTCAACTTTAACAGTATGTACAGGCTCTTTTTTGTGAAAAAACATTTGATTCCGCTCCCTGTTTTTAATTTGCGTTCTTACAGCTTTTTGCAATTAAGTTTTCCGATAATACATATTTATTTGCAATCAGCGGTAAATTGTCTTCACATATTTAAAGATGTTAAACAGGAAGGTGAAGCAAAACCTGCATCTTCAGAAAGACTTGCTACTTAAATATCTCTGCCAAAAGTTAAGTAATGCCCTAATCCCTATCTTGTGCGTAATATAAATATAATGTCCGCTTAAATCACGCTGTAGTTGCGCTTTATTCCTCCACACCCTCAGAAGTGTGAACGCCAGGTGCTTCTCCTGTCGGAGACGCTACGCGAACAAGTCGGCGGAGCCGCCCAACGCACTGGCTCGGCTATACGTACATAGCGCCTTCCGTAGGTAGCCCACAGTAAGGTGGGCAAGGAAATTGCATCTTCATGCAGAAATGGTATTACAATAGCTGCGCAAGGCCTTCAGCGCCTACATGTCGCTTACCTCCCTGCTGATATTGTGACTACGTTATATTACGGTCTAAATGCAAATCTCAGATTGAACTTGCACTTACGCACAGGAAAACAAATGATTTTGTGGAAATTGCACACCTGGATTTTGAAGAGATTCATCCACAGCATTCCAACAAGAAGACTGAGTGGATCGTTTCTATTGCTGTTCAGCCTTATAAGTATAGAAATTATCCAACGCTCCCACAGTCTCAAACTTGTAAGAGGGTAGCCAGGAATTTAATTTGAACTCTGTGCGGTAAAGGCTAAAAATAATGAAATCGTGCCTTTGGGTGCTAGATGCGATTAGATCCCGCATTTGTGGGTTAGCGGATTCTAGTAAGTTCTGGCAATTAGAATTTATCAACTTCTCTATAAAACTCGGGGTTTTCTTACAGACGTTGGCTTTGGCGTATTCTGTCAGTTGTTGGGTGGCATACGCTTGATATTCAGTCTCACTAGGGTTGGTCTTTACCATTGCCATCCCGAAAACGGCTAGTGTTGCTACTCCTACAAATGTAACGATCGTCGAGATTTTCATGATCGGGGAACTGTTATTCGCTTTGGTTATTAGACTTTAGATTAACTGAGTCCGTTCCATTGGCAAAAACTCTTTGCTCAATTTCAAATAGACGTGCTATAATTGGAAATGTAATAAATGGCGAGCGTAGCCAAGTGGTTAAGGCAGTGGTTTGTGGTACCACCATTCGTGGGTTCAAGTCCCATCGTTCGCCCTGAATTTATCTCCCGTAAGACAAGATTGGTAAATGGGATTCGCCTTTTAATAGGTGATTAACCCATTAGCCGCGATCGCGCTTAATGTAATCGGATGTGAGAATGTAGCTTTTTATAGGCGACAAGCTGCTTATATTTTAGTATTGCAAAATTCTACTGAAATTTTTGTAGCTTATTGACCTTTTCAGATACTTATTAACAAATCTTATAGATTGGTTGTTTTAAGCTCTGGCGCATATAATTTGCATTACTGGGGCGCTTTGGAGGTTCACCCAACAATAATTACACCAAATGTAGTTGTGCAAATTGTAAGATTTTTAGCTTACTAGGCAATAACCACTGACAATTCCTAAATCCATAAGGAGATGTCACTATGTCTGAATTAATCCAAGCAGTTCATAAAACCGTTGGTATTGACTTAGGTTTGAAAGAGGTTAAAGTACCGAAGAAACTACATATAAGGCAACATGACTGCCCTAGCTGCGGATGTAGTTTGGATCGAGATCATATTAGGAGTGAAGAGTTCAGCAAATGAGAATTAACCGTTAACAGCTAACAGAAGAAACTCTTAATTACCTTGTCAACTCATACCAAGTTCTAACCCCAACGACACCATCCGTTATTAAATTACGTTTATTTTGAAAAGCTTTGACTGCAGTTTCAGTCAACGCACCAAAAAATCCATCAACTTTAACTGTATAGCCATTAGACCTTAACAAACGCTGCAAAACTTTCACTGAAACACCAGAATTACCAAAACCGATAGTGGGTAGAGTTTGAGTGCCAACATCTTGGGATTGTGCAACAAGTATTTTATTATTATCTTGGCATTCTAAATGAGAAGTTTGGCAAGGTCGCAAGCTAGAAAAGTTTTTAGAGCGAATTTTTTGGGAGATTGTATTGAGTATATTTTTATTTTCTAACGTGAGCGCATTCGTAAGGGGATTTATTGTGGTGTGTGGGATGAATTCAGGTGGTGTGATTTTAGCAGCTGCAACTAAGCTAGTTATCTCACTAAGAGTAAACTGCTGCACCTGATTGTCTGGCTCAACTGATAGCTTTTCCGGTAAATTAGATCCAGATGCTTGTCCTGTTGTTAATATGCCTGTCATCAGCAGGCCAATATCACTCATTTTGGTTCTTTTTACTAACACTCATATTACGTTGACAGACAAAATTACTAATATCCCGGAATAGTGTTTACGTAATTAAAGTTTCAAATAACGTAACAATTGTATCCCGAATGTCCAGTAGGACTTACCCTTTTAACAAAGCGTAAGTGGGGTGTATTTATAGTAGATTTGCCCTCAGATATAAGCCTTGTAAACGCCCCCATTCCCCTGTTTCTTGCTCTCCAGTTGTCTTTACGCCTGTAGTTCTTTAGATTTTATCCAATTTTCATGTTTGCTTTGTGCAATTGTAATCTGCAACCAGCCATCAAACTGTAAAGCGTATCACACAGAGGTTAATTGTTAAGCATTAACGTTAATAATTAGTTAAAATTGTCAATCTCTAATTAAAAAAATATTCCTACCCTTAGCTGTTTTTTTACTCTCAAACACCAGCATAGGTAGGATTTTTATAGTGGCAATTTGCACATTTAAAATTAGTCACGAGTTGTGAGTTCGTATTTATTTAGCTCTTAACTCCTAATTCATAACTGTACTATCTTGTCAACTTTTGCCAAGTTTTTGGACCAACTACGCCATCTGCAACCAAATTTTGCTGACTTTGAAACGCTTTGACAGCAGTCTCGGTCACTGCTCCAAAATTACCGTCAATTCTTACAGGGTAGCCATTTGACGATAATAGCCGCTGTAACACTCTGACAGCATTACCTGAGTCACCAAAACGTAAAGTTGGTAAATTCCGAAGGAAAGCTGCTTCCATACTAAATACTTGTGGTTTATTTTTAGGTTTTTTCATATAAAATCCAGCAATAAAATGTAACTTATACCATTTTAGATTGTTAGATTACCTTTGCTTCGGCACCCTTTATGGTATGCTCGCGCTTCATTTGAGGGTATTGAGCGATTTTGCGTTCATTGGCTAATGTCGATTTCCCAAACACCAAAAGTAAAAAGAAACAATAATTATACATTAAGCTTTCGCTGCTATTGATGATGGTCGGTTTATTTCCGCCGAGACGGATTGTGAAATTCTGACTGCGGCATTATTTATTTAAATTGATATTATCTTTTAATTTATCTAGCTGAATAATCAATTACCTCTGTATTGCGATCGCCAAATAATCACTTGGAATAAGTAGGTTAATTTTACTTGTTTTTGCAATCACCATTATCTGAGATTTAGATAATTCAAGACATGGAAATTAACAGTTAGCAAGTTCTATCGCGGATTTTAAAGGATTACAAAGGATTCTACTCCAAGAATAATTAATTTTTAGATTGAGGAGTGAAATCCTTTGTAGCAGTAAGTCTAGTGCGGCAATTGCAGTTACTTCTAAGGTAACGTCAAGCCATCAACTTTGATAGTACCCGCTTGGGGTGATATTTAACCTTTGTTGCCGTGGGGTTAGGGATGGGGACGCTAATGAAGGAAGAAGGAAGAAGGAAGAAGGAAGAAGCAGGAGGTTTATATATGTGGATACAGAACCCCAACTCAAAACGGGCTCCCTGAATAAGTCGGGGTCTTAAACCCCCAACTCCCGGATAAAATTTTGTTCATGTTTAACATTTGCAACAAAAAATTCCGGATTATACTTCACAAATGCGGTTTAGTATATTAAAAGAGAATTAAGTTTGTTGGCGCTGCAAACGAAAAACCCGCTGACCAAGGCTTTTCAATCGCTAATTCCTATATGGCTTTTGTGTTTATGACGCAGATTAACCACAAAAGAATAAGTTTGAAAATGTTGCTGCGGGGCGTCTTTATTGTGTACAAATATGGTTATGTCTCATCGTTGTCATCTATACTAACTTTTATGGCAATGCCGTTGTAAAAAGTTTTATACAGGTTGTCGTCGGCGCAATTGCAAGTTTTTTTTTGATTTTGGATAATAATACATGACTTCTGCTGCTGAACTACCGGCTAGTGCTGGCTCAAGTTTGACACCCAATCAAAATGCGAAAAACGCTGCCGATTCCATGAGAACGGCTAAGGGTGTTTACGTAACTGTGCATGGTCATTTTTACCAGCCACCACGAGAAAACCCTTATTTGGATGCGATTGAACGCCAGCCCAGTGCTGCACCTTTCCATGACTGGAATGAGCGAATTCATCATGAATGCTATCGCCCAAATGCCTTTGCCAGAGTCCTGAATGACCGAGGCGAATTAGTGGGGATCGTGAATAATTATGAGCATTTGAGCTTTAACATTGGTCCAACGTTGATGTCGTGGTTGGAACGTCATGATGTAGAGGTTTATCAGCGGATTTTAGAGGCAGATCGTTTAAGCTGCGATCGCTTGGAGGGGCACGGGAATGCGATCGCCCAAGTATACAATCACATCATCATGCCTCTTGCCAATGAGCGCGATAAATTAACTCAAATTCGTTGGGGGAAAGCAGACTTTAAATCCCGCTTTGGACGCGATCCCGAAGGAATGTGGCTGGCGGAAACTGCTGTAGACTATGCCACTTTGGAAGCTTTGGTAGAAGAAGGGATTAATTTTATTGTTTTGGCTCCTTCTCAAGCCCTGCGTTGTCGTCCCCAACCGACAGAAAATGATAGAAACCCAGAATGGCACGAAGTTGGGGGGAATCAAATCGATCCCACCCGCCCTTATCGGTGTTATTTAAAAGATAGTCCTCTGAAGAAGGGAAAACAAATAACTCTTGACAGACCCTACATTGACATTTTCTTTTACGATGGGCCTATTTCGCGGGATATGGGTTTTAGCGATGTGGTTTATAATTCCACCCATTTTGCAGGACGCATTGGTGCAGCAATTCGCGGGGATCACCGGGTTGCACAACTAATTTCTGTAGCGACCGATGGGGAAACCTTTGGACACCACAAGAGTGGAACTGAGAAAACCCTCGCTTATGCCTTTACAAAAGAATTTCCTCACCGGGGTTGGACTGTAACGAACTTTGCTCACTACCTCAGCTTAAATTCTCCTAGCTGGGAAGTTGAATTAAAATCGGTAACCGCATGGAGTTGCGCCCACGGTGTCGATAGATGGCAAGATGACTGCGGTTGCGGTGGTGAAGGTAGTCTTTGGCATCAAAAATGGCGTCGGCCGTTGCGGGATACTTTGAATTGGTTGCGGGATCAACTAATTCAAGTCTATGAAGAACATGGTCGGCAGTTATTCCGCGATCCCTGGCAAGCAAGGGATGAGTATATCGAAGTGTTACGCGATCGCACGGTCGAAAATGTTAGCCGTTTTCTGTCACGCCATCAAAACCACAAACTCAGCGCTGCCGAACAAGTTGACGCACTGCGACTTTTAGAAATGCAGCGTCATGCCTTATTTATGTTCACCAGTTGTGGTTGGTTTTTTGAAGAAATTTCCCGTCCAGAGGGGACACAAATTCTCCGCTATGCCTCCCGTGCATTGGAATTGGCGGGGGATGTCGCAGGTGTGCAGCTAGAAAAAGGCTTCCTCAAACGCCTTGGTTTAGCAGCCAGTAATGTTGAGACTTATCTACATGGTGGTGAAGTATACCGCCAACTAGTTTTAACGGCTCAGATTACCTTTAACCAAGTAGCTGCACATTACGCCATTACTTCCATATTCAACGGTCAGCGGACAACTGTTAATAAGCAGAATAGGCGTGTTTATTGTTACAAGACTTCTGAGCTAGATTACCAATTGCAACGAATGGGTTCTCTAACTCTGGCGGTGGGTCAATTGAAGCTGGTGTCAGAAATTACCTGGGAAAGTGAGGATGTGGTATTTGCTGTCCTGCATCTGGGAGGCTGGGATTTCCACTGCTGTATTCAACCATCTACAGGGCGGCGCGATTACAGTCTGTTGAAGGACAAGCTGTTTGGGGGGCTACAGCAGGCAAGTGCGGCTCAAACTATTTTGGCGATGACACAGATGCCTGGGGCTGAGGCATATAGCTTGCAGAATCTCTTTGCTGAGGAACGCCATCGGTTGATGCGGCTGTTAAGTCAGGAAACCTTGACAAGGCTAGACCAACTTTATACGCAGGCATATCGGGATAATTACGGAGTGTTGATGGCCTTTCACCGGGATGGAATCGCAGCACCGCGAGAATTGCAGGTAGCAGCGGAAATTGCCTTGGGACATCGATGTATGTTGACATTGAGAGCTTTGGAGCAAGATTTCGGTGAAGCGCAATCAAGTTGGAATCACCTAGTAGAATTGGAAGCGATCGCAACAGAAGCGAAACACCTGCGCTGTCGGTTGGATATACACGAGGGCAAGCAGTTATTAGAACAGCTAATCCTGCGATCGCTCTGGCAATTGTTGCACGATCCCAACAGTACATTTGATGCAGATATCCAGCGATTGGAGAAACTGATTGATATTAGTTATCAATTAGAGATTGGAATCAGTCTTGAGCGATCGCAAGAGTTATATTTCAGTTGTTTGCACAGTAAAATTCTGCCGCAATGTGCTGCAATTAAGGTCTTGGGAGATGATGGTAGAAAGTGCCGACAGTTGCTAAAATTGGGACAAAAATTGGCAGTTGATGTCAATATGAAGGTTGAGTAAGTTGTCATAAGTTTGCCTCTTGCCCCCAATTCAAAGCAGGGCTGATTCATTCCCTAAAAGGCCTTAAAAATCAAGGGTTCAGGAGATGAAAAATAAGCAAGGCATTCAATTGGCATTCAATCTTAGGCATCAAAAAGGTCAAAAATTCATGACTTTTGCCCGAATATTTATCGCCAATGGTATTGACAAAATACATACCTTGTCGAATGAATCAGCCCTGCCAATTCAAAGGGGATTTAGAGGGCTGCACCACATTAATTTGGAGGTGTTGTGAGGCTCAGATCCCGATCTTGCAACCCCCAAATTGTAGTTTTAGACAATAAAGCGATCGCTATAATGAAGCGTATGACCTAACCTGTTTATTTATGAGAAGCCAACCCATCAAGCTCACCTATGAAATTGAACTCGAACCTGGTGAAACACTGGCTCTGCCGCCCGAATTAACCGCCAGTGTAGGAGCAGGATGTTGGCTGATTACGATTCAACCTGTCTCCACCCCTTCTTTTGCGCCTCTACCAACGCGGAATCATAATGCTTTTCTCCGTAGCTATGCAAACGAAGACGAAGGACTGTATGACGATTACACCCGGTGATATTTGGATTGCTGAAATCAATTTTACTGATGGTAGTGCTGCCAAAAAACGCCCAGTTTTAATTCTATGGTTGGATGATCGAGATGCGATCGTCGCTGCTGTAACGTCTGCATCTTTGAGATCAAGAACCGATGTAGCCCTGAATGATTGGCAACAAAGCGGCTTACGTGTTGCCTCAGTCGTTCGTCTTGCCCGACTAGATTGTCTGGAAAAATCCCTACTGATTGCTCGTATTGGTCATATTTCTCAAGCAGATGCCCAACAGTTACTGGATGTCTGGACTTCTGATGTCAAGCCCCAATTTTAGCTACAGCAAATTTCAACTTTGTGAGGTACAGAAATACCCCTCCCCAACCCTCCCCTTGCCAAGGGGAGGGGGTGTACTTCATTTACTTGCAAAGTGCTGTATCTGTAAATTTTGCCCTTTTTCTGATGTTGAGGAGGTTACTTGCCGTCGCATGATTTATAAGGGTATAACCACTCACACTTGAAAAGGCCGTGAGTCTTCTTTTGAAAATATGTTGGGGCGTGACGACCTTGTGATATGTTAATCCCAGCCTTGGATTTCATCTCATACAGTTTGGGAAAAGCTGCAATTAACAAAGCTGTGACGGCAAATATAGACAGCATCACGGTTTTAGCTTTGGAGAACGTGCGAGAGTTTTTGTTGACGTTTTTAGGCATAAATTGACCGCAACTAACACCTTATTTTAACCTATAAGTCAAAATGTCGCCGAAAACGGGGAGTTTTACACTGGTTGCAGGTGATATTGTTTTTAGGCCACGGTTACGCTTTAGCATCGATAATTGTCACGTTGCAACATGTACTTTTTTACTTTTTTGGGGATGTGAATTCGTCGTGTTTTCCTCCAAGGTCTTTACATCAGCGCAAAATTCTTGATAATCATGTTCTACCTGAACAGAGTAAGATTGGGCATAATCCAAGATTGGATTGCGCCAATCAGATGAGTTGGCAAATCTAATCAAATCATCAGCGATCGCCGAGCCTTGTCTACCACTACTGCGTAATTGATCCCAAGCTACTACTTCACCCATTGTTTGCATTAACTTTTGCAAACGGCCCAGTTTACCAGCACATAGGTTGAGGTCAACTTTATCTTCAAATGGTTGTAATTCTCGCAGCACATAAGGTTTACTCTTAAATTCCAGGGCACAGAGCAACGCAGGTGAAGTTCCTTGCACCCTTTCTTGGATAGCAACTTCCCTTTGCGCTTGGTTATTCCAATAAGGCTGAGGTACCTTTAGGTAAGGCTGTAAAGACGAAGGACATTCTTCCTTGAGATCCAATAAAAAGTTGTAGTTAGGTGAACCTTTACCTTCAACTAAAATTACATAACGCTCTAAACCTAAACTACCCGTACCAGCTATGCGGTAAGCAACATCTAATACTTGGAAAAATTCTGGTTTAGTTTGTGTTTTTGCCCAAGTATGGATTAATTCTGTGACTTTTTCTTGATGCGCAAGGGAGCAATGGTGAGTATGTTTATTATCAATAATTAAGCGTTGCTTACCTTTTTTTTCATGAACGTGTCCTTTCAAAAAATCTTTGCGTTTTCTTTGCTCTAAACCTTCCAACAAATCTTTTACCAATCCTTGTGCAGTTTCCGTTTCTACACTGCGAGGATGTCCCTTAGCCAAGCTATGGGTGTAAGCATCTAGAAAGGAATTACATAAAGATAGGGCTTCTTGATTATCTACCTTCAAAGTGTCATAAGCAACTAAAACACTAGTAATCAAACGAGTTAAATCCCAAGTACAAGGAGCAAGGGCACTTTCATCAAAATCATTAACATCAAAATAAACTAAGCGATTATTACCTTTATAGCTGCCAAAATTCTCTAGATGTAAATCACCACAAAGCCAAGTATTTGGAGCTACATTACCGGGGAAGTTGACAGGTAAATCTTCGTAGAATAAGTGGCAAGCTCCCCGAAAAAAGCTAAAGACATCAGAACGCATGAGCTTGTATTTCAACTCAAGTAGTTCTGGGTTGCGTCCTTGATTAAAGCGGTAGATTCTGTCAGCGATATTGGTCATGATTTTTAGTTTTGATGCGACACCTGTATTCCCATCTTTACATTTTCTTTTACCAGAGTTTATAAAGTTTTGTTTATGTACTCTCATGGTGCATCATGGGATACAAGTCTTCTGAGGGTGTTTGTGGAGTTTCTTCTTCTGGGTTACTCTGCGTTTATAACGGTTTTGAATTGAGTGCAATACATTAAAGAGTTTTAAACCGCACAATGAGCGCTGTACGCCTTCTGTGTAGGGTAGAACGCAGATGGACGCTGATAACATTTGTATCTTATCAGGATGGTAAACGCTATAAAGAATTCCAAACAAGAGATAAATCATTTGTATCGACCTCGTTTGCCTCTGCTTCTTCAGTATTTTTAAATAGCGCAGTGAATGCACCAGCACCTAAACGAGATTGAGGAAATACCCGATAGCAAGGGATTGTAGTTAAATGGGATTGATAATCTTTTAAATGATTAATTTGTACAGGTTGAAACTGAGGAAATTTTTCTAATAACCATTCACAAACTTGTTCGTTTTCTTCTGGAGAATAAGTACAAGTCATATAAGCAATATAACCTTGTGGTGCAACTATCTGGGCGGAATTTGCCATAATTCTTTTTTGTCTGTTTGCACTTTTATTAATAGATGTTGGATGAAAGCAACCATCAGCTTTTTCACCTTTGGCGAGTAGTGATTGCCCTGTACAAGGAGCATCTACTATCACTAGATCGCTAGATAATGGAATTGTTTCTGCAAAGATACTTGAATCTCTATTTACTACACCAGATGGGCTAATTTGGCAACGTTTTAAGTTAGAAATTAACATTCCCAAACGTTTACCAATTACTTCGTTACTAATAAGTAATTTCGGCTGTAAAAGCTTCCAAGCAAAGACGCTTTTACCACCTGGTGCAGCACACATATCAAATACGAACTTTATTGGTTGAGAAATTTCTAACAAAGCTGAAGCTGCAAATACAGAGGAAAAATCCAAACAATAGAAATATCCTTGTTGGTGGAGTTGATGTTTACCTGGTTTTTCTCCCAAGATTAAACGATCAATAAATTCTGGCTGCCAAACTGTTGGTGTTTCTACAGGAAAGAGTGGTACTTCGGGCTTTTTTTGACACCAAAGAATACAGGGATTGAATGGCTGAGGATTAACTAAAGCTTGAATAAATTTATCTTGTTCATCTGGATTTTCAAATAAACGTCGTGTCAGTTTTAGTAATAAATTTGAAGGTTTTTCCATAAATTAGGCAGTGGGGAAGTGGGGAGAAAGACAAATGGTCAATTATTAATAACTGAAATTGTCACACAATAACAATTTTCTTTATGTAAGTACCTTCATACTGAAAATATTATGTATGGCTGCGATTGAGATGACGATCCCTGGAGGGGATCTTGCTACGTCACACTACCCAAATGCATCGGGGATTGTCATGATGTTAGATAATTTTCGCGCAAAATTACGCAAAGAAGCACAACTTTGGCGTGATGAAGGACTAATCAACCCTGCATTGTACACCCAACTAGCTGAACGTTATCAATTTAATAAGCTGGAAGCTGCTGCACGCGATCGCTTTGTTTTCTTATTAATCGGGATTGGCTGCATCCTGCTAGCATCCGGTGCAATTACCTTTATCGCTGCTAACTGGGATGTATGGTCCCGTGAAGCTAAAGTGGTATTGCTAATAAGTTTGTTTATTGGCACTAGTATCACCGGTTTTAGCTTTTGGCGGGAAGGAACATCAATCAACAGTGAAGGGAAAAAGCCTCCGTTGGGGAAAAAGCTGCTGGGAGAAGGATTGTTATTTATAGCTGCTTTGATATTAGGCGCAAATTTGGCGTTAATGGGGCAGTTGTTTCAAATCAACCGCTCTACTTACGAATTATTCCTTGCCTGGGGATTGAGCGTCTTGGCAATGTCGTGGGGTTTACGCTTGACTTCTCTGGGGATACTGGGAATTGTCCTGACCCAAATTGGCTATTGGTTCGGGTTGGGAGAATTGCCGAATTCAGGCACTGATTTAACCTGGGCGCGGTTGATAGTACAACATATGCCATTATTCTCATGGTTGACATTTGTACCCCTAGCCTATTGGGTGCGATCGCGTTGGATTTTTGCTTCTTCTGCCTTCGCTTTTGCTAGTTCCTTACAACTCAATGTCAATTCGTTGCAACTTCTAAGTTATTCCCAAGCAGCACCTTGGCTTGCTTCTTTCGCTTTTGTACTTCCACCAGCATTATTCTGGAGTTACGATGACCTGCTATTTCCAGAAATAAATTATCGGTTATTTCAACCCCTTGCCCGCAGTTTAGCATTGCTGTTTTTTGGCTTTCTATTCTATATCCTTTCCTTTAGTTGGTGGTGGCAAAACGCATTGTATATTTCACGCACTAATTACAACTCAGTCCTGAGATTTTTCCCTCTCATAGATTTAGGAATTCTGAGTGGCTTGGCTGTATTACAATGGTTGTATCTCCTACGCCACAGACCTAATCGCCAGCACCAAGGAATTGATATTACTAGTGTCTTTATTGGCAGCTTTATTCTCATCACCGCTTTAGTACCTTTCCTACATCAAGCTAGTAGCAGGTTTGGTGTTTTTGCCGTATTCACTTTTAATGTTCTCCTCGCATTGTTAGCCGGTGGACTAATTAGAGAAGGACTACAGTTAGGCAAGAGACGACCCTTTTGGAGCGGTTTAATGTTATTGACGCTGCAAATTATTAGTCGAATGTTGGAATCTGATAGCGGCTTGTTATTTAAATCTCTTGTGTTTATCCTTTGCGGTTGGGGGGTAATTTCCGCAGGACTGTGGTTTGAGGCACGCTTAAATAACTTATCGAAAGCTAATTCTCCTAAGTAAGAGGATAAAAATTTCAAAATGAAGGCATCTGAACCTAAGCAAAAATTATCTCCTGAAAGTGAGTTTACTAATAGGGTTAGTTTTAAGGATTATTTAAAAGCAACTGAACCGAAATCCACAAAACCTGTAGCTTTTTGGCGGTTTATAGTTCCTTTGATGATTCAAACAGGATTAATTCTTTTAGTACCGACCCAAGGCATTTACACGCAAGTTACTGGTAGTAGGGCTTTTTTGCAAACTGCGTCTGTAGACCCTTCTAATATATTACGTAACAATTCATTAACCCTTGACTATAATATTTCTCGTGACGACAATCTGAGAAGGCTTCCAGGTTGGCAACAATTGGTAAAGCGATTTCCTGGTAGAAATAGACAATCAGACCCCTTAGCTGAAGGTACGAGATTGTATGTAATCCTCCAACAACAAATAGCCTCCGCTGGTGGTATTCCTAGGGCTTGGAGACCGATACGAATTAGTGCAACACGACCCAATTCTTTACCAACAAATCAGCTAGCTTTACAAGGTGAATATCGAAATGGCTTTATCACCTACGGCTTAGAATCATATTACATTCCAGAAGACCAACGCCAGCAAATTAATAACGATATTGCCCAAGTCCAGCGAAACAGACTCAGACGCCAACGTCAACCAATATTAGTAGAAGTCAAAGTGGATGAACAGGGTAATGCCGTACCAGTTAGCATTTGGGTACGCGATCGCAATTATCGCTTTTAGGAGTAGGCAGTCAGATCCCCGACTTCTTAAAGAAGTCGCGGATCTTGCAGGCATCAGATTATACAGCTACCCACTTTTTCTTAGTCACCAACATACCAATCCCTAATGCACCCATCGCAGCACATGGTGTTTGCGATTCCGGTATTTTTCTCCGTGGCTCTTCTTTTTTTATCGGAGTGTAATCATACACTACCTTCACAGTTGCTCCTGCAGTTGTGTTAATGAATGCTAGTAAGTTGCCAGCACCTGTACCTCCAGATTTTGCCCTGGCGATCGCTGGTAAAGTGAAGTTTCCAGAACCAAGAAACGGCGTAAATTCGTTCTTCAAAGTTAACTTAGTGGAAACGGTTTTGCTATCTTTGAGTTCTTTGTATGTTGCCCCAGAAGTACCGCTATAATCTGGTGTCTCATCATAGGCTGTGAATTGATTTTGCTTTGTAACTTGCGGCAAAGTTACTAGTAAAGGTGAACCATCAGGTTTTTGCAAGCTAATTTCTGCCGCTAGATTTCCTGTAAGAGTCGCAGGTTCTGCATCCAAACTTTCTAATTGAATCGAACCTTCAACTTCACCTGTTAATTCAAACAAGATACTGCTCAAATCGCCCAAAGTTGTATTAAACTTTGGCAGACTTACAAATTTTGTAAAATTCGTTTTTTGAATCGGAACTACATCAGAATAGCTGAGTGTAGATGCTTGTGCCGCAGTTGTCGGTGCTACCATGACCGCCAACACTGCCACAGCAACCTGTAATTTGGAAAATTGCAGATGCATTTTTATTATTCCTTGGTAAATTCTTTTGCTACTTAAATTTTCGACACACCCTGGTGTTTAGAGCTTAATTTAACTCGGATTATTTAAGCAATATTACTCAGGATAGTTCATGAAATCTTTATAAATTAACGAGCATATACTTACGTGTTTTGTTATTGCCATTATTTCCTTGAAGTCCTCGCAATCTCGCTCGTTGATAAGCTCGCTAAATTGCTTAAGTATGATTTATAAATAGTAAAAATTTAATAAAAATCCGTTTTTACTATTGCCAAAATAGGAAAAATGTGGGAATAATTTATGAAGAATGTTTATATTAAATATAAAATTTGTTCAAATTTTCGCACACCCTAGTACAACAAGGCACTCATTAAAAAGTAAAAAGTAAAAAGAAAGAACACCTATGTTGCAGGCTTTTTAGCTATTTTTGATGGTAGCTTTATTTCCAAAAGACCTGTACTAGAAGGGTGAGGCTATACAAACATAGGCGCTGAACGCCTTCCGTAGGTAGCCCACCTTTTTGTGGGCTAATGAGAAGAGAGCATCCCCTAGCCCACAGAAAGGCGGAGTAAACCAACGGGGGATCTTGCGATCGCAAAGCGTGCCGTATCCCCCACGGGACGCAGACAAGGCAAGGGCAGAGGACTATTAGATAATTTTTTAATATTTAATTTATTGGCGTTGCTGAATTGAGGTATGAATTACCCTCACCCCCGACCCCTCTCCCCAAGGGTGAGGGTAAATTTAGCAATTCATACCCGGATTCAGCAACGCCAATTTATTCATAGGTAATTTGACAGGTTTACAGGCATTATTAGAGGATAAGCTTGCGATAATTATATGGAGATTGACTCCGATGAATCCAAACAATCTGCCAGTTGAGCATCAAAATGTACCCGTAAATCACCGTGGGTTGCATGATTTTTTATATAGTTCAGAGGATGAACATACAGCCACGGTTGAAACTGTAGCTACCACACTGGTAAATAATGGTACTGATATCATCCCTTTTGAAGCTTGGCATACCCTTGCTGAGAATGCAAAAATTGCCGGTGTTTACGCCGTGTTGGATGCAGAACGTGGCACGCAGTATATTGGCTATTCCCGAAATGTCAAGATTTCCCTAAATGGTCACTTGGCAGAAAATGGCTCGCAAAAGTGTGCTTTTGTGCGAGTGCAGACATTTAACTTCCCTAAACGGCAAGAGATGGAAGATTTGCGGGATGCATGGATACAAGAACTAGAAAGTATTCCCCCCGGTAATGGTGCAGAAGGCAAGATGTGGGCTGGGACTGTGGCACAAGCTGCTGAAAAAGCGATGTCAGATGCTGAACGTCATGCTTATGAAGAGAAAAAGCTGAAATTGCGTAAAGCAATGGCAGATACGACCATGCAGAAAGAGTCAGAAGGAATGGATACAAGTGAACTTGAACGGCAGCACAAACTCGAAGCTGCTGTTGCAAACGATGACTGGAGTGCAGTTATCAATGCCCAAACTCAGGAAACAAAATAATATTGCAGTCACCGCCATCTTTTGGCGGCCTGTGGAGTAGACCAAAAGTCCCTTAATTAATTAAATATACGATTGATAATATACCCAAATCTTCACGACCCTTGCAAAAGGTAAATAAATTTGTAATGTTGTGAGGTTGCGAATTACTTCGATTCTTTAATGTTTGACTTATATCTTTAGAATGCCACAATTTTGTTCCGAGTTTGTCACCTTATCAAGTTTATGCTTATAACAGAAAGTAAATAATCTTCTAATTTACTGTCGATAACTTACAAACAGAGAATTAAGATGGCAAACTCAATTCATTTACCAAATGGAATCGATTTAGTAGCACCTATACGTCGATGGTTAAACTCTTTAGAAATTGATGATGTTAATTTAGCAAAATGGTTGTGTCAAACACTTCCTGCAAGATGCCCGTTTGAGCGTAATTTGAAATTATGGGGTGGTGTGACCGCTCACATTCCACCCCTATGCAAACTCAATCCACTTTATGACGAAATAGTCAATTTGCGATTCCGTGCTTTATCCTATTTAGCAGATGAATGTGAATTGGATATCACGGTTTATTTATGACTAGCAATTAAGCCAAAGGGAGATAAACTTGAAAACAGCTACCTACCCCTAATTTGCTGTAAACTTTGATTTTCCCTAAGTGTCGTTGTACAATTGCTTGGCAAATCGCTAAACCCAATCCTAGCCCAGTTTTTTGTTGAATACTAACATTATCAGCACGCCAAAAACGTTGAAAAATTAAAGGTTGATATTCTTCAGGAATACCCATGCCAGTATCTTCGACAAACACAACTGCAAAGTGGTTTTGCTTTTGCAAAATAAGTTTCACGACTCCACCTGTATTTGTGTATTTAATCGCGTTGTCTAGCAGATTAGAAAATAAACGTTTCAATTCATGGATATCACCCTTGACAGAAATATTTGTTGATAAATGAGATTCAAAACTTAGTGATTGATTCTGCGCTTGAAACTCAAAAGTATCAACTAAATCCTGAAGAATCTCATCAAGAGGAACTTTTGAATACTCAATGATAGAAGAATCTACCACTACATCAGTTTGAGAAAGGAAACGCAAATCTTCGACGAGATGTTGAATTTGTTCAGTAGCACTGCTAATAGTTGAGAGTTTTCTCGAATCATCTTCAGATAAATGTTGTGAGTGATTTTGCATCAACTGAGTTGCCGTCAGAATTGCTGTCAGGGGGTTGCGTAACTCGTGAGAAGCGTCAGCAGTAAATTGCTTAAGATGCTGGAAACTTTTTTTTGTGGGTTTAATTGCTAATGATGTTAGGTAGACAGCACTTACACCACTGAGGATTAGAACAGCAACTCCGCCAATTTCTATACCCAGTTGCAACTGATTCAATCTTGAAACTAATTCTTTGCTTGGCTCACTAGCGCGGATATATCCTGTTAGTTGGAATGTTCTTCGGTCTGAACTATCAGTATAAACCGCAATAGAAATAGAACGAATATCTCCTTTTTGTTCTATCTGTGGAGAACCCTCATTTAAGCGTGCAATAGAAGCACTTTTGGTGAGGGGAATATTTGGGAAACTTTTTCCCTCCCTGGCTAAAAGTTTCCCATCAGGATCGAACCATTCCAAACTTTGCTCTTGTTCAAATAAATTGCGCCAAGGGAGGTCTTTATCCAAAGTTTTAACTCCTTTGGTTTTTATTGTTTCTAAACTGGGTACAGCAGCTTGAGCTAGGGTTTGTAAACGTGCATTTTGGTTTTGATTTAGCCCAACTTTAAAAAAACTATAAGCGACTCCTGCTGCAATGCCAAAAATGATTGACATTGCAGTTAAGTATGCTAACCATAAACGCCAGCCCAAAGAACTAGAAACTTTGGTTTTGAGGTATCTTGAGACATTAGCCCAAGTCATAAGCATTTATCACACCACAAACTCATTAAGTACAAAGAGTACAGGGTCATTCTTACTTGATGGGCTATCGTCTGCGAATAGACAGAATGTTTATCCCGCAGATAATTCCTTGGATGCAACTCCCTATTGGTAGCAGCGACCGCATATATATCACTAAAAAGGCATATGCCCATGAATTTATACCCCATCAACAAACAACCATTAACTCAATGGAAACATATACGAATGTTCCGTTATCCACCTATTAAAACTTGGCAGTTAACTGTTAAGTGTTGATGAAATTTAGATGAGAAACTTCTCATGACAAATCTAAGATTTATCTGCTAAATGATAACCGAATCCATATGCTGTAGTGATAAAATCATCGGGTGCTCCAGTTGCTTTCAATTTCTGTCTTAAACGTTTAACCAAAGCTTTAACAGCATCTTCCGTCGGTGGCTCCTCAAATGACCAAAGATTATCTATAATCTGATTCCGACTTGTGACACGACGACCAGCACGAATTAACAACTCAATTAAAGAGTATTCTTTTGGGGTAAGCTGTAAAAGTTGTTCTGCATAAGTTACTTGACAAGTATTTGGATCGACACGCAAAACTCCCCATTCCATCAGCGCAGAAAATGGGTTATCTCCCCGACGTAGTAAAGCACGGATGCGAGCTAATAGTTCTTGCAGATTATAGGGTTTAATCATATAATCATCGGCTCCCGCATCCAAACCTGTAACCTTATCATCAGCAGTATCTCTGGCTGTCAACATCATAATTGGTGTACGGCAACCTTGAGAGCGCATCTGACGACATAAATTAATACCATCTAATTTTGGTAGCGTCACATCTAAGATTAGCAAATCATAAGTAAAACTGTTGGCAAATTCCCGTCCTTTTTCTCCATCTGGGGCAATATCTACTAGATAATGTTGGTTAGCAAGTGCCTCTGTAAGCAATTGTGCAATGCGAGAATCATCTTCTGCTAACAGAATTTTCATGGTCAATATTTAACCTGAGTTTCAACACTAATTTGTACTTTGACGAGTTAAATATAGTTAATAACTAATACTAACTATTTTGGTGTGTAAACTGCGATCTAACTTGACTATGTTACCTTTTGTTGATATTTTACCGTTGTGAGTCCATTCCCAATTTTGACACTTTTCGGGCTGAAGCCACGGAGATTCTGGTTTCACCGACGTAACTTACCTTACCGATTAAACCCTGCGGCTAGCTTTCATCACGCTTGCTAAAGCCACGACATTAAAAAACGACACACGACAAGAAGCCGTTTTTTAATGTCTCAGAGTTTTCAGCATTTTTCTTATAAAAAGCTATAAGCCTCATTTTTGGTTAAACCTCGCTGTTAAGCATTTGGTATCTTTTTAAGCCTGATAAGCTTTAAAAGCTTAATAACAGAGTTAGCCTTTTAGCTTGCAAGCCGCCCCCTCAGGTTTAGGCACTTACATTCATAAGTATAATGTTGGATACAGAGATATACAAACACTTATGACAGTTTAACAACTGCCATATAAATAACTCAATTTTATAGGATACCCTAAGATTTTTGTCAGTACTGAGATAAAATAATATCTCCGACTTCTCAAAAATCCGGAGATATTACTTACTTATTAAAACTAATTGACAGTAGTATCTAAGCAACATTATCAGAGCGTAACATCTGTTGAGTCGGTGTTTTAATTAAATCTTCGACATTCCGGTGCATGGTATTACAAATTACATCTAATGGTAAATCATTGGGGTCATGTCCAAAAGGTTCTTCAATCTCGGAACCAATTTCATCAATTCCTAATAAAATAAAGCTAATAAAACCTAAGATAGGACCTGTCCACCAAGTTAGACCATTGACTAATTCCCAAGGAAGTAGTAGCAAATAAATTGACAGTAATGTTTTGAAAATAATTGTATAGAACAGAGGTACTGGCGTTTTTAAAATACGTTCGCAACCGCCTAAAATATCTACCATGTCATCCAGTAATTCATGGAGAGTATTTAATTGAAACACGTTTAACAGTTGGCGTTCATACTGAGTTTGTAAGTATTCTCCAATCCAAAGAGAAATTTCGAGCGGTGGATGATTGGCATCACGAAGCTGATGATATTGAAAAGATGACATTAAGGGGGCTAATTCTAAATTAACTGGGTCACGTCTAAGATGTAATTTCATTGCCACGCTAAAAGCAACAACTAATCGCATGGCTGGTTCTTTTGCGGTTTTATCTTTTGGTTCAGATTCAGCAATATAAACCCAAATTCCACGAGATAAATTCCGGACAGTATTAACCATTGCTCCCCATAGTTTACGTCCTTCCCAAAAACGTTCGTGGGCAGTATTTGTGCGAAAAACTAACAGAAGACTGAGAACAATATTTAAACTTAAGACTACATGTGGTAAAACTTTACTGTCACGAAAGATTGATAGATGTCCAAATTGGTGTAGAGTTGAAACGATAAAGCCATAACCACAAGTTAAAATTGCCCAAGGTAAAATTGCCGAAATGACTGTACTTGCAAGGCGAAAAGTAATATCTTTCCAGTGGAGCGTTTCGCCTGTATAAAGCTTAAATTTTTCTCGAAATGAGCGAAAATAAGAGTGTTTTTTCGGTTTTTGGTGATGCTTTGTGTGGGAAGATTTTGTCTTGTTGGTGAATGTGGCAAATACAAGATTTTTCGAGCGGATATTTTTGTTGCGATGCCCTTGGCAACCATCTCCGTTCCGCTTTGCGGTTCCCGCAGGGTTGGTATCGCTGCGTTTTTTCTGACTATTACGTTGGTTTTTGTTCGTAAAGCTAATCATTGTTTATCCTCGATAAAATAACTCTAATCTAAAACCTGAAATCCAAAAGATTCTTACTCGTTCATATTTCTCAAAGTGGCAACAGCAGAAGGTGAAATACGACTTAAGTAACGGAATATCCAGTATTTAAAAATTGTGTCTAAGATAACTGGAAATGTAGCGATAAAGATAAAGATAAAGCTACGATTTGCAGGAAGTCCTAAATGATTTGCCAAACTTTCTAATATTACTTCCCATCCATGTGGTGAGTGGAATCCAACGAATATATCAGTGAAGAGAATGAGAATAAAAGCTTTGGCACTGTCGCTTAAACCGTAGACAATCTCGTCCATAAAAGACTTCAAAATGATAATTTCTTTGCGTCTCATTAGAATGACTAAAGCAAAAGCTAGTAGTCCAAACATATCGGCAAAAACATTACTAATTGCACTATTACTTTTATGCGAATATTCTTTGGTCATTTCTGATGCTTTGTGTTGTAATTTCGCTTCCATTTCTTCGTCAGAAAGAGCAGGTGCAAGTTTGACTAAACTATCAAATTGCAAACTTTCTTCAAACGTTTTCAATTCTTTCAATGCTTCCTCTTTCATTTCCGAATTTAGGAAAATAGGAGGATGATTACCATGTCGGAAATGTTCGACTACGGGATTGACTAAAAACTGTTTACTAAAATGTTGAGTTAGTAAAGGTACAATGATTAAAGCCAACAAAAGTTTAACTGCTATTTTAGCTTTGGCTCTCGAAGTTCGCAACTTTTTAACATATTGTTCTTCAGCCTTCGGATTGAAATCATTTTTAACTTTGTTAAAAGTCATACCAATTGACCTGGGCAATACACTTGTTTTATCAGTGATACTTTCAAAATCCAGCTTTTCACTATTCTTTCCAGACGGAAGCATTAAAATATCTGATGAATTAGCAGGATTTACTGTATATTTATCGACTGTTTCCTCGATAAATTTGAGTTTAGCTAGGTGCTTTTGGCTGAGACTACCTAAAACAAAACAACTAGTTTTAAATTCTGCTAATCTTAATTTGACAATTGTTAAGTGTTTATCAATGTCTGCCTTCATAAAAGATTGCAGAAAATCGCTAGGTTGAAGTTTTTGGTTTTGATTCAAATATTCATCTTCAATTGCCCGAATCTTCATCACAGAATCATATGCTACTTCTAAAGAACGCTCCGGAGTTCTTGTAATTCTTTGACCAAAAAATTGCAAGTATTCTTGGAATTTTTCTAACAATAATGCTTGTTTAGTTGGTAAAGTCGAAGTCATAATAAAGCTCCTAGTTTGGATTGATAGAATGCGTTTTGAGATGTGTAGTTGTGAGGGTAGATACTGAATTTATGAATTGAAAGTCAGATATCTACCCGGTACTATTTCTGGTTCTCAGTTCTAATGCTGATGATGGTATCTAGAGTGATTGAAGGGTAAATTATCAGCAGCTATTTGGTTAGTAATTAATGCACCTGGAGGGATATATCGAGAATTAGAAACATTTACCCATCTTTTTAATCGCTGAGATTTGGGAGCATCTTTTTTGCCTCCCTGTATTAACTTTAGTTTGGGAATCGTCATGTTCTCCTCCTCATCAAGAATCGTTTTTAAGCAGCCAATGTTAGAACAAAACCCTCTTGTTTACGGTATCCATCTGCTAATTCCGTATTGACGTGAACGACTGCATTATTCAAACTTACGAGTGGATAAGTTGTAGTAATGCTGGGTAAATTATCAGCAGCTTCTTGAGTAGTAATCAGAGAACCTGCTGGTACATATCTTCCATCAGCAACATTAACTCCCATCACTAAAGCTTTGGGTTCAATCACACAATTTTTACCAACCGTAGCCCGAAAAACTAATGCTTGCATTCCCACAAAAGTGTCTCGACCAATATAAGCTGGACCATGTACTTGACACTGATGGGCTAGGGAAACACGTTTACTTATATATACTCCATAAAATTCTCCATCAACTTCTACCACTGCTTCTCTGACTAATACACCATTGATATGGGTTTCTAAAGCATGGACAACAACACAATCTTGGACATTCACATCATCATCAATCCAAATTGGTTGTCCTTCATCACCTCGCACTGAAGCAGCAGGTGCAACCATTACATGCTTCCCTAAATGCACATTTCCAATTACTGCACCTAATGGATGAACATATGCTGTGCGATGAATTTCAGGGTTTTTTTCAGTCGAATTAAAAGAGGTACGAACGTTAGCATGGATGTGGATATTGTCGAGTGTCAAAAGATTACTCATTGTAGTTATTCCTTGTGTTGTATGATTCGATAACTTTTAGTCAGATTAAGATAGATTTGTTCGCAACTAAATGCGAACAAAATCAATCATGTTTGTTGCTCTTTGGCTGAAAAACATTGAGAATGTTTATGTCAGCTATGAGTTTTGTAAAACTCTATGTTTTTATTTAAATCTATAAAAGTGACAAACACGGGACAAAAATAGGACAAAAGCTGGAAATTTGAAAATATTAAATTTAGCGGGGTTGCTGAATCAAAGTATGAATTATGCGTATCGCTGGCGCACAGCACCTTTACTAGCATCGGAATCATACTTCAGAGAATATATATCAGGGGTAACAAAAACCCTTGAACCTGACGAGGTGAGGGTTTTTCCGGAAGTAAAATCAGATATTGGTAAATCTTTAGGTGTTGGAAGATTGCGAATTACTTCGATTCTTTAATGCTTATATAATAGGATTTACGCAAAAACTCTCTTCAACTCTTATTCCTAGCCTTGTCTGCGTCCCGTGAGGGATACGGCATGCCTTTCAATACGGTTCGGTTAAGAGCCGTGAAATAAATTTCCGGCTCTTAACTGAAACCCATTAAAATGGGTTAAAAAACTCCCTTGACCGTAGCTTGCTCCCCAAAGGGTTAGGCATATAGCGCAAGAGTGCAGTTTGATAAATTAAGCTGAGTAAAGATTGTTGCGTAATTGTTGTAATAATGGAGACTAAGTATATTGCGTCTCCACAATAATTTTGATAAAATTAGAAAAATCGGTATTTGTGATTTTAAATTATTTGGAAGTTGCGAAACTAACCTGTTTGCCAATCAGGCTTAAAAATCCCGTACCAAAATGCTGAATTTCCAAAAAATTGGCCTGCTGTGGGACTGTTTTGTAAATCCTAAACGTTTTCATAATACCTAACGTAGCAGCACTTTCTAAGGGGCTGACAAAACTAGTATCTCTGTCAAGAAAATGTTCTTGCCTAGACCAGTAAGTCATTTGATTGGCATTCAAAAAATAGCAACCAGAATGGGGGTTTAAAGCGCGATGAAATGTGATTGGCATCCCCATAATTTTCCCTTTGAGTTTCGCTTGCTCTTGCACATTTTGAAATGGTGCGGTTACTCGTGGAAGTAAATCGCCATCAACATAGGCTTTATCGGTAAGATTATTGATGGAAACTTCATAGCGGTTGGGTTGCAGCAGGCTTAAATCACTCGCTTGTTGAGTGAACCAATTTAATTTCACAAAAAACCAAGGGTCGTGAATGATTAAATCATCTTCCAGAAAACAGTAATAATCATACTTGCCTAAATTGTCTCTCAGCACTGCTTGACATTCAAATCCTAACAGGAAAGGTTCGGCTTGAGTTGGATAATGTTGATAAAAATGGGATGGTAAAGATAGTTGATCGAGAAGATGACAATCTTGAGTAGTACAAATAATAATATCGAGTTGGCTACCTTGAGGTTGGTTAGCCGGAAAAGCCAATCTTTGACCGATATTAATAATACTTTGAGATTTGCCAAATAGCTGATGCAAGTTAGTAATAGTTTGAGTTAAAGCTTGTATCCGTGGTTGGGGATTTTTTCTTTGGGAAGCGTGCTTACCCTTGCTATCGGGTCGAAAAAAGTGGGCGATGCTAAAAAGTATCCGCATTTACTTACCTTACAAGATTTTGAGCTTAATTCTGGGGGGTTGCTAAATCCCCGACTTCTCAAAGGATACAGAAGATCCCATAGAATGGTGCGGTTAATTGAACGTAAGCGCTGAACGCTTACCGCAGGTAGCCCACCTTCGTGGGCTTCGTATTAGCCTCTTTCTTCGCGTCCTTCTTTGTCTAAGCCGAGACGGCTGGCTTAGACAAAGAAGGACGCAAAGGAAGAAGAAAAGAAGAGAAATTGGAATGTTGGTTTACTTATCAAAATGTCCTTGACAGAGTACTAGTGGTACGTTTCATAAATTACGCGGGGTTGCTAAATCCCCCGCTTATCAAAGAAGTCGGGGATCTGACCTTCACTGCAAACTCACTATTGTGACAATTTTGTCACTACTTTGTCACTATGTTTTGCCTATACTACAAAATATAAGCTGACAATCTTTTAATTTGCACATCCTAAATTAGACTAACGATGAGTGGGATGGGCGTTCCACCCGTTCTAAGGGGTGCAAATTAAATTGATGACAGCTTAGTTCCAGTCTCAACAATCATAGTCTGGTTCAGTCTCCAATAATTAATAGGGAAGTTACATGAAATTCAACCTCAAAATAAAAGATTTGCTCCCCACAGGCAAAGAAACCGAGACAACTGCAAATGTGCATAAACTCGAATTGGAAGAACTAAGCGATCAAGAACTTGCCAATATCAATGGTGGTTTCCAGATTATCTCAGCCTCTACAGCCTCTAGAGCAATTACAGCGGAAGATTATTACAAGTTAGCGGGTTTTTGGGGAGGTTAGTCATTAGAAAAAAGGCCATGACTGAAAAACCCGCCACTCGTAATTAGGTCAGTAACCTCCAAATTGTTACGAATCTGGTGTCTTTTGTAGTTGCGGGCTAGTGGTTGCACCCACCACCATCACCTCAGACCATTCGCTCACCCGGTTGTCATCCAAAACTGCTCGCACTCGATAGCCAAGCTGAACAGTATGCATCAACAAGATCAATTCTCGGTTAAGCAAACCTTGTGATTTCTTGTTTTCATTAGATGCAGCTTGCATACGAAGACAGCGATCGCTAATGGATTTCAACTTGGGTGATTTACCTTCCATAGTAACTGTCTGAAGTTCATATTTTTGAGCTTTGGGGTATGGTTGCCAGCAAAGCTGCCAGTAAGTTGACCAACGAATGCGCTCTGCTGGTAAATCATTCACCTCATCGTAAAGTGTAGAAACAAGTCCTGTAACTGGGGGCTTTAGCATTTGTAGCCCGTTGTTGGGACTGTCAGTAGCAACAAGATATGTCGTGGACTTGACAAGCTCCCCAGCAGCTATGGATGGACTATCACCAACACCCAATATAAGTCCGAGCATTAACATTAGGAGGGTAGTCAACCGCAAACCCTGTAATGGCAATGCCGACAAGAATTTTTTGTTCATACTTATTTACAAACTCTGTGCTTACCACTCCACGGGTGAGATGATGGCTCCGTTATTGGCATAGATTGTATTGTTATTGATAAATGTGTATTGAGGCAGCGTGGAGTTGAAGACCGCGCTTTTTTCCCCAATTGCCGATACCGCTCCGATGACCGAGCGGAACACAACTGAGTTGGGTCCAAGCCCCACTAAATTCCCGATGCTAGTCTCAGGACCGTTAGCAACACCATTTACGACTTGTCTACCACCGTGAACCAAAGCACGAGGTGCATAGCCGACAGGGCTACCAAGTGTTAGGTTTGTCTCCTCTAAAGCGTGTAAGACAACATCATCAGCCATAAACACGTTTCCAATATTGAAGGGATGACCCTCATCGCCACGCAGCGAAATTCGATTACCCATGCGTTTGTTAAGCCTGTTTAGGGAGTCTTGCATTACTACGTCACCAATAATGCGGTTACGGAAGGTGGGGTTTTGGGTTGTAACCCCATTTAACTTCGGCAGACCTCCTGGGTTAAAAGATGTGACTGGAGCTAAATTTATCCCCGTTACGTTCGATAAGTTAGTTGTGGCTAGGTCACTATAACCCTTAGCAAATGCCTCATTGACCTCAATGATGCCTTGCATCAAGCTAACGTCTGCTTGTGTAAGGTCTGCTACCTTCCCTAAGCTTCCATCACTAGCCTGTTGGTTGGTTGTGACATTCTTGCCTGGGAGGACAACTTTGCCTGCCGGGAGGGTGACGCCAGGACCGACCCGCGATAGAAAGTTTACTACCGTGTTTTTCTCCACGGTGGCACCGTCTACTTCACAGTTGAAGGCGAGGAATGTCTCCGCAGGGTCGTTGTTGAACTGCGTGTTTGTAATAGGGTCAGTAAAGGGTCCTGTTGAGCCTTGAGTACCGATATAGGTTGCGCCTTTCACGGTTGCCATATGCGCCATGATTACTCGTGGACCAATCTGCACTCCTGTACCCAAAGCGATAATTCTAACTTGGTCTTGAACATTGGAGTCTTCGCTGATGCGAATGGAACCATTAGTTGCATTCAATTCAGCAAACGGTGCAACGTAGACTTTCTCTCCCAGAGTGATATTCCCTGGATTGCTAACTGTGACTGTTGGGTCGAGGAAAGTGGCTGTATTTGAAGGTGCTGTACTGGGACATATCGGTCGGTTAGCCGAAGTCGGATTACATGTACCACCCGAAGCAACAGCCGGTTGTCTATGCACCTGGGTAACGGCTACAAACGCTAAGATCACTACAGTTAAGGCGATGACTAGCGTGCGAGGTTTAAACACTTTAAGCACAAAAAAATCCTCACATGTTTAATGTATTTTTGGAATATTGCAGTGGAAAAAACTGAGGAGGTGACATGCAAGGTAAAAAGTTTCGCCTACAAGCTTGTACCCAACAGCGAAGTTGAACCCAAAATCAGGCTTGTAGCTTTTGCTACTAAAGCTTTCCGTTCTGCCGAGAAACTAACCACCCCACGCGCCCGGATTATTGTAATATTCTTTCCGTATCGATTCAGGGTCGGTCTGAGTATCTATTTTGGGAGTTTCAATTGTCTTCTTGGCTTTTGCAACTGCGTCATTGAAGATCAGCTTCCAAGGTTCTGAACCGGAAGCTAATTTATCATACGCAAGTGTATCGGCAGAGACTTCCGTAGCTGTATCAACAGGCACTTCTTTATCAACAGCTACTGGTACAGTGGATTGCCCATAGACCTGTGTACCAATTACCACCGCAAGGACGAGTGCAGTTAGAAAAATTACTATCGTGCCAAGTTTGAACACAAAAACTCCTAAATATAGTTTATGTAACGTGCTAATCATGGATAAAGCGGTCACAGATGTCTGTAAAATTAGAAGATAAAGTCGCTCGCATCAACATTAGTGGCAGTAAAGTTTGCCAGGGTAATCGTATCTGTACCGAAAAGCGAACTGGAAATGACCGTGTTTGCAGCATTTTGAGTAGCTGTCAAAGACCCGAAACTGGTTGCAAATGCTTTTAGGTCGATTTTGTCTGCACCATTAGCGAAAGCGTTAATGCGATCGCGACCAAAGCCCGATGCAAAGATAAAGGTATCGTTTCCAGCCCCACCATTCATGATGTCATTACCAGCCCCACCAGTAAGGTTATCAGCACCACCCCCACCAGTGAGGTTATCAGCACCTGCACCGCCAATCAGGGTATCAGCACCAGCTTCCCCGGTTAAGATGTCATTGTCGTTACCACCAAGGAGGTAATCATTACCATCGCCACCACTGAGGTTATCAGCACCTATACCTCCGTCGAGGTAATCATTACCAGCATCACCAGTGAGGGTGTCATTGCCAGCATTACCAAAGATGTTATCGTTGCCACCTGTCCCATTCAGGGTATTGTCTCCAGCATCTCCAACAGTTAGACCAACTGCATCAACAGCGATCGCACCCGTAAGATCAGCTCCGATAAAAGTGGCATCGGTGAAATTAACTTTAGATAAATCGGCGTTACTCAGGTTGGCATTAGTGAAATTTGTACCAACGGCGATCGCGTCGGTCAATTTAGCACTACTTAAGTCTGCTGTAGTAAAGTTGGAATTTGTAAAGTCTCCTTTCGATAGGTCAGCGTTGAGTAGGTTGGCATTAGTAAAATTTGCACCAACCGCAGAACCGTTAATTAAGACACCTTCTGCATTCGCTTGGGTGAAATTCGCTCCATCTAAGTTGGTATCATCAAATCTGGTGCCAGTGAGGTTAGTAACTGTGCTACCAGAGGCGCTGAAATCAGCACCAGTCAGAACGGCATCATCTATAAGGGCACCACTTAAATTAGCACCACGAAACTTGACATTTCCCGTCTGACCTGGTTCAAGTGGGGCATCACTCAGAGAGACACCACTCAAATTAGCGAGGTCAAAGATAGAGTTTTGCAGGGTAATATCTGTGAGTTTTGCCAACCGGAAATCAGCACCCGTTGCATTAACATTAATCCAGAGAGTTGCCTCAAAGTCAGTTTCTTCTAATTTGGCATTCGTTAAATTAGCACCTGTCAAATCAGCAGCTTTTAACTTTGCCTTAAATAAATCAGCTCCTGTGAAGTTTACCCCAGTAAGGTTAGGTCGTTCAGATTGTTCCCCACTTAGATTTGCTTCCTGTAAATTTGCACCTGTTAGGTTAGCATTTGACAGGTTAATGTCTTTCGTATTGATCAGCGACAGATTAGCCCCAGTTAGGTTTGCGCCACTCAGATTTACATTCTCCAATGTCGCTTTGAAAAAATTAGCTGGTGTCGGAAAGTTACTATTAGGGGCAAAGATGGCATTTGATGCATTTACATTAAACAACTTTGCTTCCTCAAAGGTAGTACCTCTGAGTGCTGTACCGACGAATTGAACATCTGTGAGAGTGGCTTTGAAAAAAGTTGAGCCATTCAGGTTTTGACCGTTAAAGTTATTTCCAGACAGGGTTTGTTCGTTAAAGTTTAAAGCTGGCATGATTGATACTCTACCTCAAGAAAATTTATT
>JAHHGZ010000041.1 GCA_019359595.1 Cyanomargarita calcarea GSE-NOS-MK-12-04C
TCCGGCAGTATTATCGTTCCAATTACAAAATTTTTGGTATCAGTGATTAACGACAGAATAAATGTTTCGAGCTAAGTCTAGGCAATATTATCGTTCCAATTTGGGCAATATTATCCTTCCACCGACAATTTGTGTAAAATTTAACGGCATAGGTGAACATACATTTGAAATTTACTGTGATTCTCGTCATTTACATTGGTTTCAACGATTTTTATCAGACCAAGAAATTAAGAAAAGTAGTAAAAATCAACACTCTAGCAGTCTGTTTACTCTACGTAGTGGACGTATTGGCTGGCAAGAAGGAAAAGGCAAAGGTGTTCGCGGTAGCGCGGCGACAGCAGTACCTTGGAACCTTCACCACTTAACCCTTCACTGTGCTGTTGATACTCGTTTATGGACTGATGAAGGTACAAAATTAGTTATAGAAGAAAAAACCGAAGATATAGCCAAGAATATTACCAAGGCTAAAGAAAAAGGCGAATTGAACGATAAGCAGCTAGCTGATATAAAACGCCAAAAATCCACACTCGCCAAAATTAACAACCCTTTCCCACGTCCCAGTAAACCTTTATACAAATCTCAATCTCACATTCTTGTGGGTGTCAGTCTTGGCTTAGAAAAACCTGCAACTGTAGCAGTTGTAGACGTGATTTCAGGTAAAGTTCTTACCTACCGCAGCTTCAAACAACTGCTGGGGGATAATTACAAATTGCTCAACCGACAGCGACAACAAAAACAAGCCTTGTCGCACGCACGCCAAATAGCTCAAACGCAAGCCGCACCGACGAATGAATACGGGGATTCTGAACTAGGGCAGTATATTGATAGATTACTGGCAAAGGAAATTATTGCGATCGCACAAAAATACTCTGCTGGTAGTATTGTCCTTCCCAAATTGGACGGTATGCGGGAGCAAATAAACAGCGAAATTCAGACAAAAGCAGAGGAAAAATGCCCTGAATGTATTGAAGCTCAGAAAAACTATGCCAAACAGTATCGCCGCAGCGTAAATCAGTGGAGCTATAGCAGATTAATCGAGAACATAGAAAGTCAAGCTGCGAAAGCTAGAATTGCTCTAGAGGAAAGTAAACAACCCATCAGGGGAAGTCCCCAGGATAAAGCCAAAGAACTAGTATTTGCTGCTTACAAATCTCGCAAAAAATCTTAATATCCGAATTTCACCCGAAGCTTGAAAATAGAATAAATAGCGCCGTTGTTCATGCGTTTTTGCGTCTCTGAACAATGTCAAATATGGGTTAGTTTGACTGTTGTCAAATAGTCTTGCTTTCTGACCCTGGTAGCTGCCCACCTTGAAGCTGCTATCCCTCGTGGATAGGAATCAGGTGCGCCCCCAGCAATAGAGGTGCGGGTTTACCGCAGTGGTGGCTATCGAATCACCTCCGACCAAGGAGGAACCCACCTTAATTATTTTTTGGCATGGCAAAGCGGGGGTAATTTTCCGGGGACTCCAGCCAAATCATCAAATGTCTTTATTCGTAGGCTTTCTAGATTTTCAGTTGTCACTTGATTTACTTTTTTCAGTGTCAACCCGCAAGTGATTTCGGTAGTTTTGCTAAAAGTGCTTCTAGGAGACTTGATAAATAAAGGGTTTCAGGCGTGGAGTTTCAATATCCCTCCTAGTTTGAGGCGGGTTGAAAGATCGCTTGAATTAATTCGATCGCCCCAACCTCGATGGTTTCAATATCCCTCCTAGTTTGAGGCGGGTTGAAAGCGGTGCGATTTTTTACAGTTGGGGCGGAAAGTCGGATTTCAATGCCCCTCCTAGCTTGAGACGGGTTGAAAAACGGCTCTTCTTTACTTGGAACTTGGAACATACACAGAAAAAAGTCTCAAGGCTAAAAGCTTGAACGTCCTAGATGTATTTAGGATGATTTGTTAAATTATTTAAGGTGGGTTGAAAGGTAAGGCAGAGGTCTGCCATTAAAAAATGCCACATGCATACAGCAGTGACATTTAATCTGTTAACATTGACATCAATTTGTTAAATATGACATTAATCTGTTAACAGTGACAAATAATTAGTGAATGTACATTTTTCAAAGGCGGCACCCGGATTTGAACCGGGGGTGGAGGTTTTGCAGACCTCTGCCTTACCACTTGGCTATGCCGCCGCGTTTGCCATTATTTACTCTACCATAATTTCATATAGAATTGCACGCCTTCTGGAAGGCAAATTTTTCACCAGTCCTTCCTATCGTCACAGCTATAAAAATTTCGTGCTGAATCATACATATGATATTCTCGCATAGCAGTATTTTCACGCTTTTGTTATTTGTTTCTTAAAATACAAAAAGGTTTTAATTTTTCTGCCTTAAGATAGATGAAAAAAACAACTATTTTAGAAAAGCTCGGATAAGATGTGTAAAGATTGGTTTTTTAATTGCGTAAAAACTAGAAAGGCATTAGTTATTTATAAACTATTGCCCAAACAACGAATTGCCCGATTCAGTCTTTTTGGGTGAATTGGCTACCAAGCAAGCACCAGTTACGGTCATTGCGATCTCGCGTTTAGCCCTGACTTGTCAGTTTGCTTATTTTAAAGACAGGAGCATTCGGATATTAAAACGCACATATTGCCCCACTGCAAAGATGAATGAAGTTTCTCCCGTATCAATTGCACAGGTAACAGATATGCATCTGTTTGCCAATCAAAATCAGGAACTGCTGGGAATGCCTACTACAGAGTCATTTCAAGCAGTTATACAGCGGTTAAAGGATTTGCGTTCCGAGCTTGATTTATTACTGTTGACAGGAGACTTGTCTGGTGATGGTACGCTCGAATCCTATGAAAATGTACAAAACTTGCTTTTGCCGCTGCAAATACCTGCTTATTGGTTACCGGGGAATCATGACTCTTGCATCGCAATGGAACAAGCCTTAAATGTGGGGCTTTTCTCCCGACGTAAGTCTTTTGAGCGTGGTGGTTGGAATTTTCTATTACTTGACTCTGCTGTACCTGGGCGCGTTCATGGTTATCTCCAAACAAAAACCTTGGATTGGTTAGACTGCCAATTAAAAATGGTGGGTGATAAACCAACATTAGTAACACTACACCATCACCCTTTGCAGGTCAATTCTGATTGGCTTGATACCAGCACTCTGCAAAATTCAGAGGAATTTTTTGCCATTATCGATCGCTATCCACAAGTCAAGTTAGTTTTGTTCGGTCACATCCACCAGGAATTTCAGATACAGCGTCACCATGTCCACTATCTGGGAACTCCCTCAACTTCCATTCAGTTTGCACCGTCAAGCGTCAAGTTTGCAATCGAGCAAAAAACCCCAGGATTTCGCTTGCTAAAACTTTACCCCGATGGTTCTTGGGAAACTTGGATTGAGCGAGTTGCTTATTTTCATACAATAGAGATGGCTGCAACAGGGTATTAATAGAGTTAGGAGTTAGGAGTTGCGTTTATTTTTGACTTTTGATTCTTAACTCCTTCCGACAACACCATTAATCTCAACTTTTAATTCCTAACTCCTCACTCTTAATTATTAACTCAAAACTCAGGACTTAATTTAACTTCATCCGCAAAAGTATTCCACCGGACGAAATTAAATGGCCCTGCGACTGAACCCCACACATATTCATCGGTTTCTGGGTCACGTCCCCGGTCGAGACTGGTAAATTTTTTGTCGTCGATTTCAAATTCGCTATCCAGGTAGGTCTGCTTTCCTTTGCGAAATACCATGCAGGCTTTTCCTGGTTCGACTGTACCTTTAAAGCTGTGACCAGTCCACTCTACAATCATGTTACAGCCCGAAGATTTTTCCAAATCGTTGATAGTTAGGGATTTTAGAAGTTCCAAGTTACGAGATGCACCGTAGAATTTTTCTTCGTCTTTTACCTTATAGTTTTCAATTTCAATGTGCTTTCCTGCGTTTACCAACTTCAATATCGCCGAGCGATAGGGGTCATTGAGCATATAATCATAAGCTTGTTCGACATACAAGCTGACCCCTGATAACACTTCCAAAGGCAGGGGACGCATACACACGCGAATATGGGCAAAAAAAGGCGGATTTTCAAAAGCTTGTGCTTGATTGCTAAAATCAGATGCCATCCAGCGAGCCAGGGTGGCGATATCGGTAGAATGAGTCATGAGAATTTTGGATTGGGGATTTATTCACGGTTGACGATTGACGTTTCACAGTCAACAGCCCACCGTTGTGTAGTTTCATCTAAAAAACGGTGTTAAAAGATTATTTTAAGGCTTGTAGTTACAGTTACAAACCCCTTGATCGGGATATTTTTTTTGCTGAGATACGTCATCAAGAAGGAGTAAAGGATAAGAAAATAATTCCCCATCGTCCCTTATCCCCAGAGGGGAGCCTGTGAGTTCCTCAATCATGCTACGCACTAAAAAACTATTTTTTACCCATTCCCCAATCATGCTACGACGCTTAAGTGTTACCATTACCGTCACGTCCTTTTGGCTACTTTGCAGTTCTATTGCACAAGCAGACACTAAAAAGCCGAAGCTACCGGATAAATTTCCACAAAATCCGCTCTTAATGATCGCACCCGATCCACTCATACCGCGTTCTGTTGACAAGCAGCCTTTGACTATCGAAGAACTGCGAACTTTAGAACCAGCACTGGATGAGTTGAATCAACAAGCTGCTACTCAACTGCAAGCTGGCGATCGCGTGGGAGCATTTGAGACTTGGAACCGGGAAATACGTTTGCGTCGCTACTTTGGAGCTTTAACAGAAGTCCAAGCTTTGTCCCGTGTCGGTGCGATCGCTTGGAATGAAAACGACAAACCACAAGTACGATATGTTACCGAGCGCCTGCAATCAATTCAAAAGTCTGAAAAAACACCTAACCTAGAACTTTTACAAGCACTAGGTCAAGGTTATCAAAAAGTGCGATCGCCCAAACTAGCTCTGGAAGTTTACAACCAAGCTTTAACTCTAGTGCGACAACAACAGGATAGCTCTGCCGAAATCGAAACCCTCAAAACTATTGCTGAAGTGCATCTAAGTTGGTTTGATTATCAAAATGCGGCTGCTACTTATGAGCAATTATTGGGTTTAGGTTCTACCAAAAGCAATCCCCAGAGCGAACTCGCATACCTACAACAGCTAGCCTATGTTTACCAACAGGCAAAACAAGTCCAACTGTCACTGAACACACGTACTAAAATAGCAGAAATTTATCAAAGTCAAAATAATCTAGCTGAGTTATCAGGATTGAAATTAGCGATCGCCTCAGATTATGAATCCTTGGCAAAAGAAAATCCTGGTTTACTCAAAGATGCCTTTAAAAACTATCAAGATGCTTACACAACCGCTTGGCAATCACAGCAATATGCCCGTGCTGGCGAAGCTTTACAAAAGTTAATCGCCCTGTACCGTTCTCAAGGTCAACTTGAAGAGGCTTTGCAAGCCACTCAAATTTTAGTTCAAACCGAACAACGAGCCGTCAACTTTTATGAAATGATGAACGCTTACGACCAAATGGGGCAAATATATTTAGAGCGGAAAGAGTATCCTCAAGCACTCGCAGCTTTTAAAAAAGGGCTAGAATTGGCTCAACAACTCAAACATCAGGAAGCATATTTTACTGAGAAAGTTCAACAAACTTCTAAGTAGGAGTTGTTAGTTGTTAGTGGATAGTGGTTAGTGGTTGATGGTTAGTAGTAAACAACTAACAACCAACAACTAACAACTAACAACCAACAACTAACAACTAACAACCAACAACTAACTTAATATTTTTTAGAGTTGAGAACCAGTTCATACAGTTTGTCCTCAAACTTGGACATACATGCTGACCAATCAAATTCGATGATGGAAGGGCGAGCCTGTTTGGTCATTTCTTCTTTTAGGGTAGGATTTTCTAAAATCGCGATCGCCTTGAGAGCGAAATCTGTGGGATTGTTGGGTTCGGCAAGAAAACCGTTGATTCCAGGGATTACCTGCTCGCTTGTAGATGGCGCGAGGGCTGCAACAACAGGGGTTCCAGAAGCTAGAGCTTCGTTTGTTGTCGTGCAGAAGTTTTCGGTGACTGAGGGGTTGACAAAAATATCCGCCCGTGCATACCACCCCAAAAGTTCTGTACCGTGGGACTCACCCCAAATAGTAATACCATCAAACTGTTTCGCCTGCTGACGAACTTCCTCATCTTGGGGACCGCTACCAATAATGACCAAATGGACATTTGGAATTTTGGCGGCGATGATGGGAAATGCGTGTATAAGTTGCGTAACATTCTTTTCGGCGGTAATGCGTCCGACAAAAAGTAGCGTTGGTCGGTCATCTTTGGGTATCGGGTCGTAACAAATATTTCGGGGATGAAATTTTTGGCAATCAATTCCTTGATAGGGGAGATATTGTCCGCGTTGACATTTTAGCTCTGTGTATTTAGCAAGCTGTTCTCGGGAAGAAAAGAAAGTGATGTCATAAGCATCAGTGAACCGTTTAATCACAGTCGGAATGACAGGACGAACAAAGCTATATATCTGATTTCCTAAATAATATCGGATATAAGCAGCAATATCAGTATGAAAAAGCGATATCGTTGGTGTACCTGTTCGCTTGCCATATTCACTGCCAACTGGGCGGCCGTAACCTTCTAACAACAGTGAGTAAAATCCTCTCATTTGCGCTGCTTCTTCAACTACCACAATATCAGGTTGGAATTTTTGCAGTAACTTGGTATCACTCCAATATCCATAATGTAATGGTTGGGGAAGAGACTTGTAGAATATTAGTGGTTGAGTTGGGAATGCATAAGAGGAGAATTTGGGGAAAACCTTTAGCTCATCCAGCCCCGGCATTGGACGTTTACCAACACTTTTTGGGTATTTTTCGTTAATTTCTGGGTGGACGAGAAAGACTTCGTGCCCTTGTTCTAACAACCAACGGACTCTCTGATGGACAGCAACGGAAACTCCCGTTAGAAACGGAGCAAATAATCCGGTAAAAATGGCAACGCGGAGAGGTTCGTTTTTCATAATTCCCACAAAGATTTATATCTTTTCGATGGCGAAAACAGGCAATCTATTCGCGCTATCGAAGTTGGATTTAGGAATTACGCAGAGTATGGGTTGGCGCGAATAATTGTTGATATTCAACAACAATTAAAAGCACCACTAAGCCGAAGTTACCCTCTATAAATTCGGCTGAATTTAGGATTTACACGTTGACAAAGATTCATGATTATGCGGAGTGTGATAAATCCCAGAAGTAAATTGCCCCTGCCCCAATTCTGGGGGAGAATAGAATTCCCAGAAATAAATTGCCCCTTGCACCCAATTCTGGGGGAAAATAAAATTCCCAGAAATAAATTGCCCATTGCACCCAATTCTGGGGGAAAATAGAATTCAAAGTAGAACAAACTTGGGGAGCCACTGCGTTTCTTGGCTCTGCCGACTTGTAGTATGTGGCGTGGATTTAGAGGGCTTGTCCCTTAGACAGATGTTTTGCCGTCAACAGGGGGATCTAATAACGGATAAGGACGATACTGGACTAGCCGGATGTTCCAAGGCCCTTTGATTAAGTAGGTAACCCCACACCACCTGACTTTAGGCATCCACAGGGAAGATAGCATAGCTAAACCATAAACCCATTGCGTCAGCGGAACCGCAATGAACATTCTTATTAATGTCTCTGGTGATAGTTCTGTTACTGGTTCACCGTATTTGCTGACTACTTGACTGACTCCTATATCTAAGGCGATCGCTAGCAAGATTAATCCCACTGTATAGCTACCGAAAGAAGCAAGTAACACAGCGGCAGTATCCCATTGTGCTGTCAACAATGCCGTTACAAGTAAGGCAAATACCACGATCGGAACCACCACGCTGGAAATAGCATCGCTAACTACACCCCACCAAGAAGGATGATAAAGTCGATAACACAGTAGCTGACGTTTGAGCAAGTCTACCAAACCAGATAAATCGCAATCTTCCCGATTGACCATAATTAGAGAAGGTACAAGCTTTACCTTCATCTTCTTTTTTCCAAGAGCGCGGCGAATTGGGATATCTTCACAGAAGGCTCGTCCCCACCGATCTACCAATCCTGTTTGGTGCAGCAGTTCTGTTTTTACTGCCAAAGTACCGCCCCAAGAACCACCAAATACGTACATTTGGACGACTGTGGCAACATTCCATAAGTACCGAACCAAGGACGCCCAACTTCCTGTGGCTGCGTACCAACGACTCCCTGTTGTGGCACCTACTTTCGGATTATTTAAGGGACCAACTAATTCGCGCAACCAATTGGGATGCGGTATAGTGTCGGCATCTAGTAGGGCAACTACTTTGTAAGAATCATCCAAGTCAGAGACAGCTTGCACAAGAGAACTGCATTTCAGGCTGCAATTGGGACGGGGTATCCTCAAAACACTGACTTGGACGTTAGTCGCTTGTTGCTCCAAAATGATATCGTGGGCAATTTCCCAAGCTGCGTCTTCCTGACTATCAACGATGAGCTTTAGATCGTAGTCTGGATAATCCTGGTTTAACAGCCCTTGCAAACACTTTGATAGAAAAGGTGATGCTCCGCGCAAGCAGAGAATCACCGCTGTTTTAGGCAAGCTGCCATCTGGTAGCAAGTGTTTTTGAGGCGATCGCAAATAGATCAAAAAGAGAACCGTGAAAAACACTTGAATAGCCAGATAACCAAGCAAAGATTTAGACAGAGAGATTGCTAACTCATGCATAAAATCTTATGGCAGGAAAGCAGAATGCCTGCTTTGTGACGGGAAAGATGTCTGGTTTAAGAGTCTAGCTTGTATTTCATCACGATGTTGATGGTTGTATCCTGGGTTACAGGAAAACTAGCTTGGCTAAATTTTGGTGTACCTGTGGTGGGTGAGACGGTCGGATTGTTGGAAACACCAAAACCTTCTTGAGGAACACCAAAGATGTCTTTGTTTAGTTTGCGATCGCCGTTTTGGTCGTCAACTAAAGCAACAGCATAAGTTCCTGCTGGTAAGCCGGTGAATTGCTTGCGTACAGTATCTCCAGTAATGGCAACACAATCGCTTTGAACACCGCTGCCTAGATCGTCAGGAAATCCTTGTTCCTTATTATAAACTTCCATGCAAATTTGACCAGTTTTGCTTTGGACACCAGTTACATCAACAGTCAATGTATAAGCAGGAGCAGCTTGAGCATACACTGTTTTAGCTATACCGATGCTAACAATAGTTGCAACTAACAAAGCGGCATATTTGGAAGACTTTGACAAAGCTTTCATGGAATCTCTAGCCTTTAGTAGAATGTAAGGTTTTATGACTTTATGGATCGAGTCCATATTTCATGACGATGTTGATGCTTGTATTTTTCAACAGAGAAAAACTGGCATTGCGAAATTTTGGTGTACCTGTTGTCACCGATACAGTGGGATTATTGGATACACCAAAACCTTCTTTAGGAATGCCGAAAAAGTCTGTGTTGAGTTTGCGGTCACCATTTCGATCGTCAACGACAGCAACAGCATAAGTTCCTGGCTTCAAACCGGAGAATTTCGTTGCCAAAGAATTTCCAGTAATCTTAGTGCAAAAATTTCGCACTACACTTTTATTACTAAAAGGAAATCCTTCTTCATTAGAATAAACTCCCAAGCAAAGCTGACCTTTTTGCTGCTGCAATCCATTCACTACAACAGTAAGTGTTTCCGTTGATTGTGCATTGACTATTCTCGCTAAATTAATATTAGCTAAAATTATCAGAAAAAATGAACCAAATGTAACTATTTTCCTCACAATTCTGCACTCTTCATATTATTGATTATTCACTGCTAACCAAGAAGACCCAACATTAGTTACCTGATATTTATTTAGGTTTGTTCAACAGAAACATCTTCTATTTTTGGAATTAACTTGTTGAACAAACGGTTCTAATGCATTTGAGTAGCTTTCACTAAATCTTTTAGCAAAAGATATTCCATTCCTCGCAAATGCTTTTGCATAGAGTCCGTGGATTATGGCGTCAATTGTTTGATATCTGTTTTTTGTAACCAATCCTGAGTCAGCCGCATTCCCTCTTCTAAATTAATTGCTGGCTCATAACTTAATACGCTCTGTGCTTTAGCAATAGAATATGCATAGGGACGGCTCATAAAATCGATAGCTTCCGGGAGAATATCAGCTTCCTTGCGAAACAGTTTTTGTCCTTGATGCCGCAGTTTGAGAAATATTTTAATTTCATCCTTAGGCATAGAATTTGGCGCTGGAAAACCTTCCATTTGAGCTAAACGTGTAAAATATTCTTTCCACGATGTTTCTTGCCCATCGGTGATATTAAACATTTCTCCGTAAGTTTCTTTTTCTATTGCTAAAAAGATGGCATTAATCAAATTGTCGATATATACATGGTTCATGACTCCCCGTCCATCATTAACGCAGGCAAATAATTTTTGACGCATTAATAAAAGCGGTCTAACTATCCAAGGAATACTTCCTGGGCCATAAACATCTCCCGGTCTGATGACGATGATGCCAAAATTTGGTGGGTTATTTAGTTCTAGGAGAGCTTTTTCGGCTTCTATTTTTGTTTGACAGTAGGGATTATTATCTCCAGAAAGCGGTCCAGATTCTGTTACGCGATCGGGATAATTGAAGCCGTAAACCATGACGCTTGACAGGTGAACAAAAGTTTTGACACCAGCATTTTTAGCGGCAGAAGCAATATTGATTGTTCCAGCAACATTTATTTTGCGGAAATCATCGATTGAGCCTGCTTCTTTGGTGATTTCATCTGCGTGTAAAACGATGTCTACACCTTGACAAACTTTTTGAGCAGTAGCAGCATCAGTGATATTACCAACAATCACTGATGCCCCTAAATTTTCTGCTTTTTTGGCTTTCTCTTGTGAAGCTTCCAGCCCGCATACTTTCATTCCCTGGGTTATGGCTAGTTCAGCAGTACGTAAACCGATAAATCCACCAATTCCAGTAATTAGGAGGGTTTTGTTTTTGAGGTTCATATCAAGATAGTTACGAGTATGTGGGCAAAAATAAAGAAAGGATAGACCTCTCTCTAAACCTCTCTCCTAAAAGGAGAGAGGCTTTGATAGTCCTCTTCAGAGGACTTTAGCTATGAGACAGGGACTTATAGTTCCTGGCGGACTATTTTATACATGGTGCTAAATTTAACCAAATTACACTAGTGCTTCACCACATTAATTTTGCTGGGTAAAGACAGCCAATCCACGCCACATGCTACAAGTCGGCAGAGCCAAGAAACGCAGTCGCTCCCCAAGTTTGTTCTTCTTTGAATTTTATTCTCCCCCAGTATTGGGGGCTTCCGAGTCGCAACCCTCGAAATTAATGTGCTGGACTAATAGTGCAAGATGTCAAATATTAAACAAACGCTCAAAAATAGTTTTTAGAAAATATCTGCTGGGTCTGTGGAACGGAGTTTATTCATCGCTAAACCTCCAGAAATCATACACATAATAATGCTAGTGATTAATACTAGCAACATATTATTTGCGCTCATCATGATTGGCAGTTTCGTCGCTTTCATGGCAAAGTCATATAATGCTAAAGAAATCACAAATCCTGGTATATAACCAAAAACTGCTAAGATAAAAGCCTGTTGAAAAACGACATTTAACAAATAAATATTTGGATAACCGATAGCTTTTAAAGTTGCATAAGCGATTAATTGAGTGGAGATATTGCTGTAGAGAATTTGATAAACAATTACCACTCCCACAACAGCAGCCATTACCAACATGAGATTCAAGATAAAACCAATGGGAGTTCTAGTTGCCCAATAGTCTTTCTCAAAATTAATAAATCCTTGTTGGGTAAAAATCATGACATCCTTAGGTAAGCTTGCTTTTAATGCTTGCAAAACTTTTTGAGAGTCAGCACCTGGTTTTAGGGTGATTGCACCGACATCAATCATTTCTGAAGGACGACTGTTAGGAAATATTCTTAGGAAACTTGTATCGCTGACAATTAAATTTCCATCTACACCAAAGGAAGGACCCAAACTGAATAAACCACCAACTCTTACCCTATAACCGGCAAATGAATCAAAGGGATATATTTCAATTATTTGGTCGGTTTTTTCTTTCTCAAACTTCTCAGCAATTGGGCCGAACTCCGGACGAGAATTCCGGTCAAAAAGTACTACATCAGGTATTTTGATTTTATCGATATTCTCCTGAACCTCTGGTAGGTTCATTGCTACCTTTCCCGGTTCAATACCAATAATATAAATTGAGTATTTTTCTCCACTCACTGGATTTTTAAATTTGGCAAATCCTAAATACATGGGGCTGACTGAATCTACGCCATCAAACCCTAAAGCTTGGTACAAACGAGTTCGAGAAAAGCTTTGATTTGCGGTCAAAGCTTTATATTGAGAACTGACTAAAAATAAGTCTCCTTGTAAACTTTGGTGTACCTGAGTTGCGCTGGAATAAAGTGCATCTTGGAAACCAAGTTGCACAAACATCAAAACCATAATCAAACCGATACCAGCTACAGCTACGAGAAAACGAACTTTTTGTTGCACTAGCTGTAGCCATGCCAAAGGAATCTTAATAGCCATTGGAAGGAGTTAGGAGTTAGGAGTTAGGGGTTAGGAGTTAGGAGTTAGGAATTAGGAGTTAGGAGTTATGAAGTAATTAATCCTTCACCTTTCATCCTTTATTCCTTCTTCCTTCTTCCTTCTTCCTTTATTTATATTTGAATGGCGACATCCACCTGTAAGTTAGTTAAATTTGCAACTCGTTTGCTATCCGCTGGATTATCGATACGAATTCTAACTTCAACTACTCTCCGGTCTGTATCGGCTCCGGGATTGAGACTTAAGATATTTTGTCTGCCAATTAGCAAACCAACATCGCTTACTGTCCCACGCAATTTACCAGGAAATGCAGTGCTACTAATAATCGCTTTTTTACCTAAACGCACATTTTCAATATCAGTTTGATAGACTTCTGCTACTACATACATTTGTGAGGTTTTACCTATTTCCGCAAATCCGGAAGTAGCGATTACCTCTCCATTTTTGGCGTGAATTTTCAACACTTGCCCATCTATAGGAGATGATATGTAAGTTAATTTATGGTCTGCTTTTGCTTGGGTGACAGCAGTCATCGCACTTTTAAGATTAGCTTCTGCCACTTGAATATCTACAGGACGCACTTCCTTGATGCTTGTCAATTTGGCATTTGCTTCTTTTATTTGGTCGCCATAAGAGTTGACGCTACCGTTGAGGCTGGCTTTGGCTTCTTTGAGTTGCTGTTGTACAGTCTTGAGTTGCAAGCTTTTAGTATCGGCTACGGAGGCAGAAACGGCACCTTCTTTCACTAATTGCTGATATCGATTCTGTTCGGTTTGAGCATTATCTAATTCAGCTTCTAAGCGAGCGATCGCTGCTTTTTGAGTCGCAATTTCTCCTTTTAATTGAGATTGGACGCGGGCGATCGTTGCTTTTTGAGCGTCGATATCTCCAGATTTAGCCCCTGCTTTCACCTGCGCCAATTGATTTTGGGCGATCTTCATTTTATCAAAGGCTTGCTGCATGGCTGCTTGGCTCCGGTCGTAATTTTCTAGCCATGCTAATACTTGCCCCGCTTTCACTTTGTCCCCTTGCTTCACCAAAAGTTTTTCAACTCGGACACCATTAATTGAGTTGGGGGCTGACAAATGTGTAATTTCGCCTTGTGGTTCTAAACGTCCTAAAGCAGTAATCGCTACTCTGGCAGGAGTCGCTTTTGGACGATTATTGACTTTTACTGCTTGAGTCTGAACATTATTAGGCTGTAATTGGGAACAACTGTGAAATGCTATTAGCCCAGTACCTAATGCGATCGAAGCTGCCAAAATTATTCTCCACCGAGGAGAGGCTATACTAAATAATTGGTTTTGTCTGTCTAGTGCCATGTTTCGATCCCAATCTTGCTATGCCTTCTTGTCAGCCTTAAACGGCTATATAAATCAATTTCTGTAAAATTTTCCGCTTTCTGACGGCGGTTTTCACTTTTAGTACACGCGCAGTCTCTAACAAAAAAAGCCTGAATATCAAACAAAACGAAGCGCTGGTAGAAATGACTTGAAAAATTTTGGATAAACCTGAAGTAAATTCTGGCAAAAAACTTTGAGGTTGTCAAGGCATAGACTTTGCATGAGTTTTCCCAACTTGTTATTACAGTGTTACCTTTAATCTGGCTGGTAGTTGAGCGTCCCTTAATATGTTGAAACCTCCTGGTATAATACATTTTCATCAGATTTTTCGGAAAATTCTGTTCTTAAAAATACTGAATGGAATATATTAGGTATATCTTATTGTTGGTATTCAGACTGGCAGCGCCTTTACCTTTCAAAATTATGTCCTCAGTACCCATAGATGAAATTAAGATTGGTGCTAATCGTCGTCCTTTATCTGACGACACAGTGACAGAGTTGATGAAATCAATTGATGCTAATGGTCTGCTGAACCCAATCACAATCGATAGAAAGCGGAATTTGATTGCTGGGCTGCATCGTCTGACAGCCTGCAAGCAATTGGGGTTAAAGAAAATTGAGTGCAATATTGTTAATTACCAAGATGCCGAACAAGCTAGGTTAGCAGAAATTGACGAAAATCTCATCCGTAATGAGTTGAAAGCTTTTGAGCGTTCAGAACTTTTGTTAGAGCGGATTGAGATTCTCGAACGCATGGGACGCAGGGCGAAGGCGGGGGATAATCAACATACCCTCAAAGGCGGTGAAATGATTTCACCACCTTTGAAGACGAATTTGGAAATAGCAAAAGAAATCGGATACTCTGAGCGTACCTTGCAGCAAGGGTTACAGATTGCCAGGGATACTCACCCAGAAGTTAAAAAGATTATTAAAGGTACAGCGATCGCCGAACGCCATACAGAACTTTTGAAGGTAGCCAGAGCCGGTAGTAAAGAACGCGCTTCCGCAGAAGAGGCAGAAAAGGCTGTAGAGCAAGCCTTGGCCAAGGGAGACAACGCAGAAGCCGAAAAACTAGCCAAATGGGCTAAACAGGCAAGGGCTAAACAAAAAGAATCTCAGATGGTAGCACTCAAAAGTACCGAAGCCCAGAGAGAGGCAAAGTTACTCCGCAAAAAACAACCTGAGGTTGAGTTGGTAAAAGTCGTTTCCAATTCTTCACTAGTAAAACAGGGTGAGGAATGGATGCTTGGTAGACACTTGGTTTATTGCGGTGATACTGCTGGTAAAGAATATATCAAGCTACTGCCTAGTAATGCCGCTTTGGCGATCGCGACTCTCTCACCAAGCTGGAATCATGATTATCTGATAGAAGAAGCTCAGGTTGTAGCTGTACTGCGCTCAGGAGGTCAAATTTATGATTTTTGTAGGAGTCAGCAGATGCCATTTCAGTACGAATTATTACTGGGCAACATCTACGTCGGAATTTTTTCTTACCAATCAATTTCCCAGCCCCAAACGGCAATCAACATCGAAGGTGTCGAGGGAATCATAGCCTACTTAATAAATCTATATACAAATCCGAATAATTATGTGATTGCCCCGTTTATGGGAAAAGAGGGTGATGTCCTGATTGCTTGTGAAAGAACAGGGCGTATTTGTTTTATTGGGGATGAGAATCCAGAATTAGTCCGCAGGGGAATTACCCGGTGGCAGAACTTGACTTCAAGGCAGGCACAGAAGACCTCATCCACTGGTTATATTAAGTCCACTTAGTTATTTCTAGTTCGGATGATTACTTCTAAATCCCTTACCCCTAGCCAACAAAGAAGCAAGCTATCGCAAAGTGTGCCGCTTCGGTGCTGGAAGAGTAGCTATCTTCTTCCTTCGTGTCTTCGTGGTTAATTACTCCTTTTCCGGCAGAAGATTACCTATGGATTAACCGCGTAGCCGAAGGCTAGACGCAAAGTAGGCAAAGGTTAGATTAAGAAAGCCTTACTTAAATTCCGATTGCAGTACCCAAAAGAGCAGATTTTTCTCGAATCTAGGCTAAATTGCAGAAATGATGACTTTATTTTTACTGTGTAAATTACTATGAAAATTTTTGGAATATTCTTAGCATATGGAAATATTCAGAATGTTTTTCTTAAACAATCATCATATTATGCAGAGCAATTATCATGTTCCCATGAAAAAGCAGATAAGTCTTTATTCACCAAATAGATGCATATAGATGTATTCATTTGTGTCTTCATCAAATTGTTATCTAGATTAACCAAAAATTTTTGTTTATCTCTCGTATCAAGGGAAAATTGGTCTTGAAAGCTGAAAAAGCAAGATTTTTTAGTACTAAATTACAGTAAAAAAGCACACTAGTATCTAGCATTGGCCTCCTAACTGGCATCAGACGAAACATATCTTTTTGGTAAAAATCTATTAATTGAACTATTCCTTTATTTGTTAGCTGTGCTAATGTTTTTATTAATTCAAAGACTTCAAAGGCGGCGAGGCGTATTATTTAGTTCATCAAAGGGGAATCATCTAAAAACTAAAAAATGCCTACTTGCTAGCATCGGGGGATAACTTAATTAGTGGTTGAAATTGTTAGATAAATTCGGATTTCAGATGGTGTTTTTCTGTAACGAATATGTCAAACATTCTTCTCCAAAATTCTTAAAATATATTATCTTGGACGTGAAGACTGGCTATGGCTTTTATCAAGATACAGAACGTTGTCATTAACACCAGCTATGTTGCTGTAGTTAGGCTAGATAATCAAACTGGCTCCGGAGAAAAAAGCGTTTCTGTTCTAATAGCTACTCCTAAATTTCCATTGTTACAATGGGATAATATTTCCCAAAATCTATACCACTACGAGTGGATTGAATTTACCGGTCAAGCAGCTAACGCTCTGCAAGACTATTTTTCAAGTTGTAACAATGTAATTGATTTGCTACCACAATATCAAGAAATAAGTATTGTATAGCATCCACAATTGTCTAAAAATGCTAAAAACCCGATGCCGTTGGGGTATTGTCTGGCATTTGGTGTTGATAGCTACTAACAACATTTCGTTGTAAAAATAGCTACTTCAAATAAGAGATAGCTAATTTTTCTCAGCAACTACCCATTGCCTTCACGTCACAATCCACACAGTAAAAAATTAGTCTATGTCCTATGTCTTCTACTTTTATTAATGCTGCCCTAGCGCAGTTGGAAGACCAAATCAACAATTGTGAAAAAGATTTGCTCAGGTTTCTCGAAGGAAAAAAAATGAAGTCGGAAAATCCTATGTCAATTCAGAAGATAAATAGGCAATTGCAACATAATCCTATCGCTATCATCGGTATGGCTTCTCTGTTTCCGCAAGCTAGAAATTTGCGAGAATATTGGGAAAATATCGTTAATAAAATTGACTGCATTACCGATGTTCCGTCTAGCCACTGGAACGTAGAGGATTATTACGATCCAAACCCGAGAAACAGTAACGAGAAAACGTACTGTAAAAGAGGTGGATTTATTCCCCATGTAGACTTTAACCCAATGGAATTCGGTATCCCACCGAACATTTTGGAAGTCACCGATGTTTCGCAGCTTTTGAGTTTGGTAGTTGCAAAAGAAGCGATGGAAGATGCGGGTTATGGAGAAAGTAGGGAGTTTAACCGCGACAATACTGGAGTTGTTTTAGGCGTAGCAATGTCTAAACAACTTGCTACACCCCTTTCTGCCCGGTTGGAATATCCGATTTGGGAAAAAGTTCTCAAAAGCAGCGGTTTGTCAGATGAAGATACAAAAATCATTGTCGATAAAATCAAAAGCGCCTATGTGAAGTGGGATGAAAACGCCTTTCCTGGGATGTTAGCCAACGTCATTGCAGGAAGAATCGCCAACCGACTTAACTTTGGGGGAATGAATTGCGTTGTCGATGCAGCTTGTGCTAGTTCCTTGGGTGCTTTGAAATTAGCAATTAGCGAGTTAATCGAACATCGTGCTGACATGATGATGACCGGTGGAGTTGACACCGACAACACCATCATGGCTTATATGTGTTTCAGCAAAACACCGGCCGTTACTCCCAGCGATAATGTTAAACCTTTTGATGCCAAGTCCGATGGGATGATGTTGGGTGAAGGGATTGGGATGGTTTTGCTCAAGCGTTTGGAAGATGCCGAACGCGACAAAGACAAAATTTATGCAGTCATTAAAGGTATTGGTACTTCCAGTGATGGACGCTACAAGAGCATTTACGCTCCCCGAAAAGAAGGACAGGTAAAAGCCTTAGAACGGGCTTATGAAGATGCTGGCTTTGCACCGCAGAGTGTAGGTTTGATTGAGGCACACGGTACCGGGACAATGGCGGGTGACCCAACAGAATTCGGCTCCTTAAAAGACTTTTTTGGGGTAAATGATCGAAAGCAGCATATTGCTCTAGGTACTGTCAAATCTCAAATTGGGCATACAAAAGCGGCTGCAGGTGCGGCAAGTTTGATTAAAACGGCTTTAGCGTTGCATCACAAAATATTGCCACCGACGATTAACATTACAGAACCGAACCCGAAACTCAACATTGAAAATTCCTCCTTTTATTTAAATACCGAAACCAGACCTTGGATTCGGGCAGAAGGAGAAGCCCCAAGAAGGGCTGGTGTGAGTTCATTTGGCTTCGGTGGGACAAATTATCACGTCGTTTTGGAAGAATACGAAGCAGAACACGATCGCCCCTATCGTTTGCACAATACACCACAGGCAGTGTTGCTATTTGCACAAACCCCAGCACAATTGTTAGCTCAATGTCAAGAGGTTTTGGCTAAGTTGCAATCGCCAGATGCAAATAAAAACTTTGCTTTATTGGTGGAGAATTGCAAATCTCAGGAAGTTCCTTTAGATGCTGCGAGAGTCGGGTTTGTTGCGGAGTCACTAGAAGAAGCTTGTAAGTTTATGGTTCACAGTATTGACTTGCTGAAAAATAAGCCGACAGCAACGAATTGGGAACATCCCCAAGGCATTTTTTACCGTTCCTCTGGGATGAAATTGGCTGGAAAAGTCGTGGCTTTGTTCTCCGGACAAGGTTCCCAATATCTCGATATGGGACGGGAACTGGTAATGAACTTCCCCAGTATGCGACGGATGTATGGCTATATGGATAGCTTGTTGCTGAAAGATAATTTGCAACCGCTATCAGAGATAGTTTTCCCCCATCCCGTATTTGAAGAAGCAGAAAAGAATGCCCAAATTGCTGCATTGCAACGCACAGAATACGCTCAACCGGCGATTGGGATGTTTAGTGCTGGGTTATATAAGATACTGCAACAAGCGGGATTGAAAGCAGGTTTTGTCGCTGGGCACAGCTTTGGGGAATTAACTGCGCTGTGGGCCGCAGGTGTATTGAGTGAGGAAGATTACTGCTTCTTGGTAAAAGCTCGGGGTCAAGCGATGGCCGCACCCAAAGACCCAAATTATGATGTGGGAACCATGCTGGCTGTGAAAGAAGACCTCAGCAAAGTGGAAGCAGTGCTGAAGAATTTTCCCCAAGTTTCCATCGCTAACTTCAATTCCCCTCGTCAAGTAGTGTTGGCAGGCCCCACTACAGAAATTACCAAAGTTCGTCAAGCAATGCACGAACTAGGCTATGCAGCGGTATCCCTACCTGTATCAGCAGCATTCCATACACCGTTAATTGCCTTCGCTCAAAAATCCTTTGCGATCGCCTCGAAGTCTGTCAGTTTCCACGATCCGAAAATTCCCATCTACACCAACGTTACTGGAAATCTTTATCCCAAAGAACCAACTGCCATTCAAAAAATCTTGGAAACTCACCTCTCCAAGTCGGTGTTGTTTAAGCAAGAGATTGAAAATATCTACAGTGCTGGGGGTTATTGTTTCATCGAATTTGGCCCTCGAAGAATTCTCACCAACTTAGTCAAAGATATTTTAGGCGATCGCCCACATTTAGCAATCGCATTGAATCCTAGTAGTCAGAAAAACTGCGATCGCTCGTTACGAGAAGCTGTTGTGCAGTTGCGTGTCATCGGTTTGACTTTGCAAAACCTCGACCCCTACGAACTTCCTTCTTCACCCACAGTAGAAAAAAGTAAGGGTTTGAGCATTAGTATCAATGGCATTAACTACGTTTCCGAAAAAACCAAAAATGCTTTTGCACAATCCTTGCAGGATGGTCATCAGGTAACGATTAAAGGACAAGGGGGAGAAGGGGGACAAGGAGAACTAGGAGGAAGTGCAAATTCTTCTCCCTTGTCTCCCCCCTCTCCCATTCCCACTCCCTCAACAAACGGACACAATAAAAATTTGACAGGTAGTGGCAAAGACGCAAAGGATGAAGAAATAATTCAGCAGATCCAAAATCCTGTAATTAACACTCCCCCCACCCCAGAAAAAACTGAGCATCAACCAGTGTTGGAGTCAAATATGCAAACACCACCTGAGAAAAATGTAAATCACCTGCGGGTTCTGGAAAGTTTAGAGTATGTCCTGGCACAATTTCAGCAAAATCAAAGCGAGAATTTGCAAGTTCACGGGACTTATCTAAACCATCAGATGGAATATGCCAAAACTTTCTTCCAATTGATGCAGCAGCAAAATGCTTTATTAGCCAACCATGAATATTCCACCGAAGCCGCAAAACTTAAACCAGTTGTTGCCGAAGGTTTAGAACGCAGCATGATGCAGTTTCACAACCAACAGGGTGAAACTCTCCGCATCCATGATGTGTATCTTAAAGACCAAGTAGAATACACCAAGAATTTCTTTCAATTAATACAGCAGCAGTATTCCCAGTTAATTGTCGGAGGATTGTCCGCTCAACCTTTAGTTTCCGCTACAGTGCCTGTTAATACAGAAAGGGTTCCCGTAGCACCTCCAAAGGAGAATCGAGTAATTGTTGAAACAACTCCTGTATTGCCCACTGCCAAAATTTCCGAAAGTCTTCTTGAACCTATAGTTAAAAATGCTTCAACAGCGATTGAGATAGCTCCACCTGTGCCAAAAATACAGGAAACTCACCCCGAACCTGTTGTTGCACCCGCACCAAAATTTGAAGAGCGCATTCTTGAACCTGTTGCAGAGGTTGTAGCAGTTATTACTAAGCCAGAACCCGCACCGACTGCAAACGTTGATGTGGCACAGATGGGTAACAACCTGCTTGCAATCATTAGTGAAAAAACAGGTTACCCAGTTGAGATGCTGGAATTAGATATGGATATGGAGGCTGATTTAGGGATTGACTCCATCAAACGAGTGGAAATCTTGGGAGCATTGCAAGAGATGTACCCAGATTTACCGAAACCGAATGTCGAAGAAATTTCCGAAAAACGCACCATCGGTGAAATTGTCGGTTATCTGGAATCCCAAGCTTCGATAACGATGTCTGTGGAAATTGCGCTGTCGGAAGTGAAGAGTCATACTGAAATTCAGCCAATTGCAGAACAATTAGTCACGGAAGAAGTAACTGAAGCCGTTGATACCAGCAACATAGCGCAAACCCTGTTAACAATCACCAGCGAAAAAACTGGTTACCCAGTCGAGATGTTGGAACTCGATATGGATATGGAAGCAGACCTGGGAATTGACTCCATCAAACGGGTAGAAATTTTGGGAGCGTTGCAAGATTTATTCCCAGATATGCCCAAACCGAATGTGGAAGAACTCGGGGAATTACGCACCATCGCTCAAATAGTTGAGTATCTCCAAGGCTTGCTTGGAGGTGAAAAAAAAAAGTCTCAGCCTAAGTCAGGCAAGCAACTAGGCTTAGATAGAAACATAATCCGTCGTCCAGTCAATCTGAAAATCTTGCCAAAACCTGATTGTTTGGACTTCACATTACCAGAGGGGCACATTGGTTTAATCACCGATGATGGCTCCCTCACTACAACAAAATTGGCTCATAAGTTGCTAGCGCTAGGTTGGAAAGTCGTTGTATTAAGCTTTCCTCAATCCCTAGTTCCTCAAAGAGCTCCCTTACCTCCAGGTGTCAGTCAGATCAAACTAGTGGATTTAAGCGAAGAACATCTGCAAGAACAACTAGCAGGTATCACTCTTAACCACGGAGGAGTCGGCGCTTTCGTCCACATCAATCCAGTATTCGAGGTCAGCGTCAACGGTAAAATTCCTTACCTCGAACAAGAAAAGGCGATCGTTAAACATATATTTCTGATTGCCAAACACCTCAAAAAATCTCTCAACGAAGCAGCAAATAAAGGACGCAGTTGTTTCTGTACCATAGCCCGGATTGATGGAGCCTTTGGTTTAGCTGGAAACATTCACTTTGGCCCCATCACCGCCGGTTTATTTGGATTAACCAAAACACTCAACTGGGAATGGCAAAAAGTTTTTTGTCGGGCTGTTGATTTACATCCAAATTTAGACGCAGAACAGTCAGCAAATTACATCATCGCTGAACTTCACGACCCCAATCTCTACATTACGGAAGTTGCATACGGCTCTCAAGGACGAGCAACTCTGATTAGTACTGCACAGAGTTAGAAGTAATATTTAATCCGTTTGCATCTGCGGAAAAAAAGATAATTCCAATACAAACTGATTAGATATTACTCCCTATCTCTCTGTTTTGTTTCTTGGCGTACTTGGCGGTTAATTAAATAGGTCTTCTTTGGATGGAAAATGAGTATAATTTAGACAAAACAATTAAGAAATTAACCGCGAAGTACGCGAAGTACGCGTTCGCCCTTGGCGTTGCCGTTCGCGGAGCGTGCCGTAAGCGAAGCGCTGCCGGAGGCTAGGCAAGGCTAGGAATAAGAGTTTTAGAGAGTTTTTGCGTGAGTACTGGATATCTATTCTACGGGATTTATTTTTCCTTAATTAGCAATTACCAAAAATAATTTATGCCAACAACTCAAATTCGACCTTCATCCGTTTTCCTTGTCAGTGGTGGTGCTAAAGGTATTACAGCAAAATGTGCCATAAAATTAGCAGAACATCATCCTTGTAAATTTATTTTGTTAGGTCGTTCAGCATTAGCAGAATCTGAACCTGATTTTGCTCAAGATTGTTTTGATGACACCACATTGAAAAAACGCATCATGGAGAATTTGATTTCTCAAGGTGAGAAACCTACCCCCATGAGCGTTCAAAAGATATTTAACAGAATTACTTCCAATCGCGAAATTAAAGAAACTCTCTCTAGTATTAAACAATTAGGAGGCGATGCGGAATATATTAGCGTCGATGTTACGGATGCTGCCGCATTACAAGAAAAACTTGCTGCTGCTGTTGAGCGGACTGGAAAGATTACCGGAATTATACATGGCGCTGGTAATTTGGCTGATAAATTAATTGAAAAGAAAACAGAACAGGATTTTGAAACAGTTTATGCCGCAAAAGTCAAGGGATTAGAAAATCTCCTTGCTTGCGTTCATACCAATCAATTAGAATACTTAGTTTTGTTTTCTTCCGTAACAGGATTTTATGGAAATATTGGTCAGACAGATTACGCGATCGCTAACGAAATTCTCAATAAAACAGCACATTTAGTCAAGCAGCGCTATCCCTCTTGTCATGTAGTCGCAATCAATTGGGGTGCATGGGATAGCGGGATGGTAACACCAGAATTAAAGAAAATATTTGCCGAACGAAAAATCGATATAATTCCTATCGATGTTGGTACAGAAATGTTGGTGAATGAGTTAGATAATGCCTACCATGACACAGCACAAGTTGTGATTGGCAGTCCCCTAGTTCCCCCTGGTGCAGAATTAGATAAAGAACTTAGAAGCCATCGCATTCGTCGCCAATTGAAACTAGAAGAAAATCCCTTTGTTCACGACCATACCATTGCTGGCTATGCAGTTTTACCAGCCACTTGCGCCCATGCGTGGATGATTAATACCTGCGAACAACTTTATCCAGGTTACACATTTATTCGCTCTCAAGATTTCAGAGTATTAAAAGGAATTACTTTTAATGAATCTTTGGCAAGCGAGCATATTGTAGATTTGCAAGAAATTAGTAAAACAGAGTCGCAAGAAATAGAAATCCAAGCAAAGATATGGAGTAAAAATCCTGAAGGTAAAATTCATTATCACTTCAGCGCTACTATTACTTTGGGACGTAAAATTCCTGATTCTCCGATTTATGACGCTGTAAATCTTCAACCGGATAACATCATCACCGGAACCGGGCAATATTTTTATCAGCCAGACGGAGCCAAATTATTTCATGGGCCAAATTTCCAGGAAGTAAAAAGAGTCCTAAATATTAACCATGAGAAACTCACAACAGAATGCGTCTGGCAAAAAATAGATGACAAGCAGCAAGGGCAATTCCAATTGCAATGGGTGAATCCTTATGTCCTAGATTTATGTACCCATGCAATCTGGATTTGGTTGCAACATTTTCACTCTTCAGGTTGTTTACCCGGACAAGTAGGCAAATACGAACAATTTGCAGAAATACCATCTAATGAAATATTTTATGTCTCTTGCGAAGTCAAAGCAAAAACAGCAAGTAGCGTCACTTTCGATTTAATAATGCACAACCGAGAAGGAAAAGTATTTGCACGCATCATTGATGGAAAAGCAGTTATTTGGGCAATGAAATAGTCAGAAGGAGCGGGGTTACCCACCCGTACAGGAGTTAAAAAAAATCAAGGAAGAAGGAATTTGTGCAATTGGTGGGGAACTTAAACCCGTTTGGGAAAAAGACTTCTTCCTTCTTCCTTCTTCCTTCGTTAAAAACAACAACCAAAAAAATATGGAAAAAATTGCAATTATTGGATTATCATGCCTATTTCCCGATGCCAAAAACCCTGATGAATTTTGGCAGAATCTTATCGAACAAAAAGATTCTACATCATCAGCAACTGCACAAGAAATAGGAATTGACCCCGCAACTTTTTATCATCCACTGAAAGGAACTCCAGATAAAACCTATTCTCTCCAAGGTGGATACATCCGGAACTTTGAATTTGACCCAACTGAATACAATCTTCCAGCAGAATTTCTTGAAAGTTTAGACAACACCTTTAAATGGTCGCTTTATGCTGCCAAACAAGCAATTGAACATAGTGGTTATTGGGGCAATCAAGATGTCTTATCTAAATGTGGTGTAATTTTAGGAAATCTTTCATTCCCGACCAGACTTTCCAATGAATTAATTTCACCTATCTATCAGCAAACAATCAATTCAGCAATTAGCGAACTTTTACAGCACGACCAATTAAAATTAGCTGCTTTACCTACACAGACTAAGGCCTCTTTATATAACTCCATGATATCCGGCTTGCCGACAGCAATAGTCGCTCAAGCCCTTTCGCTATCCCAAGCAAACTTCTGTCTGGATGCTGCTTGTTCCTCATCAATTTATTCTGTGAAACTAGCATCTTACTATCTGCAAACACATAAATCAGATATGATGTTGGCAGGTGCGATTAGCTGTTCTGATTCGCTGTTTGTACGGATGTTATTTTCGGGAGTTCAAGGTTATGCCGAAAATGGTATCAGTCGTCCCTTAGATAAGGCATCCAGAGGCTTAGTTCCAGCAGATGGGATTGGTATTTTAGCACTGAAAAGATATAGTGATGCCGTCAGAGATGGTGATACAATTCATGCCACTATTGCTGGTAGCGGACTCTCGAATGATGGGAGAGGAAAGCATCTTCTAAGTCCGAATTCTAAAGGGCAAGTTTTAGCTTTTGAACGTGCTTATAATGAAGCCGAAATCAACCCGAAAGATATCGATTATATGGAGTGTCACGCTACTGGCACATTATTGGGAGATACTACTGAATTTAATTCCATAGAAACTTTCTTTGGGCAACATCAAGCAGCACCACTGGTGGGTTCTGCAAAAGCAAATGTTGGTCACTTACTCACTGCTGCTGGTATGGTGGGCATGATCAAAGTGATTTTGGGTATGTCGAGGGGAGTTATCCCAGCAACTATTAATGTTACAGAACCTATAGGCACAGAAAACAATGTAATTTATGCAAACCAAATTGTCAGAAATACAACACAATGGCAGAAGCGATCGCCAATTAAACGTGCAGCAGTTAGTGCATTTGGTTTTGGTGGTACTAACTCTCATATTATTCTCGAACAAGGTTCAATAGCAAACAAAACTGATAATGTTACACCATTAACACCTGCAAAGATTGCGATTGTGGGTATGGATGCCTTTTTTGGTGGTTGCAATGGATTAGATGCCTTTGAACGTAGTATTTATGAAGGTACACAGCATTTTATTCCTCTACCTCGTAATAGATGGCATGGCATAGAAACACAAGAAGATTTACTCAAAGAATACGGCTTCGCTGATGGTAAGGCACCCGCTGGTGCATATATTCAAGATTTTGAAATTGATACTTTAGCTAGTAAAATTCCCCCAAATGAGCTAGATAAACTCAACCCGCAACAATTATTAATTCTGAAAGTTGCAGACCGTGCGGTCAAAGATGCGGGATTGAAAGAAGGGGAAAATGTAGCAGTCATTATTGCGGCTGAAACAGAGTTGTCTGTACATCAATTACAGCAAAGATGGAATTTACCCTGGCAGGTTCAAGAAGGCTTAATTTCTGAACAAGTTTGCTTGCCAAGCGAACAACTATCACAATTAGAAAGTATTATTAAAGATAGCATTCACAACCCAGTTGAAAGCAGCGAATATGTTAGTCACATCGCCAATATTATGGCGAGTCGAGTCTCTTCGATGTGGAATTTTACAGGCCCAGCTTTTACCTTAAGCGCTGGTGAAAATTCTGCCATTAAGGCTTTAGAAGTCGCTCAAATGCTACTTTCATCGGGTGAAGTTGATGCAGTCGTTGTTGGTGCAGTTGATTTAGCAGGTGGTGTAGAAAATGTCTTATTGCGAAACAAATTAGCAAGCATTAATACTGGTGTGGCTACCTTAAGTTTTGACCAGAAAGCAAATGGTTGGATGGTTGGGGAAGGTGCCGGTGCAGTAGTGCTGAAGCACCACGAAACAGCGAAAAAAGCAGGCGATCGCATTTATGCTGTAGTTGATGCTGTGACCTTTTTCCAAGAAAATTCACCACAGCTTCAGAAACCCAATCAAACAGCAGTAAACCAAACTTGCGAACAAGCTTTTAATCTAGCGGGTATTCAACCTACAGAAATTAATTATCTAGAAGTCTTTGGCAGTGGAATTCCTGAAGAAGATGAAGCAGAAATTAAAGGTTTACTCCAAAGTTATCGCAAGAATAGTCATGGTTTAAACTGTGCAATTGGTAGCGTTAAAGCTAATATTGGTCACACCTACGTTGCATCGGGAATTGCTAGCTTAATTAAAACAGCGCTTTGTTTATATTACAGATATATTCCCGCATCACCTAAATGGACTGATGTCAAAATGCCAGAAATGTGGCAAGAAAGTCCCTTCTATGTTGCTACAGAATCTAGACCTTGGTTTCCAGACAAAGAAGCAACACGACGAATTGCAGCAATTAATGGGATGGGGATAGATGGCACTTATGCCCATGTGATTGTATCAGAAGAAATCAGCCAAAAAGAACGGCACAGCAAATATTTGCAAGAAACACCGTTTTATTTGTTCCCACTAGCAGCAAGCAGCCATACGGAATTAGTGGCACATCTTTCCACACTGCAAAAAACAATTGAAAATTCTGTATCCCTTGCAAATACTGCAACTCAAACCTTCGCTAATTATCAGAAATATTCCGAGGCAAATTACACCTTAGCTATTCTTGGACGTAACAAAAAAGAATTAGCCAAAGAATTAGATGCGGCAATCAAAGGTGTAAATAATGCCTTTGATAAAGGTTCTGATTGGCAAACACCACTTGGTAGTTATTTTACCGCCAAACCATTAGGAAAAGTGGGAGAAATTGCCTACGTTTATCCAGCAGCGGTTAACTCCTACGTTGGTATTGGTCGCAATGTCTTCCGTTTATTCCCCAAAGTATTGGATGACCTGAAAAATAACAATCTCTACAACCGTGCTGCCGACGTTGAAAAACTAGTATATCCCAGAAGCTTGAATAAATTGTCACTGAGGCAATTAGAAACACTAGAAAAACGATTGCTAGAAGATTCTTTAGCAATGTTTGAAAGCGAAATTGCCTTTGCTAGATATATGACGACAATTTTTAGAGATGAGTTCCAAGTCAAACCAAAAAGTGTATTTGGATATAGCTTAGGTGAAACTACAATGATGGTTGCCCAGGGAGTTTGGAGTAACTTTGACAGTGGAAGCAACACCCTAAACTCTTCACCATTATTTGGCGATCGCTTATCTGGGCCAAAAAACGCTGTCAGGGAGTACTGGGGACAAAAAACTGTATTACAACCAGAAGATAATGATTTTTGGAGTACCTACGTTTTGATGGCAACTCCATCTCAAATAATGGAATGTCTCAAACAGGAAAATCGCGTTTATTTAACCCAGATTAATACTCCAGAAGAAGTATTAATTGCTGGTGAAACAGCAGCTTGTCAGAGAATCATCGAAACATTAAGTTGTAATGCCTTTGCTGCACCTTTTAACCATGCCATTCATTGCGAACCAATGCGTTCCGAATATGGTGAAATTGCCAAAGTTAACACCTTACCATCCCATAATTTAGCAAATATTACCTTTTATTCTGCCGCTAAGTGCGCACCAATAACACTGGATAGTAACGGGATTGCTCACAATATTGCCCAAGGATTGTGTCAGCAACTCGACTTTCCAAAATTAGTTAATCGTGTCTGGGAAGATGGGGCCAGAATCTTCATCGAAGCTGGTGCTGGTAACGTCTGTTCCCGCTGGATTGATACTATTCTTGCGGGCAAAGACCATATTACCATTGCACTGAATAGAAGAGGTTCAGACGACCATGCATCTATAGTGAAAGCACTAGCAAAACTTCTCAGTCATCGCATTTCTCTTGACATCTCGCAACTCTATGAGCTAACAGAAACCAGCAGTAAAAATAAAGCAACCCTAAAAACAGTCACCTTGGGTGGAAACTCCATTAGTGCCACGATATTGAGCGAAGAAAATCGTCAACTATTCCAAAATTTCTCCGGTAAACTCCAGGAATATCCCTGCATCAATCAACTACCAACCCAACCCGAATTTATAGAGCCTGAACCCTTAGATATCGTAGAGGTTGAAAATTCTCATAACATCGCACCACCTACAACACACGAAGAAGAAATCCCAATGATTAGCACCATTAATAACAGCCTTGGTCAACCCCTATCACCTCCAGAATTTGATTACACAATAACTTTAGGCAGTATCCCTACTCAATATCAACAACTGACAGCAAATAACTCCAACGTCAACAAAGCCCATGCAACCTTCCTAAAAACCAGACAAGACTTTAGCAAACAAATGAGCGAAATAATTCAACTACAATTAGCTTGCGTAGAACAATTACTACAAAATTAATTACTCTCTTCTTCCTTCGCGTACTTCGTATCTTCGCGGTTAATTAAATAAATATTCTAATGAACCACGAAGACGCACTCTTGCGCTTCGCCTTCCCGTTCGCGGAGCGTGCCGGAGGCAAGGGTAGGACGCGAAGAAAAGATAGTTTGAGAGAGCTTTTGCAAGTCCTATCTCTCTTTCTCTGCGTCCTTGGGGTTCTTGGCGGTTAATATCCCAAACCTCCTCACTCAAATCGAATATTCCCAAACATGACAAACATCAATACCCTCCTAGATAAAAGTAATAACTATCTACAATATTGTGGAAACTTTACCACCCAAGCCCAAACCTGGAAAGGTTCCTTAGATTGTGTATCCTTTGACCAAGAAAGCATCAAAAAAGCATTTCTCACAACCCATAAACCCTGCTATATCCTAAGAACTGCTGGCAAAATCGGCGTTACCAACGAAGGTTACTTGCATCCCGTAGATAACACAACATCAGAACAAATCGAACTATTAATTGCTGTACCCCCAATCCACACCCAACAATTAGGCGACCCAAATTTTACCTCCTTTCATGGCTTAAAATACGCCTACACCACAGGTGCAATGGCAGGTGGAATTGCTTCTGAAGAAATGGTAATCGCCCTCGGAAAAGAAAAACTCTTAGGCTCCTTTGGTGCCGGGGGTTTAAGTCCAGAGCGTTTAGAAGCAGCGATTAAACGCATTCAAGAAGCATTACCAAATGGGCCTTATGCCTTCAATTTAATTCACAGTCCCAGCGAACCTGCAATTGAACGCCGCGCTGTAGATTTATACCTCAAATATGGTGTCAGAACCTTAGAAGCTTCGGCATTCTTAGACTTAACTCCCAACATTGTTTACTATCGTGCAGCAGGACTTAGTTTAAACGCAGCCAATCAAATTGAAATCAAAAACAAGGTCATCGCCAAAATTTCTCGTCGCGAAGTTGCTACTAAATTTATGCAACCAGCACCAGCAAAAATGCTCAAAGAATTAGTTGATCAAGGACTCATTACTGAATTACAAGCAAGTCTTGCAGCCAAAGTTGCAATGGCAGATGATATTACTGTAGAAGCAGATTCTGGCGGTCATACAGATAATCGCCCCCTAGTTTGTCTCTTACCTTCAATGTTGGCATTAAGAGATGAAATACAAGCACAATTTAATTATGAAAAACCCATTAGAATTGGAGTAGGAGGAGGAATTGCTACGCCACAATCAGCCTTAGCTGCATTTATGATGGGTGCTGCTTATGTAGTAACTGGCTCAATCAATCAATCCTGTATTGAATCCGGAGCTTGTCAACATACCAAACAATTGTTAGCTCAAGCAGAAATGGCTGACGTGATGATGGCTCCAGCAGCTGATATGTTTGAAATGGGAGTAAAACTGCAAGTCCTCAAACGTGGAACTCTTTTTCCTCAAAGAGCGCAAAAACTATTCGAGTTATACAGAAATTATGACTCAATTGATGATATTCCTGTTCCAGAAAGACAAAAAATAGAAAAACAAATTTTCCGTAAGAGTTGTGCTGAGGTATGGCAAGGAACTGTTGATTATCTCACACAAAAAAATCCTGAAAAACTGGCGAGGGCAAATAGCAATCCCAAGATGAAAATGGCGTTGATTTTTCGCTGGTATTTGGGATTATCCTCACGCTGGTCTAATTCAGGTGAAAAAGGTCGAGAAATCGATTATCAAATTTGGTGCGGACCTGCGATGGGTGGCTTTAATGACTGGGTACGCGGTTCTTATTTGTCTGAAGTAAATAATCGCCGGGTTGTTGATGTTGCTCAACACCTCATGATTGGAGCAGCCTTCTTATACCGCATTCAAAACTTAAAAATTCAAGGGCTGCAAATTCCAGATTACTACACTCAATATGTTCCAAATAGCTCCACATTGGAAGTGTGAAAAATTATGACTGCAAAACAATTTTATAGCGCCGAAGATATTCAAGCATATCTGGTGTCTAACCTGGCGGAAATCCTGAAATTATCTAGCAATGAAATCGATGCCACAGAGTCATTAGAAAGTTACGGTTTGAATTCAGCACAGGCAATGATTTTAGTCGGTAAAGTAGAAAAATTGCTCGGTTTTCAACCCTCTCCTGTGTTGCTGTGGCATTATCCAACTATTGCCGCACTTTCAGAGCGTTTAGCGGAAGAATCAGAAGTCAAAGACACAAAAGTTAGTCACAAGGCTACAACTCCTGTCCTAGATTTGAATGCAGAAGCTGTTCTCGATCCTAGCATCCGTCCTCCATCAGGAAACTACGAACTAATTCCTGACCCACGACGCATCTTTTTAACTGGTGGCACAGGCTTTTTAGGAGCCTTTATTATCAAAGAGTTGTTAGACAAAACTAATGCAGATATTTACTGCTTAGTTCGTGCCGAAAATCCCGAAGCAGGTAGCACAAAGCTAAAACAGAACCTGCAACTTTATTCAATTTGGGAAGAACAGTACAATACTAGAATTATCCCTGTTCTAGGTGACTTATCTTTACCACTTTTGGGCTTGAGTCCGGAAGGGTTTCAAATGCTAGCGGCAAATATAGATATTATCTATCACAGTGCCGCCATGTTAAATTACGTTTTCCCCTACCAAGCGCTAAAAACCGCCAATGTTTTGGGAACTCAAGAAATTTTGAGATTGGCAACTCAAATAAAAGTCAAACCCGTACATTACGTTTCCAGCGTTGCTGTCTTTGAATCAACTGCTTATGCAGGCAAAGTTGTCAAAGAAGATGATAAATTTCAACATTGGAATGGGATTTTTCTCGGTTATTCTCAGACAAAATGGGTTGCCGAAAAGCTAGTAAAAATTGCAGGCGATCGCGGACTACCGATTACTATCCACAGACCCCCATTAATTGCAGGAGATAGCAGAACTGGTATTTCTAATACCCATGATTTTATTAACCTCATGGCAAAAGGTTGTTTGCAAATGGGATGTTTCCCAAACATAGATTATATGTTGGATATGTCTCCGGTAGATTATGTCAGCCAAGCTATTGTATATCTCTCCCTACAGAAGTCTTCCAAGGGCAAAGCTTTCCACTTGCAACATCCCGAACCGGCTCCTTTAAGTAAGTTAGTTGATTGGCTGCGTTTATTTGGGTTCCCCATTCAAATGATTCCTTACGAACAGTGGCAATCAAAGTTAGTCACCGATGTCACCTCTGCGGAAAATCCACTTTACACTCTGCGACCTTTCCTACTTGAGCGCTGGTCAAAAGAACAGCTGACAATTCCAGATTTATACGCACAAGCCAGAAGACCCCATGTTAGCTGTCAGGCTACGCTGGATGCACTTGCAGGAAGTTCCATAGCCTGTCCCCCAATAGATTCTCAATTATTCATGACCTACGCTTCTTACTTGATTTCTAGTGGTTTCATAAATGTCGCGTAATTCTGGATGAAGGTTGGGAGTTATGAGTTAGGAGTTAGGAGTTAAAAACTCATTTTTCTTAACTCTCCACTGAGTTGAAATTTCTGTTGTAATTATTTCCGCAAAATCCAAAATCGCTTTGCCTGCCCTGCTTTTTAGGCACTCCTCACAAGCTGCTAAAAGGCTGACTGTTACCGTGTGACGCAATGACTACTCTTACTAATCATATGTGGCTGCCTGCTCCTTGTGACTTGACTTTGTTGCAGGATGATGTACATGTCTGGCGAATTGAACTTGACCAACCAGAAGCCCAATTGCAATCTTTACTCCAAACCCTCTCTAGCGATGAACGTTCTCGGGCTGAACGGTTTTATCAAAAACAGCACCGTCACCGTTTTATCGCTGGTCGCGGTATTCTCCGATGCATCCTTGGCCGTTACTTAAACATCGACCCCTCTGTGTTGAAGTTTGATTATGAACCCCTTGGCAAGCCTGTTTTGGCTGATACATACGGTGGAAAAAAACTTTGGTTTAACTTATCTCACTCCCAAGGTTTAGCTCTGTGTGCCGTGAGTTGCGATCGCCTAATCGGTGTGGACTTAGAATACATTCGTCCAATTTCCGATGTCATCTCTCTTGCGGAACAGTTTTTCTCAACCAGCGAATACGCCCTCATGCGATCGCTTCCACCCAGTCAAAAACAACAAACATTCTTCCGCTACTGGACTTGTAAGGAAGCTTATTTAAAAGCTACAGGAGCCGGACTAGCTCAACTAGACAAAATTGAAGTTTCCTTAACTCCAGGACAACCAGCCAGCTTGCAAGCAGTTCCTGACTGGAGCCTCTTAGAAATGGAACCCGCCAAAAATTGTGTTGCAGCAGTTGCTGTCGCAGGGTTTGGCTGGTATCTCAAATGTTGGCAGTACTAAAGAAAAGGACGTTGGGCATTGTTGGTTGTTCCCAACACTCCTAATATCAAATCCGGAGGGTACATCCCAGTTTTTATTTCGTAGGAAGAGAAAAATCAAGCTGTCATTGCGTTGCGTAGCTTCCCGTAGGGTGGAGGAACGCTCCGCTAACGCTTCGTAAGCCTACGGCACGCTACGCGAACGCAATGACGGTAATTACAAAAAAGTGGGATGCTCCCAATCCGGATGCTTCCCGCAGCCACTCCACCCCCTAGATATGTAGCACTGTCGAGCCTCCGCAGTGCTACGTCTCTACAAAGGTTCTGGATAACGCATATTTAAATTCGGTCGAGGTCTATTAATTATTGCCAAATTGGCAACATAAAACAGCAGGCATAAATTTCAATTATTTTATAAAACTCTCTACATTAATAGTGAGTGTTTATGCTTAATCGCTTCAATTTACCATATTTTTGATATGAATACCACCCCAAAAAATAAGCGTCAAAAAACTGCTCTGATTACTGGAGCCTCTAGTGGAATTGGCTACCAATTAGCATACATCTTTGCCCAAAATAATTACAATCTTGTGTTAGTAGACAAGAACGAACAAAAACTTGTCGAAATCGCGGATGAATTCCCCAAAAAATTTAGTATTTTTGTCAAAATTTTTGCTAAAGATTTATCTATACCCACATCTCCAGAAGAAATTTTCACCGAGTTACAACAATCATCTATCAAGGTAGATGTGTTAGTAAACAATGCAGGCTTTGGTACTTATGGAGTATTTGCAGGAACCGACATCACTACTCAGCTAAAAATGCTACAGGTCAATATAGTGAGTCTCACCCATTTAACAAAATTATTCCTCAAGGATATGGTAGAACAAGGCTATGGAAAAATATTAAACGTTGCCTCAGTAGCAGCTTTTCAACCAGGGCCACTCATGGCGGTTTATTTCGCTACAAAAGCCTATGTTTTATCATTTTCCGAAGCAATCGCTAATGAATTACAAGATACAGGTGTGACCGTCACTGTTCTTTGTCCAGGACCAACAGCATCAGAATTTCAAAAAACAGCTGCGATGGAAGACTCAAAAATTGCCAGCGTTAATCGGATGATGAGTACAAAAAGCGTTGCCAAAATTGGTTACTGCGGCTTAATGGCAAACAAAACAGTTGTCATTCCTGGTTTAAGAAATAAGATTCTCACAGAAGTCATCAGATTTACACCAAGAAAGCTGGTAACAAAAGTTGTGAAAAGTATGCACGAACTAAAAAAAATTAATAAGAGTTAAGGGTCAGAATAATTCGTAATGACGCTCAATGACTTGCTAAGGTAATTCGTAATTAATAATATCACTGATGGCCAAGAAACTTCTTGGCGTGAATATTACACACGTTTAGCTGCAATTGTAGGTCTACCTAAACCCTTAAGTCTATCAGCACCTGTAATCATTGTTATCTGCGAACAATAGTTTTCCTAGGCTTAAGTAATTTTAAAATTTTCGTTCTTCAAGTCATACTATAGAGAGGATGAATGATTACACAAACTCAACGTCCAGTTGTGGTGACGGGAGCATCAACAGGAATTGGTGAAGCATGTGCCTTACGTTTAGACAAGTTGGGATTCACAGTCTTTGCTGGGGTGCGTAAAGATAGTGATGCTGAAAAACTTAAACAGAAGGCATCACCAAGACTCACTCCTATTTTTTTAGATGTGACTGATGCCGAGTCGATTGCATCTGCGGTTGAGATCGTGACACAGACAGTAGGCGATCGCGGACTTTTTGGTTTGGTGAATAACGCCGGAATTTCCATCCCAAGTCCGTTAGAATTAATCCCAATTGCAGAATTTGAACAGCAGATGCAAGTGAATGTCACCGGACAATTAGCAGTGACACAAGCATTTCTTGGTTTATTACGTCTTACGAAGGGTCGAATTGTCAATATGGGCTCGATTCGCGGTCGTAGTGCGGCCCCGTTTCTCGGTGCTTATAATATCTCAAAATTTGCCCTCGAAGCATTCACCGACGTGCTGCGGATGGAGTTACGACCTTGGGGAATCTCAGTTTCAATTATAGAACCGGGTACGATCGCGACCCCAATTTGGAAAAAGACCTTTGCACCTGTCGATATCGCACTTGAGAATCTCCCTGTGACCGCACAAAATCTCTACGGTGATGCGATGAAGATTGTCCGCAAAAAAACGGGAATTATGGCATTATCAGGAATTCCTGCAGATACTGTAGCAGTTGCTGTTGTCCATGCGCTGACTGCTGTAAAACCTCGCACTCGCTATTTGGTTGGACAAGATGCAAAAATCGAAGCATTCCTCAAGCATATTTTGCCCGATAAAGTGTATGACCGTCTGATTTTATATTCAATGGGTTTGTAGAGATAGGACGGGAGCAAATGTCCCAATGCTTCTTGAACACCTCCAAACAAGGCTCAGAGGTGCTTAATTAAACAAGCAAGCGATCGTTAATCAAACAAATCAAACGCTTTTAGCTTCTATTTCTGCTTCTATTCAACTCCAAGAAGCCGATCAAACAATAATGCTAAAAGCGAACAAGGTGCAGCAATTAGACCGGGTGATTCATGTTGCCAGTCAACCTTCATAATGCCGAAACCCAAAATGTTGTGATTTCGGGAAACGGTAAGCTCAAGTAATAGTTCCTAAGCCCGTATAATAACAACAGAACGCCCTTTTTTCGTCGTCGCAGTTCTAGTTCCCAACCGTTCGCTAAAAGGTGGCGCATTTTTACGTCGGTCAAAAACAAACAACCAACCATAATTTACTTCAATCCGTTCCAAATAAGAATCTAGCTGATCTAACCCTTCTTCTTCCGGGTCTCTTGTTTTATCCCGCCAAGCCTTTAACTCAATTCCCAAAGTCACATTTTTATATCTCAAGCATAAATCCATCCGATCGCGTCCAATCGCATATTCCCGCTCCAGGGTTCCACCCCCATTCACAACGCGATGCAAAAATGCCATTAATACTATGTGGGGCGCTATTTCATGGAATGATGTAGTACCGAGTAAAGGCTCCCCATGCTGATGCCAAAATTTTATAAATGCTTGTAACAAAGCATCAACATCTAACGAGCCATCTTTAGTTAACCAAGTAGGATTAATACTGGGTAAACTATCGGATGCACCAGCCGTCAAAACACGGGGAATAACCTCGCGGTAAATGGGGTTAGCAATTGTTAGTCCTGCATTTGGTTCCCGACGCAACAACCCCAAATCAACCAAATATTGTCGGTCGTCGTCTGGTGTATCACCTAATGCAAGTCCAGCTAGTATTGGCTCAATTATTGCTTTTACCCTTGGTTCTCTAAGTCTTTCCGCAAGGGAATCAAGGTGGGTATCTTGACGCGCAATCAGTATTTCCTTGGCTTGATGAATATGTTCTGCTGTAATCGGGATGGATGTATCCGTTACCAATTCTTCAACAATTTCTTTTGCCAGAGCATTTACCAACCAAGGCTGTCCCTGAGTTAAATTATACGCCGTCTGGGTTGCATCAGGGTTAAAAACTTGTCCCGTATCGTCTGTATGCTGTTGGTATAATTGCACTACTTCAGTAGCATTAAAATTTCTCATTGTCAGAGAACGGTCTTTTATATTAAACGGACTCGCGGTATTCAACTTATCACTACCACCAGAGGCAACTTTATAATCTCGCACATCCCGCATACCAATCAGACCGACGCTCATCGGGAAGTTATCCGGGCGATTGGGATAGCCATCCCGCAGCTGTCGCAAAACAGAAATCAGCGCTTCGTCCTGTAGAGAGTCAATTTCATCAATAAACAACACCAATGGTCGCTGACAAGTTTGTGCCCAAGACTGTAAACTAGACCTAATTCTTTGCCCTGGCGACCCATAAGTCCAAGCAGGTGGTTGTAAGTCTTGGGGTAAGCGGACTGCAATTGTATCGCGCCAAGTACCGAGAATTGCCAATTCTGCACCTCCTAGGTCATTATTAAAAGCGCTTCCCACTTCCGCCGATACCATAACTGCTGCATAACGCCCACTTTCTGTTAGCTGTTTGGCTAGCGCCAGCATTGCTGTAGTTTTACCTGTTTGACGCGGAGCGTGAACCACAAAGTAGCCTTCTTGTTGAATCAACCGCGACAAATTCGGCAACCTGACGCTAGGCGGTAGCATATAGTGTTTGTTGGGTTTACATGGACCTGAGGTGTTGAACCAACGAGCCATGACAATTTGCCATACCTAAGGACGATGCTGTAAGTTTAGGGCACAAGTCTTCAATAACTCCTGAACCTTTTGCCATCTTTTTAAATTTAAAAAATGATGGTAAACACATTGATAATGAGGAATAAAAAATTCCCTGCTTCTCTATGATCTTGCTGCTGATACCAATTCTGTATGAAGATGCACATAATCAAGACCCCCCTGTAGTCCCCCCTTGGCAAGGGGGGACGGCGTAGCCGGGGGGTAATATATGCAGCTTCACAAAGAAACGGTATGAGTAGTTTGCAGTAGAAAGAGCAAGACTCTTCAGCGGTAAGATTATGAATGCTCAAACAAAACAGTTGTCATTGCTGGGATGAAAAATAAGTTACTGACTGAAACGATCAGATTTACACCCAGAAATTTGGTGGTAAAAGTCGTCAAAAACCTGCTGGGAAGAAAAAATTAGCCCACAACAATTTTCATATTTCGCGACTCCCTTGATACTCAAACCACTGTAAAATTCGATTCCACGCCCACCAAGGGTCTGGGTCTTGTGCCTGCCTCTGACCCTTTTTGCTACTGACATAGCCGACATGACCGCCGTTATTGGTGAGTATCAAATCTATCATGGGGTTTTCAGCGCAGATCGCTTCTAACTCTGGTATGAGCGCCGGCTCGAAGAAGGGGTCGTCGGCAGCGTAGATAATTAAAGTTGGTTTTGTCAAATTGGGTAGTAGGGGTAAAGCGCTGCTGGCATTGTAATAGGCTTCGACAGAGGGAAAACCCAATTGCTCAATTACTAATTCGTGGTCAAATCCCCAAATCGTTTTGGCTCGTTCAATCGCTGTAGGGTCGAGGCTTCCTGGATGAGCATCATGAATTTTCCATGCGAGTTGGTTTAACTTGCGGGCAATTCCAGCTTCTATATATTTTCCTACGGGGTGTTTAATTAAATAAGCAAGCGATCGCACTGAATCTAAACTCGGACACATTACCGCCGCGCCACCAATATCTTCAATGGTGAGTGGGGAATAGGGAGTGGGGGGTTGGGAGTTAGGAGTTAGGAGTGAGGAGTTAGGAGTTAAGAGTTGGGAGTCAGGAGTGGGGAGTTGGGAGTCAGGAGTTATTGATTCTGTGTCTGCTCCCCTTGTAAGAAGATCCTCTACAGCTTTGACTGCCCACAGTGCTAACTGCCCACCTAAAGAAAACCCGGTAAACCAAAATTTTGCGGGACATCCCAAATCTTTGGCACTTGCGGCAATGCGAACAAAATCTTCTCCCTCATACAAACCATCGCTTGTCAAGGTTGGCGACAACTCGGCGGTTTTCCCGTGGGCACGCCAATCAAATAACACCACTGCATATCCTTGGGCATAAGCTTTACGCCCCAGCAGTTTCAAAAACCATTGATTATCTAGAGTCCCAGTAATCCCATAAGTCGCGATAATTGTGCTATGCGCATTTTCAGGAATGGCAACCAAACCAAAAATCGGTACTCCTTGGGCACCGATAAATATCTTCTCCTTATAGGGTGGTTCGGGATGTTTAGTAGTTTTTTCCCAGTTGCGACCTCCCCATAAAGACGTGTAAATGGTCATCGCCACGCCATTTTGTAGTAAAGGAGACGGATTGTATGGGGCATAACACATCATATTAGAATTTCGTATAACCCAGTCACTGTTTTACAATCCCTTCATCTTAATCTTTATGTTAGATTTAAAATCTTTTTTATAATCAGTAAAGAAATCTTTGTATCTACCAAAGGTTCTTATTTATCGTTAATAAGTAGTAATAATTTTTTAATAATGCCAAGAATTCTTGTCATAGACGACGATCCAGCAATTTCAGAACTCGTTGCCGTCAACTTGGAAATGGCGGGCTATGATGTCAGCCAAGCCGAAGACGGCATTAAAGGTCAGGCGCTGGCTCTCCAGTTACAGCCAGACTTAATTATGCTTGACCTTATGTTACCCAGAGTCGATGGCTTTACCGTTTGCCAACGCCTGCGCCGCGATGACCGCACGTCTGAAATTCCTGTATTGATGTTGACGGCTTTGAGCCAAACTCAGGATAAAGTAGAAGGCTTTAACGCTGGGGCTGATGACTACCTGACCAAACCCTTTGAAGTTGAAGAGATGCTGGCTCGGGTGCGAGCGCTCTTGCGGCGTACCGATCGCATTCCCCAAGCCGCCAAACACAGTGAAATTCTTAACTATGGACCACTTACCCTCGTTCCCGAACGTTTTGAGGCGATATGGTTTCATGGCACAGTGAAACTAACTCACTTGGAGTTTGAGCTACTCCATTGTTTGCTGCAACGCCACGGTCAGACTGTTTCCCCTAGCGAAATTCTTCGGGAAGTTTGGGGCTACGATCCAGATGATGACATCGAAACCATTCGCGTCCATATCCGCCACTTGAGAACCAAGCTCGAACCAGACCCCCGTCATCCGCGTTACATCAAGACAGTATATGGCGCAGGATATTGCCTGGAGTTACCCAGCGCCTCGACATCAGCAGAAAGCGCTTCCACATCAGTGGCTGAGTAAAATTGCGTTTTTATTGGTTAGTGGTTAACTGCTGAGTGTTGATTTGATTGTTTAACGCCAGATGTCTCAAATCGCCAAGCCCGCCACAGGGGTACTCCCCGTGGCTGACTTTGTGGAAAACCCGTCCACGTCACTGGCGGGAGTGTTAACCTTCAAACCTTAATTTTTTGCCCTTGAAGATTTGCGGGAAACAAGGTAAACACCAAGCAACGATAAACCAGCGATCGCCCCAGGTTCGGGAATTTTTCTTGTTGGTTTTGGTGCTGTGATTCTGGCAAAAATCGCTGCGGTGGTTTTTTCTTCCTCTAAGACGCGAAATTGGTTTGTGCTTGTAACACCGTTATCTTGGCTAAAGCCAGTTAGCTCAATGGTGTACTCTTTACCATCGAAAAGAAAATTGCGATCGCCAAAGTTTTCACTCACAAAAACAAAATCTGCGTTTTCCTGAGGATCTGTGCTTTCATTAGGTGTATTTACTAACTTAAAATTAAAATTAAAAGATTCACTCACCTTTACCTGATTGTTTAATGATACTTCAAGAGTTAGTGGTACATAATCCACGCTAGTGCCTAAATTTACTGTGCCGTTATGGTATGTTAAATCACCTATCTTAAACAGAGAGCCAATATCCCCTGTAAAGCTATTTCCATTAAAGAGAAGTTGATTTGCTAATGTACCAGGCACATTAGGTTTGCCCCAGGTAAATAAATTAGTTCCTACACCCGTGAATTTAGGATCGATATCAAGGCTTCCTGGAGTCGGCTTTCCCCATATGCCACTTGAACTTCCTCCCATAGCTTGAACTTGACTAGAGAAACCAAGCACTACTACGGCAGCAAGAGTAAAGGTAGACATGACAGTAGCAAAAAATGAACTTAGTCTCATTATTAGGCTCCAACTCCCATCCAGGAGCTTCAATCAATTTACCCGTCCACATTAGTAAATATACGGAACAGATGCCAATAAAACCTTGTAATTTTCATGAAATCTTTATATTTGCTTCTTGATCCCTTCTCAAAAAAAATATGTATATTCTGAAAGCTTTTGCGACCCTGATTTTGATGCTTTCAATTATTATAACTATATTTTTATATATCCAATTAAAATTGGTTTTCTTAAATATCGGTAGATCCCGCTATTCTAATTCATAAAACTCTGATTGCTACATCGGATATTTTTTGCAAAAATTAAAAAAAAATCACAGTGTTTTTACTTAGAATATTTGCTTAAATTAAAAGCGATCGCAGATCGTCTTTAGCTTTGGAATTTTCTTCTTAAAATGGCAGCATCTTTGCTAATGAGCAGGCGCAGGCGAATCTGAGTAACACAGATGTTTTCATAGACTGATAAAACCATAAAATTAATTGTTATTCAATCAAATCGGAAGTTCCGTGTAAAGAAGAATCTAACGAAAGCGGTAATCCCAATTCTTGTAGGTAACTGAGGCTAGAAAAAAGTTGCTGCGTTGTACCCCACAAATCTAAATCAAACCAGCCGTCTCCTTCGACATCAGGTTTTAACAATGCACTGATAATGTTGACTGTTATCTGATAGCGAGAAACTAACTCTGAAATTATCGGTTTGCGATGATAGTTTTGGAAAATGCACAGTTGCAAACGCACTCTATTGGTTTGAGTGGGTAAAATCTCTTGTTGCACTTGGAGTGTCAGAGTTGCAGATTCTCTTTTAATGTTTTTGCTGACTGGTTTTGGCAAAGGTTGCAAATTTTCAGTGAACTGTAGATTGTCGGCTATCCCTACTTGCATTAAATCCACACCGCATCTTTGTAAATAAGATAGGCTATTTATCAGTTGTTCTGAATTTCCTTGAAGTTCGATGTCAAACCAACCATCGCGATCGCTATCTACTGCTAGAGATGCTGCTTTAATGTTTACGGTTAAGCCATGATGTAATCGTTTCACCAAAGTGAAATGGCGTAGTTGTTCCAGCCCGACAGGCATATTCCCACTCCGCTTCACTCGGTAAACGGTAGGGCTTGCCAGTATACCGGGATAGGCGATCGCAGAACTCTTTAGCATCATACCAAGAAACTCGTTCAACCGGACGATTTTCTCCTTTAAATCTAGATGGGTCAGGTTTGAGTTCTCGATTTACTTGAGGGAGAGATGCTACTGCTTGCCATTGTGCTTGGGTGACTGGGTACTTGCCCATAAAAAAGGGTTGAACCGTTACTTCATGTTGGGGTTTTTCAGAGTCACGTCCTTCCCCTTCGGATGAACCCATCATGAATGTACCACCGGGGATGACGACCATATCGAGATCCCAAACCCCTTTTCCACTGGGAGAGAGGGTTTGTAGAGTTTCGGTGAAATATTGGGCTTGTTTGGTTTCTCGTTTGATGATTTCACCGTGATGGTTGACGGTGACAGTTTCAAGCTCAAAGGACTTTAGTCCATCACTTTCTTGTCCCAAAGATTGAACATCTTTAAATTCTTCTTTAGAAGAAAAAGCAGCGATCGCTTTTCTAACTAAATCTTCTCCCACTCGATCCTGATTTCTTTCTGCTGCTGAATTAGCCAAATCCAATCTAGCCAAAGGGTCTTTATTTGCTTCAATCCAACGCCAATAAGGACTTAATGATGCTGTCATCCTAGCACTGCGACAGATTTGATCTGAACTTATTTCCTTATCATAACCCCATTGAAGAAACAAGATTAAGTTTGAGTTTTCTTGCAGAAGCAATTGCTGTCCCTTATTATTATCTTTATTGCCAAAAACATTGAGAACTGTGTCACAGAAATTACCATAATAAAAATTCAAAACTTGAGGAGCAATATAGTCAATTCCTCTTCCTTTCTGCAATTTACTTTCTGCGTAAGTACGAGCAGGTTCGGGTAAAGTTACTCTCCAATCAGATGCAGTAGGAGACTTTTCTGCCATTGAAAATTTGAGTAATTCCATCAAAGCTTTCTGACCACTCCTACCCCAAATAGCTCTAACTAAATCAAGACTCAACCCGCTGGGAAAGAAAGCCAACAAAGGAAATATATCTTGAGCTTCTACCGATAACATCTCAAAAGAACGCTCTAAAGTTATCCGCAGACTTCTTTCTTTTCTTTCTTCAGAAGAATAAGAATCAAGAACGGACAGTGGTTCAACCTCAGTAACGCCAGCAACGGTACAATTATCGATACCCAAGCTGTGGGCACAATCGTTGATAATGACGCACCACCAGGCATTACCATCAGTAACACCGTTCAATGCTAGTAAATGTCACCAGCTACTGGTTTGACTGTCATCCCAGATTTCGAGATGCAATTCATTGAGATAGGCGATCGCACTATCAATTTGTGCTGTTGTACCTTGTAAATCTAGGTCAAACCAACCATCACCGACTGCATTTGCTCCCAGAATAGCTGCGGCTATGTTTACAGTTAAGCCGTAATTAGATACTAGGCGAGAAATCACAGGCTCTTGGTGGTAGTCTTTAGGTATTCTCAGGCGAATCCGTTTGTTTATGAGTTGAGTTTCAGAAACCATATCAATTACAAACTTGCTTTTTTGAAATTTAATCTAAAATCCGTCGAGGATGCGTTGAGCGCTCCCGGAAACCGACACCGCCCAATGAACGCAGGAAAATCCAAAATCGAGTTAGATTGCTTTTAGGTCTTACCAGCAATCTTACCAGAAACTCCTAACTCTTAACTCTACGGCTGTTAAGGTGTAGGCTGTAAAATGGTTTTTTCTTCGCGTTCTTCGTTACTACCCTCCGGGAAGGCGAAGCGCCTATCGCGGTTAAATATATCTTTTTTTTTAACCGCGAAGTAACGAAGAAGCGAAGGTAAGAGTAAAGATTAGGTATTTTACACTAGTTCTTGAGTCACTTTAACAGGGGTACTCCTAACTCCTAATTCCTAACTCTCAACTCAGCACTGTTGAATATAATTGACTGCGAAAAGTCAAGACTAAATCGTTGAGTGTTTCCATATCCATTAAAAAGGCATCGTGTCCGTGGGGTGATTCGAGCCAAGCTAATTGGGCATGAGGTATCAAACTTGCTAATTCCTTTTGTTCGTGAGGAGGGTAGAGGATATCGGAGTCAATACCAACAACGAGAGTTAGCTGTTGAATGCTGCGGAGTACTTGAGTGTAGTTACCCCGATTTCCTGCCAAGTTGTGACTGTCCATTGCGTGGGTAAGAGTAATGTAAGTGTTTGCATCAAAGCGTTCAAATAATTTTTGACCTTGATGTTGTAAGTAGTTGGCGATCGCATAAGGTTCTTCTGGTTCTTCACCTTGAATTTCCCTACCAAATCGGGTTTCAAAATTACTCCAGGAACGGTAGGTAATCATTGCCATCATCCGGGCTGTTGATAAGCCTTGAGTTGGCTGTTTATCAGGGCTGTAATTTCCCTCTTGCCAATTGGGGTCGGTATAAATTGCTTGTCGTTGCGCTTCACTTAAACCAATGCACCAAGCTGAATGTTTTCCCGAAACAGCAATCGGTGCGATCGCTTCGACTAATTCTGGATACAATAATGCCCACTCTAGTACTTGCATTCCACCCAAGGAACCACCAATGACCAGCTTTAAGCGCCGAATCTTCAAAGCATTTACAAGGACAGCTTGTAAATGCACCATATCTTGAATTGTGATTCGGGGAAACTTGGCTGCATAAGCCATTCCCGTATGCGGATTAGTACTTATTGCCCCGGTGGTACCGTAGCAACTGCCCAAAACATTACTACATAATATAAAATCAGTTTCTGGGTCAAATACTCTACCAGCACCAAATAAAGGTTCCCACCAGTCATCCGCATCCGCACTGCCAGTTAGTGCATGACAAATCAGTACTGCATTGTCACCTGATGCATTTAGCTTTCCCCAAGTACGATATGCTACCTCAGCGTTTAAGATAACTTCACCTGATTGTAGGTAAAATGGTTGTGTTAACTGGTAATACTGCGTTTTTTCCGAAATATATTTTTGGTAATTCATGCTACTTAAATACGTGGAGTTAGTTGTTAGTGGTTAGTTGTTAGTTGTTAGGAGTTGACAATTAACAAACAACAATTAGAAGTCGTGTAAAAATAAGTTGAACAATTTGATATTTGTAGTAGTGTATCTTGCTGTACGTGAGCAAGATGTTTGTCATACGGACACGCCAAGCTAACGCACTACTTTACTTGATGCCTTAACAAACAACAACTAACCACTAACAACTAACAACTAACCTGGAAATGCCTGCTCAAAATCTTCTTTAATATCTTCAATGTGTTCCAACCCTACGGAGACTCTTACCAAATCAGGAGTGACACCGGCAGAAAGTTGTTCGCTACCGCTTAACTGTTGGTGAGTGGTAGATGCAGGATGAATTACTAAAGTTTTGGCATCACCGACGTTTGCTAAGTGACTCGCCAATTTGACATTATTAATAAAGGTTTTACCCGCTTCTAAACCGCCTTTAATACCAAAGTTCAAGACACCGCCAAAACCATGCTGCAAATATTTCTTGGCCTGTTCGTGGTAAGGATGGTTGGAAAGTCCGGGATAATTCACCCACTCGACTTGGGGATGTTTTTCCAGCCATTGCGCCAATTCCAGGGCATTATTTACATGACGTTCAACTCTCAGCGAAAGGGTTTCGAGTCCCTGCAATAATTGAAAGGCGTTAAAAGGACTCAAACACGGTCCTAAATCCCGCATTCCTTCAACTCTGGCCCGAATAATAAAGGCAATATTACCAAATGTTTCATGGAAGTTTAAGCCATGATACCCCGGTGCGGGTTCGGTAAACATTGGAAATTTGCCGTTAGCCCAGTCAAATTTACCGGAGTCTACAATTACACCACCGATTGAGGTGCCATGCCCGCCAATCCACTTGGTAGCGGATTCGACTACGATATCTGCACCATGTTCGATCGGGCGACACAGATATCCGCCGCAACCGAAGGTATTATCTACTATTAAGGGAATACCTTTTTCATGAGCGATATGTGCCAAAGCAGCAAAATCCGGCACATTATATTGAGGATTACCAATAGTTTCTACAAAAAGGGCTTTTGTGCGATCGTCGATAGCCAGCCGGAAATCTTCTACGTTATCGCCTTCGACAAATTTCACATGAATCCCTAACCGAGGTAGGGTAACTTTAAATAAGTTATAAGTGCCACCATACAGAAAACTTGTAGAAACAATATTGTCTCCTAACTGGGCTAAGTTACTAATTGCTAAAAATTCTGCTGCTTGACCGCTGGCTGTAGCAAGGGCTGCAACCCCACCTTCTAATGCTGCTACCCGTTTTTCAAATACATCAGTGGTGGGGTTCATTATTCGGGTATAAATATTACCAAACTCTTGTAGGGCGAACAAGTTAGCACCATGTTCCGCACTATCGAAGGTGTAGGAAGTGGTTTGGTAAATTGGGACAGCACGGGCATTTGTACCTGGTGCGGGTGTCTGTCCTGCATGAACCTGTAATGTTTCAAACCGATAATTTGCGGACATGATACTTCTCCTAAAATAGACGGGGAGCAGGGGCACAGATAAATATTAACTCCTAACTCCTAACTCCTAACTCCTAACTCCCAACTCCTAACTCCTAACTCCTAACTCCTAACTCCTAACTCCTAACGTTTTATCCCCGCTTGAATTTTGTCAAAAACTGTCTCATCTTCAAAAAATTTCTTCTGGACTGCATTCCAACCGCCAAAGTCTTGGACTGTACCAAGGGTTTTGACTTTCGGATATTTGCCGGAAATTTCTTTGTTCTGTGCTACCGTTTCATCCACCGATCGGAATCCCACCTTCGCAAATTCTTGTTGAGCTTCTGGTGTATACAAGTATTTCACAAAAGCTTCTGCAACTTCCCGATTACCGTGCTTATCAACGTTCTTATCAACTACTGCGATCGGATTGTCGATGGAGATATTGGGATCGGGAATAATTGTAGTTATCTTTTCGCCCTTTTGTCCTGCTAAAATAATTTCGTTTTCATAATTAATTAAGGCATCACCTTGACCTTGCTTAAAGAATGCATCAGTAGCTTCTCGGGCATCTTTTGTGAGAACTGGCACGTTATTATATACTTTGGTGACAAAATCTAATGCTTTTGTCTCATCTGCACCTGTCTTAATTGCTGAATTCCACAGGGCTAGGAAATTCCAACGAGCCACACCAGAGGTCTTAGGGTCTGCGGTAATAAGCTTTACACCTGGTTTTGCTAAGTCTGCCCAAGTATTGATGCCTTTGGGGTTACCTTCACGGGTAACTAATGCCGCAACCGATTTTGTCACAATGCCGTTATTCGGGACTTCCTTTTCCCATCCCGGCTGAATTAGTCCCGCTTTCTCAATTTTTTCGGTGTCTAATGCTAAGGATAAGTGAACGATATCTGCTTCCAGACCATCAACGACAGCACGGGTTTGCGAACCAGATCCCCCATAGCTTTGCTTGAAGCGAACATTTTGATTGTGTTCTTGCTTCCATTTTTTTACGAATTTTGGGATAATGGCTGCTTGGGCTGCTTTCGTAACTGCAAAGGAAACTAGAGTTATTTCGACATCTCTTTTGTTCGCAGAAACAGGACTAGCACCGGGAACACTACCTGCACCCCCATCGGCTGAATTGCTCCCATTTCCACCACTACAAGCCGCGATCGCCACACTCAAGCTTACCCCTACCAAAAATAGTGATAAAAAGCGTTTTAGCGAATCTAGCTTCAATTTATTCACGAACTGCCCCATTTTTTTTTATTTAGTATTGTAAAACTACTTTTTATCGGTCGGAATACCGTATTTAGTTCTAGTTGTTAATAATACAGGGGAACAGCTAAAAAAGCAATAATAAATCCCCGCATTCTCTATAGGGAAAGTGGGGATAGTGTTACCATTTTTGATTGAAAAAATATTAAGCAGGAAAATTCAAAGGTAAACCGTCGTGAAATACTAGGAGTTCTCCCGGTTGGATGGGTGTCCAGATTTCGTTGTCGGTGAGGGGGGTAGTGGCAATCACAGCAACGCGATCGCTTTCGTTTGTGACTTCTCGGAAATCTACAATTAAATCTTGGTCGATCAAGTGAGCAGCAGCAAAGGGTGCTTGTCTGACAATGTAACAGAGTTTGGTTGAGCAATGAGCGAAAAAGTCTTCCCCGTCGGAGAGTAAGTAATTAAAAATACCTTTCAATGAGATAGTGTGAGTTATTTCTCGGAGGGTGCGATATAGTTCCTTGGTGGGAGGTTTGGCGTGGGGAAACTTTTGGCGCAGGGTTTCTAGGATTAAACAGAATGCCTTTTCGCTATCAGTAGTGCCTACAGGATTATAAAATTTCATACTCGTGGACTGAAAATCTGGTAAATCTCCATTGTGAGCAAATACCCAATACCTACCCCAGAGTTCACGACGGAAGGGATGGCAGTTTTCTAGGGAAATTTGACCTTGGGTAGCTTTGCGAATATGGGAAATCACATGGGTAGAGTGGATGGGATAGCAACGCACCAACTCAGCGATGGGAGAGGCAACAGAGGCTTTCTCATCAAGAAAAATCCGGCATCCCTTACCCTCAAAGAAAGCAATTCCCCAACCATCCTTATGGTCGTCAGTTTTTCCTCCCCTTGTGCAAAAACCCTCAAACGAGAAACAGATGTCCGTTGGGACATTACAATTCATTCCCAGCAATTGGCACATGGCGGTTGAAGTTCAGCAATTCATGTCTAAACATACTGGAGAATGGGGAAATGTTCTGGTGCGATCGCTTCAATCTTAAAGATTAAAGATTTATAACGAACCGCACCAAACCGCAGACAGGATAAGTAGGTCGGCACAAATAAATAAAGGTTCGTAGTTGCGTTCCCGCAGGGTAGCGCAACTACGAGCCTTTACATAAATTCATATAGTTGGGTTTTTCTGTGCCGCTCTACTTATGTATCTGTGGTTTCATTCAATTGAATCACCTTTTCCAGTCTCTGCTGTTTGACGTAGCGATAAAAAAGCCTCTTTTAATGGTTGGTTAACAGCACTTTCAGGTTCATCAAGTATAAGCCGTTGATATGCCTCTAAAAAATTCATCCGCAGTCGATGAAACAGGTGTAAGTAATGACGCAGAAAACTAATACAATCGAGTATAACAACTTCAATACCGCCTGTTTGCTCGTAAATTCCGGTAGCATATTCATGTATATACTGTTCAATGCGCTCTGTAGTAATGAAGATATAATTTTCAATTTTTGGCTCTTGATTAATAACTTTTTGAAGAGCGCGATTTATATCCTCTACTGTAATCGTCTTCATTTTCATTTCATAGCAGGTTATGACGTTATTATCGTTGATGAGTGTAATTTCAATATCACCAAAAGCCCCGGTTTGTTCATCAGCAGCATTGTGACTTTTGAGAGGAAGAGCACGTTGTCCTAGATAATCAGATGCTGTCTGGTAAGCGGCAGTTACAATCAAAACAGGTAAGCCGCTTGAATTGCGACAGTTTAGATGTTGCTCAATCAACTTTATAATCGCTTCACTAGATAGAGGAATTGCATCTTCTAGGGTTTTTAAATCTGCAAGCAAACTCGCAATTCGTTGGCGTTTTTCGTCTCTAATAATGAGAAGATATCTGATAGTTTCGGCAAGCAAGTCTTGGGCTGAGACTTGCCCTATATAAACATCTTCTAGTAACTGAAGCACAGTTTTATATAAAATTGGAGGTCTACCAACTAAATTAACCTCTGGTGTTAGAATAATATTTCTATTGCGAAGGGCGGGTGTAAGAAAAGCAGTTGTTGGGTTACATGGCAGTTGGTGCTGGTTGATAAATAAAAGCAGTAATATGAGCTTCATCGTATGTACGACCTGAATAACAGTCAGTTCCACCAATTTCAGTGTATGGCTTGCGAATCGTGTGGATACGGAGGATCGCAATAAAATAGTGTTTCTTCGCTGTCGTAGCGTTGAATAACTTTAATCCCACATTCCGCACCCTAACTGTCACAAAGGGTTAGGGTGCGGAATGTGGGTTATATAACTTTACGATATGTTGTATCTTTATGTATATAGTTCAACACCCAATTAAGGTAGATATTGCCAAAATTTGGAGGTATGGCTGATTAACCTAGAGTTTAGACAAATAAACTCATCTATAACAACAGAATAAATCCTTTATTTAAGGAAAATTGTAATGTTTAAACTTGTCTAGGTTGGCAAATAATCAGCTATAGTAAAATTTATAAACGTTCAAAGATAACAATAAAAACATCAAAATCAACTTGACATTTTTCTAATTTATCCGAGCGTAGCATATAAGTTAAAGGAAGATGCCCAGGTGCTGCTGTTTTTATTGAGTCATACAGGTCAACATAATACAACCAGTCATCTTTTTTTCGCCAACCAACTAAATCACCAAATTCTTCAATAGCTTTATATTGACTAAAGTAAATTTGTCCTTGCTTTTGTTTACAAATACTTTCCCAAATTCGTTTCTGAACACTAAATCCAAAGCGTCCATTACTATGTTTCTTCCAAAGCTTATCTATATTATTTAAGTATTTTTTAGGAAGAATTTTAATATGATCTTCGATTATATAATCAGGACGGTAATCTTCATATTCAAGATGACGAGATAACTCATTTTGTCCTATTGCATATATAATTTTTGCGGTTTCCCAATCTGCCTCTTCCCATTTTTGAGATTGAAGCAGTTCATTCAGAGTATGAAAATCCCCGCCTATCACATCAGTGAAATCTTTAGAAGAAGTATAGCTGTAAGATGTTGCAGTTTTAACAACTTCTTGAGCTATTTCAGTATCATTTGTATTATTGTTTTTCTTGCTAAAAGATTTTCTCCACCTGCGAAGAGTTTTCTTAACTTTTGGATTTTTAAATGCTTGTTCTTCTAACTCATTGGCTATTTGTTCTTCTGCCTCTTCTTGAGTGTAACCTTGACTTTTTAACTGTTCTACTAATTCGCGGATTTGTTCAGCTACTTGTGCAAAATCGTTATTGATATTTATTTGGTTGCCGTGTATTTCTACAAAATCACCGTAAATCTTTTCGTTGTAGTTTCCTTCCGTATAAATAGTCTGAGGTTGGTTTATAGCAGCTTCTGGCAACAAATATGCATGGTTATTTGTATTCTCGTCTAAATCCTCGTCTATATTCTCTTCTACTTGGCTTTGCTTGCTTCTCCATTGTCTAAAACATAAAAAGCAGCCTATTCCAAGTAAAAAAATACCAATAACAACAAGAGTTATTGTTTGGAAATTTGAATAAATATAGTCTGTGGTATATTTTAAACATTTATAAAGCCAGTCCGTAAAATTTTTATATAGCGCAGAAATCCACTTTGCAAAAGCTCGAACTGCGACTACAAGCAAAAAACTATATAACAACTTTTCTATTAGTGAAAGTCGGTTAATCAGACGAAAAAACTGCCTTAATGTTTGCTTGAATCGAACGTTCATTATTTAACTTACGATTAATTTCTCTATGGCAAGGGTATACCAGATATTCTCAAAGCTAGTTTTATGACTTCCACCGCAGCTTCTCCAATGACGCTACTTGTTGCCGCATCACGCACATACTGTCCCAGTTTTACCATTTTACTCTTGGCTTTTGGGTCTCTGTCTGTTTCGCTTGCCCAGTCGCTGGCAACCTTCTGTTGAGAATCCGTTGAGCTGTATCCCTGAGATTGAAGCTGGGTTAACAATTGTTCTATTTGAGCGGCAGCTTGAGCTAAGTCTTGGCTCATGTTGATTTGGTTACCGTGTATTTGTGTGTAACCACCTTCTACAGACTGGTTGAAATTACCACCAATACTGCCGATATTGTATGTATTTTTATTTTCCTCAGTCATACTCGAATGTTATGTAATTTTTATACTGTATCTTTTTACCAGTTTATACTAAAAGTAGATGTGATGAAAATCACTAATGCTAAGTAGTTTTTGTTCTGACATTACAAATACCCAGGATAAGAAATTATTATGACGAAAGCACAAGAAATTTGCACTGTACATTTAGGAAGCTCAACGCTTGATGATGACTACACTCTTTACGAAGACGGGCAAGTAAGGCATTACTATGACCAGAATATGTATTCACATAGCCATGAAGACTGGCTTAAAGCCCAAACCCTAAGTGACGACATAAAAAAGAAGTTGTTAAATAAATGCCCTGAAGAGTTAAAAGAAAAAACTAAAACATTACTTTATACTCAATATAATTGATATTTCAGGGGCTTGAGGTATCGCTACTCACGCCCTTTGAAAAAGATTTAAGTAGGCGAGAAAATTTATAACTATGTAATGAAATGTAAAACCTCTGAAGTTGGCTTGTAGTTGTGCTTTAAGCAAGTTTGGTTTATTTTCGCCCATCTACTTACAGAAAATTCCAAAAAGCATCTTAAACTGTATAAATAGGCATTTACTATTCTAAATTTTCAGAAATTTAAGATAGTCAACTAAAAGCTATAGCTAAAGCCAGTAAATACCATGCAAGATTTTACTCACTGGGACTAATTCAATTTTTAGCTGATACTTGTCTTTACCAGTCAAAACCCTGATTCATTAAACCTTCCCTTATTAAGCATATTCCGCTTCCAAAAAACCCTTCACGGTTTCTACCGAAATACTCACAAACGGATTTTTATAGATTGTGTCCAGTGCTTGTTTTAATGTTTCAATTCCGCCTTGTTTCAAAGCATTTAGTAGTCTATCTCGTATTGTGGGATTCTGCTTAATATGTTGCTCAACTTTTTTAACCATAGCAGCTTGCTTTTGAGCTTCAGTTACCGTAGGGTTAGTCAGTTGCAGTTGGGCTAGTAAATCTTGAATTTCTTTTGCTGCGTCAGCCAGATTTTGCTCTGGTGCGTAATTGTGTAGAATACCTGTCTGATTAGCATAATGCGTACCATCAAAATTGGTAATGCCTGTAAAATTAGCTCCACTAAAATTATTATTGACTTCTGACATAATTTACCTCTTTATTTGATTATTGGGAAAGTTGTAAGATTGGCAGTCTTTTATGTTTGATTCGGTGGTTGTGAGTTATGTTCATTGCCTTTTTGGTTTCCACTATGTGTGCCACCAAGATTGAGAATACCTTTAAGGTTACTCTCACGCAAATCATTGGTTACTTGACTGATGAAGTTAGTCGTTTGTCCAGGTATGTCCTTCAATGACTGAAATAGTTCAGTTAATTGTTCTGTGGTTGATTTTTTATTATCACCTTGTTTTGAGGATATGATTTTTGAAGCTTGCTCTATCTCGTCAGCTAATTTCTCTATATATTCTTTTTGTCTGGCAATTATTTTGTCTTTCATTTCTAATTGCTTTTGAAGAATATTTTGAATATTTTCCAAGTTTTGATTTTCTCTTATTATCTCCTCATAGCGATCCATCAACGATGCATTATGAATTTCATTTATATTTTGCATAATTATTTCACTGCTTGAGTTTAAGTAAGCTACGTTTTCATCTAATCTTGTCAGTTTATCATTAACTTCCTCTAAATCTGTCAATTTTTGGGATATTTCTTGCAGAAAATCTAAAATTCTATAAATTAGATTGAAAGCCCTAAATTGACTAATAGGTCTATCTCTTGGTTCGGTTTTGAGATTAAGCGGCATTATCAACCCTCCAATAATTGTTAATATTAAAATAAATAATACGGACAAGCAATCAATAAACTTCTGAATAATACTTCCAATAAATATGATTAAATCATTACAAGCATGACATATGTTTGAAAGTACTCCATTAATCAAAATCCCAATATCATATAGAAATATGTATGCTATGTCTAAACTGGTTTCTAAAAGATTGTCGTGGGTGATTATAATAAACCATACATAAACCTCATTTTCCTGGGGTACGCTAATCGCCGTTATATATTTGTTATTAATTTTAGTTACTCCAAATGCAGAAGTAATACATCTTCTACTAGCTACCAGCTTAAACGGATTAGCCTGATGCTCGCTGATTGTCCAGTAAATGACTTCTGGGTCAAAATAGCCCCTAGTCATGTCTGCTAACAAGTCCAGAAACTTTGCACCTTCTGGCGTTTGTTGGAAATCTCTACATGCATTCAATAAAAATTCAGGAAATTTCACCCAACATTCCGTCAATCCTCTTTCTGAAATATCAGAGTCACAACTATTCACATCTTGCGGGTTGGTAGTAAAAGTCAACTCAACTGCGAACTTGCTAGGATTTATCCACAAAGCTTGTTTCATCTCGCTGGTCATATCAAATCTATTTACCCTGTGAAGTACTAGGTACTGTTAATAACTCTGGTTCATGCCATCAATATTTGAATAATTTAGTAATATTACCTGTATTACCCAGAAAAGTATGTGATTAAAATCACTATTGGCATCGATTATTGCATTCAGCCAAAAATCAACACTACTTAATGAAAGTTATCGAAGTATAAAAGTTAAGATGTTTAAATTTATATTGACAATCAATCAGACATCAATACCCAACCCATACCGCAAAAGCCACTACTACGCAGAATCCCTGCGAAACACTGGCGATGGCAATACCCAATTTTACGGGGTTTTTGATGCAAAGTAAGAAATGAATAGGAACTAAAAAAGAAACACTCTCTCTTAAAGAAAGAACGTTTCATTGTGAGCATTGTGGCTTTTCCATTGACCGTGATTTAAATGCGGCAATCAATCTTAGTCAGTACGTATCTGGCAGTTAGTCGGTGAGTGCCTGTGGACTGGATAGTGCCGACACTACCAGGTTGAAGCAGGAATTAAGTTCCAAAGTCCATAAAAGTATAATCATGGGTAGCTTTGGGTAAGTCTTATATAACGGCTACGACGTTAATTTTCAATACCTTCACAATTCTGCTTCTTAAGAGGATTTTTGCCACCAACTTTGCAGAGGATTATTTTTTGGTGGTACATAACGTCCTTTAATTTTAATTCCATTAAGGACGTTACTTAATACTAAAGAATCAATGCTTTGTTTCTCTGACCAATGTTTAATTATTTCTGGAGTTGATAAAATTTGAAGATGGAGAAAATTCTTTTGAAGAAACTTGATCGCCTTGTCGTCATCAGTAGCGATCGCCCATTTTCGGTGAACAGCGATTGCACAAGTTGCAGATTCGCCATCATCAAGGTCAACAGCATAATTTACAAAAGATTCCTCCTCCTCTTCTGACTCAAAATCCACAACTTTTAGTAAACCATGTTTAATAGCTTCTTCAAACTCTAACAGTGTTTTTAATTCGCGTTCTTGTACAACAGTAGTAACAACAATTTCAGCAGGAAGAGATTTCAAAATTGCCAGAAATTCACCTGAAGCACAAAAGTTGATAACACAACAAGCATCAAGAAGAATATGAGAGTGAGTAATTTGCATGAATTGACCTCACTTCCCAGCAGTTTGAATTTGACGCAAATCAAAATCCGTATCTTCCTCCCTCATTCCGCTTGAATACTCTCTTAATGCTTCAGCGATGCGACGGGCTTCTAAGCGGTCAACATGGAGAAATTCAGCAAAACGCCCTTCAGTAATCAAACCTTGATCTAATGCCTCAATTGCGAGATGCTGATAATGAAGTGGCATTATATCAATCCTTTGGGGGATTTTTTCTAAGCCAAGTTCCTCCTGTACCTTTCTGACTTTTAAACCTCGATCTCGCAATTTATCCCAAGTTCCTGAAGGTAGAAGTTCCATTTCCTCTAACCGATAAACTAGTGCTTCTACGGACACTCCATAGTAATGCGCTAGTGTAAATAAATTAGTTGGGGTGAATTTGCCGTGTGTACGGTACATATCATTAAATCGCTTCAGCAATCCACTGGTAGGCATGAGGAAATATTTAGGGAAAGTTTCCGCTAATTGCTCACTTTCAGGAAATCGCTGATATTGACCATCAAAGTGGAACTCAGGTTTTTGCCGATGTGCCAAAAAATGAAGGTATCCATGAGCCATTGACCAGCGTCTTCGCTCAAGAGGATGATTAGCATTGATGGCCATACAACCACCGACTTGCTCGTTATAGCTATACACTTCTGAGTATTTTTGTGGCATCTGCAAATAGAAGATACGTAACCCCACATCTTGTTCTAGGATGTCACGCAGTTGGGGAATAGGAGCATCACCTAAACCCAGCCGTTGACGCTCTGCAACTGCTATACTCTCCGCAGCCGATTTGATCGGCATATCGGTTACTTGATACTCAAGAGGATAGTTTTGCGGTAGTGGCGCGTCCATAATCTTCTCAAGTTCTAGGTAATTCTGACATAATTCCTCTAAATGAAGAATGAATGGTTCAATTTCTGCCTGTTGTTCCTGACTGCGTTGATAAACTGCTCGGAACTGTACTTCAAAAGGTTGCACTACTGGGCGCGATCGCACAAAGTCACTCACAGAACGTCCATAAGCACGAGCAAGTTTAATTAGTTCATTGGCTTTAAGACGGCGTTCTCCCTTTTCAATTGCAATCATAGTGGTGCGTGCAGCATCAATCACCTTGGCTGCATCAGCTTGAGTCAGTCCGCACTTTTTACGCGCTTGTTGTAGGAGTTCCCCCAATGTCCGCAGGTCGATATTATCCAGGATGTTGGTAGCCATGATGTTTTCCCTCAACCTTGTTGAGATGAGACTACGTATCTGCTAGATGCTTTCTGGTAGTTGCCTTTATTTAATAACCCGTCTGCAATCTGCGATTCCACCTCATTCCATTCGGAAAGATAATTTTGATAAAGTCCTGAAAGCCTATGAAATCTATTCTCATCAGGCATGGTTCGACCTCCAATGCAAGAACCCTTTATATGATGAACTTAGCTTATATATCTAACAATGTCAATTATTAAGGTTTATTTTTACCTAAAATGTCAGATTTGCTCATTCACTAGATAAATAGGATGATGACTTAAGCTGCTATAAAAAAAGCCTCTCAATTGAGAGGCTTAAACTATGAACTCGTAGTAGAACCTTTAACCAAACCAGTTATAGCTATTCACCGCTAAAGCACCGGCGATCGCGGAAGCTGCAAGGGAAACAAAAGCTGTGTTGAACAACCACCAAGCAGCATCTGCAACGGCTTTTTTAGTCTCAACTGCTTGTTTTTTGGTTTGTTCTTTGATTACTTTTATGCGCTTATTAGCTTCTTTCTGGATGCGTTCAGCACGGTGCAATACAGTATCTCGTGCCCCTTCAACCCGATTGAGAATTTGATTGGCTTGCTCTTCGGAAATATCAGGACGAGAACTAATCACGGCAACTAGGGTATCACGGTCGAATTGCGATAGGCGATCGCGTAATACATCAAAGCCTGTCTGTGGATCGTCGAATATTGTAGCAAAATCTTGTTGAATGCTTTCATAATTGAGTTCTGGACGATCCAAGGAGTTGAGATAGTTGCGAATGTTGCCAAATATCCCATCAATTGCTGATTGCATTTTTTGCTGAATTTGTTTGTACTGCTCAACAATTGAGTTACGCACAGATTCAATTTGGTCTACAATGCGGTTTGCTTCTTCTTCTGAGATATCCTCACGTTGAGAGAGCAGTGCTGTCAATGTCGAACGGTCGAATTTGGAGACGCGCTCTGTTAAAGTAGACAATCCTGCACGGGGTGAATTCAATAACAATTGCAAATCGCGTTTGATACCTTCGGGGTTCAGTTCTTCTTTTTTGGTGTTCCGCAAGTAGTTTTCTAGATTTGCTTCAAAGTCTGTAACTCTTTGAGTGGTGCGGTTTGCCAAGCGTTTCGGTGCTTTGACAATGTTATCAATCCCGGATTGTACTTGGGCAATTACCTGATTTACTTGCTCCTCGCTCAAGTCTCCCCGTTGGGTAAGCAATTTAACTAAAGTCTCTTGGTCAACTTGAGACAAGCGATCGCGCAAAGCTAATGCACCTTCTTGAGGATTTTCTAGCAATTTGCTTAAGTCTTTTTGGATACCTTCTGGGTTGAGTTCTTCCAAGTTGGTATTGCGGAGATACTCGGCGATCGCGTTGGTTGTTTGTTCATATTGCTGCTTCGCTGTATCGGCAACTTTCTGCGGTGCTTGCAGAATACTATCGCGGACTGCTTCCAACTGATCGAGGGTTTGGTTTACTTGTTCCTCGCTCAAATCTTGACGCTGGCTGAGTAATTTCACTAATGTTTCGCGGTCAAATTGCGACAGACGAGCGCCTAGAAGATTAATTCCAGCTTGGGGGTCATCCAACAAAACTTTAAAATCACGTTTTATACCTTCGGGATTAAGTTCTTCTTTGTTGGTATTCCGCAGATACTCTTCTACCCGTTGACGCAATTCTGAAGCTTTAGCTGTCGCTTGTTCCTGCAATTCTCTAGCACTATTCAAGACATTATCGCGAGTATGTTCGATTTGACCAATAATATTATTGGCTTCCTCTTCGCCGATATCTTGACGTTGTTGGAGTAATTTTACCAGGGTATCGCGGTCAAATTGTGATAGGCGATCGCGTAAATCTTCAAAACCTGCTTGGGGGTCTTCCAGTAGTTTAGCAAAGTCGCGCTGAATGCCTTCGGGATTCAATTCTTCTTTGCCAGTAGAACGCAGATAATTCTCGATTCTACCACGCAAATCTTGAGATTGTTCCCGCGTTGCTGCTTGTTGAACGGTTGCTAAAACTTCTTGGCGAATGCTTTCCACTTGTTCGGAAATTTCCTTTACCCTTGCTTCGCTAATATCATCCCGTTGTTTCAGCAAATTATTAAAATACTCATGATTGAGTTCTTCTAATTCCCGACGAACAGTTCTCGGATCTGCATTTTGATCGTAAATAAGTTCTCTGAATTCATCTTTGATGGTGATCCGGTTCAAGTGCCAGGGTAAAGAATATAATAAATATTCTTCAACATCCCCTTTAATTGTATTCGAGGGTACTACTGGTAATCTTTCAGTTACTTCTTCTGTTGCTTTATCTTTCAACTCTTTAAGTTGAGTTGTGATTTTATCAACATCCAAATTCTGAACTTTTCCACCTATTTTTTGTAGTTGACTTGTGAGTTTGTCAATATCTACATTAGAAAAGTCTACATTTTTTAACACTGCTGGCAAAGTGGCGCTGATGCCATATTGAACAGCTTGCTTCATTATGCCATTTGTTTGCTTGCCATTCCCACCGCCAACAGCAACCAGTTGTTGAAGACGTTCCCCAAATTTCTCTGAATTCAGTTCTTCAGGAGTTGCCGACTTGAGCAAATCAAGTACTTGTTCTGTTGGATTTTGGCGATTTAGAACTTGGTTCCAAGCACCCTCTAATTGTTCGGCAATTTTATTTACATCTTCTTTAGAAAAATCTGTTCTACTGCTGATTAAATCAACAAAAGTTTGGCGATTAATATTTTGTAATAAGTCGCTATCGCCCAAAGATTGCAAATCTACATCCTTCAGAAGCTGGTCAAATTGATTTCTAATTTCTTTGACATCCAGCTTTGGTAATGATAGAGAAGCTAAAGAGCTTTGGAGAGTATTTTTGATGCTATCAGGGTCAAAACCGGAAGTTAATTCTCGACGAACTGCGGCAGTAATTTCTTCAGCAGTAGAAACCATTTGTTTTTGAGCCGCATTCGCACCCAAAGCGGCAGTCGCTGTACCCATCAATCCTTGAATCCCGGAATTAGCAGTGCTAACTAGAGAACCTATTAAGGAACCAACTGCACTAGAACCCAGCCACATTAATAGAGAAAAATAGGTAGACCAAATGACTACACCAACAATTATTCCCAAAAGCGTACTTTCAATCAAGCTAAGTTTCACCGCCAAAAAACAAGCGCTGAATATTGCAATACTTGAAGTCACAAGTGCCCAAAGACCGACCTTAGCTTCGACTTTGCGGATGCTACCAGTCATGCTTTCGGAATCATCATTATCAGAATACGCCCCAGTACCAATAGCTGAAATTCCTACAGCTACAGAGAGGTTTGTTAATAGTAATTGAAAGGCAAATGCCATTACTACACCGGAGATCATTGCCACCAAAAATTTAGGACCCGAAAAAGCAAGTGATACTTCCGGAATGACAACAGCCTGAGCCAAGTTCATTGGTAGTAATTCAAGAAACATAATTGTTCACTCCATGTATTCTCATTAGACACTTCCATATTTCACGCAAATGCCTTATCTATCACCTTAACTACCGATTAGTTAAGCAGGCACTTCCCTAGGTATTAAAGACTTCTGCCATAAGGATGATTTTTTATTGCTAATTGATCCAACTTTTTTTTTGAAAATTGAAAAGCGTCGTGTTCGACAAACGCTTATTGCAAAGGATGAAGGACTTGTCAAAGGGGAAGCCCTTCAATTTTCTAGCGCTGGTCGGTAATGCCTAAGTTATTAGTCTGTCTAAAGAAATAAATTAGTCCTAATACCAAATATTATGAAGATGCGCCTAATTAGCCCACCTTACTGTGGGCTACCTACGGAAGGCGAAGCGCCTATGTACCCTTTTGCTAATCGCAAGCAACGTATAGCCTTTGCCAGTGCGTTGGGCGGCTTGGCCGACTTGTTCGCGTAGCGTCTCCTTATTGAGAAGCACCTGGCGTTCACACTTCTGAGGGTGTGGGTGAATAAAGCTGGTGGCGTAATTTTGCTGACTCCAATTCATTCCAGGTGCTGAAAAATTCCAGAAGCACTGACCGAAGTGTTATGCGATCGCCGTTGGACGCTCACCCAAAATTAAAAAACTACGCTTTATAAAGGCGGATGTTTGTAAACTTGCTTACAAATAAGGTGGGGGTATTTTTAATTAATCAATTTTGGCAATTTCAAGCTAATAGAAAGAGAATATTTTGTAGTTATTGCTTCAGCTAATACCATTTTTTAACAGGTATCTGTGTATGGAGATCCCTCCCCATGCACGATATCCTACGTACCCATAATGGCAAAAACTAATACCAACCACAGTTGATGTCTTTGTTCATCTAGAAAGCGAAAATCTTTTACTTGCCGTAATTGTTCAATCAGATTCGCACTAATTGTTTTCATCCTCTTGATGCTTGTAATTTTACACCTTCTAGGGAATGAAACAGCCCTGCCACTAAAGAGGGTTATTTCGCTCATCCGAAGCGCCTATATTAGTGTAACCATACCCTAGAAGGACACGGAGGAATCAGGGCAAATTCTTTTTGCTCATTAAACTACACTTATTCCTAATGATAGAGGTAAAAATTATTCCAAGGGATTGATGAAAAAGTTTCAAAAACAAGTCTTAATAAAACCATTGAGATTCATAAATTTCTGAATAAGTAAACTTTGCTGTTGGGGAGAAATTATGGTTGTAGGTTTACATAAACGCGCTGTCGGTGTATTTACCAATCGTCGGGATGCGGAACATGCACTGCATGAGTTGAGAGATTCCAGCTTCCCGATGGACAAAATATCTGTGGTAGCCCAAAATACAGATGGTGATAGTGATATCGCAGGAGCGGAAGTCCGAGAGAAGGTAGGTGATAAATCTGACGAAGGCGCGAAAGTCGGTGCTGTTTCCGGTGGTGCTTTGGGCGGTTTAACTGGTTTACTGGTTGGTCTTGGGACTTTAGCAATTCCTGGTATAGGACCAATTATGCTTGCCGGTGCAACTGCGACTGCTTTAGCCACAACTCTTGCAGGTGTCGGTATTGGTGCTGCTGCGGGTAGTTTGTTGGGGGCGTTGGTAGGTTTGGGAATTCCCGAGGAACGTGCCCGAATTTACAATGAGAGAGTAGAACGCGGTCAATATTTAGTAATGATTGATGGCACAGATGCGGAAATTGCTAAAGCAGAAGCAATTTTGAGACATGGTGGCATTGAAGAGTTCGGCATTTACAACCATCCCAACGGCACAAGCGCAGTTGCTGAAAATTATTCCCCTGTTCCTGCTATGGCTGGGGTCGGTACTGCACCTTTGCACAGAAACAAACGGGCAATTGGTGTATTTTACAACCGTCGGGATACAGAAGGAGCGCTGACTGAGTTGCGCGATGCTGGTTTCCCTATGAATCAAGTCTCTGTGATTGCGAAAGATGCAGGTAATGATGTTGACGATATTGCTGGTGCTAATGTAGGTAACAAAGCAGACGAAGGCGCAAAAACTGGAGCCGTTACAGGTGCTACTGTTGGCGGTTTGACTGGCTTGTTGGTTGGTCTTGGTACTTTAGCAATTCCTGGGGTCGGACCGGTCATTTTAGCTGGGGAAGTAGCGACAGCTTTGGCGACGGCATTGACAGGTAGTGCTATTGGTGCAGCGGCAGGCGGTATAGTTGGTGGATTGGCTGGTTTGGGAATACCAGAAGATCAAGCGCGAATTTATAGCGATCGCTTTAACAAAGGTCACTACTTAGTCATGGTCGAAGGTACCGACTTTGAAGTGAATGATGCAGAAAAAGTTCTTAAACGCCGAGGAATTGAAGACTTTTCGATCTACGATGCTGCCGATGGTGCAGATCGCAAGCTAAACGTTGCTCATAATCGTGCTGATATCGATACCACTCGCACCGATTATTCGGCAGTACCTGATAGTGATGCTTCTGTCATCATTATCGACCGTCGTGACGAAACTGTTTAATTGTTAGTTGTACCGACAGGGAAGCCGCAATAGACACTCTGTGGCTTGGTGTAGTTAGAGTCTATCGATGTTAGTGGTTAGTTGTTATGACTAACTACTAAGAAATAACTAATCAAAAATTAGAAACGAATAATGACTAAGGACAAATACAACATGAAAAAGCTAACTTCATTCTTAATTAGCTGCCTTTTAGTTTTTGGTGCTGCGGCTTGTCAAAACCCAGCGAAAACTAGTGCAGATGCGCCAGATACTACTAAAGATGTAGTCGCTACCGCACCAGATAAAGACTCAACTGAGGCTGCTAAAAATGATGCCCAAAGCCAAATCCGCAGAGATCAATTAAATGCTGATATTCGCGCCCGCGAACAACGAAATAATGCCACTGGAGGCGATACTAAGAGAGCCAAAGGGGATTTAGAAAGTGAAGTTCGCTCCAAGTTGGAGGCTAATATCCCTAACGGAAATCTAGCAGTATCAGCTATAGATGATGGGACTGTAACTGTAACAGGAACAGTTCCAGTTGCAGACCAACTCAAGAAAATTGAGCCTTTATCTAAGGAGATTAAAGGTGTCACTAAAGTTGTTAACAATGCTACTGTTGTAAAACCAAACTAAAACTACTAAGAGTAATCCAAAAAATAAATGAACCTACGACTTTTTTTGGAATACTCTTAACAACTTTTATCCAGTGTTAAGGGCGCATTTCATGAAGGAAGATTACAATTAGAACAGCGTTGTCGTAACTATTGCCTCCTATAGTGTAATACAATAAAATATTCATCACTAATTGGCATAAGACTTCTACCTAAGGGATGAAATTGTTGAATAATGTAAAAATATAATAATTTGCATTTCTCCAAATAAATAAATACAATTGTAAGAAGAGATCGCAAATTACTTAACCCAATTGAGATGCTCTCAAAATAAGCAAATCTTGTAGAAACAAAGAACAGTATAATTATGGAAACTCAGATTCAACAACCAGAATACGCACAAGCACCTTTAGAACCAATAGCAGCACTCCCAAGTTCTGAAAGTGCTAACTTGGCGATGCTTCCACCTGCTACTACATCTGAGGACAAGTACCAAGAAGTTGGTAGAAAAGTTTCTCACTTCCTGGAGCAACTACCAACATACATAGCTAGATTTTTCCAAGAATACAAACTGCCTGTTATCAGTTTTGGTTTACTTGTCGCAGCAATTACTGCCCTCAAGATAGCAGTGGCAGTACTGGATGCTATCAATGATATTCCCTTGGTTTACCCATTGTTTGAATTGGTTGGGATTGGCTATGCTACTTGGTTTACTTTCCGCTATTTACTAAAATCTTCTACTCGTCAAGAATTAGTCCGCGAAATTAGCTCTTTTAAAAAGCAAATTTTTGGCGAAAATGTATCAGATTCCCTAAGCTAACTCAATTTTGGCTTTCTAAAAAACCCGGTTTTTATGCAAAACCGGGTTTTTTGTAAAAATTTCGTTGAAATAATGTTAATTGGCACAAATAGGTTTAATCTAGTACAAGTGAACTGTTATACTGATTGAATGTCTGACTTAATTCTGTTTTGGCATCGCCGCGATTTACGCATTTCTGATAATACAGGACTATGCGCCGCTCGAGAGCGGAGTGCAAAAGTGGTGGGTGTATTTTGTCTAGATCCAAATATTTTACAACGGGATGATGTGGCAGCAGTCAGAGTGACTTACATGATTGGCTGTTTGCAAGCACTTGAACAAAGATATGCTGAAGCTGGCAGCCAGTTGTTAATACTCCAACGTAACCCCGTAGAAACAATTCCGGCTTTAGCTGCAGCTTTGAAGGCTAAGGCTGTATTCTGGAATTGGGACGTGGAACCGTATTCACAAGAACGCGATCGCACTGTTATTGATGCCCTTCAAGAAAAAGGTATTGGGTTCCAAGAAAAAAACTGGGATCAAATTCTCCACGCACCAGATAGCATTCGCACAGGTACTAGCAATGCTTACACTGTTTACACTCCCTTTTGGAAAAATTGGAGTATTAAATCTAAAGCCAAACCGGTACAAACCCTGGAAAATGTTGAAGGATTAACAGCAGATGAAAAAGAGGTAGCAAAACAAGCTGGTGTAATTCCATTACCCACAGCCTCAGATTTAGGATTTAATTGGGATGGCGATTTAGTAATTGCTCCAGGTGAAGTTGCAGCCCAAGAAAAGTTAGAGCAATTTTGTGTTAGAAGCATTTATGAATACCACGAACAGCGTAATTTCCCTTTTGTTCAGGGTACATCCCAACTCAGTGCAGCTTTGAAATTTGGCGCAATTGGCATTCGCACCGTTTGGCAAGCCACAACAGAAGCGATGGAAAACAGCCGCAGTGAAGAAACAACAGCCAGCATCCGCACATGGCAACAGGAAATCGCTTGGCGGGAGTTTTATCAACATGCGATGTATAACTTCCCAGAATTAGCTGAGGGTGCTTTTCGCGATACTTTTAAAACTTTTCCTTGGGACACAAACGAAGAATATTTTCAAGCTTGGTGCGAGGGTAGAACTGGCTATCCGATTGTAGATGCTGCGATGCGTCAAATGAACGAACTGGGTTGGATGCATAACCGCTGTCGAATGATTGTAGCCAGTTTTTTAACCAAAGACTTGCTAATCAATCCTCAATTGGGTGAAAAATATTTTATGCAGAGATTGATCGATGGGGATTTATCTGCAAATAATGGGGGTTGGCAGTGGAGTGCTTCTAGTGGGATGGACCCCAAACCCTTGCGAATCTTTAACCCTGCTAGTCAATCGCAAAAATTCGACTCAGAGGCTGAATATATCAGACAGTGGGTGACAGAATTGCGATCTGTGGATACAGAATATTTAGTAACAGGTAAGATTACACCGTTAGAGCGTCAGGCTCTGGGTTATCCCAATCCAATTGTGGATCACAACACTCAGCAAAAACTGTTTAAGGAACGGTATCAGAAGCAGAAAGTCCTCTCTTAAAATCTTAGGATAGGCGTCCCGTCTATCCTATTTTTAGATGAAACCAAAATTTTAAATACAAAATAGCTCTATCTTTTGATAGATGTATTTATTCAATTTAAACTACTACATTTGTTGCGTTTGTTATAGAAATATTGCGATTTAAAAAGCAGGAAATGACAACTAATGAAGAAGTTGATTGCTGTATAAATCAATCGCTGTTTTAGTAATTTTCCAGAAATCTTATCCCCTTTCCGATTCATCCCGCGCTTATTCCTTCTTCTTGGATGTATTCAAGCTTACACTAAACAAATCTAATTGCAGTGGTTGGAAAGCATTTGTAGGCTTAATTTCGGGCGATCGCGATTAAAAACGTCCGGAAAACAAGTGCAATAACTAGTATGTGGGTTGTACTAGACGGCGCAACTGGAAAGCATTATGAATGGCTATGAATTGCTGAAGCGTTACGCATTAGGTGAGAGAGATTTTGCTGGGACTAATCTCGCTGGCCTTAACCTTTGGGATGAAATATATGGAAAAGCTGACTTAAGTGGAATTGACTTGCAAGATGCTAATCTTAAGGGCGCGAACCTCAGATGTGTAGCGATCAGAAATGCTAACTTGCAAGGTGCAGACCTAAGCGATGCTGATTTGACTCAGGTAGACTTGAGTGGAACGAACCTGAGTGGTGCTAACCTCAGCCGTGCCAACCTAAATTCCGCGAATCTAAGTGCTAGCAACTGCCAGGATGTTGATTTTAGTCATGCTCAACTGACTGGTTATTTCAATGGTGCCAATCTCAAGGGAAGCAAGTTACGCAATGCTAGTTTGCCTTGGTATTCTTTACAATTGAATCATGCGGACTTGAGTGGTGTTGACCTCAGCGGGATGAATTTGGTAAATGTAGAGTTGAATTATGCTCATTTAAGTGGCGCTAATTTGAGCAATGTTAACTTGGGAACCGCCAAATTAGCAGGTAGTAATTTCAGCGGTGCGAACCTGAGAAATGCGAATTTAGAAAATGCAAATCTCCAGGGTAGTAATTTCACTAGCGCTCACTTGAGCAATGCCAAATTAAAAAATGCCAATTTAGCAGGTAGCGATATCAGATATGCCAATTTAGAGAGGGCTGATTTAACTCATATCAACTTATCTCATACGACAATTGATGGAGCGATCGCCCCTCATTGCAAATCCTATTTGGTTTGGCAGATGGTTAATCAAGGTGCCCCAATGGAGAAGTTACGGGGCTGTGACCTAAGTAAAGTAAATTTGCAAGGTATCGATTTGAGTGGGGTTAATTTAAGTGGAGCTAATTTCAGAAATACTAACCTCAGCAAAGCTAAACTTAAGGGTTGTAACTTAAGTTATGTTAACTTTACCAGAGCAAATCTAGTCTCGGCTGATTTGGAGAATGCAGATTTGAGTTATGCCCGTTTGGGTGGTGCGAATCTCGAAAGTGCGAATCTCAATCGAGCTAACTTGAGCCATGCTTATCTTTTTGGTGCTAATTTAGAACAAGCAAAGTTGCAAGGCGCAAATCTAAAGGGTGCTAATCTGACTGGTGCCCAATTAAAATCTGCTGACTTGATGGATACTGAGTTAACAGACGCTAATCTTAATGATGCAACTCTTGTTAATACTAATCTCTCAAACGCGCGGAATGCTTCAGCTACCAGCTTGATGTTTTTGTATCCGACAATATGCTGTGAAGAAAAAAGCGATTGCAATCAAGAATTACTGCAAGAAATTGTCGAGGCTGTAGAAGATGTAAGTTATCCTAGTAGCGAATCTGATTCTTTATATAATGTTTTCTTTTGGGAACTTGCCGAAAGAGGAGAATTAACGCTTTTAAATCTCTTGCAGGCAATGGGACATCTGAGAATTATTGAGTTGGATGATTTCAAAACCAGAGATATCAATGAACTAGAATGGTTAAAGTTTAGTTCCTATTCTGGTTCTGAAACTCGCAGAAACAATCAAGAAACTATCAAGGCTTTGCGGAGTGTAATTGAGGAAATTGAAGTCCATCTCACTAACCTAAAAATCTATCAGTTGATAACTTTCAATCCTTACTCAGAGTTGAAAGAAATGTACTACATCCTGATGGGAAAAACTCCGGTTGGTGATTGTTTGGCAATATCTGCGTCTGTTGTAGAATGTATGGATAAACAACATTCTTCACCGTTTTTGCGAGTCAAGGATATAGGGAAGATAAAACCAGAAAATTTAGAATTGGTTGCAACAGTGAAAACTGCGATCGCTAACTTTGATGGTTTTACATGGGAGATTGCAGAACAGCCTGCAACAACGCTTCAAAATCTCTTAGATACCACAGGAATGTTGGGAATTAGAGAATTATGGGATGGCTTTTTTGGTGAGGATGAGGAGGAGGATGAACAAGCAAAGAAATGCGCTGCCTTAATCAAATCAAATCTCACAAATTTACGAGTTTATCGGCTTGGTGCGATAAATGTTGAGATATATCTTGTTGGGCAAACTGAGTATGGAGATTGGATTGGTTTGCATACTGTCTCGACTGAAAGATAATTCGACTGATATCTTGTACGTCTGAAAGATAACGTCAAAATTATCACTGCTATTACCCTGGTAAATCGATTCATGTCCCTACCCGACAGGGACTATAAGTCCATTAAAATGGACTGAAAATGATCTTTGCTGTTATCCTATTTTCGTAACTTACAAAATTATAAATGTGTGGTTTATACGCAGTACTCAAGATATGAGTCGAGACGTTACATATAATATAATGTATCGTTGCTAATCGATAATGCCTTGGGGGTTATGAGCGGTCATATTTAAGTTTTGGAACCGATTGGAAGTCGGAAATGCTATTTTATTTTCCAACGCCAATAACAAGCCTTAAAGGCTAAACTCTATATAATCCTTAAGCGATAACAGTTTGAGCTTAACAAGCGTACCATTCGACTTACAGTCCCTGGGTGGCTGGGTGGCTGGTTACGAATATAACTGGTGCAAGATGTAAGCCTCTGATTAGCGGCTAAAGCACCGCAAGTAAAAAATGAAAGAAACACATTTTTTTGATTACCTAAAAGCCTTGCTCTGTAAGGGGGTTCGCAGTCACAAAGAACAAGTGGCACATTTATTACAGCAATATACTTGAATTGATTAGATAATTAAAGTATCAAAATTTACTAAATTTCGCTTATGTCAAGCGATCGCCCCTCGAATATTCAAGTCAGGCTACCTTCTTCTCATCCCGAGTTACTCCAAGGCTTAGATATCTTGCTGAACTTGGGTTTGATATCGGATACCCAAGTCAGGCAAATCTGTCGAGAGAATCTAGTTTCTCGGTTGGTGTTAGAACCTCAAAAGACAACTGTCTATTCTGAGGCTGTTGAAGAATTAGCACCACAATTTATAATCAATGATCAGCGTAATAATACGCAAAAAGAACCCACTGCACCCAGCTTTGCAACTACAATGTTACAGTCGCTGGGAGCAGAATTAAGCGTCCGGTGGCTGCTATTTTTGGGAGTATTCCTGGTGGTAGTGTCATCAGGAGTACTCGCTGCGAGTCAATGGCAGAGGTTTCCAGCATCTGGACAGTATAGTGTGTTGTTTGCCTATACCCTGAGTTTTTGGGGCTTCAGTTTCTGGGCAGGCAAACAACCTAATTTAAAATTGACAGCAAGGACATTGCTCATAGTCACCTTGTTGCTAGTGCCTGTGAACTTTTGGGCAATGGATAGCTTCGGCTTGTGGCGAAATCCATTAGATTGGATCGTCGTTGCTATCGCCTCTGTTGTCCTCACTGCTGTAACTATATTACTTTGCAACAATCGCCTATTTGTTGCCAATTTGCCTAAAGGGAAATTACCTCTAATCAATATTCTCTTGCTCTGTTATTTGCATTGGGGCTGGCAATTACCAGGATTTTCTTTAATTTCTGTATATTTGGCGATGGTGGGTACAACCATTGCGACTATCTACCATGCTCGTTTACAACAGCCGATTCCGACAGAAACAGAAAATCAACGCACTGCACTGGGTATCAGTTTACCTACATCTATAATTGTTTATGGTTTAGGGGTATTGCTAGTACGGGCAATTTTTGTTGTCCGCGTGGATGTCACCGAACTAGGATTAGCGATTGGTATTTGCGGTTGGTTGCTGGGTTGGCTAGGGCAAAACTTGTGGAAGGATAAGGAGACAGGGGGACAAGGAGAAAATGTAGCTTCTTCCCCCTTGTCTCCCCCTCCCCCCCTCGAATTCCCTTGGCAATCAATCGGTGGTGTTTTATTATTCCTCGGTTGGCTGGTTTCAGTAATCCCTCATCCTTGGCAAGCTCTCTGTGTAAGTGTTTTAAGCTTGTGGTTTTTTGGCAGCCGATTGCAGAGGTATACTTTAAAACGCGATTTTACAGCAATTTTTCTGATTGGATTGCAAGCGGTTTGGCTAGGGTGGCGGTTAATACCTTTTGAGTTGCAAAAATCAATTGTGACAACTGCAACCCAACTCACTAATTCTCAAAATGAACCTTGGGCGTTGTTGAGTATCAGTTTATTCCCGTACATAATTGTGATGGTGGCGCTGACAGATAGATTACATCGCAGGGGGAAACGGGAATTAGCTAAATTTGGCGAAACATTAACACTTAGTTTTGGTGCTTGCTTAACAACGATCGCTTTAGTAAATCCCACACTGCGATCGCTAAATCTCCTCTTGGACACAATTACATTAGCGATCGTTACTTATAGAGAAAACCAGAGAGGACAAGGGGAAAATTTCACAGCACCTCTCATCTATCTCACCCACATCACCGGAGTCATAACGCTTTTCTCTTGGGTTAATTTGCTCTTCCCCTCTCTAAGTAACGAAATCTGGGCAGTAATTTCTTTAGCCTTGATGGTAGTAGAATGGGTATTTAGCGTTGGAAATGGTATATGGCGGCGTAGTGCATGGCATATTGGTTTTGGATTAGCCACAATCAGCTTTTGCCTACTTTTGATAAATTCTCAATCATCTTGGTTAACTTATATTACGCCATCTCCCTGCGTGCTAGGGGGTTCAAAATGTACTCAAGGAAATTGGGGATTAATTTGGCTAATTACACCCCTAACTCTCACAGCAATTGCCAGTCGCAGCGCAACCCCACAGCGTACTACCAACAGTTCCTTTAGTCTCCTGACATTAATCTGCGCCCAATTCCTGATTTTACCCTTACCAAAACTGAGATTAATTGGGTTGGCTGCTGCTGCAATACTGATGTTTGCAAACACCCGCTATTTACAAACCCAGGAATCTGCGCTCCTTACGGTTGGCTTTGGTCTAAGTTTTATCGCTGGCATCTTCTGGGAATCTCATCTATCGTTGGCCGGTTGGTTTGTCGCAAATGCGATCGCTATTTTGGGTTTATGGCTAATTCAGAAAACCTTAACTCAGCGAAACCACGAACTTTCCACCTTATATGCAGCCGCAATCGATAAATGGGCGATCGCCTTATGTAGCTTTGAGTTATTCAGTTTGACGCTGCATTCTGTATTGGTTTTTCAACAAATTACCAAGCCAGAAATTTTAAATGTAATTTCCACGGCTATAGTCTTGACGGCGATCGCTTTTCGCGGTTGGCAGTTACCAACAAATGTGGCATTTTATGGTGTAGGCTTGTGTCTGGAACTACTCGCAGCCCAGTTTTTAAGCTTTGGCGAACACTCTATAATCAAAATAGCTATCGCCAATATTGCTCTGGGTTTAATCGCCCAGCTTTCTGGTGAATGGTGGAGACGACGACACAATTTAGAAACTCTCCCCAATCGCTGGCACGTTCTCCCCTTAATATACGGCATATTTGGGGCAGTCTTGCGAACAGGCACTTTTAGTAACTGGACGGGTTTATCTTCCTTAGCCGTGGCATTAATTATTATCGGGGTGGGGCGACGGCAGCAGAACTTAAAACCCTTACTATATCTAGGAATCATCGGCTTATCTGTTTCGGCATATGAACTATTGCTGTATCAGATGTTGCAAGCATCAGGAGGCGCAATTGGCGATGGATTGATAGCCATGTCCGCCCTTGGTGCTGGTATTATGTATTCCTACCGCGTCCTCGCACCTTGGTTAGTTGTATATTTGCGATTGAGTGCTAAAGAATTAACAGCGATCGCTCATTTTCACTGGCTTTGGAGTAGCTGCTTATTAATGGCTGCAACGACTAGTCCCGTACAGGTTAATCAATATCTGGCATTAACAACAGGGGCATTTTTAATTCGTTACGCCATATTTCAGGGAAGATCCTCACAACTCCCCGATCCTGGGAAGGTTCCGGAAATCCCAATAGATGAACTCTGGGTGTACTTAGGCTTATTACAAACAGGAGTCGTCAGTTTCTTTCTGCAAAATATGCCAGTTGGACGCTTATTTAACGGGGTGTTGTTACCTTGGCAAAGTGCTCTAGCTTGTGTAGTTGCATATTTCCTCTACATCCTACCTTGGGAACGTTGGGGCTGGTCAAAAACACCTTGGCAACGTACCGCATACATTTTGCCATTAATATTTGTATGGCTAACCAGCGCAGTAGTTTACCCAATTACCCTGTTAATTGTCGCCTGTTTCTACATCTTCCTCGCAAAATCCCATCGCAATATCCGTTTTACCTACATCAGCATAGTATTAATTGATTGGGCATGTTGGCGCTGGCTGTACCAATTACATATAACAGATACCTTGTGGTACGCATCCCTAATAGGTATGTCACTGCTATATGTTGCCCAATTAGATACCGGATTGCGACAACCAGAGTCTAAAGCAACTCGTCATAGTTTGCGGCTCATTGGTGCAGGCTTAATTTGTGGGTGGGCAATTATCTTTAATCAACCAATCATACCCGGAATCCTCAGCCTGATTGCCATCTTTGCCGGATTAGCCTTGCGAGTGCGGGCATTTCTTTATGTTGGGACAGCCAGCTTTTTCATCACCAGTATCTATCAACTAGTGATATTCTGCTTACGCTACCCCTTCTTAAAATGGGTTGTTGGTTTAGTAGTCGGAATTCTGTTGATTTCGGTTGCTGCCAATTTTGAAACTCGTCGCACGCAGTTAAATTCTCTACTTCGCAATCAGGGGAATGGATTTCAGGACTGGGAATAATATCAAAGGAGGATGATTACTTCTAAATCCCAAAGAACCCCACCCCCGTAAAGCTCGGTACTAAGCTGTTCCACATTTAACTTATATATCTTGGGCGGGCTAGAAGCCCACCCCACAAGAGTTACATGAATTTTCACTATGCAAATTGCATATGGTTTAGCTTAGTCCTCTAATATCATGTCCGGCAAATCACTTACGATTAAACCCCGATTTGAATCCACCAATGAAAACCAGTTAACCCTTGAATAAAATCTTGCATTTTTAGCAAAGATTGGCATCTCTGAAATAAAACTTCCT
>JAHHGZ010000064.1 GCA_019359595.1 Cyanomargarita calcarea GSE-NOS-MK-12-04C
GGCGCTTGGGTACGCTTACAAACTTCAACAAGTAAGGCCTCGGGCGCTCCAGTTTATACATCCAAACGTATAGACTTGTCGATATATAAACATTCTTGTCTATATCTTTGTCAACTTAGGATTGCTCTTACTAATTACTGCCACAGGCACTGCTGTCAAAATGGGCTAGTGCAAATCGCGCACACCTAGATTTATCAACGCTATATATACCGAATGGTGAATCCGTTCGCGGTATTAGTAGCCCGAACTTTGTAGCAACAAGGGTTAATTAATATTACCTTATGATTCCATTTGATACCAGTTTAGAGATATTTACCTCAGAGTATTTGAACTTTTTTATCCATTTGCTAAAAGTGTTTTGCACTAACAAAAATGCAACCTCGAAATATTATAGAATAGCTTAGAAAGCATCTTTATATTCTTATACACACTAGAACTTCAATGAGCAAATTTTAATTCCAGCCTTTTTAAAATTTGTTATGTTTTATTAAAAAACATGAAATCTTTCGGAATAAATAATAATATTTATGTTCTTTAAAATTTGCTAAGTTTTTATTACCAAAGATAGAGTACATAACTCTTTCTGCTGATAGATATGAAAATTGGTAAATCAGAATTTAATCTTAAACATAAGAGTTGAGTATACGTGAGAAAAGAATTACCTTATTTAAGGAGAAAAAGATTATGTCATATGTAAATCGAGTCGGCGACGATGTGATTCATGAACCTGCTGTAATAAATCGAGTTGTTGATTATCACGATCGCGTCCGTTGGGGTCCGATTATTTCTGGCTTATTAGTTGCTTTAGCCACCCAGCTTATTTTGAGCGCAATGTTTGCTGCATTTGGCGCAGACACAATCGCAGGCTCTGGTAGACCAAGAACTATTACCCCTGATGTTGCTGGTAATGTAGGGCTTTGGTCAACCATCGGTTTGTTGATTTCATTGTTTACTGGTGGTTGGATAACAGCCCGTGCTTGTGGTCCGATGAACCGCAGTACAGCTTTACTTAACGGCGCAATTTTGTGGGCAACAACCTTAGCAGTTAGTTCTTGGCTGTTGGCAAGTGGCGTATCAGGTGCTTTTGGTGTTGCAGCTTCTAATGCTGGTGAAGTAATAAACCAAGTACAGCAGCAAGGTGGCATCAACGTACCACAAGCGAATGTTGGCGCTCAACAAACTCGCGATATTGCTGGTAACACTGCTAGAGGTTTATGGTGGTTTGTATTCGGTTCTTTGTTAGGTTTAGTTGCCTCAATGATTGGAGCTGCTGTAGGCGCTCGCACTCCGCGCACTAACACTTATACCTAGAATATTATTCTGGAAAACTAAATCAACGACTATTAGATAGCACCTCAAACTCGGTGCTATTTTGTTATTTTATTTTCATCCATAGTAGAATGCATTTATTGAAATCCCAAAATTGCAGCTATTTACCACTTTAAAAATGCAGCCTCAATTCCCTGCTCGCGGCGAATTTTGCTGTCTTTTTCAAACCAGGCGATCGCTTGCTCCGAGGTTAAATCTTCCATTGCAACATCGTACTCTTGGGCGATATGCTTCAAAACTTTCAGTGAGGAAATTGTTAACCTGGTTAAAAATTTCTCGGGTAAAGAAAGTAGTGCTGCATCTACTTTTGCTGATTCTTCTAAGGTTAAAAACTGTTCGGATGGTTGCTGTGACGGTAATTCCATAAAAATAGAGAATTGGAGTGGTTAAGAAACAATTTTACAATTTATCCTCGCTGCTCTTTTTAAGACCCCGACAAGAACGCAGGGTTGTCCCTTTTGATTTGGGGTTTCAATCCCATCTAAAAACTTCCTTCTTCCCGACTCCCGACTCCCGTATTATTTCCGTGCAAGATTAAATAACAGCAACGATGTTCGCCGTTGATAATCCAGTGAGTGCGCTCTACGATACAATCTGGCAAAACTGCGGCAAACATTTCTAATTCATGACCGCAGACGCTGGGAAAAGACTCGGCAACGTTGGATATCGCGCAGTTATGTTCCATAAAGATAAAGCCTTCGCTATTTGATAACCCGCCCTTATCTACAGGGTAAAACTCCGCCATATAACCTTCAGCTTTTCTCAACTCTACCAAATTCGCCAGCCGTTCTTGCAGCAACCCATTACCCACGCGATCGCGATATTCCTCTGCTTTCCTCTCCCATTGTTTCTTTAAAATCGTACTTACTTGGTCATATCCTACAGTTTCTGCGATTGTATCGAGCAGTTCGAGGGTAAATTGACCGTAGCTATTACCCTGTTGCAGGCGATCGCGTCCGGGACGGGTCAATCTATATATATGTTGTGGACGTCCCATCGTCGTTTGCGCCGACGACGAATATAAAATTAACTCCTCGGCCTCCAAATCCTTCAGATGGCGGCGAATCGCTTGGGGGCTAATATCTAGAGCCTCCGATAGTTCCAAAGCGGTTGCTTGTGACTGTTTCAGGAGATACTCTAATATATCTTGCTTAGTTGAGGACTGCTGCGTAGTAGGCATCATCGTCCTAAAAAATTATTGGAATTTTTCACTTTAACAACATTCTTGTTGTTAATTTAGCGTAAAATGAAGATAGATTAAACAACATTCTTGTTGTTTTACTCTCCACTATCATTCTAGCAGCCGAGTAACCACTCTTGGCAGCATTGTTGGAGAATCGGCTACATAAGCCCATCTCCGATCCTTAAAGAGATTGCTAACTGCGAACACACGAGATAAACCAGCAATGAGTGCTACTGTCAACACCCTAGTCAACCAGCCATACAAGTACGGCTTTGTCACCGATATTGAGGCAGATACAATTCCCCGTGGGTTAAGCGAGGATGTTGTGCGCCTAATCTCAGCTAAAAAGAACGAGCCGGAGTTCATGCTGGAATTTCGCCTCAAAGCTTATCGCCAGTGGCTAAAAATGACAGAGCCAACCTGGCCTAGCGTTCAGTATCCACCAATCGATTACCAAAATATCATCTACTATTCAGCCCCGAAACAAGCGAAGAAAAAGTTGGATAGTTTGGATCAAGTAGATCCAACCCTCTTAGAAACTTTTGAGAAGCTAGGCATTCCCCTTTCCGAGCAAAAGCGACTGACAAACGTGGCTGTTGATGCGATTTTCGATAGCGTCTCTGTTGCTACGACCTTCAAGGAAAAGCTAGCAAAAGATGGTGTAATTTTTGGCTCAATATCCGACGCACTGCAAGAACACCCAGAATTGATTAAGAAATATTTGGGTAGTGTTGTTCCGATTGCGGATAACTACTTTGCGGCGCTGAATGCAGCTGTATTTACGGATGGTTCTTTTGTGTATATTCCGAAGGGTGTTAAGTGCCCGATGGAACTATCGACTTACTTCCGAATCAACAACGGCGATACAGGGCAGTTTGAACGGACTTTAATCATTGCCGAGGAAGGTAGTTACGTTTCCTATCTGGAAGGCTGTACCGCGCCGATGTATGACAGCAACCAGTTACACGCGGCGGTAGTGGAACTTGTGGCACTGGATAACGCGGAAATTAAATATTCCACAGTGCAAAACTGGTACGCCGGCGATGTTAATGGCAAAGGCGGTATTTATAATTTCGTCACCAAGCGCGGTTTGTGTCAGGGTGTAAATTCTAAGATTTCTTGGACTCAGGTAGAAACTGGTTCGGCTATCACTTGGAAATACCCCAGTTGCGTGTTGGTGGGTGACAATTCTGTGGGTGAGTTCTACTCAGTGGCGCTGACTAATAATATGCAGCAAGCTGATACGGGAACGAAAATGATTCACGTAGGTAAGAACACCCGCAGTACGATTATTTCTAAGGGAATTTCTGCAGGTAAATCGAGCAACAGCTACCGGGGTTTGGTGAAAATCAATCCGACGGCTAAAGGGGCGCGGAATTACTCCCAGTGCGACTCAATGCTGATTGGGGATAATGCTCATGCGAATACTTTTCCTTATATTCAGGTGCAGAATAATACTGGAAAGGTGGAGCATGAAGCGTCTACTTCTAAGATTGGAGAAGACCAGTTATTTTACTTCACTCAACGGGGCATTTCGGCGGAAGATGCTATTTCAATGATGATTAGCGGCTTCTGTAAGGATGTGTTTAATCAGCTGCCGATGGAGTTTGCGGTGGAAGCTGATAAGCTGTTGAGTCTCAAGTTGGAAGGTAGTGTTGGGTAGGTTTAACCGCAGATGGACGCGGGTATAAATTATCCGCATTTATCTGCGTCCATCTGCGGTTTGAATATATTAACCGCCAAGTACGCCAAGAGAGAAGAGACAGAAGAGAGAGAGAACATGATTATTGAGAATAGTGATATTGTGCTGTCGGTACGAGATTTGACGGCTAATGTTGATGGTACGCCGATTTTGAAGGGTGTGAATCTTGAGGTACGCTACGGCGAGATTCACGCGATTATGGGGCCAAATGGTTCTGGGAAGAGTACTTTTTCTAAGGTGTTGGCTGGGCACCCTGCTTATGAGGTGACTGGTGGTGAGGTGATTTTCCAAGGACAAAATCTGTTGGAAATGGAACCGCAAGACCGGGCAAGGGCTGGTGTGTTTTTGGCGTTTCAATATCCGTTGGAGATTCCGGGTGTAAGTAATTTGGATTTCTTGCGGGTTGCTTATAATTCTCGCCGGAAGGGGCAGGGTTTGGAGGAGTTAGACGCTTTTGATTTTGACGATTTGGTTGAGGAAAAGCTGGATGTAGTGAAGATGAATTCAGATTTCCTTAACCGGGGGGTGAATGAAGGGTTTTCTGGTGGTGAGAAGAAGCGGAATGAGATTCTGCAAATGGCGCTACTAGAACCGAAGTTAGCTATTTTGGATGAGACTGATTCTGGTTTGGATATTGATGCGCTGAAAATTGTGGCCTCGGGAGTGAATCAATTGGCGAATCCGGAAAATGCCACGATTATGATTACTCACTATCAGCGCTTGCTTGATTATATTGTGCCTGACTACGTGCATGTGATGGCGCAAGGGCGGATTCTATTGTGTGGTGGTAAGGATTTGGCGCTGGAATTGGAATCTCGCGGTTATGACTGGGTTTTGAAGGATGCTGCGGTTGAGGTGGGTGTGTAATGAGTGTTGAAATTTCTCCCAGTGCCGTGAAGAATGTCCTTATGGATAGAGATGATTTTCTCACGGGGTTGTTGAATCTGGTTAGTGCGACGAAATCAATTGGTTGGTTGCAAAATGTGAGAGATAGTGCGGCAAATTTTGTCCGTCAATCTACTCTCCCTACTACCCGTGATGAAGAATGGCGTTTCACTGATTTGTCTGGCTTGCGTCAGGTACAATTCAACAATGTAGAGACATCATATGTAACGTCTCTACAACCGGATGTTTTAGTTGAAGCTGTTAACAGTCGGTTGGTTTTTGTTAATGGTGTTTACGCACCTGAATTATCATCTGTTGCGGGTTTGCCTGACGGTGTTGTAACAGCTAGTTTGGCTGGTTTGCCTGCTAATTCCTTTGATCTCGTCAAAAATTATTTAGCTCAATCTGAGGGTGGGCATGAGGTTTTTACTGCCCTGAATACTGCTGGGATGTCTGATGCTGCGGTGGTTTGGGTGCCGAAGAATGTGGTAGTAGAAACACCGATTCATTTGGTGTTTGTTGCTGCTGGTGATACTGCGACGATTTCCCAGCCTCGTTGTTTGGTGGTGGCGGAAACTGGCTCGCAGGTGACTTTGATTGAAGAGTTTAATAACCGTAGAAGCGCAGAGGGTGTCTATTTTACGAATGCCGTGACGGAGATTTGGGTGGGTGAGAATGCCCAGGTGAGTCACACAGTTCTCGATCGCTCCGGGGCTGAGGCTTTTCACGTTGGGAAGACTGCTGTAAGTCAGGCTCGTTCGAGTCGCTATATTTGTAATGCTGTGGTTTTTGGTGGTAAGTTGTCCCGACACAATTTAGAGATTACTCAAACTGGGGAGCAAACCGAAACTACTCTCAATGGTTTGACGATGATTGCTGACAAACAAGTTGCGGATACTCACAGTGCGATCGCTCTTAATTATCCCCACGGTGTGAGCAAGCAATTGCAGAAGAACATTGTCGGCGATCGCGCTCATGTGGTGTTCAATGGTAAAGTTTTTGTTCCAAAACCGGCACAACTTACAGATGCATCGCAATTGAATCGCAATTTGCTGCTATCCTCTAAAGCTAGAGTTGATACCAAACCGCAGTTGGAAATTACCGCTGATAACGTCAAGTGCGCTCACGGTGCTACTGTCAGTCAGTTGGAAGATGACGAAATCTTTTACCTACAAAGTCGCGGTATTGATGAAAACGACGCTCGGAATTTGTTAATTAACGCTTTCGCTAGCGAAATTATCAACAAAATACCAATCCTCTCCCTTCGAGAAACGCTCTTACAAGTAGTAGAGCGATTTTAGATTTTAGATTTTGGATTGGGCAACTGGTGAAAAATTTTCCTAATCCCTAATCCAAAGTCTTAAAAAGATAAAAATGAATTATAGCATTTCCCAATCACATGAGGTACATCATAGCCCCCTCATCGCTTGCGTTCTAGGGGTTGGGGGTGGGGTTTCTGTCCCTCACTGAGCCGAGAATCGCTATAGCTTGATATAAACCATTCTTCTTGCTTCTTTCTTTTGCCTTTTTACTTTTTACTTTTTACTTGTTAGGTAAATCCAAAATCAAAAATTCTATGACTTTTACTCCTACGAAAACCTTAGCCGATAAAGTCCGCGCTGACTTTCCAATTCTCAAGCAAGAAGTCAACGGCAAGCCTTTAATTTATCTCGACAATGCCGCTACATCTCAAAAACCGCTCCAGGTAATTAAGACCCTGGTAGACTACTACGAGCAGTATAATGCTAACGTACATCGCGGCGCACACTCTCTGAGCGCTAAAGCCACTGATGCATATGAAGGGGCACGGGATAAAGTTGCGGCACTAATTCATGCTGCTTCTAGAAATGAAATTGTTTATACCCGCAATGCCAGTGAAGCAATTAATTTAGTTGCTTATAGTTGGGGTACAGCAAATATCCAGCCTGGGGATGAAATTATTCTCACGGTGATGGAACACCACAGCAATTTGGTACCCTGGCAGTTGCTAGCACAAAGAACGGGTGCGGTACTGAAGTTTGTCGAATTGACACCAGAAGAAACTTTTGATTTAGAACAGTTTAAAACGCTGCTTTCTGACAAAACAAAATTGGTTTCTGTGGTTCACATTTCTAATACCTTGGGTTGTATTAACCCAGTCAAGGAAATTTGCGCTTTAGCTCACCAATATGGTGCAAAAGTATTAATTGATGCTTGCCAAAGCGTGCCTCATATGCCCATCGACGTGCAGGAAATAGACTGCGATTGGTTGGTGGCATCTGGACATAAAATGTGCGCTCCAACTGGCATTGGCTTTTTATATGGCAAGTTAGAAGTACTGGAAGCGATGCCCCCATTTATGGGTGGTGGAGAAATGATTGCTGAAGTATTTTTAGACCATTCTACTTACGCAGAATTACCGCATAAATTTGAGGCCGGTACACCCGCAATTGCAGAAGCGATCGCACTTGGTGCTGCTGTGGATTATCTGACTAATATAGGTATGGATAAAATCCACACCTACGAAGCAGAATTAACAGCATATTTGTACCAGCAGTTAGAGCAATTTCCGCAACTGAGACTGTATGGGCCTAAACCTAATTCTCAAGGATTTGGTAGAGCGGCTTTAGCAACATTTACTGCAGGAGAAATCCACGCTAACGATTTATCTACATTGTTGGATCAAGAAGGTGTAGCGATTCGTTCCGGACACCACTGCACGCATCCATTACACCGCTATTTGAAGATTCCTGCAACCGCACGGGCAAGTTTATCTTTTTACAATACCCGTGAAGAAATCGATGTGTTTATTAAAGCATTGCAAGAAACTATTGACTTTTTTAGCGGGATTTTTGGTTAGGAACGTCAATTGAATAAGATCCGGATTTGCCCTCACCCAACCTTCTCCCTAGGGAGAGGGCCAGTTCTTTCAAGGGTAGGTTTTTTTGAATATCGAAAATAGTTGAGAGAATTCTCAATTATTTGACGTAGTTTGGTCGTTTCGGGGTTTGAGCATTGGCTGAAACGGTAAAAAAATGACCAAATACAAGATACCTACCTTTGTAAGGAGGGCCAGTTCCCCTTCTCCTAGGGGAGAAGGGGCTAGGGGATGAGGGCAAATGACTGAAACGTAGCCAGAAAAATTTGCGATTTTATTTAATTTCATTCCCTAGTTCACAATCTCACCAAGCCCCTAGAGCGCAATTCGTGAGGGGGCCACATAGCATTTACCAGTCGCTTAAGGTACAAATTTATCTGCGTTCATCTGCGTGCTACCCTCCACAGAAGGCGTACAGCGCCTACTGCGGTTAATTACTTTTCTTTTTACGTGTAGAGATGTTACCCTAAAAGAAGCCTTTGATTACATTAAACGCCTCTACAATTATTTATATACCTTATATTTTTGAGGAAAAAGCCAAATGCTTGCGACCTCAACACCTGCTGAACAAAGAACGGTGCTAGAGAATATTAGCTGGGAAACTTTTGAAGCCTTACTGAAAGATACTGGTGAGGATAGAGTTTCTAGATTTGCTTATGACGATGGAGTTTTAGAAATCATGACTCCTCTATTTGAACACGAAAATTCTAAGTGTAATTTTGGGAACTTTATCATTGCTCTTGCTGAAGAATTAGGAATTGAAGCTAGAAGTGCTGGTTCTACAACATTAAAAAGAAAAATTACTAAAAAAGGAATAGAACCCGATACCTGTTATTACATTGAAAATGAATCAGCTATCAGAGGAAAGGAAACACTTGATTTAGAAACCGATCCACCCCCTGATTTAGCGATTGAAATTGATATTACGAGTAGTTCTGTTAACAAATTAGAGATTTATTCAGCACTGGGTGTACCGGAACTTTGGAGATATAACGGGCAAAATTTGAAGTTTTATCAGTTATTAGAAGGGCAATATGTAGAGTCTGAATTTAGCGTTACTTTTCCCATAGTATCAGTGAGTGATATGAGCCGATTTATTCAGCAAAGTAAGACTATGGGGGAAATTGCTTTGCTCAAATCGTTTCGTGTTTGGGTAAGGGAAAAGATAGGATAGGGCAATTAAGCAGAAATTGTCAGCTTCAATAAAAGTTGTGCCGCTGAGGTTATTGGTGAGGGCACAGCTACAAGTTTATCGCGAGCATCAGGGGGTTTCGGACACTGTGAAAGATGTCGCGAAGGAGCATATTCCTTTGTATCTTCAGGGTGAATCATTCTTATTTGACAGATATTAAGGTCATTGCAATACATCATCACAGCACGCAGATCCCCGACAACTTTTACGGATACCGCTGTCGAATGGTAGGTCTAACCCCTCAATATTGATTCAAGCAGTTCTCTCGTATACCCAACAACCGCCCGCAGGCTAGAAGCCTGGGCTATTGATACGAAGCCCACTTTACTGTGGGCTACCTGCGGAACGCGAAGCGCGTATGTTCAATTAGCCGCACCATTCTATGGTGACGGCGCGATTCCGGGTTTCGGAGGGGTCTTACCCTTGATTCGCCAATGGCATCCTTTAAGAAGTCGGGGATCTCACCCTACTTATCTTTCTTGAGAGTGTGATGATTTATAATGCTCCAACTTCAATCCAACGCATTTTGGCACTTCGAGGGTTAAACCCTTCTGGAAATTGAGTAAATCCATTGTAAGAAGCGTTTTCAAACTTAGCATCCAGAATTATTGCACTACTCAGGTCTGCAAAACTTAAATCTGCCCCTGTTAGGTCTGCATTCTTTAAGTTTGTTTCTGTTAATTGTGTCCCTGTCATATCTGCTCCTTGCAGGTTTGCTTCTTGCAAATTTGCTTTTGTTAAATCTGCTTCAACTAATTGTGCTTCCCTTAAATCTGCCCCACTCAAATCTACTTCAAATAGCAATGCTTGAACAAGGGTCGCTTTTAAAAGATTCACTCCAGGAGCAATAAAATACATACCTGCACTCACTGGATCGAAGCCTTCGGGAAAGAGAGTTTTTTCGTTGTAGAAAGCATTTTCAAAAAGAGTTCTTTCAATTTCTGCTTTACTCAAGTCAGCTTCAAACAAACGTGCTGTTTTCAGATTAGCTTGTCTCAAGTTGACTTCTTGTAAATTTGCCTTCTCCAAGTCTGACTCCTCTAAATTTGCCCCTTGTAAGTCTGCTTTTAAAAGGTTGGCCATACTCAGGTTCCTTACACCTCTGAGGTCAGCTTTTCTGAGATTTATTCCTTGTAGGTTTGCCCCAGATAGTTCTGTGCCGACTAATTCCGCTCCTTCTAGATTTGCTCCTTGCAAGTTTGATTTCTCAAAAGTTGCTTCACTTAATTTGGCCTTTGTTAAATCGGCATGGCTTAAATCCAGTTCAAATAACGATGTATCCTCAAGGTTTGCCCCTGAGAGATTCACTTTTGGAGCAATTAAATACATTCTTGCATCAACTGGGTCAAAACCTTCAGGAAAACGAGTAGTTTCGTTATAGAAAGCTTCTGTAAAATCTGTATCCTCAATTTGTGCCTTACTCAAGTCTGTTCCTATTAAACGTGACCCTCCTAAATAGGCTTGTCTAAAATTTACTTTTTGTAAATTGGCTTTATCGAAGTTTGTACATGTGAGGTCTGCACCTTGGAAATCCGCATCTTCTAAATTTGCCGTATTCAAGCATTTGATTCTTATAAAACTGGCTTTTCTCAAATTAGCCCCTTGTAGGTTAGCCCCGCAGAGTTTTACCTGCATCAAAGCTGCACCTTGTAGATTTGCTCCCCGAAGGTCTGTATCTGTCAAATCTACCTTTGTGAGGTTGGTTTTCTTGAGATTTACCCCTTCCAAGTTTGCCTGTTCCAGGTCTACATCGAATAATAATGATAATTGTATATTTGCTCCTTTTAAGTTTATTCCTGGTAGCTTTGCTTCTTTCAGGTGAACTTCTTTCAGATTAATCCCTTGGAAATCTCTTTTTCCGTCTGCATATTGTTCCAAGAATTTATCTGCCTTTGTTGCTGGGCTAAATCCTTTTTTCATACAAGTGCCTTTTTTTATTGAAATTAAATATATTTTCTCAGAAAGTCTCTCTTGTTAGATACTTACTTAAATTTTTCTTAAAACGAAATCCATTATCAAGACGTTGAGAGTTTACTGTAGCGGTTCTTACTCCCATGCATACGCATAAACGACTAATCAATGATTTAAAATTAACTTATTTAACGTTAAAAGTACTTATTTATCAGTCCTCTTTGAGAGGACTTTTGCTCTCAAAGAGGACTTATAGTCTCAGGTTGATGTGTTCGCAACCCCTACTTAGCTATTTTTATTTAGATGCCCAATTCTTTAGCTCACACAGGTAAAATTCCGTTCAAGTAGGCACACCTTTACAGGGTGTCAGGGGATACAACCACTAAAGGTTGAAAGATGATATCGATAATCTCTCTATCCTGAAGTTCTATGCGCTTCTGGCTCGCGAGTGCGATAATCTCCTCTTAGACTCACTCTCACACTCTTTAGTCAAGGGGGATAGATGACACTTAAACGCTTAGGTTTAATTTTGCTGACACTGGTAGCTGTTTTCTTTTCCGGTACAGCGTTACTGGAAAGTTTACAAAAGCCTCAGTTTCAAAGTCGTTTGGAACTCTACCAAGCTGATATTGTTTTGCAAGCTTCATCATTCCTGCCGGAAGGTAGCAATGATGGGAATCTTCAAAAAGTTAGCCAATCGATAATTGGCACAAAACCTTTGGAAAATGCTATAGAGCAGTATCAAGAGGTGCGTGATTCTGCGATTGCTAATCTGGATAAAATTAAAAATCAACCCCAACAAGGTGGAGAACAGCCAGTTAAGCAACTAGAAAAATTAATCCCTGAAATAGACTTGCGGTTGGGAATTTTGCTTTCCCAGCACGGACAGACTGATAAAGCCCTTAAAACTTGGGAGCAATTACAGCAAAGGAAATATATTAGTCCACCTGTTGAGGAAACTGCTGTGGTGCTAGCAGGTATTTGGAGTAATCCCCAGCGTTTGTTGCCAAATGACGAAGAACTGATTAAATCTAATTTAGATGGCTGGTTCCGTTTCACAGCCCTGACAAAATTATACCAAATAGAACAACGAAAAGAAGCGCTGGCGACTATCCAAGTTGCACAACAAGAAGCTGCATCTCAAGCATTATCTAAGTTAGCGATTATTGTCACTATCCCTTATCTAACCGCTTTAATTGGTATGGGATTACTGATTTTCGTTACGATTCAACGCTTTGTCAAGGGGAAAGACTCTTTATTGTCACAGAATGCTGACTTAACATGGGTAACACCTTGGGATTGGGAAACCATTTTGCAGGTGTTCGTCGTGGGGTTCTTCTTCATGGGGCAAATTGCTGTACCCATCTTCTTAAACTCTCTCCCCATCCCCCGTCCCCTACCAAATGCCCGAATTCAGGCTTTATTTGTTTTGGTGAGTTACCTGTTGGTAGCGTCGGGTTCTATTTCGGTGTTGTATCTATCTATCAAACCCTATTTTCCACTTGCTGATGACTGGTTTCGCTTCCGGTTAAAGAGTAGATGGTTTTTGTGGGGATTTGGCGGTTATTGTGTCGGAGTGCCTATAGTCGCGATTGTATCCTTGATTAATCAACAACTGTGGCAAGGACAAGGAGGCAGCAATCCCTTGTTACAGTTGGTGCTAGAAAGTCGAGATACTCTAGCTCTGAGCATATTTTTCTCCACAGCCGCGATCGCCGCCCCATTTTTTGAAGAAATTCTGTTTCGCGGCTTTTTGCTACCTTCCCTAACTCGTTATTTACCCGTGTGGGCATCAATTATTCTCAGCGCGTTGCTGTTTGCCACTGCCCACCTAAGCTTCTCGGAAATTATCCCCTTAACCTCCCTAGGCATCGTCTTAGGCGTTGTTTACACCCGAACGCGCAACCTTCTAGCCCCCATACTCCTCCATAGCCTCTGGAATAGCAGCCAGATACTTACTTTATTTATCCTTGGTAGCAAATAATACGTAATATTACGGAAAAAGTTAAAGAACCTTGACTTAGAAGATGCAACAAAAATTTAGGGATTATAATTAGAAATAGGCAACCAGAATTGCCAACTTAGTGTAAAATTTGCTGATAGCAAAATTTACTCAAGGGAATTTGTTAAATAGACAACAAAATATCTACTGTCATCTGGGTAATTCTATCTATTATTTGGGATATTGATTGGCAAGCGCAAAAGTTTAGCGCAGGTAAAAATACTATCTGTCTGGCTTGATGCTTTTTGTGGATTTTTACTATGTCAAATATTGTGTGTTGTTTCGATTTGCGAATAACTCATCAGATATGACAATTGACGCAAAAAAGCAAAGTCCATAACAGTGTAAGTATAGTTATTTGAATATCCGGTTTTGACTTAATTAAATTGCAAAACGGCAACACAAACTCGCTTCATTTGATATTCTTGGCATTGCTTAAGAATTCATCTGTAAGAAGTTGATTTTGGGCATCGGTATCGATGTCTCAATCATTACACTCTTTTGAAAAAAATCCGGGAATCTGACAGCTTTACTTGTAATAAGTAATATCATTGCAGCTAATTATATTCATGTCCGATTTAAGACTCATCATTAAGATTGACGCTGCATACGCAAAAGAGATTTTGAAGACGAGTAATTGGACTTGATATCACACCTAGGAATGTAAAAGTCTGAAATTCCGCAACACTTCTATGCGGCTTTATAAAAGTCGTTAAAATGTGTACTAGTTTCAACCGATAACTGACATATTCCTTGGTTAAATAAATTTCTGCGTTCCTAATCCAGTCGTGGCAATAGTGACACGCTGGTTTTTGCTACCTATTTTAGTAAATGTTTTTACTGAAAGAAAAGTCACAACTTCTCTTACAAAAATAAAACATTTAAATTTTATACAACACTAATAAAGGAGACAAACTCATATGGCAAAGCTCAACCTCGGTCATGCTACCAAACAAATTCTGTCTGGGTACTGTGGCATTGTTTTCGGTGCTTTTGGGGCACATAAGTTTGTTCTTGGCTATACCACTGAAGGGGTTATCATGTTGTTGGTTTCCTTGGTTGGTGGCTATTTTACTTACGGCTTGTCGTTGTTGATTATGCAGCTTGTAGGTTTAATTGAAGGTATGATCTACCTCAACAAATCCCACGAAGACTTTGTTGATACTTACTTTGTAAATAAGCAGAATTGGTTTTAAGCCACCCAACAAACAGCAATTAGTATTCTAGTTGCTGATTATTATTTATATAGGTTTAAAATCTATATCGGGTAGGTAAATTATCCCTTCAAGATTTAATTATTTTTTCAGGGTGTTTATCCAGACTGCATAATCTCAATTACTATGACACAATTTGCTATTTTCAGTCTGTCCTCTCGGATACGGAACTTGCTCCCCAGACTGTTAATACCGTCTTGCCCTGATTATTCTTAACAGTATCTTGGTTTGTCGAATCCAAAATCTATAGATTCCTATCTATAGCGCTTTTCGCTGAGTAATTAAAAATCTGTTTAAGGTCTTAGGCATTAATTCCATAATTAAGCCCGAGCAAACTCAAAATCGAAAAATTCATTCTTTTAGTAGATATGCGGATTGCTAGTAACAATAAAAACGTTACTATGTTCTGTGTTATTTATCTAAAATGAGTAGACTTCAATGCCTGAAATTAACCCCAGTGAAGCGAATAGTAAGAAAATCACAGCGGGAATCTGTGCCCTACTTATAGGTTGTTTGGGAGTTCATAAATTTATTCTGGGCTACACCACGGAAGGCCTTATCATGCTGCTGGTAACAGTACTCACATGTGGTTTTGGTGGGGCCGTCATGGGAATTATCGGTTTGGTTGAGGGAATCCTGTACTTAACTAAGACTGATGAAGAATTCTTGAATACCTATATGGTCAATAAAAAGGGTTGGTTGTAACCCAAGCTTTAATAATCTTTTTAGCTTGGAATAGATAAGTGTTTAAATTATCTAACTCAGTTTTGTCATACCAAGGTCGGATAGTGCGTTGGGGCATATTAGGATTTTCTTGTACCCCATTATTTGGCGCATATTGCTACAATCAGGGTTATAAAATACCGTTTGTTGTTTGCCCAATTCGCCACTTTACTGGTATTCCTTGTCCAACTTGTGGTATGACACGCTCTTTCATGGCGATCGCACGGGGTGATTTTAGCCAAGCTGTAAACTACCATCTCTTTGGTTTAGTTTTATTTGCCAGTTTTGCGATCGCTATAATTCACGTTAGTCTAGAATTAGTCACAAAACGTCGCATTACAGCATTTTATTGCCAAGTGCTGGGGCAAAGAAAGTTCCAATTATTCGGGCTTTTTGTATTTTTGAGCTATTATGCTTTGCGTCTTTATGGTTTATCGCAAAGAGGAGAGATATAGTTCGGTTTTATTCACTCTCCTTTAAACGAACTCCTGTCTCTAAGAAGCAGCAATTAATTATAGTATTCTGTCACACCAATTTTGATGGATGGAACCATGAAGCCCCCTGCCCCCAATACTGGGGAAGAATAAAATTCAAAGTAGAATAAAATACCCTTTGAATTGGGGGTAGGGGACTGTCTTTACTATTTCTACTAAAACATTCTTTTATACCAATATGCTCAGTTTATTCAAAAATAAAAAGTTTATCTTTCTGATGTTCCTGCTGTTAGGCTGCGGCTATTTCAGCACCATGTCTAATTTAGAAATCAACTCTTTTGCCAAAAGCGAGCTAGTCTTGATCCCGTTGCAGCTACTTGCGATTATTTACCTTACTTACCTTCGTTTAAATCGTCGTCAACCTTCAAGCGATGAGCGATAATGTTAAAAACCAGTTAAGATTCTTAGTTTTCACTGTTGGTGGATTTCGTCTACCGTCGAAAGTAGATACCCTATTAGTTAGGCGTTCAACTTTCACAGCAAATCCCAACATCCATGCAACTTGTCCCAAAAATTGAGCAAACCCCACAAGCCGCTACAATCTTAAAAAAAATTACCTTAGATGTTGGTGGAATGAAATGTGCTGGCTGTGTCAAGTCAGTGGAACGGCAGATATCTCAACATCCAGGAGTAAAGAGCGTAGTAGTAAACCTTGCCACAGAGCTTGCAGTCGTCGAGTCTGAAGCTGGTGTGGTAGATCCTGATGCACTAGCGAATCTTTTGACCGCAGGTGGCTTTCCAACTCAACCCCGGAGACTTGGACGGACGATAGCAGGCGAAACTATAGAAAGCCCAGAGGAACGACAGCAAAGGGAAATGCAATCTGCGCATCTGCAATTGGTAATTGCTGGAGTGCTATTAGTGCTGTCGGGGATTGGGCATTTTGGTAATATTACTGAGAATTTTTTGCCAGAGTTGGATAACATCTGGTTTCACTGCGGGCTGGCAACTGTGGCTGTATTAATTCCAGGACGCCCAATTTTAATCGATGGTTGGCTCGGTTTGCGGCGAAATGCACCCAACATGAATACCCTTGTGGGAATGGGGACGCTAACAGCCTACATTGCGAGTTTGGTAGCCCTGCTTTTCCCCGCTCTGGGTTGGGAGTGCTTTTTTGACGAACCAGTGATGATGTTGAGTTTTATCTTACTGGGAAGGACTTTAGAGCAACAAGCTAGAGGTCGGGCTGCAGCAGCATTTCGGCAATTGCTAGCATTACAACCACCGATCGCCCGATTGATCCCCAACCCGGAGCAAGGGGGGATTAGTTCGGTTGGAGTCGAAATACCAGCCGAACAGGTGCGTGTTGGTGAATGGCTAATTGTGCTGCCAGGAGAGAAAATTCCCGTCGATGGGGAAGTGGTAGATGGGCAAACAACCGTCGATGAGTCGATGTTGACTGGGGAAGCAGTGCCAATTATGAAGCAAGCCGGAGATTTGGTAACCGGAGGAACACTCAATCAGTCAGGAGCGATCGCTATGCGAGCAACTCGGATCGGCAGCGACACTACCCTAGCACAAATTGTCGCCCTTGTAGAAGCTGCACAGACTCGTAAAGCTCCCGTACAAAGATTAGCAGACACAGTAAGTGGATACTTTACTTACGGTGTGTTCACAGCAGCTGTGTTGACATTTGTCTTTTGGTACTTTTTTGGTACCCACATCTGGACTGATATCACGATGTTAAATCATGTGGGAATGGCTCACCACTTACCGCTCCCGTACGGTTTGGATAACTTAAAGAACTACTCCCCACTATTAGTGAGCTTAAAACTAGCGATCGCCGTGATGGTAGTTGCTTGTCCTTGTGCTTTGGGACTTGCGACACCAACAGCTATTTTAGTTGGGACAGCGATCGGTGCGGAACGGGGTTTGTTAATCAAAGGTGGCGATGTTTTAGAAAAAGTACACAATTTAACCACCGTAGTTTTTGATAAAACTGGCACTTTAACTACTGGTAATGCCACGGTCACAGATTGCATACCCATTTTCTTTGAGGAAGAGGAAGTAAATCTTTTAACTCCTAACTCCCTGCTTGAATTAGCGGCAGCAGTCGAAAACGGCACCTGCCATCCATTAGCAACAGCGATTTTAATGAGAGCGCAACAGCAAAATTTATCTATCCCAACTGCTACTGACTATCAGACAGAACCGGGACTTGGTGTCGCAGCGCAAGTAGGAGCTAAAAGGGTATTGTTAGGAAATTCAGACTGGTTGAGTTGGCACGGAATTGAGATCGCTCAAACAGCACAAGAAAAAGCTCAAGGACTCGCAGCAGATGGTAAAACAGTGGTTTATGTGGCAGTTGGAGAAACAATAGCGGGATTGATTGCTGTTGTTGATACTCTAAGACCAGATGCTCAAGCAACTGTAGACAAATTGCGCTCTTTGGGATTGCGGGTAATGTTGCTTTCCGGTGATGCAAAAGAAGCTGCCAATGCTATAGGCAAACAATTGGGAATCGATAGTGCTGATGTGATCGCAGGTGTCACCCCAGTCAAAAAAGCAGCCGTGATTAAAGAACTACAAGATGGGGAGATGGGGAGAATTCCAAATCCAAAATCCGTCAAAGAAAGTATGTATGGAGGGAAACCGACACCGCCAAAGGAACGCAAAATCCATAGACGCTTTGCGGCTTCGGTAGGTAATCCAAAATCGGTTGTCGCAATGGTCGGGGATGGAATTAATGATGCCCCAGCTTTATCGCAAGCAGATGTCGGAATTGCAGTCCATTCTGGAACAGACGTGGCGATGGAAACGGCATCCATTGTTTTGATGCGGGATTCCTTAACTGATGTTGTCGAATCAATCCAACTAAGCCGTGCGACATTTAATAAAATTCGTCAGAATTTATTCTGGGCTTTTGCCTATAATACATTAGGCATTCCTCTAGCGGCTGGTATGTTGTTCCCTAGCCTTGGTTTTGTCCTTAGTCCAGCGGGTGCTGCTGCTTTAATGGCTTTTAGTTCTGTTAGTGTCGTTACTAACTCAATATTGTTGCGGCGGTTTGCTCCGATCCCATAATATCTTGCGAGTTGTTCAACTCAGGTTAAACTAGGTCGATAGCACAGTAGTGATGCTCCCAAACGGATGCAAAACTTGAGTGTATTTAACTGATAAATGTATCTAGAATTCGATAGCACAAACTGTAGTTTAAAGAATGGCAGGAAATAACACTAAACAAATCCTAATTAATCAAACTTCCACCGATTGTAGCAACGATTTGTCAATGGCATCACAAATCAATGAAAGCCATCTACTGATTCTCGAAGACGATCAAGGACGCAAAGAATTTCCTCTTGAACGCCCGATCTATTCCATCGGTAGAGACAAAGACTGTGACATCCGTTTGGTTTCGCAGTTTGTCTCCCGTCGTCATGCCACATTAGTCAGGCTACCACGAGATGATAGCAGTCATAGTTATTATTATCGGATTGTCGATGGCGATGCCAAAGGCAAGGCTAGTTCCAATGGTCTAATGATTAACGGTCGCAGGATGCCAGCCCACGACTTGAAAAATGAAGACGATATAGTCTTTGGTCCTCAAGTTCGTGCTATTTATTACCTGCTACAACGAGATTCTGGGCAGACAGTGCAAACGGATTCTAGTGAGTATGATATTACACTAATCAATCCAAAGGATCTGGAGGATATTGAGGAATGAACTAACCTCCGCTAAACCCTAGTACAGGTTTAGCGGAGGCAATGAACACAATTTAATTTACTTAGCTAAGTATCAGAACATTTCTAGGCTTGTGCGTACAGCACCTAAGCGTAGCTTGTTGGACGCAGGGTATTACCACTACGACGACTATGAATCATCCATTTACCTGGTTAATTTTGTTATAATGTCTAGTATATCAGACATTGAGCCTATTTAGTAATGCCAAAAACAAAGTTTACACCACACAATCATGTGGCTTACGATAAAGCGCCAGTTCAATTCAAAGTTTTACCAGGAGTTAGGGAAAAACTTAGGACAGTTCCCAACTGGCAAGAAAGGCTTAGAGATTTTGTAGAGCAGCTGATTTCGGAAGAACCTACCCACAACGAGTAGAGATCGAGAAAAAAGATGAACCATGAGGTAAATAGAAGAATCCAGCTAGCTTTCCATAAAGCTAGCCGAAGCTTAAATCATTTAAATGCACCCACTACCTATCCTGCAAGGCTTTCAATCAAATGCCAATGGCGGCTATTCTCGATCGCCTGCTTCATATAATCAAACAATTGTCGGCAGTGATTATCAAGTTGGAGTGGTAACTCCTCGTTTTTCATCACAATACTCATCTTGGTTTCTGTTTCCGTGGCTGTGGTTTTATCAATTAACACTTCTGTTGTCACCAACTTGGAGAAGGAAATGCTACCAGGAATCTCACGAGCCATAATGTAGTCGCCTGTGCAGTATAGAACATCCATACTACTCTCTTGGAGAAGATCCACCAGTAACGGCTGGAGATGGTCATAAGGAAGAGAAACAATAAAAGAACAGGTATAGCGAGCCATAATAGCCCCACGCCTTGCAACACTCCGTCCATCGTATAATACTGAACCATCTAAAAGGCAAGTCTTTATAAATTCAATAAAGAAATACCGTGTTCCCTTACAATATGAAGCAATAATAAGCACACTTAGCTTAGTAACAGTTGTTGAGAAAAGCCAAAAGGATGGAATTCTCCTTAAAGCTTGTAAAATAAGGTTTCGTCAGGGGAGGTTGAGAATGAAAGTAGCGATCGCTGGAGCAACAGGTTTTGTCGGCAGTCATTTGGTAGAACGACTCCAAAAAGAAGGCACATCAGTGGTGGTGTTAAGTCGTAACACTGCCTTTGCTCAAAAGATTTTTCCTCATCAAGCTTTTGGAAACGTGGAAATTGCTGCTTATACACCGACTGCATCAGGCTCTTGGCAAGATGTGATATCTGGCTGTGATGGTGTGGTTAATCTTGCCGGAGAACCCATCGGTGAGGGACGGTGGACAGCAGAACGCAAGCAGGAAATTCTCAATAGCCGCAAATTAGGTACGCAAAAAATTGTCGAAGCCATTGTCAACAGTAGCAAATCACCAAAAGTATTAATCAACGCTTCTGCTATTGGCTACTATGGCACTAGTGAAACTGCAACCTTTGACGAAAATAGTCCATCCGGTAAAGATTTTTTAGCACAAGTCTGTCAAGCCTGGGAAGCGGAAGCAAACAAAGTTACTTCATCTGGTGTCAGATTGGTAATTTTACGCTCTGGCATTGTCTTAGGCAATGGTGGTGCGTTAGGTAAAATGATTACTCCATTCAAGCTTTTTGCCGGAGGTCCAATTGGCAACGGTCGGCAGTGGTTTTCATGGATTCACGTTGACGATATTGTGAATTTAATAATACAAGCTTTAACCAACCCAGAAATATCAGGTGTATATAATGCCACTGCTCCTAATCCCGTCCGCATGGCAGATTTATCCAAAACTATGGGGCAAGTGATGAATCGTCCTTCTTGGTTACCCGTGCCAGACTTTGCAATTGAAGCTTTATTGGGTGATGGAGCAGTGGTGGTTTTAGAAGGTCAACAAGTTCTTCCCAAACGCACATTATCCAGTGGCTTTGAATTTAGGTATCCTAATTTGCAACCAGCATTGATGGAAATACTTAAGTAAAGGTGGTTGTTGGTTGTTAACCACTATCTAATAACCAATAATTACTAATTAGATAAAAATTTTCGCGAAATCCAACTGACAATGCCACTGAAAAGTGCCCCAGCCATCAGAATACCAATTGCTGGGGTAAACACAGGCTCCCATAGCTTAAACCATAAATCTAAGCCCAGAGGGGCTCCAACTTGGTGACCAATAACCGCGATCGCCAACCAAGCAAAACTCAATAAAACCAAGAACACATCTGCGACTAAAATCATGTTTAGCCAGCTTAAAAATTTTTCTTTCATCAGCTTGAGAAGGGGGAGTGGGGAATGAGAGAGGGGGAAAGTTAGGAGTTATGAGTTATGAATTATGAATTTTTAACACAAAGACTCCTAACTCCCTACTCCTTAATCCTAACTCCTAACTCCTAACTCCTAACTCTGACTCCCTAATTACTTTCAAATAGCCAATTCCTGACTTTTTCCAAACTTTTCCAATCTGGTTTTCGGCTTAAACCGTCTTCAATGCTACTTTTTATTTCATCTCGCCATTCTTCGTTGACAAAAATCAACTGTTGTGCAAAATCAATATGCTGGCGTAACCCTTTTTCACCATTTTCCAACATTGCCACAGCTAAATTAAGCCTTGCTTGTGGGTCTTGAGGATTTAGCTTAACAGCTTTATTGGCAGCTTTAGAAGCAAGACTGGGTTTATTGTCTAGGAGATACAACCACGCCAAACAAGTCCAAGCAGAACTGCTTTTAGGGGCACGCTCGCACACTTCTTTAAAAACGGGGATCAAAGAAGCTGGAGCTTCTCCTGCTTTGTAACGTTCCAAACCTGTGTCAAACAGGGAATCGACTGTATTAGTCATTACTCAATGGTCAATGGTCAATGGTCAATATTGAATAATTATTAGTCAATAGTCAAGAAGTTCTCGATTGATGACTGTGGACTGTGGACTGTGGACTAAACACCAAACGACTTACCGCAACCACAGGTTTGAGAGGCATTCGGGTTAGTAAATTGAAAGCCACCGCCAATCATGGCATCGCTATAATCAAGCATCAACCCATAGAGATATAATAAGCTTTTGCGATCGCAAACGATTTTGAAGCCATCATAGTCGAACACTTCGTCTTGGGGGGTAATCTTACTGGAATCTTCAAAATCCATCATGTAAGACATCCCAGAGCATCCACCTTGACGCACTCCTACCCGCAAGCATAAGGCTTGACCTTGCTTGGATTGCAAGCTTTTTACCTGGCGCAATGCTGTTTCGCTCAACAAAATTCCCCGTTCTTGGGTCGTTTGTACTTGTGTCATCTGCTTTTAACTCCTTATGTGGCAAGTGGATAAACACAGTATGGGGCAAGTCACTGGTTTTGGAATCGCACAGATTTTACCCCATAAGTTTTTATATTCATTCTAGCGTCATTAACCAAGGCACTTCCGCCCAATCCTTCAAGCTTATAAAGTTAAAGCTACAGTTTTAACTTATGTGTAGAACAAAGGTGGTATAGATGTCGGAAGTTGCCAAATTGTAAACAATAGGTTAAAAGCGCGTTGATGTTTTTATCCTAGAATTGAGAAACTCAGTCTGTTTATAGATTCGTATTTTTGGAGTCGAAAAACCAGTAGCAGCAATAAAGCCCCAACCATCCAACAGTAATCGCTGCTTTTTAATTTCCACTGACAAGGGTATGCTTTAACCCAAAATTTAATTTTGCGTCTTCTTTTTTGAATCACTTACTCTATGACAAGTTTTAATCGCTCTACCAGTCGTCGGTTGAAGAAATTAACTCAAATTCCTTCTATATGGGAGGGCGATCGCCGTCCATTGTCTCCATCGCAGGCTCGTGGCGATGATGGAGATGGGTCTGGCGAATGCATTCTTTGGGTGGATGGCTCGCAAGGCATTGTCCGGGGAATGGACGTGGTACCTCACCAACAAGGCCCAGAAGCAATTGTTCGGACTTTGATGCGAGCAATGGAACATCCCCACAATCCCGCAAAACCCGCTCGTCCCCAAAGAATTGTCGTCAGAGATCGCGAGATTCAATTCTACCTACGAGGAGTCTTGCAAGATTTGGAGATTGCGATTGACTACGCACCAGAATTACCTTTGATTGATGAACTATTTCGCTCTTTTGCGGAAGTGATTGATAGCGAAGTCCCGGATCTACCGCCACAGTATGCAAAAGCACTGCAAGAAGAGGCATTTGCAATTTGGCAGGCAGCTCCTTGGGAATTTTTGGAAGAACAGCAAATATTGTCGATAGAAATCAACAAGTGGGATGTTGGTACCCTCTACGCCAGCGTGATGGGAATGTTGGGGATGGAATACGGCATTTTATTATATCGTTCCGAAGATTCTCTCAAACGTTTTCGCGCCACTGTTTTAAAAGATGATGAATCACAAGAATATTTAGAAGAAGCTTTCCTCAAGCAAGATTGTCTATTTCTCACTTTTGAACGTGCCGAAGAAAGTGATGAAGAAGATGATGAATTTGATGATTTAGCAGACTTGCCACTATCAGAGATAGATCCCACCTTTGGCAATATCCATCCCCTCGAAGGACTGCGTTCTGTTTTATATGACGAAGAGGCACTTGTAGTCTTGGTCGCATTAGAAGCATTACAAAGATTTCTCCGGGATCAACGCCGCCAGTTAGATGGAGATAGTTTTCCTGCCCTCAGCCGACGCTATCGCATTTCGTCACCGGAATCACCGGAATCATCAGATGATGCCACAAAATCATTATCTGTCACCGTTTCTACTATGCCTCAATTGGCAGAAGAATTAGAGGAAATGGCAGGCTTCGACCTCGAAGAAGACGAGTATGAGTCCGACGGTGAAGCGATATTCCGTTCGTTGCGAGATGACTTAATCCCAGAAGATTCCTTTCTGAGTTTGGGTGTGCTTTCTTGGGAAATGTTGGAGCATTTACGTAAAGGAGTCACATATCATAAAGCTGGTGAAATTCCACAAGTAGGTGACGGTTTGCCAGTGATTTTAATTCAAACTTCTCGCCCGAAAGCAAAAATTGTCATTGAAAATGTTGAAAATGCTGGCGGGCTAAAAGCAATTTGTTTTAATCCCGGTGCCGATCCTTTTGATAGCACCAGCTATGATTTGGGTTTACTGCAAACAGAAAATGATGAATTGTTCCTCTTCGGCGAGTTTGAAGATGAAGATCCGACTCACGTAGAAGCCCGAAAAAAATGGAATCAACGCTGTAAAAATACTAACGGCTATTGTGGTTTGATTATTGCCAAAGGGCTAACCGGTGCTTCCCGTGGTAATCCCCAACTACGAGATATGATGGCTTTATTTGAAGCGCGATCGCTTTCACCCAAAGAGTTAGGTATTGGCACTCTCCAACTCATCCCCCAAGCTTAATTTGAATAATCTTGCAAGGCTAGCCACAGATAAACAAATAATTTATATAATTTCTTTTTTTAGCAGTGTTTATCTGTGGTTTCCAAAAAAGAATGCACCAGAATTAGTTAAGGAGCATTACTGATGTTTATTTTAATTGGTGTGTTTAAAATTACTAAAGCAAAATAACATCAAATTTTTTATTTAGTAATGAGTCAACTATCTCAAGCTTCAGACCCCTCAGTGGGAGATGAGCCAGAAGTAGAGCCAGTGTCTCACTTGGCACAACTGTGGGCAAAAAAGTATATCTTGCGCTTGGATGCCAAAGATGACACGCCAAATGCACAAAACTTAGTCCAACAAACAGCCGAAAAACTAGAAAATTCCCTGCGGACTGCCAGCGTCCATGCTTGGTCGCAAACAGAAAACATGATTGGTCATGAAGTTCAGCGACATGATATCGACAACAGATTAATTGATCCCTGGCAAATTTCTCAAGATTCGTTTGTAATTTATAACAAGGCGATCGCAATTTATAAACAAGAAGTACCTCCAGAATATTTAGCACGGGTAGTTGGTTCATATATTGGACAAATTCGCACTCATTATACATCTGTAGATCCAAGAGTGATTGGCTTTGTATCTATGCAAATACATCACACTGGACAAGCGTTACTTAAACAAATTTCTCCCCTGCAACGCCAAAAAGTAAATAGTTATTTTAAAGTTATTGATGACTTCCTTTATATGCCACTGCAACGCGCTTATGCAGCAGCAGGGAACTATGACTATGAATCACCAGTTTTGCAAGTAGTCCAAAAATTATTACCCATGAGTAGCAACATTGCAAAAAAGATTTGCGACCGGGTAATTGATTTATATCCTTACTATTACACTTACAGCGGTTCTTTAAAAGACACAACAGTTAAAAATGCCAGTATTCGCGATACAGAAATGTTTCAAATATATCTGTGGGTCTGTGTCTTAGAAAAAAATATTTCCTCTATTCAGCAAGAATTATTCCCATTGTGTGTAATGCTTTATCCTACCCTAAAAGTACAGTGGGAGTTAGTGCGGCAGATGATTCACTTGTTAGGGAAAGAAATTAGCGCTCGCTTGGGTGAGAAAGAAAAAAAATTATTTCAACCTTATTTTCAAGTTTTATGGGAAATGTTTAGTCCAGAGGTTTTTCCAGAAAGTTTAAATTAGTCGTAATCTTGATATTTTTGAGTGTTATTAATTGTGCGACCAAAAGTATGAGGAAGTGGGAGCCGGAAATGTCCCTTATTTAACAATAATCGCGTTCCTAAATCATTTGTAAATAGAATTCCCGACTTCGTAAGAGTTGTCGGTAATCTAAATATGTGCGATTGTAGGCAAGTCAAAACATTTCTCTTTATAAAAGAAAGGTTTAGCACAGGGGTTAAATTAAATCTGTCTAAATCACGTCGCTCAGAGATATATTATTACACAAAAAAATGGTATAAGTATATTGTTTTTTCTGTTTTCTCAATTTGCTAATAACCTAAAACTTATTTGTCAAGATATTAACTAAATATTTTATGTTGTCTTTGCATTTTTTTCATAAAGGCAAAATTGCTTCTTCCTTATAGATTAAATAAAGATTACTTGAAGAGTACAAGGAATTCCGAGAAAACATATACAATGAGAGCAACGAGTTGTGGGTTCTTTTTATACACTACTTTTAAAACCAATAAGATCCATGATGAAAGAATTTTCAGCCAATAGTTTCAAGCAAAATTCTCAAATAGTAAATAAGGGTGGTGTTGAATCTTTAGCGCTGCAATGGGCTAAAAGATATTTACAAAACCTCGAACTTGATGCTAATGATGAAAGCAATAACACCCAGAATTTAGTAGTGGTAATTTCGCAAGCAGGACGCGAAAAAACTTCCCAAAAATTGATGGAATCTTTGCGAAGTGTGAGTGCGAAAGCTTGGAATAAAACAGAAGCACTTCTCGAAGGGGAAATTAAGCGACATCGCATCGATCCGAATTTAATCAATCCTTGGGAAATAGCAGCAGATTCTTTTAAGATTTATCAAAAAACTTTAGATGTCTATACCCAACAAGCACCTTTACAACAAATGTCTATGGTGATGAAATTGGCTCGTGAAGGTGAGTCTCTATATGAAAAAGCTCTCGACCTTTACACCCAAAAGGTAGCCCCCATCCAATTGACAACGGCAATTAGCGCAAACGTTGGTGAATTGAGGGAAAAATACACCAAAGATGACCCGAGACTCATCGGCTTTGTGAGTATGCAGTTTCATTACACAAGCCAGATGCTTCTAGAAACGCTTTCACCTTTAGAGCGATCGCTTGTTGCTTCCTACTTTAAAGTCATTGACGATCACCTATACATGCCCCTGCAACGTGCATACCAAGCAGCGGCTAAACATGATTATGATTCTAATGCGCTATCCGCAGTCCAACAGATGCTGCCAGTTAGCACGCAAATTGCTAACAAAATTGCCGAAAGGATAATTGAACTCTATCCAACTTACCGTTCGCATACTGGTCTTTTGAGCCAACCAGTGGTGAAAACTTCTACCATCCGGGATGTAGAGATGTTCCAAGTTTATCTGTGGGTATGCGCTTTAGAAGGAAGCGTTGCTGCTATTCAACAAGAATTATTTCCCCTCTGTGTCATGCTTTATCCAAAACTAAAAGTGCAATGGGAACTAATTCGTCAAATGCTCCACTTACTAGGTCAGGAAATAAGCGATCGCTTAAATTCCAAACAAGCTAATACCTTAATGCCATATTTTCAGGTGTTGTGGCATATGTTCTCCCCACAAGTCTTTGGTGAACTGGGACTAGAGATAAATTCTAAGAAACTTGATGAGGACGAATTTTGGAAATCGTTATTTGCTTAACAGTAACTAACTGAACTTAGTTTATAGAATTTCTGTTTCAGGGTAAATTCATCCTGTTGCTAAGAGTTTTGTCTTTAAAAACGGAGTGTGCGCTATTTTTGCTGTCACAAGAACGATCGATAAATTTCACTTTTTATATTTTATTGGAAAATGAAGAATACTTTGAAAAAACCTGAATTTTTACTATTAATGACATTTCTTGTTTCTTGACAAAAACTCTGATACTCTTATCACTTTCATCTGCACTTACATCTTTCGATGATGTCAATATACAGCAAATAACATAATAAAATGACAAATAAGAAATGGGCTGTAAAACGTATTACTGTGAACTTAGCCGCACAGGAGGCAGAAAAACTGGACAAATATTGCCAGCAGACAGGTAGACCGGCAACAGATGTGATTCGGGAGTTAATCCGTGGATTGCCGATTCCGGAAGACACTAAAGATGCAACGGGGTAGGCAGAGTGGGGAGAGAGCCCCTGTTAAGGTGTAAGCTGTGAAGTAGTTTTTTCGCGCCTTGTCTGCGTCCCGTGAGGGCTACGACACGTTTCTTTGAACGTTACTTCTAGTCTGTCTCATTAATTTTGAGGGGGTAAAGACAACAGAACGAAATCCCCTAACTATGTTTAACTTTGAATTTTCTTCTCCCCTTTGAATTGGGGGTAGGAGGGCTTCATGGTCACGCACCACTAGCTGTCTGCTGAACTCAGAACTAAATATAAGTAACAAATTCCGACACCAACCCGGTTACAATTTGTAAAGGATTGAAAAGGAAGAACGGAATGCGCGTTGCAATCGTAGGGGCGGGATTGGCTGGGCTAGCAACGGCTGTAGATTTGGCTGATGCTGGTTGTGAAGTTCATATTTATGAGTCCCGTCCGTTTGTTGGGGGCAAAGTTAGCAGCTGGGTAGATGCTGATGGCAACCATGTTGAGATGGGGTTGCACGTATTTTTTGGGTGTTATTACCAGCTGTTTGATTTGATGAAGAAAGTAGGGGCATTGGAAAATTTGCTCCTTAAGGAACATACCCACACTTTTATCAACAAAGGTGGAAAGACCGGCGTTTTAGATTTTCGCTTCCTTACAGGTGCCCCCTTCAATGGATTAAAAGCTTTTTTCACCACATCTCAACTCTCATTACAAGATAAAGTCCAAAATGCTTTGGCATTAGGTACTAGTCCAGTAGTGCGGGGTTTAGTCGATTTCGAGGGCGCGATGAAAAACATCCGCAACTTGGATAAAATTAGCTTTGCCGACTGGTTCCGCAGTCACGGTGGTAATGACGGTAGCATCAAGCGGATGTGGAATCCGATCGCCTATGCATTGGGTTTTATCGATTGCGAAAATATATCTGCCCGTTGTATGTTGACAATTTTCCAGTTTTTTGCAGCAAAAACTGAAGCGTCAATCATGCGAATGCTGTCCGGTTCTCCCAACGAGTATTTGCACAAGCCGATTGTGGAATATCTGGAAGCTAGGGGTACAAAAATTTATACTCGTCGCCAAGTGCGAGAAATTCAGTATCAGGAAAAGAGCGAAAAAACTCACGTTACAGGTATTGCGATCGCTTCATCGGATAAAGAAGAAATTATTACCGCCGATGCCTACGTTGCTGCTTGTGATGTCCCAGGAATTCATCGCCTGTTACCCCAAGAATGGCGCAAATGGTCGGAGTTTGACAATATTTACAAGTTGGAAGCGGTGCCAGTGGCAACAGTGCAGATGCGGTTTGATGGTTGGGTGACAGAATTGCAAGATGCCCAGAAGCGACAACAGTTAGACCATGCGGCAGGCATTGATAATTTGCTGTATACTCCTGATGCGGACTTCTCTTGTTTTGCCGATTTGGCTTTGACTAGTCCGAGTGATTATTACCGAGAAGGACAGGGTTCTTTATTGCAGCTGGTGCTAACACCGGGAGATCCATTTATCAAAGAAAGTAATGAGGCGATCGCGCAACAAGTACTCAAGCAAGTGCATGAGTTGTTTCCATCGTCAAAAGAATTAAACATGACTTGGTACAGTGTTGTGAAGCTAGCGCAGTCTCTTTACCGGGAAGCACCAGGGATGGATGTTTACCGCCCGAATCAAAAAACACCGATTAATAATTTCTTCCTTGCGGGGAGTTACACCCAACAGGATTACATAGATAGTATGGAGGGCGCGACAATTTCTGGACGGCGGGCGGCGAAGGTGATTTTGGAGAGTGTCAAGAAGTAAGAGTTAGGAGTTAGGAGTTAGGAGTTAGGAGTTAGGAGTTAGTAGAATAAACAACTAACCACTAACCACCAACAAATAATTTATCCTCGCTGTTCTTTTTAAGACCCCGACCGTTCTCAGGGTCATCCGTTTTGAGTTAGGGTCCTGTATCCCCATCTAAAAACCTCCTTCTTCCTTCTTCCTTCTTCCTTCTTCCTTCATTCAATGTTAATTAATCTAAAATCCAAAATCAGCATGGCAGATTGGTTAGAGCATAGTGTACAAGTTGAGGTTGAGGCTCCAATTGATTTCGTATGGAGTCTCTGGTCTGATTTGGAGCAGATGCCTCGCTGGATGAAGTGGATTGATTCGGTGAAGGTTCCTCCAGAGAATCCAGAGCTATCTATTTGGAAGTTGAATACTGGGGGTTTGGAATTTACTTGGCAATCCCGCATCCTCAAAAAGATTCCCAATCAGATAATTCAATGGGAATCGATTGATGGTTTGCCCAATAGGGGAGCAATCCGGTTTTATGACCGCAAAGATAGCAGTATCGTTAAACTTAGCGTTGCTTACGCAATCCCTGGTATCCTTGGCAAAATTATGGATAATCTGTTTTTGGGACGTGCCGTGGAATCAAATTTACAAGGTAGTTTGGATAAATTTCGCGAATATGCTTTGCAGGCTCAAGCCAATTCACCCCATTAAGTGGGGATAAATCTAGATTTGGATGTTTACAAAACCGATCGCGGATTTTAAAGGATTACTC
>JAHHGZ010000057.1 GCA_019359595.1 Cyanomargarita calcarea GSE-NOS-MK-12-04C
GGATTCCACGGGAAGAATAATTAACCGATCGCGGATTTTAAAGGATTACTCGGATTCCACGGGAAGAATAATTAACCGATCGCGGATTTTAAAGGATTACTCGGATTCCACGGGAAGAATAATTAACCGATCGCGGATTTTAAAGGATTACTCGGATTCCACGGGAAGAATAATTAACTTTTAGATCCTCAGTGAAATCCTTTAATCCCTTTAATCCGCGATCGGATTTGGATTTCTGGGTATTTTTAGTAACCTATTATACCTTTGCCAATTCTGGCGCAGGACGTTTGCTGTTGCGAATAGCTGCGATCGCTTCAGCATAATCAGGAGCTTTAAACACCGCTGAACCTGCGACGATCGCGTTTGCTCCTGCTTCCAAAACCTGCCAGGTATTGTTAGCTTTCAATCCGCCATCCACTTCAATCCAAGGATCTAAACCGCGTTCATCACACATAGTACGCAGTTTCCGGATTTTTGGCACTACGGTTGGGATAAAGCTTTGTCCGCCAAATCCGGGGTTGACACTCATAATCAACACCAAATCGCACAGTTCTAGAACATGTTCAATTAGCTCTAGAGGACTGCCTGGGTTTAATACTACACCAGCCTTTTTACCAAACTCTTTGATTTGCCCCAAGGTACGGTGCAGGTGGGGAGAAGCATTATGTTCTGCATGAACATAGATATGATCGGCTCCAGCCTTGGCAAAATCTTCTACATACTTTTCTGGTTCCACAATCATCAAGTGGACATCCAGGGGCTTTTTCGTAACTGGACGAATCGCCTCAACAACCAGAGGACCTATTGTGATGTTAGGTACAAACCGTCCGTCCATTACATCGACGTGAATCCAATCGGCTCCGGCTGCGTCTATTGCGCGAATCTCATCGCCCAGACGACTAAAATCCGCTGATAGGATAGATGGAGCAATTACAATGGGCTTTTCAGATGGCTTTTGGGTCATGGCTAGGGGTTTTTGATGCGTTTTCGTCTGTAATGATTGTAACAAAACATTGAGCAATCACTCACATAATTTAATTTTAGTGGTTAACCGGTTGACACAGAGCCACTACCGTGGCTGGGTTTCCCGACTTGGAGCATCCGGCATTCAACAACCACCAATTAACAAATAACTATGAGCAAAAAACTAAGTTGGATAATTTCTGGATTCACTGCTTCCTGTCTAGGTACACCCGTACTAGCGTTAGTATTCAGTTCTTCCTTAGGAAGCAATGGGATTGATGCTCTCAGACTGCACCAACCTCCTTATAACTTAACTGGTCGCAAAATTGCGATCGGTCAGGTAGAAATTGGTCGTCCGGGAATGTTTGGGGTGGACAAAGCTGTCTCTAATAATCGTATGGTTTCCTTAGCAGCCGTTTTCCTACGGAATGGACCTGTTAAGTCAAATAGCGGTGTAGACCCCCACGCTTACAACGTTGCAGGTGTAATGGTGAGTAAAGATAAAGCTTTACCTGGAGTTGCTCCGGCTGCCAGACTTTATTCATCCGCTGTCGGCTCTAGTAAAAGTATGGGTCAGCCGGAAGAATGCTTATCTGCTCAACATATAGCTTCACAAAACGGCAGTGATGTGCGTGCAATCAACTTTAGCTTTGGTGAACCATTAAATCGCGATCCCCGACCTGAACCTCTTTTAGACGGTAACGCTCTACTAACGCAATGTATCGATTGGTCGAGTCGCGTTCATAACGTTTTGTACCCGATCGCAGGAAATCAAGGTAAAGGTGGTATTCCAATTCCAACAGATAACTTTAATGGATTAAACGTGGCTTTTTCCTCCCGCAGAGGAGGGATTTTTAATAAAGTTGACGTTTCCAACTTGGCGGGTGTGAACGAGGGTGTCACCGGTCGCTTATCGGGAAAAGAAATAAATTTGGGCATCCGTCGCTCTATCGGTATAGTTGCTCCTGGGAGTAATATTTCCTTGCTCAATCCCGATGGCAAAACTAACAAAGTCACAGGTACGAGTTTTGCGGCACCTCACGTTACGGGGACTGTAGCTTTACTCCAAGAATTTGGTGACAGACAACTGCAAACAAAACAAACAAACTGGACTATTTCCTCCCGCCGTCATGAAGTGATGAAAGCAGTATTATTGAATTCTACAGATAAAATTCAAGATACTGGTAGCGGATTGGAACTGGGAATGACCAGAACTCTAATTGATAAACAAAATAAGGATTGGTTGGCTTCTGATGCTTACAAAAACCCGAAAATTCCCTTAGATGCCCAAATGGGAGCCGGTCATTTGAATGCTTTTCGTGCTTACCAACAATTTGGAGCCGGTCAATTTGCTCCATTACGAACAGTACCTGCTATGGGTTGGGATTATCGTGCAATTGATCAGAAAAGAGCGAATTTGGATTATGTCTTAGCCAAACCTTTACAGCAAGGGAGTTATGTTTCCCTGACTTTAAGTTGGGATAGATTAGTGCAACTCAACGATAAAAATAATAACGATCGCTATGATGTGGGTGACACATTTAGCGATCGCGGTTTAAATAATCTCGACTTATATTTAGTTAAAGACGATACAAAAGGTTCTTCTAAAACTATTTGCTCCTCGAATAGTGAAGTTGATAGTGTCGAACATATTTTCTGCCCCGTTCCTGCTACCGGTAATTACAAAATTCGTGTCCAGTATCGCAAGCAGGTAAATCAAGCAACTCAAGCCTTCGCTTTAGCTTGGTGGACTGTGCCGATGAAGTAGGGAAATCAGGGGAAGGGATAGGCTTTCCGTTCCTCCTAACCATTAATATTAGTAATTAATACTTATTGACTAATTGCTAATAGTTTGTGAGGAACAATTACTGAAAATCAAAATAGTATCTTTGCTGTTGCTAAAACTGTAACCGCCTACTAGCTGTGCCATAACAGATGCAATACTCTTTTAGAGAGACTCTGGCGATTATTTTGGTAACATGAAGCAGAAATTTAGTAATGCCCGAGAGATATTCCTGCAAAGACGTTACGGTGTCCGTCTGGGGAGACGTTACGTTCTTGCTGCTGCTGGTGTGATGTTGCTGGGTGTAATTGGATGCTCTCAAGTGACTACTGACACTAGTGCCCTTGCTCAATCTCAACTTCCACGTTCAGAATCGACTGTGCCAAAAGCAGCGTTAAAAAGTTTTGATAATAAACTCGTTGCTGCTAATACGAGATTTGGTTTTAAATTATTTTCGGAACTCTTAAAAGAAGACAGTAGCAAGAATGTTTTTGTTTCTCCATCTAGTGTGGCGATCGCCTTGGCCATAGCGTATAACGGTGCGGGTGGTAGCACCAGACAAGCAATGGCTAAGGTTCTGGACTTACAAGGTTTAAGTCTAGAACAAATTAACACAAGTAACGGGGCATTAAAAGCAATGAGCGAAAATCCCGACGAAAAAGTGCAGTTAACCATTGCTAATTCACTTTGGGCAAACAAAGACGCTAGCTTTAACCCAGAATTTTTGCAAACAAGTCAGGATTTTTACAAAGCTAAAGTCACAAGTTTAAACTTTGGGGATGCTGGTACACCCAGTATCATCAATAACTGGATTAACGAAAATACACGAGGAAAAATCACCAAGATAGTTGATCAAATTCCACCAGACCAAATGCTATTTTTGATTAATGCCATTTATTTCAAAGGTAGTTGGACTAAGGAATTTGATAAAAAGCAAACCGCTCAATACCCTTTCAATTTGACATCTGGAACTCAGACACAACAATTGATGATGTCGCAAACGGGTGAGTATCGATACTTAGAAAACGACCAATTTCAGGCGGTGAGTTTACCTTATGGTCAAAATGGTCAGCTTAGTTTCTATGTTTTCCTGCCTCTTGAAAATTCCAGTCTCAAGACTTTCTCTCAAAAGTTGGATGCTGTTAAGTGGGAAAAGTGGATGGCTCAGTTTAGAAAACAAGAAGGCTTTATCCGCTTGCCGAGCTTTCAGATGGAATATGATATTACACTCAATTCGGCACTGAAAGCTTTGGGGATGGGCGAAGCTTTCAGCAATAAAGCCAACTTTTCAGGTATGGGTAAAAATCTTGCGATTAGCGAGGTGAAACATAAAACCTTTGTTGAGGTGAATGAAGAAGGAACCGAAGCGGCAGCTAGCACTTCTGTTGGTATGGTTACAACATCTGTCCAGGAAAAACCCCAACCATTTACAATGATTGTTGACCGTCCCTTCTTCTGTGCGATTCGCGACAATCAAACTGGAAGTATTTTGTTTATGGGTTCAATAGTAAAACCACAATAAACAATTCAAAATTATTTTACTAATTTTGAATTTACTAGGGTAATGTCGGTTCCGAAACGCTCAAAGTATTATTTGGATCGCTTTGAGAGCTTTCTTCTGGAACCACGGGTGCAGCTATCTCCTCCTTATGTACTTGATCCATATCGCTGCGATTCGGAGTTGAACGCAGGGCATTTAAAGCCGTCTTAATCACCACAGCAGTCGGCACAGCCAAAATAACTCCCAATAAACCGCCAATTCTCGCACCTGTTAATACAGAAACGAGCAACCAAACAGGATTTAAACCAGTAAAGCTGCCTAAAATTCTCGGAGCAATTAGATTTTCGAGAATTTGCTGTACGATCACCGCTGCAGTCAACACCCTCACCCCCATTGAAAAATCCTGTAGGGCCACCAACGAAGTAGTTAGAGCTATACCTACAGAACCCCCATAAGGAATGAGCGCCATAATCCCAATAGTCAAGCCAAACAGCAAGCCAAATGGCACCTTGAGCCACAAAAACGTAGGAATCAAGGCACAAGCCATGCAGGTGGAGATAATTAGCTGGGTAATGAAGAAATTTTGAAAGCTTAGGCGTACGGTTTCAGTAAAAGGCTTGCGGAATCTAGTCGGCAACCAGTCCACTAAACTGTGCCAGAGTTCATCGCCATGCTGCAACAAGTAGAAAGTTAACACCATCGTTAACAGAAAGTCCAGCAGGCTAGTGAGCGTGACCACAGCTAAATTCAGAACTTGTCCGGCGATCGCCTGCAATTGACTTTTGACGCGATCGTTAATTTGTGATAGTAAAGCATCAAGATTGATCGGTAACCCTACAGTGTCTGCTTTCTCATTCAATATCATCAACTGAGAGCGCCCAGAGTCAATCAACTCCGGTAAGCGAGCTACCAGTTGCTGTGCTTGAGTCAGAGCTAGGGGAAACAGAGTTACACCCAACGCGAATAAAATCGATAAAGCGAGGAGAAAAACTAGAATGGCTACTTGTTCTCGTCTCGCACCTTGGCGCTGCATCCAACTGACTGGGTAATTTAGCAGGAACGCTAGTACAGACGCTGCCACTAAAATGACAATCAGGGAATGGAAATAATTAAAAATTGCTGAAATTGCCCAACCATTTATCACCAAAAGTGGAGCGAACATTGCGATCGCCCAGATTCGCCATATTGGTGTTAGTGTCTGCCACCAGTTGATGAGCTTGCGTGTCTGCATCTTTTGCGCCAATTGCGGTTGTTAGTAAATGAATCCTTCTTTACAACTTATTATCTCTAACTACATCACTCTGATTCATCTCTCTAGTTTAGGATTAAGGTAACTTAAATGAAAAATCACTCTTCAAAAGAAGATTCCCCTATCAACGAGGACACAACGACTTCCACCCTGGGGCTGATTTTCTATCTAATTCCAGTTATCGGTTTTTTCCCATCCCTGTGGACTCTCTACCGTCGTTCGGGTGGTCGGGAACAACTTAGTACCAGTCGTTTGTCTATTACGTTGGCACTTATCTGGCTTTTAGGATATCTTTTATTAGCAACTGGGGCGGAAAGTTCAGATTTTGCAACGCTGCGTCTGCTAATCCTGAATAGTTTTTTCACGTCCGGCTACTTTTTGGTAAGTGCTTGGTTGATCGTCCGTATGTTGAGGGGTAAATCTAACCGTTTAACAGGATTTAGCAGCTTCGCCGAGCGAGTGCTGGGCAAGTATTTGTCTTAATCCCTTAACTAGGATGCAACATTCAGTATTTATACTTATTAAGTAACAACTTAAAAATCATCTGCTAACATCACTGGTCAAATTAAGTTTAGTGTTGCCATACTTTAATAAAACATCTCCGGATCTGGTTAAAAGCTAGGAGAATTACTGTTATAAGTGTCTTGGTTAACACTACAGCGGCTAAGTTAGCACTGATAATTAAGAGTTAGCTATTGTGGGTTGATTCGTCTGCTTCAAGTCTCGCGGATTTACCGAATTTTTAAGTAAGTGTGAGGAAGTCAGTGACCATTCAAAGAACTTCGGCGGACAATTCCGATACAGCAAATGTATCTAGCTTAAACAATCAAAATCCCAAAGACCCAAAAGCCGGACGATGGTTATGGTTCTGGGTGGGAATGACTGGTATTGCGATGGTATCAGCAACAGCAGGAGCGCTGTTAGCGGTTTCTCTAACCAGTACACCCTTGATGCAAGCCAATCTCTCTCCAGAGGAAGCAGCCGTATTTGACAGCGATCGCCTGAACGGTCAAGGATTGCGTTTTTCGGAATTAACTCGTCCTGTGAATATTTTAGTTTTGGGGATGAGCGTACTTCCTCCAGATGTCCAAAATCCGCCAGCAGAAAGCAAAAATCTCAAATACCTTCCTCAGGTAAACTCTTTTGTAGGTCTTTCTGATGTCATACTCTTGATCAAATTCGATCCAGAGAAGAAAAAATTAGTTATGCTCTCTGTGCCCAGAGATACCCGTGTTCCAATCGAAGGGCATGGTACAAAAAAAATTAACTCCTCTAACGTCTACGGTGGTCCAGCTTTGACTGCCAAGACAGTTAGTGAAGTAGCGGGGGGAGTGGGTATTGATCGTTATATCAGAATTAACGTTCTGGGAGTTGGTAAACTTATTGACGCTTTGGGAGGTGTCACAGTATACGTTCCCAAAGATATGAAGTATCAAGATGATTCCCAACACTTATACATTAATTTAAAGGCTGGAAAACAGCACCTTAATGGCGATAAAGCCCTGCAATTACTGCGCTACCGTCATGACGAAAATGGTGATATTGGTCGGATTCAGCGGCAACAAATGGTCATGCGAGCGCTGATGGATCAAACTCTGAATCCAGCCACACTAGCCCGGATTCCTCAAATTCTAAATGTTATTCAGTCAAATATCGATACCAACTTGACTGTTGAAGAATTAGTGGCATTGGTCGGTTTTGGTGGTAGAACAAATCGTTCTAATATGCAAATGTTGATGCTACCCGGTCGTTTTAGCGGCAAGAACGAGTTTGATGCTAGCTATTGGATACCTGATAAGAATCGCATCAACGCAATGGTCGCGCAACATTTTGATGTCCAGTCAGATTCTCAACCCCAAGTGACCAGTCCGAATTCTCTACGAATCGCACTTCAAAACAGTACGGGTAGCGATAATGCCAACCTGCAACCTTTAATTAGAAATCTCGCAAAAGCTGGCTATCGCAACGTTTTTGTCGCAAAAGCTGGGGGTGAACCTCTAGAATCAACTCATATCGTCGCCCAACAAGGAGATGGTAACAGCGCTGAATCAATTCGTACTAATTTGGGATTTGGGGAAGTGCGTGTTGAAAGTACTGGTAACCTCGGTTCTGATATTACCATTCAACTGGGTAAAGATTGGTTGCAGCAGACTGGTTCTTCTGAAAACCCTGTCAGACCTTAAGCATTAGACAAGAGTGCTTTCATTCTTTTTCATCTATCTTTTACCGTAGAGCGCTCTTAAGGTTCTTGAAGGCTAGCCCGCCTACGCGGGCTAAATTATAATAAGGATCTACTACAGGTTCTGCTGCGCGATCGCCGATCGTTCCCAAATCCAATCCTGTAAAATGGGATTCACTACCTCAGGAGCTTCATCTTGGGGACAATGCCCCACACCCTCAAGGGGAATAAACTTTTGCACTTGCGGATAGTTTGCTAACTCTCTTCCTAAATCCACTGGTTCCCAAGGGTCTGCAGTTCCCCATACAATAATTGCCGGACATGGTAATTGAGGCAACAAGTCTTCTGCTAGTGGTCCATGTGAATAAGAAGTAAATGCTAAAAATACAGCAACAGCACCTGGATCGTGCGCTGGCTTCATCAGTATATCTACTAACTCCTCGGTTACCGTCTCCGGATTCCCATAAGCTTGTAATAAAATCTTGCGTACAGTTTTTGGTTTGGCAATTAGATTGAAAAAGAAATCGCCAATTGATTTAATTGAGAGTATGCGCGTAAGCAAAGGCGCTCCTACACGACGCGACCAAGGTAGAGTTGCTCGCTTGCGATCGTGCAATAATCTCAACGAACAGTTGAGTAACGCCACTCCTAAAGCTGTATCCGGGTAACTCACAGCCGCTTGCATAACTACAATACAGCCAATAGAGTTACCAACCAAAAAAGCGGGTTCACCGATCACTTCACGACAAAAATCAGCGATTTGCTGTCCCCAGGTTTCAAATGTGTAGGCTATCTCTTCACCTGGTTTAGGTTTAGCTGAACCGCCAAAACCAATCAAATCAATCGCATAAACACGGCAATTATCCGCCAAGACTGGGAGATTTTTTCGCCAGTGCGACCAAGATGCACCAAAACCATGTACCAGAACAACAGCAGGTCCTGTAGTTCCTTGGGTTTGATAGCAGATGGAAAAACCTTGCCAAATCCAGGTTTTCGTTGAGCTTGCTGTTGTATTCGTATAGGTGGTCATGGCAAATTCAATATTTAAAATTTTAAATTAGTATGGAAAAATTGCTCGTTAGAGAAACAGACATAGACCACCCGACCGCAAAACTTAATCTAGGCTTACTTCTTTCTGAGTCGGCCTCAAGATAGATATTTGATTTTTGCAAAAATTTATAATACTTTACAATAATTTTATATAGCTTTTATATTAATTAAAATTGTGTGCGATCGCTTCTTGGCTGACTTTAGCTATGCCAATCGAACTCTTTCCATATCAGTATTAATAATTAGTACACAATCATCCACAAAAGCCTTGTCAGAAATGTTGGCACAAACATCTACTTCTGCTAATTATGATACAGCAAATGTCGTTATCTTGCCGACTTTCTATATTGGCAAAAACTTATTGACTTTAGGCTAAAAGATTTCATACTTTATTATGCAGCAAATTTAATATTATAATAAATAACTCCATAGTCGGAGAAAAAATGTAATATTTTACACCTGTATTTTATTGGGCACGCCAAATGTAAGAGAATTGTCAGACAAGAAATGTTATGGGTAATAGAAGAAACAGTCCAGAAGTTGATAAAAGCCAATATTTTGTAATTCCTTTACGTGCCCTTTGTACATGAATGCTAAACAATAGTGAAAATCACAGCATTATTAAATGTGATGTAATGGAATTAACACAAGAATGGAGATTCAGTAGTTTCACAATTTACATCTACAAAATTGATCTATATGATTGAGTCTCAAGCATCTTCAAAAGAGGTGGTTTGAGGCTTATTGTGACGCTGAATTAAACTTCTATTGTTTGTTCCTAGTTCGCGAAAAATCAGGGAAGATGAGTATACTAGAAACAATTGATACTCCAGTAGGGAGTTATGCACCAGATTTTGAACTGCCGGGAATTGACAAACAAGTACATCATCTAAGGCGATATTTACAGAAACTCCGTGCAGTTGGCGTCATTTCGATGTGCGACGACTGCCCTTACGTAGGGTTGTATCTAGAAAGGCTGAAAAATATTCAAGCGGAATTTGGTGAAGATGGCTTTACACTGATTGGCATGAATGGCAGTGATTCATCATGGAATCCGACCCTTCAGTTTGATAACATGAAAGCTTTTGCTTATGCAAACAAATTAAATTTTCCCTACCTGTGGGATTCAACTCAAGATGTGACTCGCAGTTTTGGTGCGCCGATTACACCAATGGCTTTTTTAATAGATCGGGATGGTGTAGTCCGCTATAAAGGGCAAATTGATGATAATGCCCAAGACCCAACCCGAGTGAGAGAGCATTATCTAAAAAATGCGATCGCCTGTCTGTTTCGCGGTGAGGAAATTGTTTACCCAGAAACTGAACCGATCGGAACTCGTTTGATATTGCGCAACTAGAGACAGAAAGTCACCATACTGCTATCTTAAATTGGAGGCAATTGCAACTTTTTTTTTGATAAAGCGTAACTTCATGGGAACGAATTACCGACGGGTTTTACTTAAACTGAGCGGTGAAGCCTTAATGGGCAACATGGGCTATGGAATTGATCCTGAAGTGGTCAAGGAAATAGGACAAGAAGTAGCAGAGGTAGTAGCCACTGGTGTTCAGATCGCCATTGTCGTTGGCGGCGGAAATATTTTTCGAGGCGTGAAGGCGGCGTCGGCGGGGATGGATCGGGCAAACGCTGACTACATCGGCATGATTGCCACGGTAATGAATGCCATGACGCTACAAGATTCCCTAGAACGGATCGGGGTACAGACGCGAGTCCAAACCGCGATCGCGATGCAAGAACTCGCTGAACCCTATATTCGTCGAAAAGCCATTCGTCACTTAGAAAAAGGACGGGTGGTTATTTTTGGTGCGGGTTCAGGAAATCCCTTTTTTACTACCGACACTACTGCTGCATTGAGGGCGGCAGAAATCGAAGCCGAAATCATTTTTAAAGCTACGAAGGTAGACGGGGTGTACGACGCCGATCCTCACAAATTTCCTAACGCAAAACGTTACAATAGCTTAACTTACGGACACGTTTTAGCTCAGGATTTGCGGGTAATGGATAGTACCGCTATCGCGCTGTGTAAAGAAAACAACATTCCAATTCTTGTATTTGACTTAAACGTGCGCGGTAACATCCGTCGCGCAGTTTTAGGAGAATCTATCGGTACCCTTGTGGGAGGTTCTTGTGAAATTAGCTGATGCTGAGAGTACGATGCAAAAGACCATTGAGGCAACTCAACGATCTTTTAACACAATTCGCACGGGTCGTGCCAATGCGAGTTTATTAGATAAAGTGACAGTGGAGTATTACGGTACTCCCACCTCTTTAAAATCACTGGCGAATATTACCACTCCTGATGCGACGACCATCCTGATTCAGCCTTACGATCGGAGCAGCTTAAATATCGTCGAAAAAGGTATCTCCCTATCGGATGTGGGTTTAACCCCCAGCAACGACGGTTCTGTAATCCGGCTGAATATTCCACCTTTGACAAGCGATCGCCGCAAAGATTTGGTGAAGCTTGCCAATAAATATGCTGAAGAAGGACGAGTTGGGATTCGTAACATCCGTCGAGATGCCCAAGAATCTATCCGCAAACAGGAGAAAGCTGCAGAAATATCTGAAGATGAATCCCGCGATCAACAAGATAAACTGCAGAAGCTTACCAACAAGTACACTGCGAGGATAGACGAATTGTTTGCTGAGAAAGAAAAAGACATTACCACTGTCTAAAAAAGTTAGGAGGGGCGGGGTTAATCCCGCCCATACAGGAGTTAGGAGTATTATACGTAACTTCTAACTCCCGACTGATGTCTCTTCTTTTTTCAGTATTTACCAAAACTTTATAAAACAGTAAAAATACTTGGCTAAAAATTTGTAATCAGTATAATTAATGGGTTGTAACGAGAGCAACGCGATACAAAAATACATTCTTCAGATATAACATCAAGCCTATATGCAATTTCTGTGAATTTCTAAAATTTATTCGTGTTCTTTGGAACATAAAAGCTTGATATTGTAGTCCAAATAAACCTGAAGCGATTAATACCGACAAATAGGTGGCGTTATTAAACATAACTATGAATGTTTGAGAAGTTGGCTTCTAGTAAGGGCTAAGGTCTTTATTGTGTTGACTTTTCTTGTGCCCACTTAGTTATTTAATTGCCAATTATTTACGCACGAGTAAGGTGTGTTAAAAACACATACTTATACGTAAATCGAAAAACTGCCAAATTGTAACGCAGTAAATTCCAAAATCAGTTAAAGTTTTCTTGTGAATATCTACCCCAAAATTACAAACAGAAAACAGATAATCCACTAACTCAGGAGCAAAGATTTAGTAATATGTATGACTGCATCATCGTCGGCGCGGGACCTGCTGGTGGCACAGCCGCATATCATTTAGCCAAGCGGGGACTTTCAGTATTAATTCTAGAAAAAGAATCCCTGCCTAGATATAAACCTTGTGGTGGTGGTGTATCACCTGCGATCGCCAAATGGTTTGACTTTGACTTTAGCCCAGCAATTTCGATGAAAGTTGATACGCTGCGTTGTACGATGAAATTGGGCGATCCGGTGGAAAGCAAACTTCAACTTGCCGAACCAGTTTGGATGGTACGGCGCGAAGTTTTTGACCATTTCTTAGTGCAACAAGCACAGAAACAAGGTGCTGAACTACGCGATAGTACGGAAGTAAGTGGTATTGAGTTCAAAAATGACCATTGGCAAGTAAATACCCCCAATGAACCAGTTACAGGACGCTACCTAATTGCTGCTGACGGTACTAAGGGTCCAATGGCAAAATGGCTAGGCTTTAAAGAGCGTAAACGTCGTCTAGCTGGTGCTTTGGAAGCAGAAGTTTCATCTACAGTGGAAAAGTCTTCCATGTTTCACTTTGAATTTGGCATGGTCAAAAATGGTTACATCTGGAACTTCCCGAAAGCAGATGGTTATTCTATCGGTGTTGCTACCTTCATCGGTGGAGAACCCCAAGACTTCAAAAAGATTTTGGATGAATACGGTAAGTCTTTTGGTCTAGATGTCAAAACCTCCAAGCAGTATGGTCATTCCCTGTGTATGTGGGAGGGCAATCAAAAGCTGCATACGCAAAATGCAGTTTTGGCTGGGGAAGCAGCTTGTGTAGTAGACCCCTTTACAGGAGAAGGTATTCGCCCTTCAATTTTTAGCGGTATGAAAGCGGCCGAAGCCGTTCACCAAGCATTAGCTGGGGATATTAACGCCTTAGAAAATTACACTAATGTAATTAACGAAGAATGGGGTTCTGAAATGTCTTGGGCCCAAAAATTAGCGGGAATATTTTACCGTTTCCCCGGCGTTGGTTACAAAGTTGGTGTGAAGCGTCCCTCTGGACCTCAACTGATGACTAAAATTCTGTGTGGTGAATTGCGTTATAGCGATGTTACCGATCGCGCTCTCAAACGCTTAAATCCTTTGGCAAGATGATAAGAGTGCAACACTCATGAGTTGAACTTGACCCGTCAGAAGCCCTACACCATACCCGGAACGGTTGATGTTGCGATGACGGGACGACCCATAACTGAGTACCTAAAAAAAGCAGAGAATCCCCGTAGTCAGCAGCATACAAATAATTCCCGCTACCCCTGCTAGGGGTTTTTTATTTTTACCTGTCACCCACTCAGGGGCTTTACCCGTGTAGATAATTAACTCTGATGTGTCCAGGGTCGCGATCGCCCATACCCATGCGCTATGGAGTCCCCAAGCTAAACCCAAATTACCGCTACAGACAAATCGTGCAAGTACTAATACCATTCCCATCAGCCACAATCCAGGTAGTTGAGGTATGGTTTCCCGTCTCTCCCAAGCCAAATGTAGAGAGGCAAAAATCAAACTTGAAGTTATAGCTGCTACCCCAACTGAATAATCGGCTAGCAGCTGAGTTAGTAGAAAACCGCGAAAAACTAACTCTTCTACGCCACCGACTAATAGTCCTACCAGCAAAATAGGTAGGAAAATTGATGGTAAAAGCTTGGTGCTTGATGCTTCAAAGCGGCACCAACCACAGCTAAATTGACCAATAAATACAGTGGCTAAAGTCAGCACTCCCAAACCGAAACCCAGTAGAAAATAACCTATAGTGGAAATATTTTTGACAAAACCATAGGTTAAAAAAGAAGTATTTGTCAGCCAACAAACCCCCCAAATCATTAGAGGAGCCAACAAATAGAGGGATACCACTAAAGGTATCTTTTGTTTTGGCTGCAAAGGCTTGTTGGGTTGCCAATCAATCACTAAAGCAGATATGACTGCAACTGGCAACCAACATCCTATCCAGGTAATAAAAAAAGTAGCCACCACAAGCAGTGCTGGTGCATTTGTAAAAAATGTCGGTACAGGATTGATGGCTAATTGAAAAAAATTTATCAAAGCAGGCAAAAAAAACACGACAGACTTCTTGCAATATAAATTACTTGATTTGATGGAGAGAAATTTTTACAGATGGCTAGCAGTTTTTGACCAATAGTAGCCTGGGCGATCGCCAAGGCTACTATCTCAAACTTTGCTCGCTTTTTGTAACACTTCTCTCATCTTAATCAACCCTGTACCAAAAATGGTGACTTATGCAAGAGGTCTAATCGTATTTTTCCACTGGAAAGTTTTTTAAACTACAGCAACTGCTGCACCAAAAAGCTATGGGAGAAATTATGAAGCATTCAAACTCTATAACTTAACCCGGTGCTTTTTGAAAAATTTACTCATCGTCATCCTCATCGGTATCTTCGTCAGAGTCTTCATCTAACTGGCTTAATTTTTTATCACCTTCTCCAACTTGAATTAAGTGAATATGCTTATAACCCAGTTTAATTTCAAACTCATCACCAGCCTTTAAGCCCATTGCCTTGGTGTATGTTGCACCAATAACAATTTGACCGTTTTGATGGACACTAACCCGATACGTCGGTTCGCGACCCCGACCATCTTTGGGTGCTTCCGGACTCAGAGGTATGCCTCTAGCCGATAGCAAAGCATCATAGAAATCAGTGAGATTTACTCTTACCTGACCACCTTTAGTAGTAGTGTAATAGCCACACTGCTTGGCTCTTTCTCGCCGTGGTAAATTGGAAAGTTCTTTAACCTTAGCAAGTAGTGCTTTTCCGGTTAATGGCACGGTTGCAGTTTCAGTCATTACGCTCAAAATATCCTTACTCTCTCCAAACTGATAAATGATGTCATTTGATGCCAAGCCCTTGGCTTTTTGACATCTGCACAAACCCCTCAATTCCCTAAGGAGAGGGGGGGGTATTTTCTGCTTTGTGTCAGACCAAGAGCCTCTGTAATGGTTACCCAAGACAAATTAGAGGTCATGGTTATCACAAGCATTGATTTGGCTAATTTTAGGGCAGTTTCAACCGTATGACGCCATCGATTGAGGAAATAATTTTCTCTGTTGGCGTTACTACGACGGTGTAACTTTAAGCCACCTTTACAAAATGTCTGAGTCTTACTACTTCAGCAGTCGTAGACCCAAAAAAAGCAGGCTTTTCACTTTGAGTACCTGCGATTCTAGCTCTTAAGTCGTAGGATTTTCCAAACCTCATGCTTGAGAGCATAGAACTGCATAGTATTTAAAAGGTTGTATGGGCATACACCCTTTTATCCTGCATTAGAGACGAGAAAATTCGCGTCTGCTGATTACGAATAAACGAACCTGTATTAGCCGCACTTGGGGGCGAATTCTACTGGTTTTGTTCTCTCGTAATTTTATATTAAATACTAGCATGGACTAATAATAGCAAAATAGTTGTTTAATTTTGAATTAAACTTGCTGTTACAGTTTTATTTCAATTCTTAACCTCAGGGAAGGCAACTAAGGTAAGAATTTTCAAGGGTGAGTAAAGCGAGAAGAGTGTTTCTGTAAGACTTTTTGAGCATCTTCCCTTACTGTTTGCCCGAGTCTGGATTACTTTTACTGAGTTTTATAAAAATTTATCTTCATCTTACGATAAGTTTTAGAGAAAACTCATGAAGCCCGATTAGCTAGGCTTTTTCATATTTGAATACGAACACAGTCACTTCTCATGGGAACTGATAAGTCAGCCATAATCATAAAAATATTCCTCAAATCAGCACTTAGGACTCAGCCCACGCTAAGAATATGCAAACTAGAGAACTATTTTCAAGATAGACGAGCCAGAATGACATTCGTCAAAAAGCATCTGCTTCTGATTTTCTTTTGAGTTAGGAGTATGGATTTGCCTTGTGGAAAACTTCCTCTACCGACTTTTCTGCCCTGAAACAAAAAGTAGGGTTGAGATTTTATTTCTCTAAAACTCCGAGCTTACTGATTTATTGATGTCAGTCAAAAAAGTATAACAGCGCAGCAGTGCAACAGTGCAGAGTTCAAGAAGATTCTTATAGTTATTTGTCAAAAACCTTTAATCACACAGAGGCCAAGCTTTGCCCTCGAAGTTCAAAAAGCCAAGGCTTCAAAATTGGAAAGTAGGGTTTTGGGTTTTGGTGAAGCCAATATTCTATGCTTCAAACTTGCCTCATAAATCTGCCCACATCTATCTAAAGATATGCTTGATTGAAATTTAACAATACTTATACTTATACTCTCAGAATTGTAAATAAGTAAAAAGTTTAAGCTTTGGGACTGATCGAGAGATTTTGAAAGATCAACTTGACTATTGTTGACACCAAAACCTACCGCCTTGTTAACTTTGTATATCAAAACGGATATCTTTAGGTTTTTAAGATCAGCACTTAAGAGTTCTTCCCCTTGTCTGGTTGACTGCAAACTCAACTTGCAAGCAGCTAGATTAGATGCGTTAACAATTATATAGATCAGAAGGGGCGAACTAACTCAACCAGAGCGAGATATAGTCTATCGCCTGTACTCTAAGAGTGTTTTAAGCAGCAAGTGACTCACTTTTCGATATAGAAGAAGCTAAAGCGATTTTTGAAAACTATACAGCTAGAATTTTAATGGTTATCCTTATACTAGAATCAGTAATTCCTTAATTATTAGGCGATTAAGAGCTACTCTGGAATTCAAAGCAACAAAAGTATAACTCAGTTTTCCAAACAAGCAAGCTAGATTTATGCTTTCGCGCCTAGAGGTGTGGCAATTTTAAGATTTTGGTTAATGGCAATGGAAGTTCTTTTTAAAGTTATTCGGCAGAAACAAAATTCTTCTCCTACAGTACAAAATTACTTGTTAGAGGTGGAACCCGGCAATACAATCCTCGATTGTCTGAATCGGATTAAGTGGGAACAAGACGGGACTCTAGCATTTCGCAAAAATTGCCGCAATACAATTTGTGGTAGCTGTGCGATGCGAATCAACGGACGTTCAGCTTTAGCTTGTAAAGAAAATGTGGGCAGTGAGATTGCCAGATTCGTTACTCTCGACACAAAAAACAGTCACGCCAACGCTATCCCAGAAATCATCATTGCACCCCTAGGCAATATGCCTGTGGTTAAGGATTTGGTTGTGGATATGAGTGGTTTTTGGAATAATTTAGAAAAAGTTGAGCCTTACGTGAGTTCTGTAGCTCGACAAGTTCCTGAACGAGAATTTCTGCAAACACCATCCGAGCGATCGCGTCTTGACCAGACAGGCAACTGTATTATGTGTGGGGCTTGCTATTCTGAGTGCAATGCCTTGGAAGTCAATCCAGACTTTGTTGGTCCCCATGCTCTTGCTAAAGCCTACCGCATGGTCGAAGATTCTCGCGATAGCAACACTGAAAACCGTTTAGAAAACTACAACGAAGGGACTAAAGGTGTTTGGGGTTGCACTCGTTGCTATTACTGCGACTCAGTTTGTCCAATGGAAGTAGCACCATTGGAACAAATAAGCAAAATTAAACAAAAAATTCTCGCTCGTAAAGAAAAAAGCGATAGCCGTTCGATTCGTCACCGCAAAGTATTGGTAGACTTGGTAAAAGCAGGCGGCTGGATTGATGAACGTCAATTTGGCCTACGGGTAGTCGGTAACTACTTTAAAGACCTCAAAGGATTGCTCAGTCTTGCACCTCTAGGTTTGCGAATGATTGCAAGGGGGAAATTCCCCTTCTCATTTGAACCTTCAGAAGGAACCGAACAAGTGCGATCGCTTATTGAAGCGGTGAAAGAACAAGAAAGCTGTGAGAGGAGCAAAGAGGGGAGTTAGGAGTTAGCAGTTAGGAGTTAGCAGTTAGGAGTTAGGAGTTAGCAGTTAGGAGTTAGGAGTTAGCAGTTAGGAGGAAGGGAGTTGGGAGGAGGGGAGTTTTAATTCATAACTCTACCCCTACGGGGAAGCAAGCTACACTCTTAACTCCTAACTTTTGTTTACCGTGGTTCTTGCGGGATATTCAACGGCTCGCCATTGCTGTTGTAAACTAGAATATCCCATTGACCATTAACAGTAGACTCAAAAGCAACCCTGCGACCATCAGCGCTAATAGTAGGGTTGCGGACTTCTGCTTGTAAACTCGCGGTCAAATTGCGTGATTGACGTGTTTCTCTGTCGTAAAAGAAAATAGCCGATCGGCCCTGACGAGAAGCTGCAAATACAATATAACGACCATCTTGAGAAACACTTGGATGAGAAGCGATCGCATCCAAGGAATTTAATCCGGGTAAATCAACCAAATTGCGACTTACTGTATCAAACATATAAATGTCTTGGGTACCACGTCGGTCAGTCGTAAAAACAATATATCTCCCGGAAGTTTGGGGATTTAATTCCGAAGCAAGACTGTTGAGACTTCTACCCCCCGGATCGAACGGATAGCTCAACAGCCGTGGGTAACCGTTACAACCACCCAACAAACTTAAACTAGCAATAATAGGTATAAAAATAAACTTTTTGCTCATTTGTTAGTTGTTGGTTGTTGATGGTTAAAAGGAGTACAGGAGCGGAGTCTTTGTGTTAAAAATTCATAACTCCTAACTCCTAACTCATAACTCTTCCATTCCCCCACTCTCTACTGTGGAGGAGCAGGAACAGGGGCACCATTGGGAATATCTAACTCAACATTTGATCCTCGATCGAGAACTTCAATATCCCACTGACCGCGACTGGCGGTTTCAAAAACAACATAACGACCATCCGGGCTAATACTGGGATTTCTCACCCAACCGCGATAGATCGGAGTGAGAATTTCTGAGTTTTGAGTGGCGCGATCGTAAAGTCCTACAACAGGTCTACCTTGGTCGCTAGTTAGATAAGCAATATAGCGTCCCGTGTAGCTGAGGCTAGGACTTTCAACAATAGTTTCTGGTCGGTTTAAACGCGGTATGCTAATAAACTGTGAAGAAAGCAAATCGTATACCAAAAGTTGCTGACTGCCATTACGACTTGATACAAATACTAAAAGACGACCATTCCCACTCAAAGCCGGTTGTTCTTCGGTGTAGCGACTGTTGAGGGAACTAGATCCCATAGGGATATCGTTGGAACTACAAGATACAAGTAGACTTCCCAAGCTAAAACATAGACCCCAATGAATTGGTTTTTGGAGCCAAAATTTAGGCGTAAATTTTTTCACCTCAACTATTTTCTGTCCCCTCCACTAATCCCTGATGTGAAGTACCCACTATTAAATAATGGGGACTTACTGTCGAAAGTTAAACATCATCAAAATTTCTCGACTCGTCAGAATTATCTTCTGGACCATCGGATTTGTCTATCAGGGGTTTGTAATCTACATAATCTGTTGGGATAACATCATCATCATCCCGTTCAATTCTAGGAGATGAGTCAGTAGATGGACGGCGCTTTCTTTGTGGTCTGCTAGAAACTTCTTCATCACGAATTTCTGGACGTGAGGAATTGTTACTCGGACGACGACGAGGTTTTCTTTCTTCATTACTAGAGCTATCCCAGTCGTCAGATGGTCTATCTACAGGTCGAGAAGAACTACCCCAATCATCTTCTTGAATTTTTTCAGAGTTGCGACTTGGCGAACGCCCAGAATCACGCCGTTTTGACGTTCTATCTCCTGTTTCCGGTCTTTCGTTGCGGCTGTTACGACGTTCCGAACGACGGGGAGGTTCATCTTCATAGTAACCATCACGAGATGGACGACTATCCTTACTACCCTGAATTCTGGCACGGGGACGCTGGTCGTACTCATCTTCGTAAGGTAGTGGGTCTAAGGATGAGTCTAAATCAGCGTCATATCCACCACGGTAGTCATAATCATCGCTAACCTTCCGCTTATCCACAATCGGGGTATTGCGTTTGGCTTGTTCGGTGGCTATCCCTCGCAAGCGAATACTTTCTACCGCAAAAAACACGGTGGAACCAACCAAAAGCAACTGATTAAATTGCAGAATTGGGTCTAGCCGCCAACCTTGGAATATTAGAATAAAGCCGCAGAGTAAGCCCACAGCTGCAAAAAAGATATCTTGATCTCGCGATAGTTCCGGACGAACAGTTCGCAGAAAATACAGACCTGCCCCAGCCACAGCTAGGAAAATTCCTAGAATACTGGCTGAGTTGGTTCCCAAATTTACCTGAGCCAGAACACTGGCTGAGTTCAGCCCAAAAATTACCATTGTTCTTTTCCCAATATCAAATCTATGTTAGCGACTCAAAATTAAAATCTCTACTGTAGCTAGACACAATATGTCAAAGCTTCAGAGCTTCTGGTAAAGAAACTCTGAAGCTGTTCACCGTCAGGCTTGACTCACTTTTTCTCAGTCAGATAAACTACTGAGCGTTAGCACTTGGCTAATTAAATGGCACAAGCTCTAATTTTTGAGAGTCAAAACGACCCCCATATTCTTAGGAACGTTGAATTTTATCTTTTTGGCTGATAAAAATCAATCCCACTGTTGCGGGAATGACAACAATCACAGTACCCGCAAGCAGGCTCCAAAGAAAATTTGCTAAAGAAGGCGTCATCTTTTTCAACCTTTTTTTTACACACTTCAATACTAATTCTAATGGTCTATCACATTAAAAGAAAAGTGGTGAGCTATCCCGCTCGTGGAAAAAACTGAGTCATTGCCTATTCTTCTTTTCAGCGCCAAAATTGGTTAAAATTATTAGAGAGCTTTACAAAGCTTAAAATTTTTCTACTTTCGTCTCGAACGCCGAATTTTTTTTTATTCCCCAGAAAGTAGTTCAAAACTATGACTAGTGCTAACATTACTGGCTTGATTCTCGGTCTTGTCTTAGGACTGATGATATTGCTGTTTATTTTCCGGATCGTTTTGAGTTGGTATCCCCAAGTGGATCTGAATAGATTGCCTTTTAATTTAATCGCCTGGCCTACTGAACCTTTTTTGATACCAATGCGTAAGCTGGTACAACCCATTGGCGGGGTTGATATTACCCCGATCGTTTGGGTTGGCATTTTCAGCTTGCTTAGAGAAATCCTCTTAGGTCAGCAAGGACTGCTAACGATGATGTCTCGTTATGGTTAGTTGTTAGCTGTTGGTTGTGAACCACTAACCACTAACAACCAACAACAGCTAATTCTGTTGCATTGAGGCTAGAAGCTCAGTAACAAAACTAGTGGAGATATTGCCTTGTAAAAACTGTGGGTTTTCCATAATTTTTTGATGAAACCCAATAGTGGTGGTTAATCCTGTAATCGCACATTCCCGCAGTGCCCGTTTCATGCGGTTAATGGCAGTAGGACGATCGGGTCCCCAAACGATTAATTTACCAATCAGGGAGTCGTAGTAAGGCGGAATTTGGTAGTCAGTGTAAACGTGGGAATCAATACGGACGCCAGGACCACCTGGGGGGAGGTAGCCGCTGATACGTCCGGGGGCAGGGCGAAAGTCGTGGTCGGGGTCTTCGGCATTGATGCGACATTCGATCGCGTGACCGCGCAATACTACCTCGTCTTGTTGCAGCTTGAGTCTTTCCCCTTGGGCAATGCGAATTTGTTCGACAACTAAATCTACCCCAGTAATCATCTCAGTAATTGGATGTTCGACTTGAATCCGGGTGTTCATTTCCATAAAATAGAAGTGACCCGATTTATCCAAGAGAAACTCGATCGTGCCTGCGCCAGTGTAATTGATGAACTGTGCGGCTTTGACTGCAGCTTCTCCCATTTTCTCCCGCAGTTCTGGGTCTAGCGCTGGGCTGGGGGCTTCTTCTAAAAGTTTTTGATTGCGGCGTTGAATTGAACAATCTCGTTCGCCCAAGTGGATGACGTTACCGTAATTATCCGCCAAAATTTGAAATTCAATATGGCGCGGTTGTTCGATGAATTTTTCCAGATATACGCCAGAATTTCCAAATGCGGCTCCGGCTTCCCCTTGGGCTGCTAAAAATAATTTCACAAATTCGCTTTCCTCTCGGACTAGGCGCATCCCCCTTCCACCACCGCCGGCAGTGGCTTTAATCATCACTGGATAACCAATTTTTTCCGCGATCGCCAATCCTTCTAGATCCGATTCTATCAAGCCATCGCTACCCGGTACTGTTGGGACACCCGCCCTTTGCATAGTTTCTTTGGCGGTAGATTTATCGCCCATCCGGCGGATAGCTTCAGGAGTTGGGCCAATAAAGGCGATATGATGATCGGCGCAGATTTCTGCAAATCGGGCATTTTCTGACAAAAAGCCATAGCCGGGATGAATAGCGGTGGCATTGCGCGTTAATGCAGCAGCGATAATATTGGGAATATTCAAATAACTTTTACTGCTTGCAGGTTCCCCAATGCAAACCGCTTCGTCTGCAAGTTGGACGTGGAGAGCATTTCGGTCAACAGTAGAGTGGACTGCCACAGTCGCAATCCCCATTTCTTCACAAGCCCGGAGAATGCGGAGCGCAATTTCTCCCCGATTGGCAATTAATATTTTATCAAACTTCATCTTTTACTTTGATATCAGTACCACTAGATTCACATTCTCTCCCATCCAATTTGAAACACTGCAAAGCTTTGTTTCATTTTATGTTCGTGAGATTTAAGAGCCTCGTCTTCAAAGGTGTCAATAGACTATCAACATTCATGGTGCCAGTCTGTTGTTAGTCAAACGATTAACGACCTCATATTCTGGATTTCTAAAATTCTGTCATTATAATGAATGCCGTCATGCCAAAAATTTGGAAATTCTTACTTTTTTTTTGTAAACTTAATTTTTTATGCTAAACTCTATCTTTAGACAAAACATGCGGATGTGGCGGAATTGGTATACGCGCACGCTTGAGGTGCGTGTGGGCAATGCCCTTGCGAGTTCGAGTCTCACCATCCGCATTTTTGAGTGCCAAGTACTGAATCCCAATTCCTGAGTAAGGATAAGGGTTGTTCAGTTCTTGGTACTAAGAATTTTGTAGCTAGTTATTTAGTTAAAGAATAAGCCGTATCCGCTGAATTTTATCGGTGGGCGACTCAGAAGGCGATCGCGTTTGTTAAGGTGATAACTGATACCTGTTGAATTTGCCGATATTTCTCTACTTATTATCGGCATTGGTAAAATTATCAAATTTTGGACTGCCCAAATAGAAAGCATTCTTATCTGTCCTAACACTCAGGACTTCATTTATGCTTTTATATAGATATGTGAACTTTTGTGAAGAAAATTGACTACAACTTTTACGCCGACAAATAACTTAACAGTACCTACAGGGTGGCATCGCCTGACTCCGATTTGGCAAGGTGGAGAAGAAGCCATTGAAAAAGGTTTGCCTCACGCTCAGTTGGCACCAACATGGCAAATGCTACTTTTGGGTGATGGTTCCCCGACAAGGCACTTAGAATTGCTTACGGGGGAGCCTACAGAAGTGGATGTCATTGGTATGTCATTAATTGGCATGGACGCTGATGCGGCTCCCGACCTAATTCAAACTGTACCTGGACCAAGACTGCGGCGACAAGTGTGGCTGCGTACTGCTTCTGGTCAACGATTAGCCTATGCGACTTCATGGTGGGAAGCATCTCATGTAGATGAGTATTTGCAGAACCGCTCCTTACCAATTTGGGCAAGTTTGGCTCGTCTGCGTACGGAATTATATCGGGATATCCAAGGAATTTACTATGGTCACTCCGAAGCTCTAGAATCAGGTTTTGATGTTACCGGGCCATTTTGGGGTCGTCACTACTTGTTTTGGCATCACGGACAGCCTCTAACTTTGATTTATGAAGTTTTCTCCCCTTATTTGACAAAATATTTGGGAGCGACGGATTTAACTTAATAATGGGAATGGCAAGAATTAACATTTGGATTTTGCAATGCCCGTATGTCTACGACGTTGTATTCGTATCAGTCATCAAGATCAAAACCTTATACCCATTGTCCAATTCGAGTGAAAATCCCGAATTTGACGATGGGTATAAAAATTAAAATGTCAAGGCAACGGTAAACTGAAAATAAAGGGTTATTTTAGCAGTGCTTGGTCAACTCTTGTATGATATTCTGCTGTAATGCCAGAATTTGCTTTTTATACATAAGTATTAAAATATACTAGAAAAATTCGATAAAATTGATATAACTTAAGGAAGTTTACATTGCTACTGGAAGCAGTTTCAAAGCTCTAAGTTAGCGATATTACGTATCTATGGATGATTTTTGCCTAAATTGCCGGGAATTACAAAATGATCAAAATTTGCAATTTATAACACCAAAAGTTAGCGCTATTTTGCTTAAAGGCGATAAAATTTTTGCCCGATTGGTAATTTAATAGTGTGTATCACTTTTAAGATAGTAAATCGTGATGGTAGTGCTAGGCTTGCCCCTCTTGAAAGGTAAGACAAGGTAAATGCAACCCTCTAGGAGTTGTGTACACTATGTTGGTGCTACACTCCAAAAAGGAAATTTTTGTACTGTTAGCTACATTTTCAGCAAAATTCTGGCATGGCTAACACCACTTACAAAACAGTGGCAATTTAAGAAAAAAATGCTAGTACAGGTAGGCGGAAATAAAGCTACCATCTGAAATAGGTAAAAAGCTAATACCAATTCTGTATGAAGATGCACATAATCAAGACCCCCCTGTAGTCCCCCCTTGGCAAGGGGGGACGGCGTAGCCGGGGGGTAATATATGCAGCTTCACAAAGAAACGGTATCACAACATAGGTGTTCTTTCTTTTTACTTTTGCCTTGTTGTACTAGCTTTATTACCGATTAAGCGCAGCTTCAAAGGAGTAGCAACGCTCTTGATCGCCTGAAATGGAGAAATTAATGTAATTGGCAGCCCTAGAGTTCTCTTAAACATTGTGGTTAATTCTAGCCACAAAGCAAATAACAGTTCGCAATTATTGAGGTATTGGTTTCAATGGCACTGCCCGTTGTGTCTGTTTCGATGAAGAAAAAAAAGAAACCGTCTCTGGTGCTGACGCTATCGTCTGCGGGGTTATTGATTGTTGGTGGTGTGACGGCATACTGGCTTTTCACCCAAGGAAAACCATTAACCAGAGATTTGCCAGTGGGGGCAAATATAATTCCCCAAGATGCCCTGTTTACGGTTTCCCTGACAACAGATCCAAAGCAATGGCAGAAATTGCGGGAGTTTGGCACAAAAGAGACTCAAGCAGAACTGGATAAGAATCTGGTACAACTGCGCGATCGCTTTTTGACTAGTAATGGTTACGATTTTCAGAAAGATATTGGTCCTTGGGTTGGGGAGCAAGTCACCATCGCAGTTTTGGCACCAGAGGCAAGTAAACCTGCGCCGAAACCAGTTGCGACTGATGGCAGTTTCGAGAAGAGCGACCAGTCGATGGTGATGGTTCTGCCAATTAAAAATTCACTCAAAGCGCAGAGTGTTTTAGCACAGCCAAAAGCGTTAAAAAATGGCAAATGGATTGAGCGTCAGTACCAGGGTATTGCTATTAGAGAAAGCGAGCCAAAAGACGGGGAAAAACTCTCAACAGCAGTTATAGACGAGAATTTTCTAGTAATTACTGATAACCCCAAAACGACAGAAAGAGCGATTGATGCTTATAAGGGTAAAGTTTCGCTGGCAACAACTGGCGGTTTTGCGGAAAATTTATCCAAAATCAGCAATTATCAACCCTTTGCACAATTTTATATCAATGTGCCTTACTCCGCCAAAATCGCCTCAGCTTCTCCAAAACGGGCTTTACCTGCGCAAGTTTTGGCGCAATTGCAAAATAACCAGGGTTTAGCGGGGACAATTAACTTGGAAACAGAAGGAATCCGGTTGAAAGGTATTTCGTGGCTAAATCCCAACAGCCAGCGGACTCTAGCAGTAGAAAATAATGCTGGTAGAATGCAAACCCGCCTACCGGAAGAAACCTTGATGATGCTCTCTGGGGGAAATTTACAGCGATTGTGGGCAGATTACGCATTAACATCTCAGGGAAATCCCCTGTCGCCAATATCACCAGAGGAGCTACGTTCGAGCATCAAATCTCTAACCAATTTTGATTTCGATAGAGATTTGCTGTCGTGGATGGGTGGTGAGTTTGCTGTTTCACTAGTACCAAATACACCTGCATTAGGTTCAGCAGACAATTTTCGTTCTGCTTTGGTATTTATGGTGCAAGTGAGCGATCGCACAAAAGCGGAAGCATCTCTAAAACAGATCGACGAAGTAATGAAGAGTCAATATCAGTTCCAGATTCAACCAGCAACAGTGGGCAGTAAACCTGTTATTAACTGGGTGGGTCCATATGGGACTTTGGCCGCTACCCACGGTTGGTTGGATGGAAATGTCGCTTTCTTCTCATTTGGCGCTCCCATTAGTGATAAATTAGTTGCTGCACCCAACAATAGCCTAGCTAGCACTGTTCCATTTCAAAGCACAGTGCCATCAGATCCCAATCCTAGCAATGGTCAATTTTTCTTGGATGTAGATAAAACACTGAAGAATTTTCCCTTGCCAACGATATTTCCTTTTCAACAATCTGTACTAGAAGCAACTCGCTCAATTGGGGTGACATCATCTGTCAGCGATAATCGCAGTAACCGCTATGACATTTTCTTCAGCTTGAAAAAAGGTGAGAAACCAGCCGCTCTGACTATTCCTAGCCCAACTCCTAGTACTGCACAATCTCCATGATCGAAAAGTAAGAGTTCGGAGGCACAGAGTTAGGGCATAATAAAACTTTAGGAATTCAAAGCTCATAACTCCTTAATTTCCCAGAAACAGATAGGATCGTAACAGTCAGAATCCATACTTTCTTAAAAATTTTTAGAGGAGAAGGCTGTTTATGAATCTGGTTGTACTCCAGAATTGGCTGGACAATGCCTCCTTTCTTGTCTTATTCGTCACCATGCTAGTTTATTGGGTTGGGGCTGCTTTTCCGAATTTGCCTTTTTTTGGCGCTTTGGGGACAGCTGGCATGGCGATCGCTAATTTGTGCATGGCTACCCTGTTGGGAGCAAGATGGTTAGAAGCAGGTTATTTCCCCTTGAGCAATTTATATGAATCGCTATTTTTCTTAGCTTGGGGAATTACCACCGTCCATCTAATTGCCGAAAACAACAGCCGCAGTCGTTTGGTGGGAGTGGCTACAGCACCTGTGGCAATGGCAATTACTGCTTTTGCGGCACTGACATTACCATCATCCATGCAGGCTTCAGAACCATTAGTACCTGCACTGAAATCTAACTGGCTGATGATGCATGTCAGTGTAATGATGCTCTCCTATTCAGCTTTGATGGTGGGTTCCCTGTTGGCGATCGCATTTCTTGTTGTCACCAGAGGGCAAAATATCCAACTCCAAGGTAGTTCGGTTGGGAATGGTGGCTATCGCACTAACGGTTATCGTTTGCATAAAGCTGGTGAGTTAGTTTCAGAGATGCCAATAAGTGCCGCTGAAAATAACGGCTTTGCTCGCAGCAGTAGTAATGGTAACGGGAACGGCAAAACCGCTGTCCTAAATTTAGTAACTGTTCCTGCGACTCAAACTGAGGTAGCAGCGGAACCACTCACACCACAACGTCTCAGCCTCGCTGAAACTCTAGATAATATCAGCTATCGGATTATCGGCTTGGGATTTCCCCTATTGACAATTGGGATCATTGCTGGTGGTGTTTGGGCTAACGAAGCTTGGGGCTCTTACTGGAGTTGGGACCCCAAAGAAACATGGGCCTTAATTACCTGGTTGGTCTTTGCTGCGTACCTCCACTCCCGCATCACAAAGGGTTGGCAAGGTCGTCGTCCGGCAATTTTAGCCGCAGGTGGGTTTGTTGTTGTCTGGGTTTGCTACTTGGGAGTGAATCTCTTAGGTAAGGGTTTACACTCATACGGTTGGTTCTTTTAATCACTTAGTTGTCAATTAATAGCCCCCTTATTGCTTGTCTACCGTATATATACAAGTCGGAAAATATTCGATTTGTCTCCCAAAGTCCCTCACCCTATTCGTGTAGGGATATACGAGTAAAGGGCACAGTAAAGCGGGCTATATATTGATTTTTTTTCCATTTAGAGTCCTTAACGGAATATACCTTTGGCTCTTGCCTTTTTAATCCAACTAGGAAATTCATTCAGCAGTCTTTCATACAATTGCTCATCAGTGATTTTTCCTAAATCATCTAGATGAAAAAAGTCGGCGTTATCAACGACACGACCATCCATCGTGTCTAATCTTTCCAAAATTCCGTAGCTAGAACCAGCCAATCCAACAAATTGCCAAAATATAGGATATTTAGCTGCATCAACTATAGCTTTTTTTATTCCTTCTTCATCAGTAATGCCTCCATCACTAAGAAAAACTATAAACGTAGGTACTTCACTAGGTTCTTCTTCAGTGAATTTCTTGATTACATCTCGTATTACAGGAGGCTCATTGTTTCCCCCACCTAATTCCAGCATAAGAGAGGACATTTTAAAAATAAGTAAAGCTCTCTTCATTTCACCACATTCTTTTTGAATGAAGCCATGAACATTTGTCTCCTGGACTGATTTTGTTCTTTTAAATGTTGAGCCAAAAAACCAAACATCTAATTTCCCATCATCATCTAGCCTACTAGCTACCGGGACTATTCTTTCAATAAATGCTTGTACTGCCCCAGAATTATATTGATTGCTCATAGAACCAGAAATATCCAAAACCAAAGCAACTCTTGCTACAGTATTACCAATACCTTTCTTTTTGAGAACAATATCTACTTTTGCTTTTAAAAGACTAATGTTTGCTTTTTTTGTAATATCGATAGGCTGAGGTTTGCTATTTTGGCTATAACTTATCGCAGAAATCTCAGCTAATGGTTCTTCTTTTTTTTCTTCCGATTTAGTTTTAACAATATACTTATCTACAAAAGTTTGTAATCCGGTATTATAACCTTCTCCTACTGCTTGGAACCTCCATTCATCCTTTTTTTTATACAACCGTCCAAACTCCAATGCCGTCTCTTGAGAAAAAGCCTCTCTCAGATTGTAGCGAGCTAAAGAGCTTTTCGTTTCCTGGTTGTAAATCTTGATAAAGGCGTTTTTTATTTGACTAAAATTTTGATTTTTTTCCTGTCCTTCATGAATAGTCACAACGAAAACTATTTCCTGAATTCTCTGATCTACTTTTGCAAAATCAACATAAATAGTTTCATCATCTCCGTTACCTTCTCCAGTTCTATTATCTCCTGAGTGTCTAAGAGATCCATCAAGAGATTTAAGGTTATTGTAAAATACAAAATATTTTTCATGACTGACTTTGCCATCTGCACCTAACATGAATACAGAAGCATCAATATCATAATTTTGTCCATTCTTGCTTACCTGCCAGCCCAAGCCAATAGCCACTTTTTTTAAATCAGGAGTTTCTTTTGAAAGATTAAACCTGGCACCTTTAGTTAATTCAATTTCCATTTTGTATAAATTATCTTGGCTAAATTTTTTATTATGTTAACAATCTAAAAAAAAGGGATAACAACAATGAATACCCCCTTTCTATTAACTATTTAGATAGCTACTAAGCAGCGTATCGGTCTACAAAACTCTGAAGCCCTGATTTATAACCAGCCCCGACAGCTTGGAATCTCCATTCTCCATCTTTTCGATAAAGCTTACCAAACTCAATTGCCGTTTCTGCCGAAGCATCTTCTTCTAATTCATACTTGGTAATTTCTTTTTCGGTAGCATTATCGTAAATTCTGATATATGAATTTCTAACTTGTCCAAAATTTTGCTTTCTTTGCTCCGCTTCATGGATAGTCACGACAAAAACTATTTCTTGAACTGAAGTATCAACTTTACTTAAATCAATTTGAATTGTCTCATCATCCCCTGTACCTTCTCCAGTCCTGCTATCTCCTTGATGCTTGATAGAACCGTCTGGTGATTGAGAGTTGTTATAAAATACAAAGTATTTTTCGTTAATAATTTTTCCATTAGCTCCCAACATAAATACAGAAGCATCTAAGTCGAAAGCTGAACCTGTATCTGTGACATTAATATCCCATCCTAAACCAATACCAGCATTTTTTAAGCTTGGTGCTTCTTTTGAAAGATTGATTCTTTCACCTTTGCTTAGGTTAATTGACATGATTACTACCTCTTTCTGGAAAACGACTTTTATTTTAAATTGATATTGAGTTGAGTTACTCAAGAATTAGGGCGTATTTAGGTACTCAACGAATGATTAAGCGTAGGATTGTACGAGTCCTTCTAAACCATTAACGCTAACACCGTTGCCAATGGCTCCCATTTTCCACTCGTTGTTGTGATTGTAAATTTCAGCCATGATCATCCCGGTCATTCCTTTGTATTCAGAACCCGATAGATTATACTTAGCGAGTTCTTCATTGTTAGATGTATTTACCAGACGTACAAAGGCTTTTTGCACTTGTGCAAAGTCTTGTTTACGACCAATGCAATCGTAAATGTTCACCATAAAAACTAATTTCGCAATCTCTTTCGGCAGTCGAGCTAAATCTACAAGAATCTGCTCGTCATCTCCTTCTCCTGCACCTGTCAGATTATCACCCAGATGGGTGATTGCTCCTGATTTGTGGGATAGGTTTCCAAAATAAACTAAGTTGGTCATATCCCTCACTTTGCCATTTTGATCTAAACAGATTACTGAGGCATCTAAGTCGCAGTTTTGACTGTTGCTAAAAGCCCCAAAAAAACCACCTCCAGAGCGTTTTGGTACGTCCCAGCCCAGTCCGCACATCAGCTTTGTTAGTCCAGGAGCAACTTTTTCAAGTGAGATGCGTTGCCCTTTTTGTAAGTTGATTCCCATGTAAATTATCTTAGATATTTCTGGCTACTAAAGTTTCTTAGCTAATGGAACGCACACTAGGTTATGCGCTCTATCTTAAGTTACTGTTAAGTAACAGTGTCCTCAGAAAAAACACTTAACCTGAAAAAATTCCGGCGTTTATGCCAAATAGCCCTTTGCTCAATCACACTGCGGTAAAATAGGACTCCCCCAGGCTTGGGGAATAACTTTTTCTAGACGAGATTTCTCAAAACGAGCAATCGCAAACAAATCCTTTGACTGATTTGCAAACATTTCAGTTGGATCACCAAATGCAATTGCTGCCAAATATCCGGCTTCAGTAACTATTTTCTTTACCCTCAAATCATAATTACCGTAGGGATAAGTAAAATAAATAATAGAACGATTTAATTTAGCCTCAAGTATCTGCTTAGATTCCACAACTTCTTTATAAAGCTGTTGATCTGATATTTTTGTGAGGGCTGGATGAGTTTTACTGTGGGAAGATATTGTAATTAGTGGGTCATTGGCCATGATTTTTAGTTGTGACCAAGTTACATGAGTCCGACCTGCATTCACCCCCACACCGCTTGTATGAATGGCAAAAACAGCCGGATAACCGTATTTTTTCAGTAAAGGATAAGCATATTCATAGTGTCCACCATAACCATCATCAAAAGTTAGCAAGATAGGTTTGTTTGGTAATGGGCTTCCTGTTCGCAAGTGAGCTATCAGCCGATTTATGCTAATAGGTGTCATTTTAGCCAATTTAATCAGTTCAAAATGTTTCTGTAATTCTTGGGGTGTTAAATCATAAATTACTTGCTTTTTGGATATAATATCGTGATACATAATTACAGGAACTTTGGATTTCCTTGCAGCTTGGTGGATTGTTGGTACTGGCTCGGCTGGCAAAGATAACTTGTCATTTCTAGAAGTTTTAAATAATATTTCTGAGCTAGATAATACTTGATTGTTTACAGGTTCTAGTTCCCTACCTATATTTTTATATTTGTTACACACTTGTTGATTCTTGAGCTGTTTCAGGGAAATCAGAGAAGGAAGTAATGTATTGTGCTGACTTTCAAATCCAGTTGCAATCACCCGGTATGAACTAAAAATCAGAACACAAGCAGTGGACAAAAACGCAATTGCTATTACATGAAATAATGTCCGATTTTTTGGCAGCATTTTTTTATCTAAAAATTTAGAACTAAAGATCCGACCATCCAGAGTAAGACTAATAATTATTGCTTTACTTTACGGATGAACAGTTCGCTCATCCGCATGGATTTCAGGAATTATCTTATACATAGGAATTCTTTTGCCCCCGCGAGGTGTTGTGAGGGTTAGATCCCCGACTTCTCAAAGGATACTGTTGGCGAATCAATAAGGGGTTTAACCCATCGACCGTATTTCTGTGGGTTTCAGTGCGTTTAAACGCACTTAGGCTATTAGCCCGAAATTGATTTCAGGGCGGGTAACCGACACAAAACCGAGGTTTGAAGTCTGAGGGGTTTAACCCCACACGAATTGACCAACAGTATCCTCAAAGAAGTCGGGGATCTAGCAACTGGTATGACACTAGTTGGATTTTCAGCATCAGTTTTGCTCACATTAAAAAATCATGTTTTTATTTGAGATTAACTGCTATTTATTGGTAACTATAGATTTAGTTAGAAAACATTTATATGCATAATCAATTCGAGCCATTAAATCATACTGAAGTTGTGTCAGTAGATACTGAAAGTTTTGGTAATTTAGATTTACCCAGCACGTTTAAAGTTGTTCAACTACTAGCGGCAATTAAAGAATTTATTGACTTTCAGGAAACAGAGGAACAGTTGTTTGAAAAAGGTATCTCCTGTGAGGTTCTAAAATTTGGTGCTAAGGGGTGGCGAAAAGGTAGAGTAAGACTGACTCTGGAATTTTCCCCAGATGCACCAGAATCACCCCTTGAAGACATTGATGATTGATGCTCATCAGGAATTACCACCAGGGTGATTCTTGAATAATTCATTTTCAACTAAACCCAGCTAGAGTCCCCCATTACAATTTGTTGATTTTGTGGTGGGAGGAATGCTGGAAAAATTGGGTGCGTCCTCCAACAAATTCTTTTTGTAAGAAAGAGATAGTGTTTTTTTGGCTTTATAGCGTTAGCCAGAGGTAAAGAAAAAAGCACTGTAACAACGATGCCTTTGGACAGTACTTATTGTATTTTTTTTAACTTTGATGCATTTCCTCGAACTGAGCTAAAGTTTTTTCAATTTTGGGTTGATTAATCAACTGGCTAGCTTTTCTTCCAGCTTCCACCGCTTGCTGCATTAAGCGATGACCTTCTACGTATTTCCCTTGTTGATTTAAATCAACTGCTTGCTGACTTAGTTCTTTAGCTTGCCTTGCCAGTACTTTTGCTTCTTCAATCATTTTCATGCTCCGATATTACTTGTAATATTGAGTCCGCTTCTTGAAAGAGCCTATTTGCTCTCGCTTCTAATAAACTAGCATCTGCATAATCTTCATGTTCAAATGCCTGCTCGTATTCCGCATATAACCTAGATATTATTGGTTGCATCGAATTATAAGCCTGTAACAAAACCAAGAATTGTTCCAAATCTCACCTATAGCGTTTGCTGAGGTAACAAACGTCGTCTCGTTGGCAAATTCCCCTTTATCTGGGCGGAAAAGTAATTGATATTCACTGTCTTCTTGAGCGCGTCACAATAAATCCATCTCCTATTTGCATCGCTGCAACCCATTGAGGAGTGGCAACAAAAATTAAGAGAGTGCAAGCTAGCTCCATAATCGAATAATCTTTAACGTCTGCTTGCTGTTGCAAAGTAGCACGCGCTTTTAAAACTGTTTTTGTAAATAGCTTTTCGGCTCTTTGTTGAGAAAGCGCTTGAGAAGAGCAATGCGTGCATTTCCGTTTTTGGATGCGTTTAGCAATCTGTGATAAGTGATTTACTACAGATTCAACTACCAACTTTGCCCCAACATCGGAGTATTTTGCACTTCCAGCGCCATCAGCTACTGCTCCGACAATCACATTATCCAAAATGCGATAATCGCCATAATCTTGACAAGGCATACCCTGCTTTTCATGACTGACTCCGATCGCATGGCACTCAATTGCTTTCCACGTCACAATATACCCTCAATATTTAGATTTAAACTGCGATTTGACCCCATCCCACGGCTGGTAATGCTACAGCTTGTCCTATTTTGCCGCTAGATACTCGTTTCATTGAAGTCGATAGCCAAACAAATAAAGAACGAAAATCTAATCCATTTAGCAATACAGGTGGACGCTCAAGAGGTGCGATTTGATTTAGAATCTTTGTATCAGCGCCTTGCACACCGACAGCGAAGAAACATAATCGGCGATTTGCTTCTGCCTCTCTGACACGATGCGCTGCATATTGCCAATTATCAGTTGGCGCACCATAGTGTGCGTAAAGCCTTGGGTTTGAGTAAGCGCGATAAAATTTATTACAGCATTCAGCTAAACGGTCAAGTTATCATGTCAAAGGCTGCCCAGTCAGAGGATGATCCTGTGCTTGGACAGTTTCTGGATTTTATTGTTGAAGATATTAGAAATAATCCTCTGCATATTCAAGCAATTAGCTCTGATTTATTCAACCGTGTTCAATCTTTGATTACCGATGTTGAGTTCGATCTTGATTCACCACTGTCTGACGAGGATGAATAAATTTGTCTACAAGTCAGCCACTGGTGATTAATGGGTGGAGTATTTTTGCTCATCCCCTTTTTCTCGATCAAGTTGAAGAACTTTTGACTTCTGTTGAGCTTCTGCGCCAAAATAATCCCCAAAACTACCAAAAGAAAAATGCTGTCAAACGTTTAGCTGCTATAGCTAAACTTGCATTTGAAGTTATTCCTCAAGACCCAACATGCAGTGAATACCGTCAAGGCACTGTTTTGGGCAATGAGTATAAACATTGGTTTAGGGCTAAATTTTTCCAACAGTATCGATTGTTCTTTCGATATCACCAAGAAAGTAAGATTATTCTATTCGCTTGGGTCAATGATGAAAATTTACTCGTGCGAGGTGTGACAGTAAAATAGTATTATATCCATGAAAGGAGAATTTTAATAATGCAAGTTGATAACACAACTGAACAAAGAGTAATTGAAAAAATTCGTGGATTGTTTCCTGAACAGATGTTGCAGGTTGAAGAGTTCATTGACTCTCTTGATAAAAAAGATACAAATGTTGCAGACCATGACATAACCTTAGCAGCCACAAGGCTTTCCGAACCAACTTTCCAAAAAATTTGGGATAATCCCGAAGACGCAGAATATGACAAATTATGAATTTGCCGATGTTGTCTTAGTGCCTTTCCCTTTTACTGACCAGACTACTACAAAAAAACGTCCAGCTATTGTCGTTAGTTCTGCTGATTATCAAACTTCAACGCTTAGATTTGATACTAATTGCTGTTAGTAGTCAGGCAAATCCAGCGAGTTCCTTTGGAGAAATGACAATTACTAACTGGAAAAATGCTGGTTTAATTAAGCCTTCAATTATCAAACCAGTTTTAACAACTCTTGATGTAAAGCTTGTAATACAAAAATTAGGACGACTTCAAGAACCTGACTATCAAGCTTTACAAAACTTATTAGAGATTATTTTAGGTTGAATGTGTAAAAGGTCATTCTCCCCTGATTCTTTTCGACAAGACAAAATAAACCGTGTATCTTCATCTACTAATATCCTAAGACTCAACGCTTACACCCCGTTCTTTCAGACAAAGCTGTCGTCTCCAAGAATAGGGACGGAACACTAAATATTGCCAAGTTGACTGCGGGGCTGGTTCCAGTTCGGGTACAACCAGACGAATTTGCTCGTTTGGTGTTAGGAACATGAGTATATTATGAGTATAGCTTACTCATCTAATTTGCGTTAATTTATTTACTGTAAGTAGGTTGGCATAATTATGTTGCAATCAATTGAAGGAGTTTATAAGCACGGAAAGGTCGAACTTGCCGAATTACCATCTGAGGTATGGGAAAGCCGCGTAATTGTCACTTTTTTAGAGCCAAAGAAAGCTCAGATAGAAAAGCAAATCATGCGGTTTGGTATGTTTTCTGGAAATCGACCATCAACAGAAGAAGATTTTCAAATTGCTGAATTTCAAGGGGATATAGAAGACGGATTAGACTGGTCATAAGTAATTATGAAGTATGTTATCGATACTCATGCTCTGATATGGTTTCTGGAAGGAAATTCGCGATTAGGTGCAAACGCAAATGCTATCCTTTCTAATCCTGACTCTCAATTAATTATACCTGCAACAGCACTAGCAGAGGCTGTTTGGATTGTCGAGAGAGGAAGAACGTCTATCCCTTCTGTTAAAGATATAATTTCAGCAATCGAAGCTGACCATCGTGTGGTCATTTATCCACTTGACAAAGATGTAATTGCAACAACTATAAATTTATCTACTATTAATGAAATGCATGACAGGCAAATTGCTGCGACTGCGCTAGTTTTAGCAAGCAAAGGTGAGATAGTGCAGTTATTGACATGCGACCAAAATATAACCGGATCGGGTTTGGTTTCTATTGTTTGGTAGATGCTTTGGTATTTTCATAATAGACATAGGAGTGAAAATTAATTCTGCGTTGCTCGAAATCCTTGGTAGGGACAATTCATGTGGCTTACCTGCCGAACGGTATTATCCCTACGTCATTTTCACTCCTATGTCTAATGGGAATTCCACTCGATCAAGCAGGCTGCTCTTGACTAAAATTATTGGGTTATACAGAGTGATATCGTCTAAAATGTGTGCTGGAAAGTGCGATGCTCCTTTGGAGCGGTCTTCTCTGCGAGACGTTACGCTAAATAGAACAGATAATCGCATATTCATAAAAAAAGCCCTCCTCCGGTTTACCCAACAAGAGAGCCTGGATTGAATATGTTGTGAGGAGCAAACAAATGTTCGCTTTAAGATCAGTTTAAGGACTAGGTATTAACTATGAGTGCCAAACGTATGTAGCTGTTGTGACACTTTAGCCTAGCTCTTAGGCACAATATCACCAGGTCCAACTGTGACAATCACCAAATTCTCTGGCTTGATTAACTCCTGAATTGCCTGTTGCAACTGAGTCATACTTACAGCCTCAATCTTTGTAGGAAACTCGCGGAGTTCTGTCTGTGAAAGTCCGTAGATGGAGTTGTCTAAAATAATACTGGCAATATCGCCAGGATTAGCCAAATCTACGGGGTAACTGTTGGTAATTGAGCGTTTAGCGGCATTCAATTCGGCTTCAGTTACGCCTTGTTCCCTAAGTTGTTTGAGTAAAGCAGTGGTACTGGCGATCGCTTTATTGGCATCTCCTGGTGAGGTCTGCATTTGGATCAAAAATGGCCCTGGATTGATGCCGGCAGCGAAAGCACTGTAAATTCCGTAAGTTAGACCTTGGCGATCGCGGACTTCGGTACCTAATCGACTAGATAAGGTATCCCCACCCAATATTTGATTCAACACTGTTACTGCATAGTAACGTGGGTCTTTGCGGGAAATGCCACTGTAACCGATGTAGGTGACAGATTCTGCCTTTCCGGGAATCACTTTCTCTAGACGTGTTGTTGTTTTTGGCAATCCAACCTGTGGAAAGTTGAGAATGGGAGCCTTACCTGTAGCTTGCCATTTTCCAAAAGCTTGATTGAGTAAGGCTTTAACTTGTTTTGGCTCAAAATCCCCGACTAGAGCAAGTGTGGTGATATCTGGTCGGTAGTGTTCTTTGTAAAAGCGAGCCAAATCATCCCTAGTAATGCTCTTTAAACTATCTTCTGTGGGAAAGCTGTGGAATGGATGATTCTCGGGATAAATTGCCTGCTGAAATGCTCTTCTTCCCAAGGAACGGGGGTCATCTAACTGCACTTTTAGACCAGTTAAGGCTTGTTGACGGCTAAGTTCTAGTTGCTCTGTAGGGAAAGTAGCATTTTGAACTACATCTGCCAGAGTTTGTACTATGATTGGCAAATTCGCTGATAGCCCACTACCACCAATGCTGACTCCCTCCCGACTGGCGCTGAATTCCAGACTGGCTCCTCTGTCTTCCAAGGTTTGCGCCAGTGTCAGAGCATTTTTAGTCTTGGTACCATTCATTAAGTTACCAGCAACAAAACTTGCCAAACCGGCTTTTTGTTCGTTGTCAAATCCACTACCAGCAGCAATTTGTCCACTGAGGTTGACTGTAGGGACGCTACGGTCAGGTAACAAAAGAACTTGCATCCCGTTTGCCAAAGCGAACTGTTCCGGTAGCGGTTGCTTGCTGGGAGCTGTCGCTGAGGTGGCAGGTGGAAGGTATTTCGCTAGTTCTGCGGGGTCTACAGGCTCACCAGGGCTGAAGTTCTCCACGGTTCGACCCGAGGCACCAGTGGAACTTCCTGGCTTACCATCTGGTAATGTGGGTGCAAAGAAGCCGATAGTTTGTTTGGCTGGGGTGAGGTAAGTCTTTGCTACTCGCTGGATATCAGCCGATGTGACTTTAGCGATCGCGTTCAAATAGCGTTCAACATAGCGGTAATCTCCAGCTACCGTTTGGTTGTATCCCAGTTGAGTTGCTTGAGAGGTAATATCCTGATTGCTGAGGACAAAGATCGCTAGCAATTGGGTCTTTGCTCGGTTCAACTCTTCTGGACTCACTGGCTTTTGTTGCAGTTGGCTTAGAGATGCCTGTATGACCTCAGCAATTTTCCCTAGTTCTTTCCCTGGGGCGGCTGTTGCGGTAATTTCGTACCAACCTGGTTCGATTTGTTCTGCTGCACTGGCACCAACCGAACTGGCAAGTCCAGTTTCCACAGCAGCTTGGTAAAGTCGAGAACTACGACCACCAGTAAGAATTGCATCCATCACATCAATCGCCGGCACATCCGGATGATTGACATCTGGCAAGGGATACACAGTATGTAGTAGTGAAGCACTTCCCGGTTCTTTCAGGACAATGGGCTGCTTTTTCGACGAGGTTGGAGAGGAGATAGAGTTCGGTTTCGGTATCTCTTTGTCTTGTTTTGCTCGTTTGGGAACCTTGCCAAAAGTATTTTTAACAGCTTTTAATACAGGTTCTGTAGCAAAATCCCCGGTAACTACTAAAGTGGCATTATCCGGGCTGTAATAATTTTGGTAGTAATTTTTTACCTGTGCCACCGTGAATTTCTCGACATCAGCTTTGGTACCACCTACAGGTAAGCCGTATGAGCGATTTGGAAAAGCGGCTCGCATCACAGCCCGATTCAAACGATAGGCGGGTGAATTTTCATACCCTTGCAATTCCGAAACTATAGCAACCGCCAAGGCGGTTAAGACGCGAAACGCAAGGCATCCTCAATGGCATCTCGTAAACAATCGAACTGATCAAGTTTTTTACGGATTCGACTTTTTAAGCAAGACCAGCATTGCTCAAT
>JAHHGZ010000042.1 GCA_019359595.1 Cyanomargarita calcarea GSE-NOS-MK-12-04C
TGGTAAAATTCAGGTAACATTTTCAATTGGTAGGTCTTATTGCAAATTGAGGCCTATCTTTTTTTATCACAAAATGTTACATGCTTTACATATAAAGCTTTTCAGCCTATTTCGTCACCCCCTCAGGGTGCTTACAGAATTAGTCACCCATAAAACTTTCTGCTTATTTCTGAGAGCTTCGATTACAGGTTCCCAAATTTCTGCTAGTTCATCAATATACGTAATGTCGTAACGTGGCAGTTCTTCTAATTCTTTTGGTCCCTCAATGGGTTCGTCAAATTTTTCACCTTCTTCTGTTAAAACTTGACGAATAGCTTGTAGCTGTTGAGGAGTAAAACTGGCACTCATTAACAAAATTGGCGCACCTCGAAAAGCTTTAATAAATTTCAATAGGGCACCAAAAAGACGTGCATCATAAGCGTGAACCTCATCAAATACAAAAGCGGATTGGACTAATGCTGCCCATGAGTAGAGTGGTTTGCGGTTATTTTGAATTAAACCTAGTACGGAATCGACAGTACAGACAATCAATTTCTTTCTCCATGCTTGAAAAGCCATTAACCGAGCATCAATACTCTCAGAATCGTCCGAGTCCCCAGAGAATAGCAATTCCCTATCTAAATCTGCACGGGAATGCATTAAAGCCGCTTCAATTTCCGTACCATCTGCATAGTCGATATATCCCTGGGAAGCAGTACCTGTAGTTGGGTAAGAGAAAAATAATTTACCTCCAACTGCCCATTTTTCTCCCCAAGCATAAGCAGCTATTGTTTTACCCGTTCCACAACCTGCTTTAACTAACGTAACTCGATGTTTAGAATTAGCAATCTGCTTTTGAAATGGTCGTAGTTCCTGACCATCTAGACGTTGACTAACTAGTTTTTTAAGTTCTTCTTGGGTAAGTTGCAGTGTCAATACTTCTTCAATCCATTCCTTAAAATCTTCCTCTACCAAAGGCAATGCAGAACCGGCTAAATCTGCTGCAATCACCGTTGCCTTTACCGCAGCTATAAATTTTTGCTGTTTCCAGTCGAGTTGCGATTCAAACTGGATAAATTCGTCACGCAGTTCTATTAAAGCCTCTTGTAATTGAGACTTAGACCAAATTTTTGCAGGTGCTTCTGGTAATTGTTGAGGTAATCCTAAAGCTTGATGACCCATTTTCAAGATTGTTTGAAAGTCGGAATGATGCGTATAAATTTCTAACTCACCCCCAGTTCCAGAAATAATCTCAGCGATAAATTCCGCAGGTTGATTATTTTGATTCACACCAATTTTTAGATGATGTCCCATTGCTGCCCACACAGCGATCGTCAAGTTTGCATTCGGACACTGTTCTAACCATTTTCTAAAGCTGGGAACTTGCAACGCTAAAATGCCGCTAATGATTTCATGACGCAGCATTTGTCTGTCTGACTGCCTCTGTTTCAAAATCGTCTTTCGATAATCTTGATGCTTTGGAACTGGGGATTTTTCAAGAGTTTTCAAGTAAACCATTTCCTGAAAATGTCGGTTTGCTTTGCCCCAATCGTGCAAATATGCACCCAATTTTACCGTATTTGCAAAGTCATCTAAATCGATATCTTCTAAACCTAACTGCCGAAGGATAGATAACCCTAATTTATCCACCAAAACATCAGCCGCTTGCATGACAAGACTGATATGTCCAGTATATTTTGCGGCACCTTTTACTTTTGGGTCTTTTTCCTCATCAACCGATAACGATTTGGCGAGTAAGGTTTTAAACATTTATACCTCCTTTAGAAGGTAAGAAATATCCACATCCTAAGTGTCTTTTGCCACCAATTCCCCATTGTTGAAGTTTGAGGGAATCATTATCACTTAAATCTGAAATTTCTGTTGTAAAACCAACAATGGTGAATCGCTTAACTTTAAGAGTTTTGCGGCTAAATTCACCTTTTCTATCTATTGGAATAGAAATCTTACCGCAAATTCCCAAAATATCAAGCTGACGCTGTGCTGCAGCTAAAAAAGGTTCTGGTTCGCTGTATCCCTTGATTGTGACAATTCTAGACTTTAGTTTGTTCGCTGGTTTGAGTGTAAATATCTCCGGAATACCAATTTGAATCTCATGTATTCCTAAACGAATAGATTTCCCTGCCAATTTATAAATCAAGGGGATTTGTGGGATTGATATGCGAATTCTCAAGCAAGAATGTTCAGTGAGGAGAATTTTCCCTTGTTTATCTGCATAACCAGGAATTGTCAAAATGCTCAGGGTTGCTAGCTGACGTATCTCTGGAATGAGATGAACGCACGCAGCAAAGAGGGCATAATTATGGTCGGCAGGAGCATATGTCCCTCGAACTGGAAAACAAAGTTCAACGAATGGCTCAAGTGCGCTATCTACATCTTGAGACGCAGAAAAACCTACAGATGCAATCATGTTAAGATTCCCCCCTGAATATAAGGTTAAATTTTTTATCAAATATTTAAAATGTTCAAAAACCTGACGGCATCTGAGGTAAGAAGTGATGACCTTCAGCACATCGTGTGCTGAACTTTTGCCAAATATAGCGGTTTTCGCTTCGATGAACTACATAATTGGTCGGGGAAACCCCGTCCCTACACGGTCTTTGTAAAAAACTGTACCTGACTGACCTGCTAACTGCTATGTATGTGAGCTTGAAAGAAGTTTTCGCTTATTAACTCTAAACATTGCAATAAAACTATATTAAGCACTAAACAATTATTATGTCAAGTTATTGTTTGGTGTGCTTATCGCCTGACGGCATCATAGGCTACGAGCAGGGAGGGTAATCTTAAGCCCATCTGCCCTGTATCACTCAGAGGCTCTACACCTTGTTAACTCTAAAGTGCTCAACGCCTTACGGCATCTGAGTTTGATGTAATACAAAATTATATTAACTTAAAGTATAATTACTTTTGCGAATTGCTCAAAAATACAAGCACTTTTGCTTGTGGAACTGGATTCGTTGGTAAAAACAGCCGTAAGTCTTGTCAGAGTTGTGTTTCAGGTTGAAAAAATAACTTGAAGGTGCTTGTAATATTGCTGAGTTATTTGCGGAGTCACAGCTACAGCTATTTTTTGGATTATTGAAAATGGCGTTTGAGCCTTTTTCTTGGTTTAAAGTTGTACATTCGGTAGAGGTGCTTGTAATATTGTCTAGAGAGGCAGGCTGAGTAAGGTTTTTCAAGTTTGCTGTGGTTTAACCTATGATGTCGTAAGGCGTTGAGCACGTCAAATACCTCCAGGTGTTAGAAGCGGATTGATGGTGGTTTAACCTATGATGTCGTAAGGCGTTGAGCACACACCACCTCTCGACTGCTTGATCGTGTAGTTGCCAATGTGGTTTAACCTATGATGTCGTAAGGCGTTGAGCACAGGCGATCGCTCTTGCCCCAGACGAAAAGCGCATCGTGGTTTAACCTATGATGTCGTAAGGCGTTGAGCACCAGAAAGCTTATATTCAGTACGCCAAAGCCCAAAAAGTGGTTTAACCTATGATGTCGTAAGGCGTTGAGCACCAGCACTACAAGCAGCAGTAAAAAGTGGCGATCTTCGTGGTTTAACCTATGATGTCGTAAGGCGTTGAGCACTATCAGCTTATGCTACGTATCAAAAAATTTATTGGAGTGGTTTAACCTATGATGTCGTAAGGCGTTGAGCACGATAAACGATCCGCAGTCCACTGAAATCGCGATCGCGTGGTTTAACCTATGATGTCGTAAGGCGTTGAGCACAACCTTTTATTAATTAAGTCAACTTATGACTGCTTTGTGGTTTAACCTATGATGTCGTAAGGCGTTGAGCACCCAAACATTTAACCAGGGTATGGTGTGGATAAACTGTGGTTTAACCTATGATGCCGTAAGGCGTTGAGCACGCTTCAAAGCGTGCATTTATAGCTTCGACTCTCATGTGGTTTAACCTATGATGCCGTAAGGCGGTACAGTCGTTAATCGGAACATACTTTAACTTAAATTATTAATGCCTTTTTCAAATTCATCTATCGCTAAAATTGAATCCGAAATCGAGAGACATTGTTCTAATAGAGAAATATCTAATTGCGGCAATATTTCACTTCTTGTCAATAGTTCGTACCCATATGTATTAGGATAAATAGTGGCTCGTTCAAGATTTGAGTTATCTCGCAATTTATATAATTTAAACTGGTTTATTTCCCAAAACCAAACTTCTGCAACCCCTAATCTAGGGTAAATTTCCAGTTTGCTTGAACTGCCACTGGTAACAATTACTTCTATAGCTAAATCTGGTATGACTTTCTCTTCATCTATGCAATAACATTCATCCGGTTCAGCCCCAGCTTTTTTAGCTTTGTTTTTGAAAGTAGTGCTTCCCATTGGTACAAAACGGATACGCTTGCTGTAGAAAAAGCGCTCCAGCAGTATAGCCAGATTTTTTTTAGCTCTTTCATGCCTAATTGATGGTGACACAATTTCTAACACCCCATCTAAGTAAGTGACGCGATAATGTGAGTTATCTTCAAGCTTAATCAGTAGTGCTTCGTAATTTTCCCAACTTACATCACTACTGATAAATCTTTCCTCTGGGTCGTCATTATGACCAAACTCACGTTCGTCGATTAATTCTTTAAGGCTGACCATAATTAAGCCTCCTACTTTAGCAATACGATAACCCAAATTCTGGTGCATCCATCTACAGCTTCAAAGAACAGCATTGACCGCACATCTGGGTCTAATTCTTCTGGGTCAATTATGATTACCGCCACTCACCCAAAAATGTAAAAGCTGCCCAATAATTGGGATTGCGCCATTTTTCCTGCTTCCACATCTTCAACTGTGTCGCCCTTAACGCCTCATTCGCTGGCTTGCCTTCAATCAACATTTGCTTGTAAAATTCCTGCATAAACACTGCTGTGCCTTTATCGTCAACTTGCCATAACGACACCACCAAACGTTCTGCACCTGCATACATTAGCCCTCTTGTCAATCCCACCAATCCCTCACCTTGGATTTCCTTGCCTAACCCGGTTTCGCAGGCACTCAGAACAATTAAATCGGCTGGATAATCGAGGTTAAATAAGTCTCCTAAGCGCAAATACCCCCGGATGTCTTTACCTTGTTTATCCACTAGGGAAAGGACGATACCTGATAACTCTGGGTTGGCATCGTTAACAAAGCCGTGGGTCGCAAAATGTAAGATGCGGAATTGATTTAGAGCGCTGCTGGTAGCCCAGGTGTAGTTAGCGGCAAAATCGAAGACTTGCAGGCGATCGCTATCTGGTACTAATTTTAAAATTGTCTCAGCTTCTATACGTGTACCTAAAAGTCGCGTCCAACCTTGGCGGTTGACAATATCAGCAGAACGTTTGAGGGCAGAGCGTTCTAGTTCTATACCAAGGGAATCTTGTTTATTTAGTTGCTTATTTCCGGCGCTATTCAATCGCTCATCGGTAGCAGTGTATACTGGGTCAGCGAGGATGGCTAAGGCTTTTTTGCCTGCTGATGAACGGGTGGATAGTTCTTGACGTTGGATAGCGATCGCTGATGCGGAAGGTAGATTGACTATTTCATGGTTGACAAATAGCGGTTGGTAGTTGAAGTTTTTCCCTGATGCTGGAATAGCTGGGGTAACAATAATACCTCTATCATCTTTCGGGTTGTTCTCCAGTTGATTTTTATCCTCTTTTACTTGCTGAGGAGGAGTTTGAGCGGTTAAATCAGCTACTGCCGCAAAGGGAATATATTGCAAAGCACCATCGGCTACTATAACTAAGCGTTTTTTCCCCAATTTACCTTTCACAGGTGCGAGGACAAGTTTACTCAATTCCTCTGCTGCTTTATCAATCCTGGGAGTTTTGATGTCTGCACAGGGGTTTTCTTTGTTTGTCACAGAAGGTGGTTTGGAACTATTCTGGCTGATGAGGCAAAATAGATTGATGGCACTTTTCTCGATTTCTGACTTTTTGGGCAGTTCGTAGGTGTCGAGGGAAGTTGGAGATACCACCCATAAGAAACTGCGATCCTCACCCAAGGAATACTGTAACAGTAGCGTGTCTTTGTCGAGTTGTTGCTGAATTTGCGGTAAAGTTAGGGGTTTGGGATACTTCAGGTTGGCGTATTTAGGACTACTTTGGCGGATTTTCGTTTCTAGTTGCTTTTGTTGGTTGAGGAGTTCGTCAATTTCTGTTTGCAATTTTTCCCCATTGGCTTTAAAAATGGGGTCTTTAACTTTGTCGCTGTTAACAATTTCAAACCGTACTTTCTCTTTGCCATCAATTAATGCTTGTAAGCGGCTTTCCTCTGCTAAAAGTTCCGGATTTGCACCTTTGCGGATATTGGCACCTGCTTCGGTTAATAGTTCCACAAGTCCTCTAGCACGAGAGCGATCGCTTGTTTCAAGTGCTTGGGCATTGTATCCTTTTGATGGGTCTTTTTTATGGAGTTCCATCAACAGGTTGATTTTGAATTTGTAGTAGCTTTGGACTGTGGCGAAGTAGGATGTGCGTAAATCTTGGCTTTTGACGTTACTGCGTATATTTTCGACGATTTTAATTGCTTCTTCAATGTTGGGAAGTGCGGCTTCAAGGTTTCCTAGTTTGCGTTGGTTAATGGCAATGGAATAAAGTGCGTCTGCTTCTCCTTGAATGTCTTTTAAAGTTCGCCGGATTTTTAGTTCTTCGTTGAGTGTATCTATTGCTTGTTGGTGTTGTTTTTGTAAACTGTGGGTGACACTAATGTTATTTAAACTCTGAGCTTCTAATTTGGGGACAAAAATTTTTCTATACAGGGATAGAGCCTTTTGCTGGTAATTTAATGCTTCTTTATAGTTACCTTTCGTTTGATTGATAATTCCAATTAAGTTTAGAGCGCTAGCTTCTGAATACTTATCTTCAAACTTTTGAGACAACGCTAATACAGTTTCAGCATTTTTTAAGGCATTGGTAAAATCCTTCTGTAACTCGTAACTTCTTGCTAAACCCTGAAGTCCAAGTCTTTCAAATTCATTATTCTCTTGTTTCCGTGACAATGAGACACTTTGGTTATAATAATTAATAGCTTCTGAGTAATCTCCTTTTGTGAGATACAATTCACTCATCGCAAAAAGAATTATAAGTTCATATTGCTTATCTTGTGCTTGTTGATATATCTGTCGTGCTTTTTTGTAAGTTTGGATACTTAAATCGTAGTTACCCAAAAGTTTATAAGTAGATGCAATATTAGTCAATGTACGAGCTTCTAGATTGCGATTTTTTATGGATATGGCAATTTCTAATGCTTGGCTGGAAATTTCTAAGGCTTTCTGTAAATCTCCTTGCAATGCATAAATATCAGCTTTTTCGTTAAGAGCATTAGCATGTGTTAGTTCATATCCAATATTTTTGGATAGTTGTATCGCTTCATTAACAAACTCTAATGCTTTCTGATTATCACCAAGAAAATTTTTGTATATATTGGCAGTCAATGTCATGTTAATAGCTTCTAAGGCTGTATTCCCACTTTTTTTTAAAAGAACTCTTGCCTGTTGACGAATTTCTATCGATTTTTGATAATCTCCTCGTGTTTTATAAACCTCAGCAATACTTTGAATAGTTAAACCTTCAGCAACTAATAAACCTTGTTTTTGTTGAATTTCTCTGGCTTTATTTAAGTATTCAAGAGCTTTGTTGTATTCGCCAGATTTATTGTAGAGAGTACCAATATCTGTTAACGTTTCTGCTTGGTCAGTTAATAAATCTTGTCTTCTTTGCTGAATTTCTAGAGCTTGCTGATAGTATTTTAAGGCTATTTTAGGTTGACCCATACTTGAATAGCTATTACCTATTGTATTCAAAACTTTACCTTGTTGTGGTAAATCTTTTAATATATCACGATAAATTTGCAGTGATTGATTGAGTGGTTCGATAGTCTTTGGTATCTCACTTAATTCAATGTATGTATTAGTAATATTTCTTAAGACTATAGCTAAAATATCAAATCTTTTTTCTGTTCTAGAAATTGACTCAGCTTGCTTTAAAAGAGTAAGAGCTTCTCGTCCTTTACCTATAAAATTATAAGACCCAGCAATACCAGTTAATGCTAATACTTCAAGCAAAGGTTGTTTCACTTCACGTGAGATATTGAGAGATTTATTGAAATACTCTATTGCTTCTAGATTTTCTGAACGAATGGCATATGCTGTGCCAATACTTATATATATTAAAGCTTCTTCTTGACGTAATCCTAGTTCTTGAACAATTTTCAATACTTGCTGATATTTTCCTAATGCCTGCTGATATGCTTCCTTAGTCCCTTTTTTCTGTAATTCCTGCGCTTCCTTATACAGCTTGACTCCCTCTTGATATAGCTGTTGCTTATCTGGACTCAAGGGAACCGAGGGATTTGTCGCTGGTTGCTCTGCTATTTTCAACCCATAACCCCCGACACTGGCAACTGTTGACTCCGACAACAAAAGTAGTGAAAAAAACAAAGCTACAGCACGAGAAGTCCACATAGGAAGCCTTTGCCCTATCTGTTGAAGTTTATTTTGATTAATCATACGTGATTATACTGACTTGTGATATTTACAATTTAATATAGTTCTCAGGGTTTTCCAGTTATGCAAAACCTGTATACTTTTTTGGCAGGAGGTTGAAACGCCAAAACCCTTATATATAGCAATCCTATCTGAGTTGTGAAAAATCGTGGTGTCCAGATCCCCGACTTCTTAAAGGATGCTGCTGGCGAATGGTAGGTCAAACCCCTCACCCCTATAATTTAATAGGGTTTTTAGGGTATCCATAGGATAGCGATCGCATTGCTCAAATGCTTATTTTTCGTGGAATTAGGGGGTATCACCCCTGATTCGCCAGCGGTATCCTTAAAGAAGTCGGGGATCTAAATTTTCACAAATGATTTAGGAACGCTATATGCTACGATTTTGTATTAAGTAGGGCATAATGCGAGTCAAGTTATGGAGCGAGTTAGATTACCAGAAGTTCTCACCCTTGAAGAAGTTTCGCAATATTTACGTTTGCCGATGGAAACTTTGCAGCGTCAAGCCTTACAGGGAAAGCTTCCAGGTCGTAAAATCGAAAACGAATGGAGGTTTTTGAAGCTCGCAATTGATGACTGGTTGCGTTCTCAAAGTAGTCGTTCTACCTTACTTCAACAAGCAGAAGCTTTTGCTGATGATACGTCGCTTGCAGAATTGAGAAAAACTATCTATTAAGCGAGAGGACGTTCTGAAGTCGATGAATAATTCCAACGCCAATGTATTTGCTTGATACTGACACTCTAATCCACCTTTATGCTGGAAATACAAATATTATTGCCAGGTTAAATGCTGTTGAAGATTCAGAAGTGGGAATTACGATAATTACAAAAGCAGAAATGCTGCGCCGACGGATTGAATATCTTATCAAAGCAGAAACTGGTGAAAGTTTATTAAGAGCGCAAGAGCTTTTGTTTCGCACTGAAGAATTATTGGCAGAACTTTTAATTACTCCTATCAGTCAAAGCGCAGCAGATGAATTTGAACGTTTACGTGCATTGCAATTATAATTGTGCTTCAGCCAGGATTAATTGCAATTGAATATACTTACTCCTCTAATTTTTCAGAGAATTAGAGGAGTAACTAAAGAAAGGAAGTTTAGATTTTTATTAATCGGGGTAATAGCGATTTATTCTCCCAATGACTTTTCTATTGCGTTTCGGATGTACTTTTGATAAGTAACACCTTGTTTTTTTGCAACAGTTTTAACTTCTTCTAACAAATCTTCCGAGACTCGTAGGTTTACAGTTCTGTTTTTAGGCTTGAATTCAAAAGTAACAGCCTTGAAATTGTCTTTATTTAGATACTCAGACAAGTCTTGTTCTAGCAAGTTTTCTGCCTCTTCATCAGTTTTAATTCTAGGTAAGATTTTCTTCATATTTTTTCACCTCTTTATCACGCATATAACGAGCGCTGATTGGTCTAATGAAGGTTCCTTCTTCTTTTTCACGTAAGGTCAATACTACAAAAATATACCTATTTTTGATTGATTTACCTATCCAAGAAATCTTTCTTCAGCCTCTGAATGCTTTATATCAGGCGATATTTGAACATTACCAGAGAATAAACTCTCGATTTCTTCTATAGAAACACCGTGGTTTTGGCATTTTTGATGATTCCCATTATCCCAATCAAAGCCGGATACTTCTTGTATCATATCTCTAAAATATCATTTGTATATACAAATGACAACACATCTGTAACTACATTTATGATTAAATCCTCTAAAAATGCACAAAGTCAACAGCCTACCCCCAGCCCCTCTGCCAAGCTTGACAAGAGAGGAGCAAGACTCCGATTCCCCTTCTCCCAGGTTGGGAGAAGGGGTTAGGGGATGTTGCTAGCTTCCCGCAGGGTGGGCTTATTTGGTTTCTAAGCGAGAAATATTCCCTTGGTCAACTTGTAAAAGTTCTGCCATTTGTTCTTGGGTAAGTTTGAGTGCCTGTCTCAATTGCTATTTATCCTAGTAAACAACCACGCGATCGGCTATTACTAAGTAGTAGTTTTCTTGACTAAAACTGTCCAAAATCATCCAAAGTTTTTCAATGTGTTATAATTTGACAAGATAAGCACTAAAGATAAGCACTAAAACTTGTGCCATCCCCACTCTGAACGACCAGAGGATCAATTAGAGTCGAGACGCACAGGTTTAGTCGCCAGACTAGTTCTGGTCATAAATAGGCACAGACCAACTGTCTGTTACAGGGCAAGCTACGGCAAATACCATCCTTTAAAAGGGTTGGGAATACTTTGTAGGTACTGGGTACCCCTAATATTAAATTAAAAACTAGCGCAGGTAGTTTACCTGTCTACTTAGCTATTAATAGATAAGTTTGACAAGGTTTTTTGCAGCGCTCAGATTCAGCTTAAGGAATTCCAGCTTGTTGAAAAATCTGCTGGGGTGTAATTTCCAACCCTTCTAGGAGTGAATCTTCTAAACTATCAGTACCAGTTTTGGTTTGGGAAGGAGCATCGGGATAGAAAACAGTAACACTTTTTGCTCTGGGATCGACAATCCAAACCCGGAAAACACCAGCACTAAGATAGTCACTGGCTTTAGCGCTAATTTCCCCAAAGGTTTGGTCGGGTGAAATAATTTCAATAGCTAAGTCAGGGGGAACAGGACAAGCTTCATCAAGAATATTATCCTGTGGTAAACGAGAATAGGAAATATAAAGTAAATCGGGGACAGGAATCCAGTCTTTGCTGTTTCGTTTTAATTTAACAGCCCATTCAATACCTACCTCACCCCGATTTTGTGTCCATAAGCTCAGAAGAGTATAAATTACACCTGTAACTCTGGAGTGGAAACGTTTTGGTGACATTTTAGGTACTGCTTCCCCATTGATTAATTCGTAAGTTATGTCCCCTTCAGGTAGTGCGAGGAATTCTGCGAGTGTTAGTTGAGTCATGGTTAGTATTAGGGTGGAGAATGACTTCAATCAACTTCTTTCAATATATCTTGCATTGAATGTTCCTCATCATTAAATAACAAAGAAACCTCAGTTCGAGTTAATGGGAAAGGTTCCAACAACTTGCCATTTCGACTCTCTAACCTCCACCAGAGAGTTTGTACAGCAACCTGTTTCCCATCAACTAATTCAAAAGTAATTTCCCCAATATTATTCAAACCCACAATTTCTTTACATTTTTCCTTCTTCCCCTGATAATCGTGATAGTTTTTCGCCATCTTTAAGTATTCTTCTAAAGCTTGATGGCGTTCTTGTCCCGGTAAAGGAGCAATTACAGATTTTATTTCATCAGAAGGTTTCGGTTGCTTAATTTCTTCAGCTTTAGCAGCCAAAAAGTCTATGCGATACCACCATTCGGGTTTTTTTGTGATTTCTAACGCTTGAAACCAACTGCGCTCTTGAACTAAATCTATCATAGCAGGACTACCCTTGAGCCTCAAAGGTAAAGATTGCACACTTCCGTTAACATAAGCATACAAAATACCAATTTTTAGTTCATTTCCGCCTTGATTTCCCCATCCTAAAACTTCTGATTTTGGTAAATTGCTACTAATATTAAAAGGACTAAAACCCTTTTTATGTAATGACAGACTACCGCCTATTTCTTTAACTTCATTTCTAAGAGAACTACTTGTAAATTGAGTTACAATAAGTTCAATATTGGTATTTTCTGAATTCTGCAAATTCAGGTTCGCTGAGTATTGCAGACGAGATGCAAAACTGTAGTGAACATCGCCAGATAATATAATTACCCGATTTTCTTTCTTCGGTAATGACCTGAATGCTAAAGTCGCAAGCAATCTTTCAAAAGCAGTTTTCTGTAAACCCCAAGCTTCTGGATCGAAACCCCAAGGAGAAGTACCAAGCTTTTCGGAAAAGTTTTTAACTGTCTTTTGGATACCTTCTAAAAAAGGTACGCCGATAAATGGCGAAGGAGATATTACTAAAGTTATTTCTGCAGTATCTGGATGACGGACTTTTGATATTTGTTCATAACAACCAAATTCGCCTAAAAGTGCTGGACAATCGCAATCTTCACCGGGAAATTCTCGCCATGTGCGCGTATCTAGTACTATAACTTCATAGCTAGGATTAGTTACTGTATAATGCCACCTCAAAGCATTTTCACTATGAGATAGCAGTCCTCTTGGGTGACTATTTCTAATATCTGCAAGGCTAGGCAAACCTACACGGAGAGTAATTTCTTGTTCGTATTCTTGGTTTGTACCACCAGATGCTGACCAAAGAGAAGCCGCTTTTAATAATGCGTCTCCGGGTTTACCTGCTTCAAATTGTTCTGGTGTATTTCCCCAAGCTTGACAAATTGCATAAGCTAGTAAACCATTTTGGATTATCCGCCTACCAAGAGGTTCTTTGAGAGTGCGATCGCACCACGCCATGTTTAAATACCAATCGTCGGTAATGTCATGGTCGTCTAATATCATGTAAGTAGGGACGTTTGCTAAAGCACGCCTAACGTCTTTAAGTGTTGTTTGGAATTCTTTTAAATAAATAACTTCTTGTTGAAACAAAATTTTGGATGCGTTTGGATTAATATCTTCATAGGTTGGAAAATCTTCCGGCTTCACCCACAACACATCACTCCAAGCAAATAAATACATTGATATATATTCGCCAAATGTAAATAAATGACTTTTGGCAATATTGTTAATTTTGTTAATTTTATTAATACTTGCTGTCAATCCGGCGGTATATGTTGCTAAATTGTTACGTTTCCCCGGTTGTAATTCTATAATACTTTCTACATCTGGTAAAATTTCAGACCATCCTAAAAGTGTCTTCGATGCATCCATCAACATCAAAAGTAAAGCATCAGCAACATCATCCGCATAAATTTGGTCACCCGTAAGAAAAAGTTGATGCGGTCGTTTTTTAGGATCTTGAATTAGGGCTTCTCGAATCATTTTGTCCACAGTTACCAGCGCATCCAAACTTTGACCGTGGGGTTTGCGACAAGAACCGTGAATGATGCGTAAATCGTTTAAATTGGTTGGTGGAAGTGCGAAAGAAGGTAAATCATATGGGGGATAGACAATCCCTGCTGTTGAACCTTCTTGATTCAAAATACCAGGTGTACTCAGTGTTTCTCCTGAGTTAAAAGCCAAGTTATAAAGATAGTTTTCCCCAGATAAAAGCGCTGCACGATTGCTTTTTGCAGTCACACAAACTATATGCAAATTTGTGCCAAGTTGCGTTGTCTTTTGTGTACCTGTAATTAATGCTTTTTTGTTAGTGTCAAAAATAACTAAAGTGACACTACGGCATTCCTTTAAGGCCAACCATACTGTTACACTATTGGATTGGGTGCATCGTAAAATTGGGCCAGCGAGAACAAGTGGCAAGTTATCAATGCGAACTGATAAGTCACGAATAGCGCTATGTGTCCAAGTCATGCCAGATATCGCACATCTCTAGGCAAATAAAAAAAAGAGGGAAATCCCTCTTCTAATGAAATATGCTTTATCTTAACAGTAGTTAAATTATTCCTGAATAGCCACTGGAATTTCTTCAGCAGCAGCTTCAACTTCTTCAATTGCCGATGGAATATCTTCTTCAATTGCCGATGGAACGTCTTCTTCAATTGCCGATGGAATATCTTCTTCAATTGCCGATGGAATATCTTCTTCAATTGCCGATGGAATATCTTCTTCAATTGCCGATGGAACGTCTTCTTCAATTGCAGATGGAACGTCTTCTTCAGCCAGAGCATCAACAGAAGCAGCCGCACTAGCACCTTGTTGTTTGGCTAGCATCTGTTCGCGATACTTAGCTGCCATTTCTTCTGCCTTGTCATAAACCAGATCGCGATTCTTAATCATGTCACCTGGTTCTGGTTCCAACTGCTTGGTAGACAGAGAAATTCGACCTCTTTCAGCATCCAAATCAATGATCATGACTTTGACTTCATCATTGACATTGAATACGCTATGAGGCGTATCTATATGCTCGTGGGAAATCTCGGATATGTGTAACAAACCGCTGACACCACCGATATCAATGAAGGCACCGTAAGGTTTGATACCGCGAACTGTACCAATCACCACTTCGCCAACTTCTAGGCGGTTCATCTTCCGCTCAACCAGCGCTCTCCGATGAGATAGAACTAAGCGGTTGCGCTCTTCATCTACTTCTAAGAATTTTAATGGGAGATCCTCGCCTACCAATTCTTCTTTAGGCTTGCGGGTGCTGATGTGAGAACCGGGGATAAATCCTCGCAATCCCTCAATCCGCACCAAGGCTCCACCGCGATTGGTTGCAAATACGCCAGAACGGACAGTAGCATCTTCTGCTTGCAACTGCCGTACTCGCTCCCAAGCCCTCATATATTCTATACGACGAATGGAAAGGGTCAATTGACCATCTTCGTTTTCATCGGTGAGAATGAAAAATTCCCGCGTCTCGTTCGATTGTAAAACTTCTTCCGGGCTATCTACCCGGTTGATAGACATTTCTTGTATAGGTATATAAGCTGCGGTTTTTGCACCTATGTCAATCAGAGCGCCGCGTGGCTCTATACTAAATACTGTTCCAGGTACGACATCACCAGGGCTAAAGTGATAGTCATACTTGTCCAGTAGAGCAGCAAAATCTTCGTGGGTAAAGCCAATTTCTGTGACGGTTGATTTCTGATTGACCATGCTAATGTTTTCCTGGGTTTAGTCTCCGTAAAGTTTTTGCCACAAGCGCAATGCAACTGCAGCCCAGATGGCGGTCTACACCTACATCCTTTTTCATCCTAGCGCAGAAAAGCTGATTTAATACATATCAACTTCCAGATGGAATATTATACCACATTTCCATGAGTCAAAATTCGCCACTAATTATTATAAAAGGATTAAAAAAAATGAAGAAGGAATTCATGCAATTGGTGGGCGATTTAAACCCGCCACCTCTACCGACCTCCAAATCGTCGATTGGTAGGGGACACGCAACCCGCTTGCTTGAAGACTTCTTCCTCCTTCCTTCTTCCTCCTTCCTTCTTCCTTCTTCCTTCTTCCTTCTTCCTTCTTCCTTCTTCCTTCTTCCTTCTTCCTTCTTCCTTCGTTAAACATTAATAACCGCCGTTACCAAAACTAGTAACGGCGGATTTTATTTCCAATGTTGGTATTAAAAGCTCGGCTGTAGTAACCGAATTTTAGATTTAGATTTTGGATTCAATAATTCAAAATCCTTCGAGGAGTACCTCCAAACCGGGACTTAAACCAACTGAGCAACAAATCAAAAACCTTCTAGCCCCGGATTTCCGAACTGGGTAAATCCAAAATCGTAAATCCTTGGCTCCATTCGGTTTGATACCCCGACAAGAAACAAGTCCTCAGTTTTGATTGAGGTTCTAATCCCCATCTCAAAACTTCTTCCTTCTTCCTTCTTCCTTCTTCCTTCTTCAATGACCTACTTTTCTTCTTTGTTCTCAATGCGGGGAGGTTCGCGAAATGCGATCGCAAAAAACAAAACTCCGATCGCCAGAGCCAAAATCAAGATGTACGCAACGCTTTCCATACCAAATATTCCTGCCTATCGAGCCAGTAATTATATTCTACCTGTACGACAAAAAAGATTTAACAGTTCACAGTTAAATATTAACGGTGAACTGTTAACAAATCGTTACGAGATTTTAGACAGCTTCTTTACGGCGGGTTGATTTATCACCCACTTTCTGGAAGCGTCCCCATTCGACTTGCTCTTCAAGATCCGCTTCTACACCAGCAAATACATCTCGGTAGATTGTCCGAGCGCCGTGCCAAATGTGACCGAAGAAGAACAGCAGTGCAAATACTGCGTGTCCAAAGGTAAACCAACCTCTGGGAGATGTCCGGAATACACCATCAGAGTTCAAGGTTTCGATATCAAATTCAAAGATTTCGCCACCTTGAGCCTTACGAGCGTATTTCTTCACATCCGCAGGGTCTGTAAAAGTCTTACCATTCAAGTCGCCACCGTAGAAACTAGCTGTTATGCCAGCTTGCTCGAAGCTATACTTGGATTCTGCCCGACGGAAGGGTATATCAGCGCGGATAACACCATCAGAATCGGTCAAAAGTACTGGGAAGGTTTCAAAGAAGTTGGGGAGACGACGCACGGTCAATTCCCGACCATCTGAATCTTTAAATACTGCGTGACCTTGCCAAGATTGGGCAATACCATCACCCTTGTCCATCGCACCTGTACGGAATAGACCGCCTTTAGCTGGGCTATTACCTACATAGTCGTAGAAAGCAAGTTTTTCCGGAATCTGCGACCAAGCTTGAGAAAGGGTTGCACCATCAGCGACGTTACTTTGGACACGGCGCTGAATTTCTTGGGTGAAGTAACCCTGATCCCATTGGTAACGAGTCGGCCCAAACAATTCAATTGGGGTGGTGGCGTTACCATACCACATAGTGCCAGCGACTACGAATGCAGCGAAAAATACTGCGGCAATACTGCTGGAAAGGACGGTTTCGATGTTACCCATCCGCAGGGCTTTGTAAAGCCGTTCGGGGGGTCTGACTGCCAGGTGGAATAAACCTGCGATAATGCCAACTACACCAGCGGCGATGTGGTGAGCGACTATACCACCGGGGTTAAATGGGTTAAAGCCATCTGGCCCCCATTCCGGCGCTACTGCTTGAATATGACCAGTTATTCCGTAGGCGTCGCTTACCCACATCCCAGGTCCAAATAAACCTGTGAGGTGGAATGCTCCGAAACCAAAGCAAAGCAAACCAGACAAAAATAAGTGAATGCCAAACATTTTTGGCAAGTCTAGGGCGGGTTCACCTGTGCGGGGGTCTTGGAAAAGTTCCAAATCCCAGTAAACCCAGTGCCATACGGCTGCTAAAAACAGCAAACCGGAAAGAACTATGTGAGCTGCGGCGACACCTTCAAATGACCAGTAGCCAGGGTCACTTAAAGCTTCGCCAGTAACGTTCCAACCACCCCAAGATTGAACAACGCCTAAACGTGCCATGAAGGGTAGCACGAACATTCCTTGACGCCACATGGGGTTGAGTACGGGGTCGCTGGGGTCAAATACAGCTAGCTCGTACAGTGCCATCGAACCAGCCCAACCAGCAACTAGGGCTGTGTGCATCAAGTGTACAGAAATTAGCCGACCTGGATCGTTCAGGACGACGGTGTGTACTCGGTACCAGGGTAGTCCCATCGACTACGCGCCTCCAAGGATGAGTTTGTTTACAAAGAGATTTTTCTATTTTTGTTATTGCTAGAGCTAAGGCTCTACCACACTACCTGTCTTAGTCAGGCGGATAACATGGCTTGCTTGACAATATCTACCAAACGAAGGAATGTTTCCCCGTAGGTTTGCTACCGCCAAGCAAAAATGAGAATGTTTTAAAAAGTGTAACTTTTGATGGCACCGTTTGCAAGCCTGTTCAGGGATTAGGCCATAGGAAATTAGGGCTAGAAAATAACCTAATACCCCTAGCTATTAAAGCCTTATCGCTTTAAATCCTAGCCAAAGCCCTACGCTAAACGCCTCTTGTTAAGAATTGTTACTGAGAAACTAAATGAATGTTTTGTAAGTGACATTTAGCTTCGGCGGTTTCTAGGCGATGAATTACTTGTTCTGCGCTCATCAGACGCTTAAGGACTACTTGACCGATGCTTGCTACTTGTGATGGTTCTGTTGGCTTTACTTCTATCGTTAAAATAGCCTCTTCAACTCGGTAAAGCCACAAAACTTCATTTGCTTCTATCAGAGAAAGATTTAATCGCTGGATATCAGGCTGGCGTCGCCATGCAGTTACCTGCCATAATCCTTCAGATGCCCAGACTCTACCAATTGTCCATCCCTCAGATAAAAAGAAGTATTTCACGCTTTTAATCTCGCTTGATAATTTAAATTATGTTGCTCAAAATATCCCGATTATTTCAGTGAGTCATGTATAAACATAACTTTTCTCAATAAATGCCCCCCTGCCCTCAATTCTCTATGCATTAGTCACATCTTTCTTTACAATCTTACAACCCTTATTTTGTAAGCTTATTGGACACTGAGGTGTCAGGCATACTTGACAAGTTGGCTTTTAATCTTCTCGCTAAAATTAGGTTTTTATTGAAAATTAACGACGAACGAATAAGGGTTAGAAAAAGCGTGAGTGAATAGTCAAAGCAAATGTTAAGAAAGATCCGGGTAATGGATAGCCTCAATTCTGGGGAAGAAACAAATTGCCCCCTGCCCCAATTCTGGCGTAGAAGAAAATTCAAAGGCCCGCAAACTTGGGGAGCCACTGCGTTTCTTGGCTCTGCCGACTTGTAGCATGTGGCGTGGATTTAGGGGGCTTTTTGCGTGACTCCTGTTGTATGCTGTGAAAAAATTAACCTGGCGATTTAGGCATACATATAGTAAAATGTCTCACCGCAACAGACAAAAATATCAATGCCATGAAGTTGTTTTCCTTTCCAGTGATAAAAATAAGTAAAATTACTCAATTTATTGTTTTATCTTGTATATGTTTAGTTCTAGTAGTTAGTTGTGGGACACGTCAAACACCACAGGCAAATCTCTCTCCCGGCACTCCCAATGCAGGTGATGGTAGGATTGCTGTTGGGACGACGGCTAAACCGCGCACTCTCGATCCAGCAGATGCTTATGAATTAGCGTCCTTGGGTTTGGTATATAACATGAGCGATCGCCTCTACACCTACGAACCAGGAAGCACTGAAATTAAGCCGCAATTAGCGACAGCACTACCGAAAGTCAGTGCAGATGGTTTAACTTATACTATTCCTTTACGTACAGGAGTTGTATTTCACGACGATACCCCTTTTAATGCGAAAGCGATGGAGTTTAGCATCCAACGCTTTATTCAAAATGGCGGTAAACCATCTTTCTTACTCAAAGATGTCGTGGATTCAGTGAAAGCGACAAGTGAAAATGAGTTAACTGTCAAGCTAAAAAAACCCTTTGCAGCATTTCCTTCCTTACTGGCATTTTCTGGGACTTGTCCAGTTTCACCCAAAGCTTATGAAATTGGTTCTGGGAAATTTCAGCCAAATAAATTTATCGGAACTGGACCTTATAAATTAGCTAAATTTGGTGCTGATTCGCTGCAACTAGATGTCTTTGATAAATATTGGGGAGAAAAACCAGTAAACAAAGGTGTTAACGTCCAAATCTTTAGCAGTGCGGCTAACTTGTTTAATACCTTCCGCACGGGGGCTGTAGATGTCGCTTACCAATCACTGGAACCAACTCAAATTAAAAGCTTAGATGAAAGCGCCAAAAAAGGAGATTGGCAGGCAATTAGTGCTGCTGGTAGTGCAGTGAAATTTGTAGCTTTAAATCGCAATCAAAAACCTTTAGACAAAGCGGAAGTCAGACAAGCGATCGCCGCAATGATTGACCGTTCCTTGTTCAATACACGAGTCTTATTAGGTCAAGGTGAAGCGCTTTATAGCATGATTCCCACTACGTTTAATGTTTATCAGCCATTATTTAAAGATAAATATGGTGATGCTAACGTAGACAAAGCCAAACAATTATTAACTGCTGCTGGTTTCTCCAAAGCGAATCCGGCAAAAGTTCAAATTTGGCATACTTCGAGTGCCCCTACTAGCTCTTCTGTAGCCCAGACACTGAAAGCTTATGCCGACCAAAAAATGGAAGGAATGCTGCAATTTGAAATCAGTCCTGTGGAATCTGCGACCTTCTATAAAGAAATTTCCAAAGGTTCATATCCAGCGGCTGTACTTGATTGGTATCCCGACTTTTTAGACCCAGACAATTACGTCCAGCCATTTTTAGATTGTCCTAAAGGTTCAGATGCTAAAGGATGCGAAGAAGGAGGAAGTCAAACACAAGGTTCTTTCTACTATAGTGATGCAATGAATAAATTAATTGCTCAACAACGCAAAGAACAAAATCCTGAAGGCCGGAAGAAAATCTTTGCCGAAATTCAAGAGAAGGCAGCAACTGATGTACCTTACATCCCTTTATGGCAAAACAAAGACTATGTATTTGCCCAAAAAGGTGTGAATGGCGTACAACTTGACCCAACTCAGAATTTGATTTACAAATCAATTAAAAAATGAAACGAGTTAGTGGTTAGTTGTTAGTTGTTAGTGGTTGGAAGTTGGGAGTTGGGAGTTAGGAGTTAGGAATGATACCAATTCTGTATGAGGTTGCGCTTTATTTCTCCACACCCTAGAAGGGTCTTGCTCTACGTTGCTTGCTTCCCCGGAGGGGTACAGAGCTACACCTGCGTGGACTATTAAACCTGGTCCATTTTGAAACCTGGAGTAGTGCAGGCTGAAAAGCCCGCTACTACCATTCGGGAGCAAGATGCTCCCACTACTTTTAAAAACTATGTTTCTTAAAATAGATGTGGTTTAATTGCATCTTCATACAGAAATGTTATAACTCCTAACTCCTAACTCCCAACCACTAACCACTAACCACTAACAACTAACCACTAATACCAATTCTGTATGAAGATGCACATAATCAAGACCCCCCTGTAGTCCCCCCTTGCCAAGGGGGGACTACAGGGGGGTAATATATGCAGCTTCACAAAGAAACGGTATAACAACTAACAACTAACAACTAACCACTAACCAAACTATGTCCTCTCGCTCAAAAGCCTTACAGTATTACATTGCCACCCGGTTGCTCCTAGCACCCATGATGTTGTGGACTATCACGACCGTGGTATTTCTTTTATTAAGAGCAACACCAGGAGATCCAGCAGATGCAATTCTTGGTGGACGGGCCCCAGAAAGCGCTAAAGCTGCACTGCGGGAACAATTGGGTTTAAATTTGCCCCTTTGGTTGCAGTACATAAATTACATGGGAAACTTGCTGCGTTTTGATTTGGGAACATCTTTAACGAGTCGGGGACAAGGTGTATGGCAGATTATTGGCGACTATTTCCCGGCTACAGTAGAGCTAGCTGTATGCAGTATGGCGGTTGCACTAGTAGTTGGGATTACAGTCGGGACTCTTTCTGCTTCCCGTCCTGGAACGATTTTTGATATCGGGGGACGATTATTTGGTATTATTACTTACTCCATTCCAATGTTTTGGGCAGGGATGCTGCTGCAATTGGTTTTTGCAGTCCAGTTGGGTTGGTTTCCGGTATCAGGACGCTTCACTACAAGTCCACCACAAGCTATTACTGGTTTGTACACTCTTGATAGTTTATTGAGTGGTAATTTAGGTAATTTTTTCACCGCTTTACACCATCTGGCACTTCCTAGCCTCACTCTAGGGGTGTTGTTAAGTGGGATTTTTGAGCGAATTGTGCGGGTGAATTTGAAGCAAACCCTGCGAGCCGATTATGTAGAAGCAGCGAGAGCAAGAGGTGTTAAGGAAAGAAATATTTTAGTTTCTCATGCTTTGAAAAATGCCTTAATTCCAGTAATTACTGTATTGGGATTAACTTTTGCTTCGCTGTTGGGTGGAGCGGTTTTGACTGAGGTCACGTTTTCTTGGCCCGGATTGGCGAATAAGCTGTATGAAGCCATTTCTCTGCGGGATTATCCGACAGTGCAGGGTGTATTAGTCTTTTTCGGCGCAATTGTCGTGTTTGCGAGTATTTTGATTGATATTTTGAATGCTTATGTAGATCCAAGGATTAGATATTAAAAGTACCGTTATACCGTTTCTTTATAAAGATGCGCCTAATTAGCCCACGCAGGTGGGCTTTGTTTGTATAGCCCCAGGCTTGAGCCTGTGGGTGAATAAAGCGCAACCTCATACAGAATTGGTATTAGACTCTAAACCATTGAGTGTGAGGTTGCGTCAAGGTCAATTAGCAAAACTTAAAGCCGTTCCTCACTGGCAGGAACGGCTTTTCTCATGGGTTCTCTAGTAATTTCGGGTAGTTCAAAATCACCGAGATTTGCAAAGCGGTTTTCTATGGCTGCGGCAAGGTTAATTTTGGGTGATAGTTCTGGGGCTAATACACTTTGAAGTATGGCTTTGATTTCGGCTTCGATGGTGTGTCCGTGTTGGGCAACGATGACAAAAAAGTTCATTTTTAGTCCATTTAAATGGACTTATGCTATTAGACAGGGACTTATAGTCCCTGGCGGGTAGGGCCTGAATCGATTTACCTGAGTAATGGCAGTGGTTATTTTAACATTTTATTTTTAAGGTGCAAGATATCAGCCTCTGACTAGCGCCGCGCTCCACTAAAATATGAAACTAGCACATTTTTTGTAACCCTTGCTATATATGGATTGTGGAATGTGTTAGTTAGGAGTATTGTAACTTAAAAAAAAACAACGCCTAAGTGCGATGGTGATAGCCAATCCTTATAGGGGTACCGCGTTTATTACCCAAGCCTGCCAAAAAATATACATTGATAATATTCCCAAGAAGATGCGGAGGGTAAGTCTTACAGTCTCATCGGGCAATTTTGGCAATGTGCGAGTACTCATTTGAACCCCCAAAATACCACCGCATCCTAAAATTAAACCGGGGACAAACAAAATATTTCCCCGCAAAGCATGTCCCGTACATGCTGCTAAAGCAGTAATCACAATCACGCCGAGACTTGTTTGAATCGCTACTTTAATTTCCTCTTTGAGCAGTAACATTTGCATTGGCACCATAACCGTACCGCCGCCTAAGCCAAATAAACCTGCTAAGATACCTGCTGCACTGCCCGTACCAATGATAGAAACCACAGGATTAAATGCTGGTTTTTCCGTTTCTGTTTCAACTAAAGCAAGCTGTTTGCGCAGCTCGATTAGATAAATGTTGGCAAGTAAGATAATGCCAAAGGCGCAAAGGATAATTTGGGGTGGAATTTGATTGGCAAAATATACTCCAACTCCAGTGGTAAAAAAAGCTGGAATTCCTAAATAGAATACTCTTTTCCAGTCAAAATAACCCATTAACCAATTTTGGATACTTCCAGAAATTGCCGTAATTGTAATAAAAAGACTGCTGGTTGCGATCGCTTGAACGGGGGTGTAACCGAGTGCAACCATTAAAGGAATTGTGACAATACCGCCACCAATTCCTAAAAGTCCCGATATCACGCCAGATATTAGCCCTCCAACTGCCAAAATAGCCCAATTAAAATCAATCATAAATAAGCCTTTTTTAATACAAGTAAGTCGGCACAATAAAACCAAATTATGTGAAGAAAAGTAAACAAGGCTCAAACCCTTTTTCCCCCTGCTCCCCCCCTGCCTTATCCCAACGATAATTATTTACATTCATACCTACTTACTTTTATCCTTCCCCTTGTACTCGTACTGGATGACTAACAACGCCTCCATAAAGTAACCCCATATTATTCCACGGCACGGAGTCCGGTTGGGTATTACCTAAATTGTCTGTAGCACGAGCTTGCAGTAAATATTCTCCGGGCATTGCATCCCAATCAACATCCCACCTTGTCCATGCAAATGGAAGATTTGGTTCTCTCAGTCGCGCCAGTTGCCAAGTTCTACCGCCATCTAAACTGACTTCGACACGGGCAATTTTTCCTTTTCCCGACCACGATCGTCCGCGTAAAAGGTAGGCTCCTGTCCTAAGTACAGCGGGCCACTCTAGTTCAAAAGCACTTTTAACATTTTGGTATGTAATTAATTTACCTTCTAAAGAAGGCTCGGACGGGTAATTGGAGCCAATCAAAACTGCCTGCTTTTTTATCCATTCGGTATATATAGGCATAGTAGAAACCTCAATCCGCTCAACCCATTTAACATTGGCGTTTCCAGCCCAACCAGGAAATATAACGCGGCACGGGCTACCATGATCTAACGGTAAGGCCTCGCCGTTCATGGCATAGACGAGAATTGAATTATCTAAGAGCGCTTTGGCAATCGGCACTACATAGCTGTACTTAAATTGTTTTGCATCGAGTGAATCTAAATCTGCCCCTTCGATTAATACATCTCGCGCAGTGGATTTTAGCCCCGCACGTTCTAGCAACAAACTTATTGGTACACCAGTCCATTCAGCTACACCAATTGCACCCAGTCTCCACCGGGCTCCCGAAAATGGTTTATTGTAAGCCTCTTCAAAAAATATTCGACCATTAGCTGCACATTCAATCGCGCTTGTCACCGAGACTGACGGCATCCCAATGATTTCATCGTAGGTAAACTGTTTTGGTTGCGAAACACCATTTCCTTCGATTTGTAACCGCCAAGCGGATGGGTCAAACGTGGGAGGCTTACTGCGGTTATGTACGTAGAACCAGTCATTTGGGACTAAATAGCCTTTCTTGTACATTGCCGACCAGTTCATCTCTAACGTACCTTGACTGTGGGAGATATAACCCGGTGGTACTGGCTTAATTATTTTGGTGGGCTTGATTTTGATAGTATCCGCTTTGACTTCACCTCGAACAGGAGCTAAACTACCTAAAGCTGTTCCCCCAAAGACAGTCGCGAGTATCTGTAAAAAACGCTTGCGCGATAACCCAGAATCTGTGCTTTTGTCCCAGATATATTCCTGTAGGCGCGATCGCAAATAATCGTCTTGGTCAAACAAATTTTTATCGCTCAAGCTATTACGTTCTTGTTTTTGAGTTAATTAACCGCAGGGTACACAGATGGACGCGGATAATTTCATGATTTTTTGTGACACCTGCGTAAGTCCTATTAATATTTAAATGCAGCAGTTGAGTTTAAACTATACTGCTGCACTTAGTGGACAGGAGTAAAGCTAATTAATTACTGTCCAAACACCAGTCATCTCATCTTGTTTGTAGTGAGGACGATAATGCTCTACCCCCTGACGTGATATCTGTGATATGGCATCAAGGAAGCGATCGCAATCTTCGAGAGTATTGTACACAGCAAAGCTCGCCCGAATGATCGTGGGAATATTGCGTGTAATTCCCCGATCGACTTCAGCCGCAATTTCTTCGTCTGCGAGATCGGAAATATTTTTTAGCTTGCGAATATACTCGTAGGTGCAAAAAGCCCCAGCCCTTACACCAATTCCGTATTCCTGCGCCAAGATTTCTGCTACCAAGCGTCCATCAAATCCATCAATATCAAAGGGAATCACATGTGCTATGTAGTCCCCGCTAATATGGACTCTGACATTCGGAATGCGCCCAAGCCTTGTAAATGTATATTCAACCAAATCGTGTTCGTACTTGGCAATTCGTTCGCGTCCAAGCGCTTCGATAATCTCAATCGCTTTACTAATGGCGATCGCACCCATTGCATTCGGCGTTCCAGGGTCGTGTGCCCGTTCGGTATAAAACCGTTTGATTTCCAAATTTCTCGTAATGTAAGGTAAATTACCACCGCCAATTTGATAAGGGTAACTACCATCAAAGAATTCCTTCGGACCGACCATAACCCCCGTTCCATAGGGAGCATACATTTTATGCCCAGAAAACGCCACAAAATCTAAATGGGTTGGGTCATCATCCGGACGCATATCAACTTTTTCATGCTGAATCAACTGACATACATCAGCAAACATTTTGGCATTGTACCGATGCGCTAAAGCTGCAATGTCGTAAATAGGAGGTCTGTATCCAGTAATTGTCGAAGCACCAGTAATAGTTACAAGCTTAATCTGCTCAGTTTCTGGCAAGTTTCGGTGTGAAGATAAGATATTCTCGATTTCCACCAAATCAACGCTGCCGTTGGCTTTCGTTCGGTATTGAATAACTTGGTCTTGAGTTACCCAAGGCAGGAGGTTAGAAGAATGTTCAATATCAGAAACTAAAATTTTACCTGGTCGTTTTGCCCAAAGCGTGGCGGCTCCGTTAATTGCCTCTGTCGTATTCTTTGAAAAAATGACATAGTTATTTGCAGATGACCCGACAAAATCTCGGATGATGTCTCGACTAGAGTCGTATTCTTGCGTCGTAATAATTGACTTTTGCCCCGAACCTCGATGCACACTACCGTAGGTATCAAGCATGGAGTCTACATACCCCTTGACAGGTGCAAAAGGAGTAGTCGTAGCCCCATTGTCTAAATTAACGTACTTGATATATTTTCCATATCGAGTTTTGACTTTGAAAAATAGAGACTCACCTGTAAATAGGGGCCTGATTTCTTGCTCCCAAAAGTTGTCACAATTTTCTACAAGCAATCGGAAATGCGCGGTTTCTTGTTGCTTCACACTCAAAGCAAGAACATCTGTCATTTTTATTGCCCCAATTTTAATGATTTAACTTTTTAGACAAGCTTAAGCGTCACCATAATTTCCGAGACTGCACTTTTCCATACTGCTGTCGAAGGTTTATGGTGTTTAACAGTACTTTCTTACTACCGGAAAACTCTTATGTCAATTGATTTTTGAATAAATAATAAAAAATTACAATCCGCATTTATATTGAAATACAAGCCAAAATCATATTATTTTATACTGTGTAATAAATAATGAAAATCATAATCTAATCATTCATAAAAATTAGATAAAGAAAGGCAAACTAAAAGGCAAGTAAAAATAAACTTATTTCGCCGATTAAGCCTGAAATAAACTTATTTTTGCTATTTTACCTTGATTAATAAAAAATGTTTATGTCGAATTTTGATAAAGTTTCGAGAAATTATTATCTAAAATTAAAAACATATCAATCAAGTATTATTACTTAATTGTCAGAATTTCATGACTTTGAAGCCACACTCTTCTTATCCCCGTTGCTTGCTAACAGGGTGTGGTGAATGTCGCGGACATCTTAATTTATCTACAAAATAGCAGATGCAGATATACATATCAGTAGAAAGTAATAAATAATTCAACGCATAGTATCATTTGAAATATACATTTAAAATCTGACGTAGGCAGGATGCGCTTATGTCTGTAACTATGCATTCTATGCAGTGAGGAATAGCACTACATTCTTTAGTTTAATCTACAGTAAATCGATAAAGATATAGCTTTTTCTTAAAAACTAAAATATAGTCACGAACTTTTAGGGTGGAAAGTCCTCAACAGCAACTTACGATGAAAAAATTCACCGCAGAACAACCAGTTGCTTTATATTTATATTGTAGAAACGGGGGCAACGCCTCTGAATCGCACGTAGAATTCTGCGAAGCGATGATGGTTAGGATTTGGTCGAAACAGCTATAACAAAAGGCTCTCAACTATGGTCTTTTGGCAAAGGTATTGGTAATTTTAGATAAAATACCAAAGTAGCCAGGATAATTAGTTAAAAGTCGGGCAATTAATGGCAAAATGACAAGCGTCACAAATACAGCAAAAATAAGCGATCAACCAAACCGCTTATCTAGACCAAGCCCTGGAGAACGAACAAGCAATGAGCCTCACGTTTTATTACGCCCCCATGTCCACCGCGAGCATCACCGATGCCGTTCTGGCAGAACTCGGCACCCCTTGTGAGCGCGTGAAGCTCGACATCAGTGCGGGCGACACCAGGAAGCCCGACTTCCTCAAGATCAACCCGAACGGAAGGGTTCCCGCAATCGTGCATGAAGGGACGCCAATCTGGGAGTCGTCCGCCATCACGATGTACCTCGGTGAGGTCTTCGGCGTGGATGCCAAGCTTTACCCCGCGCCCGGTCCTCTTCGCGGCGAAGCGATGAAGTGGATCGCCTGGAGCAACGTCACGCTCGCCGAAGCGGCCGGCCGATTGGCCGCGTCGCTGCCGACTAGCAGTGAAGGAGCAGTCCAGTCCAACTCGTTGGACTGGGTGCCCCCCCAGCAGCGCAGCGCGAGCGCAGTGGAGAAGGCAAAGGCGGATCTCGCCGTCTGTCTGAGAATTCTCGACGACGGACTGGAGGGGAAATCGTTCTTGCTCGGGGACTACAGCCTCGCGGACACACACCTGCAAGGCTTCGTCGGCTGGATCGGGACGATGGAGGTCGATCTGACGCCCTTCCCCAACGTCACTCTCTGGCTCTTGCGCTGCAGCGAGCGTCCGGCGCTCGCGAAGCTAATGGCAGGGTGAGGTCTATTCGACGCGCGGACGCAAGGCGTGCCTATAATGAAATCAAGAAATTGGTCTGACAATGAGCTAGTAGGTGAAGGCTCAGAATGTACTTTGTGCAGTTTTACCTAAAACAGTAAGAACCGCGACATCTTTAAAGTTTTATCCTTCACTTACAAAATTTTTGTAACTATCAGCAGCTTCTATTCCAAAGCCTCCAGCTTGGAGGTGGCGACCTAACGATTCGATGATGGGCATGGCAATACTAACACCAAACAAGGCATTAAAACCTGCAACAACTATTGGTGCAGATAGTATAACTCCAAATTCTGGAAATAGGGCTAACACAGCTATCAAAACCAGAAAAACGATTGGTGTAGCAATACCAGCTTGTTTGGCTGTTTCAAAAATTAAGTTTTTATACTCGTCAACTGTGATGTCACCCCGATAAAGGTCGAGAGAATAGGAAATCGCCGTTACCACAACTTGCGTGAGAATTGCTGTTCCCGTAGCAGTAAGGCCAAGACGAGCGATGGCACCCGAATTAATAATTATAGAATCGACTGCATTGTAAACGCGAATATAAAACTGTTCGCCAACAGTCATCACCTTCGCACCTCGGCTGAGGTTATCAACCCCCACTTCCCAAAGGATATTGTCAGCAGCATTAGATCCGCCTTTGGAACGTGGATTAATATGGCTGCCATGCTTATCACTCAGAAATTGACGAATTGTGTGTTCTTCTCCTCCAAACTTAGATGTACCAGGAATCTTGTTAAATAGCTTCATCACATCGGCATCAGTTCGAGGAGCATCACTAGCGTGAGTTCCTGCTCCATGTCGCAGCCTTTGAGCAATTTTCGGCATTTGGGCGGCTAATTCTTGTGCTGTCTGGGGCAGATCCTTAAGGGAATTAGCAACTGTCATGCCTGCAAAAGTAGCATCTAAAATGCTGCTTTTGACGTTGTTTACAGTCTGGTCAATCGCTTCAAGACTTTGTTGTGTATTGGTTTTAGCTCCATCCACAACACCATAGACATAAGTAGTAGTTTCTTGAATAGCATTTTTTGCCGCATCAGCTAACTGACTTGCTTCTTTAAATAAATCCATTTTTGAGTTAATAATATTAATTGATTTTCTGCTTAGACTGAAATTAATGAAAGTATCTTATGAGGCAAGATACCTAAATTAGAATAACTCTAAATTTTCTAAATTAGCAAATATAAAATTATATATGAAGTAGATATAAAGAAGTAGCAAAGCACTTGTAGAATCCACAATTAAGAGGTTATTCAAACGAGATACTATGCTATAACACTCAATATTTATAATTTGTATTTATAAAGGTATGCTAGCTGGTGCAGCGTTTTTAATTTGACACTCTGCGCTCACTCATAGACGCAGAGTGTCAATACCCCATTCACCCATTTAATTACATTTCCCTTTTTGGTCTTCTGGTTGAAGCTGCCACGTGACTCGACCTACTTCCTCACGTTCCCAGAGCTGCCTGACAACAACCTGATAAGCTTGCTTCCTGTACTCTTTTGGGATGTGAATAAGCAGTCGCAGAGGGGTGCGCGATTTGGCTGGGAATAGGACTTCACCGAAGCGTGTGCGCCCTTGTGGATTAATTGGGATATAAGCTACACCCCGCTTCTTGTCTATCCTCACGTTACACAGTTGATGGCACTCATGGAGTAGCTCGAAGAAAACAAGCGGTGTCTCCAGGATAGCTTTTGCCCCAAGTGGTAGTTTATTTACTATCTCTAAAGCCATGAAACGAGCTTTGTCTGGGGCTCCTGGAGCCAGAAAAGCAAGTGCCTTAAAAGATAAAGGAAGATTTGGATCGTTAACGTCTGGCTCGTTATCCTCAACATTAAAGTTTCGCCAGGTAACGTTGTTATTTTCTCGGATAAAACGCCTAAAATTATCCCAGTTCAAGAAATCTGCAGGGCCAGGCGCTGGATCGGCACTATTTCCCACAAGTCCGACAAAGCAGTAGTGACCTGGAGCGGGTATGTCTAGCCGATGCCAAACGATAGCATCAGATACGGTGAGTTGCTCACCAATAGGTACGTTTGCGATGGGAGTAGTACCAACCAGCGTCCATAAGTCGGGTGTAACTAGAGTAGCTACCGGAGACCAGAATACAGTTGCCTGGACATTGGTTGCTGCCGATCCACCTTGATTCAACACGCGGACGTAAATGAAGTTGTCCTGACCAGCTTCCGCTTTGAATCCTAAAGTGGCGCTGTTCTCGGTACCACTGCCCGCACCGAAGGTGGCTTGCGGGTTAGCTACAGAGGTTGGTCTGAGAATGATGTCAGGACTGGCGGAGATAGCATCCGTGTGCGGTTCACCACTATCTCCTACGTAATCGCGGATGTATATGTCTGGTGCAACGTTAAAAATCGTGTCAAAAATAGCACGTAAGTTAGGCATGACGCTAATCTGGGTCGTTTCTGTGGCTGCCGCCGCCGTCCCAGTCGCTGGATCGCTTAAAATCACTCGCATCTGCCGTGGGCTAAAGCGGAAACCCAGTTGCGCTTGGGCCCGACCTTGCACCGCCAAAGCTGCCCCAGTAATAATGGGGGAAGCACCGGAAGTACCACCGAAAGAAGTAGTATAAGCTGTGGTTGAGCCGCTGGAATTAGAAGCTAAAGTGTTGATATTTTGACCCCACGCATAACAATCAATCCGTTTGCCGTGGGGTGCGTATGCCAAGCGCGTGTGTGGAGATGTTGAAGTCGCTGCGGTCACAATAATTGCGCCGGAGTCGCGGAAGTCGGGATTAACAGGGTCACGGTTGAAGATGGCTTTACCTGAGAGGGTTGTGTAGGTATCCATGTTTAGTGGTGGGGTGGAACCGTTATTGGTACCGTTACCCCCTGCCTCCACCACGATAATACCGAGCGCGGTAGCCAACCGGATGGCTTCAAACTCGGCATCGTATGCTTCGATTGGTCCGAGTAAGGACGTTCCATTCAGCCACACTTGTGCTTCCAGGAGCAGCACATCGCCGAAACTCAAGTTGGATATGGCGGCAATGATTGCATTTGGTCGCGTACTACCGTTAAAAGAAACCACGTTAACCGAGGCAATATTTGGTACGATACCAACACAGCCTAATGTGTTGTCAACAGCACACACTTCCCCTAAAACCGAAGTGCCGTGGCTGCGTGAACTGTCAAGTAATGTGCCATGAAGAAGCGTTGCGCCATGCCCTGTAATATCCTCATGGTTGAGTGTCCAACCCCGTTCTAGGTCGATAAAGCGCTGACTTGCACCGTCACCACCATCAAAGCCCCAAGCGTACTCTGCATCGATGCCATCTGGGGCTGGGTCGAGATAGCCTTGATTGACAGAACGTGGATCGTCCCCCGCATTCACAAGCGGGTCGGGTCCAGCTTGGTCGATATAGGCTTCTTGAACGCTTTGCCAACGCAGCAAGGTCTTCACCAGGGCAACTAGGTCAGTACCGGGCGGTGCATCAATGTAGTAGAAAATAGAGAAGTCAGCTGGTTTGTAGGTTGGGTCCATCTCAGCAGCACGATTCGCCAGTTCTCTGAGCGCATCTGGCTTGATATTAGTGAACACCGGACTCATCTTCAGGTCTGGGAATTGCTGTGTGAGTTTCTGCCAAGGTCCAACACCTAAGCGCTCTATGTAATTTTCCGGGTTAGCTTCTACAGGAAGTTGAACACCCTTGCGGAATTGAACGACAACTCTTGGTCGTTCAAACATGACATCATTATTATTCATATTGATTCTTCCTTCTTGTGCTAAGTGTTATGAATAAATAATTTGCTGACTTGCAGCCAAAAAGCACTCTCTTTTCCAAAGTATGAAACTTACCTCGACTTTGGCATTACCCTTGAGGGTAATATTAGATAATTTGCAATCTTTTACAAAACAATGGGCGGATACTATCGTTTGGTTAGCTTTTCTCTCATCGCCCCAATGGTAAGAAACTTATTAAAGTACAGGTGAAAAGTAAGTAGGAGGACAGAAATAAACTAAACTGTGTAAAGAAAGATTAAGGGGAAAATGGTAAACGATTGTTAACAATGTAGGCTAACCAGAAGAAAAGCCGAACCGTTCAACGTGATACTCTTTGTTGAGGACTCGTGCTACTCATTAGCAGGGCATAAAGAGTAAGATGTAAAGAAAGATTAAGAAGACAAAGATCCAAGAGCGCAATTTTGGATTGATCGAGTTCTAGCCAGACCGGACACCTCTTGAAGCCTATCCTACGTGGTTAATCTCTTTTTTGGCCGTTCCTTAGGTTTTTGCGATTTTGTTTGGGTTGCTTCTCTAAATGATTTGATAGCTTCTTCGGTTAATTGGCACAAGTCATTGAGAGAAACTTTTTGTTCCGCTTCTAACTCTAAAAGCCAGTTTGATGCTTTATCTAAAATTTGCTTACCTCGTCTAACTTGAATTGTATATCTATCTTCTTTAATATCAAATAAAACTAAGATTGCGATATTTTGCCAGCAAATTTGAGATTCACCAATTACATCAAAATTCGTGACTATTTTGCCATGTTGGGGCATATTTAGTCCTAATTCTGTAGTTTCAATAAATTGCTGGATTTCTGAAAGTGTCCATTCATTAATATTAATATTTTCTAGACTGGCAAGTTTTCCTAGGTCTGGTAAATCGATATTTCCTCCTGACAAAGGCGAAAACTGAAAAGAAATATTTTCCTGAAATGGGTCAGAAATCGCATAAACTTGTTTAGTTTGCGGTGGTAATGAGATAGTTCCTTGGTTGTAAAATTTACGCCCTTGAGATGTAATTTTGATTGAGCCTGTTGTTGATAGTTCTAGAGTTTCTAAACTAGCGAGATTTGCTGCCGTATTCTGTACAAATATAGCGTCTAACCCCAAAACATCAGCTAATTCTTTAACAGTTGGTGCTGGAATAAATTCAATACTTGCACGGAGAATAAATTCTTCAAGTACGTTAAATTTGCGAGGTTCGCTAATCGTAATATCTAATAATGTTTGCTGCAGTTTGTAACGAAACTCCCGTGCTGCCAATATTGAGAAATTTTGATTTTGCTTCTCAATTTGCTTTACTAATGAGATTAAGTTAGGGCCAATTAATTTTGGATTGTTCATTTGCCTTTGATATTCTTATTTCGCACTTTATCGATATCGCCAACACAAAAATAACTAAGTATTTATAGATTCTCTGACCCCGCTCCTGTCCGCCAGGGATTGGAAATCCCTGTCTCATAGCGAAAGTCCTTTTAAAAGGACTATTAGACATATTTTATGATGTAAAATTATTTACTTTGTAATTTTCTATTAGTGATTTATACGTACAAGTGTAAGAGATGATATCTTGCATATTCTTCAATCTAAAATCCAAAATCGATAAATCCACCGTAACGACTTACTACCTTGGAAACTTCTTGATACATCTTTCCAACTTGACCGGGTTGCTGTGTAAATAGATCGTGACAACCGACAACTACTAGCAATTCTTGAGCACGGGAGAATGCGACGTTTACCCGTTCTGGTTGTTTAGCAAATCCAATATCTCCCCTACTATTATTACAAACTGTACTCACAATGATTACAGGTCGTTCCATACCTTGAAATATATCAACAGTGCCTGTACGAATACTCAAAGAAGGAAATCTATCAGATTCAATTCTATCTTTGATTAATTTCAATTGAGCGCCATAGAAAGTAATAATTCCTATTTCTTTTGGAGGTTGACCATCGGCAATTTTGGAAAGCCATGCCGCTTCCATTTGTTCGCATAAACGCTCAATAATATCAACTTCTTTGAGATTGAAACGCGATGTCCCCTCTTTTTTCTCTGTGAATTCGTCTCCAATTGGCGTTTTAACCCAAAGAATATGCTGATTTTCTTGAATAATTTCACCTGCTAAATTATGAGCGCGTTTTAGGTCGGGTTCTGAAATCCCACAATTTAGTCGATGTTCGTAAAATTGATTGATTGCCCCCATAATTTGCGGATGCATCCGATACTGACTTGCGAGCATTTTTTTGATGCTGTCATCCGCTGACTCAAATTGAAGTTTAAAGAGAGATTCTTTGATAAAGCTAAGTTCATCTTTGCTCGTGCCCATTTCTGCGACAATATCTTCTATTGTATCTTCGCGCAGCATGGGGGGTAATTGGCGATGGTCACCTACTAATACTAATTTTTTGGCTTTTAAAGCTGGGATTAATAATTCTGGAGGAGTACATTTGCTAACTTCATCAATAATCACAACATCAAAGCTGGGAAATTCTTTAGAAAAATCTCCTCTTGCTGCTTGGACGCAAGTAATGCCAATTACATTTGCATTATCAATATAAATTTGCTTTAATTCATTCCGGTCTTGTGCTGATGGATTTTGAAGTTTTTTAACCCAATCTTGGACAAAGTTTTGGTACCGTTTGAGGTAAGCTTTATCTTGTTCTAGTTCTCGTTGCCATAAATCATATTGAGCTTGAATTTTGCGTAAAAAATCTAAAGTAAATAATCCTGCGGTTGGAATTTTTGGCTTGAATTTATCGGGTATTTCTTGCCATACTTGCTGCCACCAATTTCTGTGTTGAATGAGTTTGTTTGGTATCTGCTTTTCTAATTCACTTTCTAGTTCGCTTATTTTAATTTCTAACTCAGCAATTTGCCGGGTTGCATTTTCCTTTTCTTGTTCTATATGAGATAGATGCTGATGCAAATCATCTTTGATGTTCTCTAGTACGCTAAAAGGTTCCAAACAAGGAATCAAACTTTCTAAATTAGCTGTACTAGATTCCCAAGAATTTGTCACGCTGATAAATGGTTGTGGTTGTTCCCAAATATCTGAATGCTTCCTGAGATATTGTTCAGATACAATGCGAACCTTTTTAACTAAATTTGGTTGTTGCATCAGTTGTTGCAGAAGATGGATAACTTGACTAATTTTAAAGTTAGCTTGTTGCTGTGCTGTTTCTGCATGATATTGAGCGGCAGATATTTGCTGTCTATGATTATTCTCCGCTGTTTGAATTTCTTTTAGTTGTTGTTGTAAATATTCGAGTTCTTGTTCAGTTTCAATTTTGACTTTTTTAACGCATAATCGTCCATTTGCCAGAATAGTTTCTACTAATTCCTCGACAACCCGATGAAGAGTAGACTCAATATTATTTAAATCCCACGATCGCGCGTAAATAGCCTCTATCTTACTGAGGAATTTCTGCGTATGTTTTAACAGGACTTGTCGCTGAATTATTGTTAATTGCGGATAATTATTAAACTGTTGACAAAATTCTTGCCATTTGACGCGATCGCCTTCCATTAGGACTATCGGAATTTGACTAAAAACATGGTGCAAAAAATAACTAAAGGTGTACTGTTTACCTCGTCTATCAATAAACTGACCTTCTGATTCATAAGATAAAGCATTTGTCAACTGTACCCAATTTGGTAAATAATCTATTTTAGTGACTTTGTAACTTGTTGGTAAAAGCGGTAAATTTAAAGATTTTGCAATCATCAACAACCCCGCTGGCAATTGGATTATATCATCTGTTAACAATTCTCCAGTTTGCCGACAATTACTTAATATTTGATAGAGTCTAGAAGTTGCTGTAGACTTCCACTCTTTAACCGCAGTAATGACAAAATCAATTTCACATTTTCGCTTTTGTAAATTATTTATTTTTGGCCCTATGACTTGTTGCTTGATAATTATTTTCTGATAATTAGCTTGGGCTTCATTTAAAGATATAGAATTTTCTTTAAAAGCCTGGACTAATGCTACAACTTCTGACATAGCTGTAGCGGCATCTTTTGCGTAAATTAATGCCGTCTTCAATTCAGATATGTTAATGGCAACAGTTTCACGCAACCAAGCTGCAAGTCCAAATACACCACGAGCAGGACGAGTCAAGCCAAGTTCGGCAGTATTGATGATAGCTATACGAACATTTATTAAAAAGCTTTCTACTAAAATATTGTCTGTAGTGTAGGGTTTGAGAAGAGGTAAAAAATTCGTAACTTCTGGGTTTTCCCAGTCTACATTTGGTACAAATTTTAGCAGATTATCTAAATTTGTAATTAGAGTGATAATTTTACTTTTTTCTTCTAAGATTTCCTTAGAAATTGTTTCTTGCTGTTTGCAGTCTGCCTTTAACTGTGCTTTGTGATTTTGGAATTTATATTGTTTATTTTGAAATTCTTCCTCAAATGGAAGATATACTGCAAATTTTTGTGATGCTGCGAGTAATTGTTGAAAAAGCTCCACATTCTCCTGACGCTTAGATAGACTTGTTTCGCAGTCATCAGCGGTATTTTGCAACCATCGACCAATCACATTTTCCTCTAAAAATGCTTGTCCTTCTTCCTGGACTCTCTCAGCTTTTCCTTTTCGTAAAGCCCGAATAACGGGATTGTGAACTAATCGACTCAGGGCATTATCGACAGCTAAATTTGCTTGTGAAGCTATTAATGTTTTCCCACCCCTCAGGGCAATTTGATAACAAATTTCGGCAATTACTGTCGTTTTACCTGTACCTGGTGGTCCCTGAATTAGAACCATGTCGGGAGAGGAAAGTACTGCTTCCACTGCAGCAATTTGCTCAGGGTTCGCATCACGTTTTAATAAATCTTCCGGTTGGAGTCTAATTATTTTTTTGGGAATTCTTGCTTGAGAAGCATCAAATAAAAACTTGCTTAAATAGGTATTTTGGCAGCGACCTTTTTTCAAACTGTCTAAAGCATTTTGCTTGCGTTCAATTTGATAAATATCCCCAGCCGCTTCAAAATATAAAAATCCTTTTTTGGGTAGTTGATAACGACCTTTATTTATGCGCTCAACTAAGTCTGAATCTAATCTAATCTTGATTTTATTACTTTTACGTTCAATTTCTGTAATGCTTCCCAACTTTTCGCCATCCCGAATATTTCTATTTTTGGGAGAAGATTCAAACAGCATTAAATCTTCATTTTTTGACTGAAATGCTCGGTTCCAAAATTCATCTATATTTAAAGAGTTTTCCGAATTGCCATCAATTGTTGCTGACGTCACATCAATTTCAAAAGTAACTCGTTTGCTATCATATCCATCATTATTACTCACGAAAAAAACGCAAAATTGACGTGCTTTCGCAATCCGTTCTTCTATTTCTAAAAAAGTGTGCCAAACTTGCAGCTGTTTATCTGTAGGTACATAGCGATCGCTTAATAATGGTAAGTTATTTATCCGGGCGATCGCATGGGCTGGAATTCCTCGCAAATGATTGGGTAATAGTTTCAGATAACAGGGTGCAGCGAACCCATCAACCTTTCCTCTAGCGGGGAATAACAAATTAGCATCACGTACCTTTAATCCACCACCACCATCTTCTGGACGTGCAGATACAAGTAATCTCAAAGTTTTCTGAAGCTGCTTTAATTGTGGAGGTAGTGGGAAATCTTCTCTATCGGTAGCAATAATTAATTCCCATGTTTCTTCATCATGTTTCTGTTTTGCTTCTTGCCGTCTTACATAAAAAAGATTCGCTGCATCCCCAAGAATATAAGACATCAAATTCTCTGCACGTTCTCGACGGATGCGTTCAGATTTTTCTATGAACGCTTCACCTTCAATTTCCCGAATAAACTTATCTATAGCGCGATCGCTCGCAAATTTGTATCCCCAATTCTGAATTTTACTGTTACTAGTAATTGAATAAATAGCTTCTACATTATTTGACTGTTCTGCTTTAATTAGTGCTGTTATTTCAATAGTTCGATTCTCATCTTCAGCTTCTATCAATATCGTACCTGATAAAATCGTCCCTGCCAGAATATCCCTAGAATTCAACACAATCTGTAAAATCTGTGTTCCAGGATATAAATGACAACTTGGTACGCGCAACCAATTAAAATCAGATAGAATCCTGCACGGTGAACCTATTTGCAACTGCCAAGAACGTTCTACCTGACGATTTGTTTCTATTTCTCCAAAATCCAACAGGTTGGGAATATCCCAATTTCCACCTTCCCAGTGAATATTTGGCGCTACTCCTGTAAGAGTTACCGACTGACAAATGGGTGCGGTTTCGGTTGTTGCAGAAAGGACAATTTCTCCGTTTTCTACACCGATAGTCCTAGTAATAGTTAAATTCTCCAACCGTACACCAGGGACTGTAATTGTCAATGCAGGTTCATCAACTGTAAAAATAACTGTATCTGTACCTACACCACGAATTGTAATCGAGCGATTTATAGTAAATGGTCCCTTATATTCCCCAGATTTCAAACTGATTTCGCATCCGTCACCGACAGTTTGCAGCAACTCAACAAAATTATGAGGTTCAGCTTGGAAAGATGGCATAAGTAATCTGGGGAGGTGGGGAGGTGGTTTGAGAGGGAGAAGGAATTAATTTCTTCCTGCTTAACCTTTTTCTTTATTTATACTCTAAGACTTACGCAAAAACCTTCTTAAACTCCTATTCCTTAGCGTCCTTCGCGTCCTACCCTCCAAGAAGGCGAAGCGCCTATCGCGGTTAATTAAATCAAAGTTTCTGGCAATTTATGCGTAAGTCCTATACTCTTTAAATTCTGGTAGATTAATAATTCTAGACTCATTACTTATGTGTACAAGAATACAGCTAAAATAAGAGTTTTACAAGTTTTTAGGATTTACCACAAGATACGGAGGAATTAACCGCGAAGATGCGAAGCAATAAGAGTTTAGGAGAGTTTTTGCGTAAGTTCTAGCTTTGTCAATAAATTAAAAGGGGTATATTTTGGTAACAATTAAGTGCGGAAACCGGACGTTTTCTAATATTGAGGCGATTTTGTTTGACAAAAACGGTACTTTAGAAGATTCGGAAGTTTATTTGCGATCGCTTGCTCAAAAAGTCGCGAGAATGGTAGACGCACAAGTTCCGGGAATTGGCGAACCGTTGTTAATGGCGTTTGGGATCGATGGTACTATTTTAGATCCAGCAGGTTTAATCGCGGTAGCGAGTCGTCGGGAAACAGAAGTCGCTGCTGCTGCATATATTGCGGAAACAGGTAAGGGCTGGTTTGAATCTTTAAAGATAGCACGTCAAGCTTTGGAAGAAGCGGAGAAATATATTGGTAAGACTCCTTCCCCGCTGTTTGTGGGTAGTTTGGAGGTGTTAAAGTCTCTTAAAGAAGCGGGATTGAAACTCGGTATCCTCTCAGCAGCTTCTACTTCAGAAGTGGTTAATTTTGTTAAGAATCATCAATTAAATGATTACATTCAGTTAGAAATGGGAGTAGATGAAGGTCCGAGTAAACCAGACCCGGTGTTATTTATCCAAGCTTGCCAAAAATTAGGTGTGGAACCCAGCGCTACACTTATGGTGGGAGATTCTGCTGGTGATATGCAAATGGCACAAAATGCTGGTGCGGCAGGTTGTGTTGGGATTACTTGGATAGGTCACTCAGGTAATGTTTTAGGTGCAGATGTGGTGATTCATCAACTTGAGGAAATTCAGGTTACTGATGTTTTGTAGTAACCTCGGAACCCCACCCCCAACCCCCTCCCCGCATGCGGGGAGGGGACGTAAAGCACAGCTAAAAGGGGGTGGACTTGCTGGGGATGATACTACTTATTCGGTTGAGGTGTCATCCGCAAATAGGGTTTAACTTCCTGATAGCCTTTAGGAAATTTCTGCTTTAGCACTTCTGGGTCTTTCAAAGATGGCACAATCACACAGTCATCACCATCTTTCCAGTCAGCAGGTGTAGCAACGCTGTAGTTATCAGTAAGTTGCAGTGAGTCAATTACCCGAAGAATTTCATCAAAATTACGTCCGGTGCTGGGAGGATAGGTCAAAGTCAGACGCAGTTTTTTATCAGGGTCGATAACGAAAACCGATCGCACTGTGACAGTTGCTGCAGCATTGGGGTGAATCATGTCGTAAAGATCGGAAACTTTACGGTCTTTATCTGCCAAAATTGGGTAGTTGAGGCTGGTATTTTGTGTTTCTTCGATGTCTCCCACCCAACCATTATGAGACTCAACATCATCAACGCTGAGTGCGATCGCTTTGACATTGCGCTTGTCAAATTCTGGCTTGAGTTTGGCGACTGTGCCTAATTCTGTGGTGCAAACTGGTGTAAAGTCAGCAGGATGAGAGAAAAGAATCACCCAGTTATCACCAGCCCAATCGTAAAAATTTATGTCGCCATGTGTGGAGGCTTGAGTAAAGTTCGGTACTGTGTCACCTAGACGGAGAGTCATGTCAGATTCCCTGTGGTTAGAAAGGCATTATGTATTATACATTGCAATCATGCCATAAAACCCGGTTTCCCAATCGGGCTTCAGCCGTTTGCAACAAAATTTTAAGTTGAGATACAAATTTTAATTATTGGGCTACTCAAGACTCAGAACTTCCTTATAAGCTTGAATAATTTGACGGGCGATCGCATTCCAACTATAGTTTTGCAATGCGTATTGTTTGGCGTTTAACCCCCGTCGCTGGCATTCTTCTGGGTTCTGCAAAGCATCTCGCAATAACTCTACCAATGCTGGCACTTCTGTTGCACCCACCCACCCAGATTCACTATCATGCACCTCTTGACAAATATGCACTTGGTCAGAAATTATCACAGGTGTACCTGCAACCATAGCCTCAGCTACCGCAATCCCAAAATTTTCATAATAAGAAGGTAAAACGAATAAATCAGCAGCATATAGTAAAGCTGATTTCAATTCACCCGTGACAAAGCCAGTGATAGTGGTATGTTTTTGCAGTGTTGAATTTTCTATTTCCACTTTAATTTGTTGTTCATAACTTGGGTCTTGAGGATTCGTTCCAGCTAAGACAAAATGAAATTTTAAACCCTTATCTAAAAGTATCTCTAACGCCGGAATTAGCAAATCTAACCCTTTCTTTGGGTCAATTCTGGACATAAACAATACCAAAGGGACATCCTCCGGTATGCCAAACTTTTGACGCACATCTTTTTCGCCATCACCCTTTGGAATAACACCCAAAGGCAGCACTAAATCCTTTGTAGTTACCCCAAACCTTTCTGATACTTTTGCTTCTTGTTCGCTAGTGAAATGAATCATCCCTGCACCGGCTAAATTGGGACGTTCCAAAATCGCAGCATAAATTTGTTTTAATTGCTTTTTCTTCTTCAAATCAGCAGGGTCGAGAGTACCTAAAGGTCGTAAAATATAAGGTAACTTTTGCTGGCGGCAAACAGTTGCAGCAGTGCTACTTACAGGAGAAAATAAAGCATGAATATGAGCTAAATCAAATTCATGGGCATGACGTTTTAACCACTGCAATAAATCGAGAGAAAATTTGTAACGACGAAACGGTGAACAGCGGAAATAAATTATTTCATACCCATCTTGTTTTATTGGCTGATTTAAAGGGACATCCAGAGGTTTTTGACCGTTATCACCATTACTATCTGTTGTGAGAATCGTAACTTCTACACCCTCAGAAGCTAAAGCTGGGGCTAGTCCTAGTACCATTTGACTGGGGCCACCATAAATCAGGGAAATTGAAGGAACTATTTGTAAAATTCGCATTTTAAAAGGGAGGAAAGAGTCAGGAGTTAGGAGTTACTTGATTACTTAATCAATAATTATACTTAGTCAAGTTATTACTTTGAAAAGCAATTTTAGCTTCTTCAGTCATTAGTCATGAGCCATTAACAAAGATAAATGACAAATGACCTTTGACTAATTGCTTCATAATCGCGTTAACAGGCTCAAACCATGAGTATCAGTACCACAGCTATTAAAAAGACCGTGTTGAGCAGCCATTTTTTGCACCTGTTGCGATTCTAGTGCAGTCGGTCGCCACGGATTTGGGTTATTGTAAGCATAGAAAGCTTCAACGCCATCGATACCTAATTGGGCGGCTTCCGGAATCAAATCGAAATGCGATCGCCTGTAACGAGCAGGGTGAGCAAGTACTGCTAATCCCCCTGCTTCATGAATTGCACTAATCACATTCACTGCTTGATATTCTTGACCTGTAGTAATTCTTCTTTGAGTATATGGCTTTAAGCTTGGGTGTTCTGGCTCAAAGGCATAAGCCAAAATATGAACTTCTACATTCAAAAGATTCGCGTTAATTTCTACCCCACTCCACAAGCATGGAGCTTCCACACTAGGGTTGCTCCACTTCCAGTCTTCCAACCAGGATTGTGCTGCCCGGTATCCACTTATACTATGATGGTCAGTTATCGCCATCCCTTTTAGACCAATAGCGATCGCCTGCTCCATTAAGCTACTTGGCTGCAACTTACCATCTGAGAAGACGGTATGCATATGAAAATTGAAGGTAAACGGACAACTTTGTGCGTCGGTATTCTGAAATACTTGCTTCAACAGTTCCCTGGAAGCACAAGTTTGGACAAGATTTACAGGCATAACTCCCTTATTCGACAAAATATATTATTGTTAGCACCCTATAAACGAAGCTTTGAACCTCGTTCTAATATCCAACATCGACGACTAAATTGCTCCCAGCACTGTAAATTAGTGTTGATAGCTATTTTCCTGTCGGATGTCGGCAAATTTTTCAATATGTTAAGACTACGTTAGCAAATTCTTAGCTATGCAGTCATGAGTATTTTTGATTGGTGCTATGAATAAAAGTAAAAATTGTTGCGACGAGTATCCGCTAAATTGCTCAAATAAAAATACTAGATAAAAATTCATAGTTCACATCAAACCTAACCCTCTAGTCCCTTCCCTAAAAGATTTGTGACACGATGAAACCCTCTCTCCACCGCTAAAGGAGGAACCAAAGTATGGAGGAGAGAGGTCAAGATATGGTCTGTTGAGTTGAGAACTGCATGGGTCTAAGCTAGCTTCAACTATTGGTGATAAATATTTATAGATTAATAATTTTATACACCATTAGTCTAAGTAAAAATTAGCTAGGAGAAATTGATAAATTTGACAAATTAGTTCATTAATCCCAATAATTCACCTGAGCCACTAATTACTTCCCCAATCGCGAAAGCTGGAATATGCTGGGATTGAAAGTAATTAATAGTCTGTTCTGCTTGATGAGGTGGCACTAATAGAACAAATCCAATGCCCATATTGAAGGTGTTGTACATAGCTTCAAGACTGACTTCCCCAGCCTGCATCAGCCACTGAAATACAAGAGGGATCGTCCAACTATTGGGATTAATTTTAATCGCTTGACCTTTCCCCAAACATCTCGGCAGATTTTCTGGCAAACCCCCGCCTGTAATATGTGCCATACTGTGAATTTCCAACCCAGCTTGACGTGCCGCCAGGACTGGTTTAACGTATATGCGCGTGGGTGTAAGGAAAGTTTCGCCTATTTGACCATCTAATAATTCTGGCTTATCGCTCCAAGCAAATCCTTTGTCGTCAATAATCTTCCTGACCAAACTATAGCCATTGCTGTGAACCCCTGCGCTAGAAAGTGCGATCGCGACATCCCCAACTTGGACAAAGGAACCATCCAACATTTGGCTTTTTTCGACAATTCCCACACAAAAGCCAGCTAAATCATACTCACCCATCTGGTAGAAACCTGGCATTTCAGCGGTTTCTCCTCCCAGCAAGGCACAACCTGCTAGCTTGCAACCAGAAGCGATACCTGCCACCACATCAGTTAGCTGCTCTTTTTCCAGCTTACTAGTTGCCACATAATCTAAAAAAAATAGGGGTTCTGCGCCAGATGTCAATACATCGTTAACGCACATTGCCACCAAATCAATCCCAATGGTGTCATGACGGTTGAGAGCTTGAGCGATTTTTAGCTTTGTACCTACACCATCCGTTCCAGAAACCAAAACCGGCTCTTTATAACCACTTGGAAGTTGAAAACAGCCACCAAAACCACCCAACCCACCAATCACTTCTGGTCTAAAGGTGCTGTGAACCAAATTGCGAATGTTATCTACAAACGCTCGACCAGCCTCAACATCAACCCCTGCATCCCGATAATCCATTACTCAAAGCACCATCATTAATTGAACGTAAAAGTGAGGAGTGAGGAGTTAGGAGTTAGGAGTGAGGAATGAGGAGTGAGGAGTTAAAAGCCAAAAATTTGGAAAGCTGATAACTCCTAACCCATAACTCCTAACCCATAACTCCTAACCCCTAACCCCTAACCCCTAACTCCTAACTCCTAACTTTAAAATACCTTATCTTCAATGCCGCGCCACCATTCTCCCAAATTCATCAAGTCTTGATAAATATCTTCTAGCTGTTCGGCATACTCCGAGTCTGAAATTGTGACTCGACGTTCTTCGAGTTTCTTCAGTCGCAGTTGTACCAGCAGCCAAGGTTTGGCAATACCATCAGTTGCTTCTAGATATTGTGCTAGTTCTTTGCTATTCATATCGATTTTAAATTTTTAAATTAACCATCAACTGCCAACTGTTAACCATTTTCCATTGAATAAAAACAGCCACGAACAACTCGTGACTGTTTGTAATATTAGAAACTTCCAAATAAAAAATATACAATGATTTTGTAGAACAGGCGTTCGGTCTGCTATGGACAGACCAGACGCTTATCATACGGGATAATTTATTTGAAAGTCACCCTTTTAATTAGTTTTTGACTTTTCGCTGATTAAGCCGCAACCAAATTGTGGGCAGCGAAGTCCCAGTTAACTAGTTGGTCAAAGAAGTTCTTGATAAACGCAGGACGAGCGTTTTTGAAGTCGATGTAGTAGGCGTGTTCCCAGACATCTAAGGTTAGAAGCGCCTTTTTACCATGAGCCAAGGGGTTCTCCGCATTTGGTGTCTTAATTACCTTCAGGGTGCCACCATCGTCAATCAACCAGGCCCAACCGCTACCGAATTGTGTAGCAGCAGCATTGGAAAACTCTTCTTTGAATTTGTCTAAGCTACCAAAATCTTTGTCAATCTTGGCTGCGAGGTCACCTGAAGGTGCGCCACCACCTGCGGGTTTCAAGCAGTTCCAGAAGAAACTGTGATTCCAAACTTGGGCTGCATTGTTGAAAATTCCCGCCATTGAGGCATCTTTAAAAGAAGTTTGGATCACTTCTTCCAAAGACTTATCCGCAAGTTCTTTACCTTCAGTGAGCTTATTGAGGTTATCTACGTAAGCCTTGTGATGTTTGCCGTAGTGATACTCAAAGGTTTCGCCTTTCATGCCGTACGGCTCTAGAGCGTTGAAGTCGTAGGGTAAGGGGGGCTGCTTAAATGTCATATTTTGAAATCCTCTCTTTACCGATCTGCAGTCTAAAGCTATCGCGCTAACCCTTAAAATTTAGGGCTTGACGTTCAGCAGTCGTGTTTGCTTAACACTTTTGACATAAAACTTAACACAGTAATTTTACTACTAAAACGAGCATAAAGCCAAAATACTTTATGGAAAAGCTTTATAAACAGCTATTAACCACTATTTATTCGTAAGAGATAATGGTTCATGTCTTCTAAATCAATAATATAGCGAGCAATAACTAATATATTTTAATAAATAACCAACAACTAACAGATAACAACTACCATTAGTACTATTTCTGTTTGTCTAAACAATCTATCTATAGTAAGATGCATACTCACCGGAATATATATGATGCACAGCTAGGAAAATGCGAGCATAAATATTCAAGTTCAAAAAAAATTATTACCGTTTGGTGAGAATCAGGGATGATTGGCTTATACACCACCAAATTATTTAATAATGTTTTTACAATTAAATTTTAAACATAGTGGTGATTGAATAATCGCTCACCACCATGTTTAACTGTGGGCAAAACAGCAAAGAGATTAAAACTGTGATAAGCGGTGCTGGTAATGGTTGACAATTTTGGTTGTAACTTCAGACACACTTAAGCCATCGCTTTGAATTTCAACCGCATCTGCTGCTTTTCGTAAGGGGGAAACCTGACGCGTACTGTCTTTCCAATCGCGTTCGGCAATGTCCTTTTCCAACTGATCCAAACTCACTCCAGTTTGACCTTGTTTTTGAAAGTCATCTTGGCGGCGACGGGCGCGTTCGCTTACAGAAGCGGTTAAGAAGATTTTCACTTCGGCATCAGGGAAGACGTGGCTGCCAATGTCTCGTCCTTCCGCAACTAAACCGCCTTTTTTACCCCAATTTTGCTGTTGTTTCACCAGCGCTTGACGTACAGAGCTTTGTGCTGCGATCGCCGATACTTTAGATGTTACTGATGGGGTACGAATTACCTGGGTAACATCATTATTATTAATCCAAACCCGCACCGGGGACTGTAAATCCTGGCTCGGTGTGAGTTGAATTTCACACTTACTAACTAATTCCGCGATCGCACACTCATCATTAAGATCAATCCCTGCTTGCAGCACCAACCAGGTCACAGCACGGTACATTGCTCCTGTATCCAAATATACTAAACCCAAGTTTGCTGCCACTTGACGAGCGACGGTAGATTTTCCCGCGCCGGCAGGTCCATCAATGGCGATGATGGGTTGGCGATCGCGCAGCATGGTATTGTCAATCAAACGTGTGGAACCAAGACGAGCAGCGATCGCAATCATTCCTTCCTCCTCAATTGTTTGTAAAGGCATCAAAGTAGTCGGTTCAACCAATTCAATATATTCCACGAAAACAGTACTGACCATTGCCACTTCTTGCTGCACCACTGCAAGGAGCTTTTTGCAATCGCGAACACCTTCTATGAAAGCTAATTTGGCTTGTTGCAAGCCCCGAAACAAAACCGCAGCCTGTTGTTTTTCTGTTGCAGTCAAATATTGATTCCGGGAACTGGTGGCAAGACCAGAAGCTTCCCTTACCGTTGGACAAGCAACAATCTCTATGGACAAATTTAAATCAGCTACTAGCCGTCTAATAACTGCCAGTTGTTGACCGTCTTTTTGACCAAAGTAGGCGCGATCAGGCTGCACCAAATTGAAAAGTTTGGTCACAATCGTAGCTACACCCTGAAAGTGACCCAGCCGAGAACGACCACACAAGCCTGATATCATAGCAGATGGAGGGATAACTTGTGTCTTTTTTGATTCTTGTATATTTTTCTCGCCAACTTCCATTTCGTCCGGACTCGGCGCAAAAATAGCATCTACCCCTGCTTGTTCGCATAGTAGTCTATCTTGCTCTAAAGTTCGGGGATAGTGCTGATAATCTTCCCTTGGGCCAAACTGTAGCGGATTCACAAAAATACTAACAATCACCCTGGCATTCTCTTGCTTTGCCCGTCGAATCAAGCTTAAATGACCTTGATGCAAGGCTCCCATTGTAGGTACCAAACCGATCGCTGTTTGGTACCAACTAGTCACCTCATGCTGTAGTTGCTCAGAAGGCGGCAATTGCTCGATTCCGGAGCGACATTTCGCTAAATAGCAGCGTAAAGCTGCGACTGTCGTCAGCAGGCGCACAAAATACCCCTAGTTTTACTGTATCCCTCCCCCGTTAGTTTATCTCTGAAATCGGGAGAAGGCTATTTTAAACTAAGGGAATAAGAATTTGTTAGTGGTTAGTTGTTGGTTGTTGGTTGTTGGTTGTTGGTTGTTGGTTGGAGCGTTCAAACGAATAACCACTAACCACTAACCACTAACTCCTAACTCCTAACTCCTAACTCCTAACTCCTAACTCCTAACTCCTAACTCCTAACTCTTAAATTACCGTCCCAGGACTTCAATCTTGACTGGTGCAACCCCACTGCCCATCATTCCCAAAATGCGTGCGGCAGCAACGGAAAGGTCAATAACTCGGCCACGAATGAATGGACCGCGGTCATTAATCCGCACGACGACAGATTTGCCGTTGCGGGTGTTGGTGACCCGAACCTTAGTACCAAAGGGTAAGCTGCGATGGGCTGCGGTCATGCCTTCGGGATGGAATCTTTCACCACTGGCGGTACTATTGCCCGATCCATCATAGCCATAGAAGGAAGCCACTCCCTTCAAGGTTAGGCGTATTGGACCGATGGAAATCTCGTTTGTCAGATTTTGTGGCAGTTTTGGCAATGACGTAGGGAATGCGAATCCTACTTTTAATTGCTGTGGTAAGTTCTGAATCTCACTGATCGGAGATGCATTGCCGATAAGTCTGCGCATCCGGTTGGTCGCTTGCAATGCATCTTGTGCAAGATTATTGGTTGTATCTGGCAACCTTGTCGAGCGATTGATTTCTACAAGGTTGGAACCATTGACTTTGATAACGTAGCCTTCCCTTGCTTTTTCCTGATTAGATTCGGCTTTATTTTGGGCTTGGTTTGCGGTGACCGATTCTCCACCTCCATTCCAACTTACACTAATCTGACTCGCATCTACATTATCTCGCAATAGCTGGTTTATCTGTGCCGCTACTACAGTTGCTCTTTGAACTGGGTCAAAGTCTTTATTTGAGCCAATTTCACTAGCCGAATCAGCTTCAGAATTGCCGATTACCCCAACTTTAGTATCACTATTTGCAACTGACTCTTGACCGAGAAACGTGAGAACAGGAATATTACGAATGAACAGCGTTGCCGCCTGACGACCGACCTGTGTGTGAGGATGTACTTCTGCGATTACAGCATCCGAGGCAAGTTTTCGGTTAGGGGATTGGTACTCTCCCACTTTCACCACATTCTTAGAAAGTGGTTCTTCGGAAGGGGTCGCCGTTCCCCTGGTTGTTTCAGCTTTACCGATTGAGGGTATCCCCAAAACAGTCATTGACAGGGCGACAGTAGTCCACAAATATCTTTGATTCATGCGTCCGAATTTTTAAAGCGATTGGAGAACAGAGATTTTTCGATTCGTGGGATTTCGCACCAAATGAGAGTGACATTCCCAAAATTATCGAACTCGTTCCGTTTTCACTTTTTGTCTATAACTGCAACAGACTAGCACGAACCTTTTACCTTGGGGATCGGGGTTTTAGCGTAAAGGTTGGTAAACTCATCAAATTTTAATTGCTATTTCAAGGGCAAAACCTTTTACAAAAGGGGATTTTGGCAATGTAGCCATTTTTTTTAAATTAAAAATTTTAATTATGGAAACTTAACCGTATTGGAAAATTAAATTAATGCTGCGGCATCTACGGCTGTCGAGCTAGCTAATTGAATGTTAATGTTCTTAAAAAAGTATGATTTTTAATTTTTTATAGCAGTAATATTACATAGATGACTTATGTATAAACACTTTGGTTTTTATATTTTAATAGCTAGCATCCAGCCTAAAAAGCTGATTAGTTATAGCTTCTGATTGAAGTGAGGGTGTTAAAATATGGCGTTTGCTACTGACTATTGACAAACAATACAAGTATTCAAACTATCTTGAGATAAATTATTTATTTAATCTGTTGCAACGTACACAAGCTATGATTCACGTATTTCATAGCTAATATTGGTTAATTTGTCAAATAAGATACGGTTATTATCTGTGGCGATAAGGAGTAAAAATCGAATATCGATAGAGTTTGTTGCAATTTTTGCGTAAGTCCTATATGTGGAGGATAATCTTGTAAAGCAAAGTGTGAGCATTATGGTAAAACAAGGAGATTTTGAAATAGTTGCATCGCCATTTCAAGCTGTTCTTAACGATTTGCATAGCAAGTACAAATTGCTGCAAGATGGTGCAGTCGCAAACTACATTCCAGAATTGGCTAAAGTCAATCCAGATTTATTCAGTATCTGCGTTGTAACTGTCAACGGTGAAGTTTACGAAGTTGGCGATTACAAACGCTTATTTACCATCCAGTCAATTTCTAAGGTGTTTACCTATGGACTGGCACTCTCAGATTGTGGACGGGATTATGTTTTAACTAGAGTTGGTGTAGAACCAACGGGGGACGCATTCAATGCAATTGTTTTGGATGAACAATCAAAGCGTCCTTACAATCCAATGGTAAACGCAGGAGCGATCGCCACTACAAGCTTAATCCAAGGAGCCAATCCAACGGAACGCCTGAATCGGGTTTTGGATATGTTTAGACGTTATCTTGGACACGATGTTTTTGTGGATATGTCCGTATTTACCTCAGAACGCAGCACCGGACATCGCAATCGAGCAATGGCGCATTTGATGTTAAATTTTGGGATGATTGACCATAACATCGAAGAATCGCTGGATTTATATTTTCAACAGTGCGCTGTGATGGTGAATTGTCAGGATTTGGCAGTGATGGCAGCGACTTTAGCAAATAAAGGTATTAATCCAATTACCACAGAACAGGCAGTTGATGGCCGTTATATTAAAGATATTCTCAGCGTGATGCATACTTGTGGGATGTATAATTTTGCCGGTGAATGGGCTTATAAAGTTGGGATTCCGGCAAAAAGTGGGGTGAGTGGTGGGATTATTGCCGTAGTTCCAGGTAAGATGGGGATTGCTGTATTTTCACCGCTTTTGGATGTCCGTGGTAACAGCGTGCGCGGTGTGAAGGTGTGCGAGGAACTTTCTTTCCAGTTGGGTCTGCACTTATTTGACTGTTTGGGTAATGGAAGAAGGAAGAAGGAAGAAGGAAGAAAGAAAAATGTCCGTTTTTAGATGGGGATTCACAACCCAATTCAAACCGGACGAACCTGCGGAAGGTCAAAGTCTTAAAAAGAACAGCGGGGATAAAGATTCTAATGATAACCATAGACAATGGTATTAATGAAAGAATTTTTATAAAGTATTTATAGCGCTGCATCATGGGTGTTGAAAAGTTAAGTATAATTTTCTGTGAAGAATAAATGTTATTTTTTACAATAGGTTGATAAACGTAAAAAATGTAAACAAAAACCCTCGTTCAATACACAATTGGTAGTTGTAATTAGTATTGCGGTTTTGGTTTTCTTGACATTAACGCAGCTACAGCAAATTTCAACTTTGTGAGGTACAGAAATACCCCTCCCCAACCCTCCCCTTGCCAAGGGGAGGGGGTGTACTTCATTTACTTGCAAAGTGCTGTATCTGCTTTTTTTGGTCGGCGTTTGAGCGCTGAGGTAGTGAAAACTGAGGTTTTAAAAGAAAGCACAGAACGGCTTGAGCAAGTTGTCAAACAGCGGACTTTTCAATTAGAAGCGGCAAAATTGATTGCTGAAGCGGCTAACCGTGTCAAGGAATTTAGCCCGACTTCATGAAGGTGATATTACACTAAAGTCCGAGTTGGGATGCGGTAGTTGTTTTATTTTATTATTACCATCGGCGTTTGATTAGATAAGGTAAAAAATATGTCAAAAAAATTGATACAACAGAAGATATTACCGATGTCCTCCAAAGAAGAGAAGAACTTGATAAATTATGTGAAACTGTAAGCTAAAATAATGAGGGTAGTTATGCCTGAAAGAAAGTCGATGAATATCAATATTGATATACCTGATGAGGTGCGCGTTTATGTAGAGGCACAAGTAATGGTAGGTGCCTATAATAGCATTGGCGAATATTTTCTGGATTTGGTGCAGCAAGACCAAAAACGCAAGGCACAAGCGAAGTTAGAAGCACTTTTGCTCGAAGGTATTGATTCTGAAGGTCAGGAAGCGACACCAGATTATTGGCAAAATTTGCGTTCTACAGTTTTAAACCAGAGCAGTACGGGGACGCTGAACGACGCATGAACTATCGATTAATTATCAAAGACCGGGCAACACAAGATTTGCGGCAGCAGGCAAATTATATATTGGTCAATGGTAATGTGGATGTAGCAGTTAAATTCTTAAGTGCTGCGGAAGTGGCGTTTGCTCAGTTAACAAAGACTCCTGGTATCGGAAAAGTAACGGAGTTGGTGGTATCGAGATTTGGGGAAATCCGGCAATGGCGCATGAAAGATTTTAAGGATTATCTGATTTTCTATCGTATTCAGGATGCTACTGTTGAGATTCTTCGGATATTTCATGGAGCAAGAGATTTAGCAGATGTACTTAGCGAATTAGACGAAGAGTTTTAACCCAAAATAAAACTTGATAGTAAGGAGAATCAGCAGGTATTAGAATAAGTTAAAGCTGCGTCACAGGAATCGTATGTGGAGCGTAATTATCCGCGTTTATCTGCGTACCCTGCACCGAAGCTGCTCCTTTGTCTATATCTGCGGTTTTGATCTCTTATGTGCACTTTATTTACTTGCAATTTGCTTAATGGTTTTCTGTCAAAGTAGCTGCAATTCAAATACCGGGAGTAGTAGAAGTTCGTTCAGCATTTTTCAAGGCTTGTTCAATAAGAATCCAAGAATAATGCTTTTTCGTAAGTATTTGTTTCAAGATCCTTTACTCTTCCTAATAAACTGACTATCCAATCCACCTGAATTGGTTTAGGCTGATTACTTTCACTCGTGTTCAAAGAATTACTCGCTGTGATGAAATATCATCACAGCATAGCAATATTTCCAGCCCTCAACTCACAGATATACCCACACCCGCACTCTCATTAGCCATCCGATCCACCGCACACACGTCATAGGTTCCTGGTTCCACGGTGGTGAAATTCGTCCCACGAGACAATAATGGTACGTGTCGGTTGAGCTTGCATAACCCCCGACAGATGAGAAATATATCTTGGTGAAGCTTGCTTTACTAACTACTTCTTTCACTCAGGACTTGAAATGACATCCATGAGTTATGACCAACTTAGTTTAACCGCATTGATGGCTCTCATTTTGACTACTTCACTACCAATCGCAAATTTGCCTCCACTATTCCAAGGGTCGCAAGTATTGGCGCAATCACCAGCAGACCGCAAAGCAGAAGCAGACCGACTGTTTGTGCAAGGTATTGAGCAAGCTAATACCATTCAATTTAGAGCAGCATTACAATCTTGGCAACAAGCACTAAAAATCTACCAAGAAATAAAAGACCGTAAAGGTGAGGGTGGTGCACTTGCGAATCTGGCTAATATTTACAAAGCTTTAGAGAACTACCCCAAAATTATTGAGTACTACAAGGAGTACTTGCCCATCGCACGAGAAACAAAAAACCGTAAAGGTGAGAGTGATGCACTTTTTAATATTGGTCTTGCCTACGCTAGCCTGCAAGATTACACCAAAGCGATTGAGTATTACGAGCAAGGATTGCCAATCGCACGAGAAATTAAAGACCATCAAAATGAGTTTTACACTCTTGGAAATCTTGGTATTACCTATCTTCAACTGAAAAACTACCGCAAAGCAATTGAATATGAACAGCAGTACTTGGCGATCGCACAAAAAATCAAAGACCTTCCAAGGGAACTGCAAGGACTGAAACTTCTTGCTGTTGCCTATCAAGGATTGTCAGACTTCCCAAAAGCCTTGGAGTTCTCGCAGCAAGGTTTGGCTATAGCAAAAGAAATAAAAGACCGGAATGAACAGGGGCAATTACAGGGACTACTCGGTATGGTCTACCTTAATCTAAGAGACTACCCCAAAGCTGTTGAGTCTAATAAGCAGAGTTTAGCGATCGCCCGCGAATTTAAATCCCGTGACAGCGAGGGTAATGCACTGGATAATCTTGGCAATGCCTACATGGCATTGGGAGACTACCCCAAAGCTATGGAGTATTATCAGCAGAGTTTAGCGATCGCTCGTGAAATTAAAGACCGCTCAACAGAGCATAGAACACTAAATGGTCTTGCCTCTGCCTACATGGCATTGGGAGACTACCCCAAAGCTATGGAGTATTATCAGCAGAATTTAGCGATCGCTCGTGAAATTAAAGATGATTTAGGGGAGATTATTGCACTGGGTAATATAGGTCTTGTCTACATGTTATTGGGAGACTACCCCAAAGGGATTGAGTACTTTCAGCAAGAGTTAACGAACGCACGGAAAATAAAAGATCCTTTCGGTGAGAAATTGGCTTTGAAACATTTCGCTTTTTTCTATCTTCTATCGGGAGATTACCCCAAAGCGATTGAGTACTTTCAGCAAGAGTTAACGAACGCACGGAAAATAAAAGATACTAACGGAAAGAGCTTTGCGCTGAATAATTTAGGGCTAGCTTTCTACAAACAAGGAAATTTGACTCTGGCAGAAAGTAATTTAATTGAGGCAATCAAATTTCAAGAATCTCTACGAGCAAAAGAATTAAAGGATATAGAAAAAATCCCATTTTATGACACGCAAAGAAATGCATACGAAACTCTACAAAAAGTCCTAATCGCCCAAAATAAAACTGATGCAGCTTTAGAAATAGCCGAACGTGGAAGAGGACGTGCTTTTGTGGAGTTACTTGCTTCTCGAATCTTCTCTAACCCCAAGGAACAATCACCCACTCCACCAACAATTACAGAAATTAAACAAATTGCCAAACAGCAAAATTCCACTCTCGTACAATATTCAATTATTAGTTCGGATGAATTCAAAGAAGGTAAACAACTAGCTCAAGAATTAGAACTATACATTTGGGTAATTAAACCCACAGGTGAAGTTACCTTCCGCAAAGCTGACCTGAAACCCCTGTGGCAAAAAGAAAATACAACTCTGGCAAAACTTGTTATCACCAGCCGCAACTCCATCGGTGCGAGAGGTACGTCTTTTCGCGGCATCAAGGTAACTTACAACCCCAATACACCCAAAGCCAAAAACAATTTAAAGCGTCTACACGAATTATTAATCAACCCCATCGCTGACTTATTACCCAAAAACTCTAACGACAGAGTTATCTTTATTCCCCAAAGTAGCCTATTCCTCGTCCCCTTCGCCGCATTACAAGATTCAGACGGTAAATACCTGATTGAAAAACACACGATTCTCACATCCCCATCAATTCAGGTTTTAGATTTAACCCACAAACAGAGACAACGGATCGGGACACAACCCATACAGGGGAAAGATACGCTGATTGTTGGTAATCCGACGATGCCTTTTCTAGCACCAAAAATCGGGGAAACTCCGCAACAGTTAATACCTTTACCTGGTGCAGAACGGGAAGCAAATGCAATTAGCAAGTTACTCAAAACCGAACCTCTCATGGGCAACAAAGCCACAGAAGCAACTGTAGTCAAGCGTTTACCCGAAGCGCGATTTGTGCATTTAGCAACCCACGGTTTATTTGATGATATCCAAGGATTAAATAGCGGTATTGCTTTGACTCCATCCGGCAAGGATGATGGTTTATTAACAGCCTCGGAAATCCTCGATTTAAAACTCAATGTCGAATTAGTTGTTTTAAGCGCTTGTGACACCGGACGCGGACGCATTTCTGGGGATGGGGTAATTGGTTTATCTCGTTCCTTAATTAGTGCGGGTGTATCCAGTGTCTTAGTATCCCTTTGGTCGGTTCCAGATGCGCCTACAGCACTATTAATGACGGAATTTTATCAAAATATTCAAAAAGGCTCTGATAAGGCGCAAGCACTGCGGCAGGCGATGATGACGACGATGAAAAATAATCCGAATCCCGTTGATTGGGCAGCTTTTACTCTCATTGGGGAAGCGGAGTAGGAGACGGGAGCAAGGCCTAGTCTCTACCTGGATTCAGCAACCCCATATTTCAAGCGATGTTGCTGATTTTGATTGTGAAAATAATTTTGTGCGATATAAAACTGTTGTAGAGACCTAGCATTGCTAGGTCTCTACATTACCCCTGTTAAGGTGACTCAATAACTAGTGTAAAATACCTAATCTTTACTCTTACCTTCGCGTTCTTCGTTACTTCGCGGTTAAAAAAAAAGATATGTTTTAACCGCGAAGACGCGAAGAACGCGAAGAAAAAACCATTTTACAGCCTACACCTTAACAGCCGTAGTCTCTACATCCAAATTCATACCTGGATTCAGCATAGCGATATTTCAAGCCCTCAACTCACAGATATAGCCACACCCGCACTCTCATTAGCCATCCTATCCACCGCACACACGGCATAGGTTCCCGGTTCCACGGTGACGAAATTCGTCCCACGAGACAATATTCGCGCTAAAGTCCAATTATCCCCAGTCTTTCTATATAATGTCCAAGAACGGATATCTTGATTAATCGCTGCCGCATTCCAATTAAGTCTGCGGTTGCTCACTTGCAATCCTGTGGGCGATGATGGTGGTGTTGTATTCCGCCAAGACATTGTAGGTGCTAATGCAGGTTGGGAATAAATCGCACTTTTGAAGACTTCAGAAATGTTTTGGCGATTTTCTGCAATCGAACTCATACTGAAGAAGATATTCCCCAAAGACAAATTTCCCGCCAAGTTACGACTAATCTTCACCTGCTTTTCTATCTCTTCATCCTTCCAAGCTTTACCGTCCAACTGTCCGATATTATTACCGGCATAAATATGTCGTTGTTTGGTGTTAACTTCTGTCCACCACTTCAACAATGCGGGGTAACTCTGCTTTGTTTGGTCAGTACGCCAGTATAATTGTGGCGCTATATAATCAATCCAAGCTTGCTCTAACCATTTCTTAGAATCCGCATACAACACTTCGTAGGCATCTAAACCAGTAATCCCAACGGGTTGTCCGGGTCGGTAAATTCCGAAGGGACTAATACCAAATTTTACATAAGGCTTGATTGCTTTAATTCCCTGAGATAGCCGCTGCACCATTTGGTTGACGTTTTCCCTGCGCCAGTCATTTAAACTCAGTTTACCACCAGAGGATTTATAAGCTGCGTAGGTTTTATTATCGGGGAATGTTTGCCCGACTATGGGATAAGGATAGAAATAATCATCAAGGTGAATGCCATCAATATCATAGCGACGTAAGACATCCATGATGACGTAATAGGCCCTATCTTGAACGATTTTCGCTCCTGGGTCCATCCACAGTTGGTTACCCCATTGGTAAACTACATCTGGATTAGTAATAGCGATATGGGGACGGACATTTTTTCCTTCCTTAGTAGAAGTTTTGGCACGGTAGGGGTTAAACCAAGCGTGGAGTTCGATATTCCGCTTGTGACATTCAGCGATCGCAAACTCTAATGGGTCGTAAAGTGGTTCTGGTGCTTTTCCTTGAACTCCGCTAATCCACGTACTCCAAGGTTCTAATTGTGATGCGTAGACAGCATCCCCTTCCGGTCGCACCTGCAAAATCAAAGCATTGAATTTTAACTGTTGCAAACGGGTGACAATCTCGATAAATTCCGCTTTTTGTTGTTCTACTGGCAATCCTGCTTTGGAGGGCCAATCGCTATTCCATACTGTCGCAACCCATGCTCCTCGGAACTCCCGGCGATGATTTACCCTCACAGTTCCAGGTGCTGGTGGTGCGACTCTTGAACCGCTCGCTAACACGAGATAATCTGAGGTAATTTTAGGCACTTCACCTAAATAGACTAACGCTTGATAGATAAATGCCGTCACATCTGCACGAGTCGCTGCCAAACTGGGATTAAGTAATTTGACATTGGGGAAACTAGATATTAACCCCGCACTAGTGGCGATCGCAACTTGGTTTCTGGCATAACCGGGAATCTGGACGGAATCTTGATATATTTGTGGTAGTGTCGGCACTAAGTCGGGTTTTACCTTTTGGGCGATATCCAAACCTGTGACTAGGGAAAGTAAAACCTCTAAGCGAGAAATTCTGTTTTCCAAACGAAAAAGATTATCGGGAAAACCGTTGATAAATCCGGTTTCGTAAGCTTTTTGAATAGCGATCGCTGCCGGATTATTTCCAGGGACATCAGGAAACGGGACATACTGCCGCTTTTTCGGAACTTTTGGAAACGCCTTGACAATGATGTTAGCAAACTCAGCACGGGTAAGTGAGTTATCAGGGCGAAAGGTTCCATTTGAACCGCTTACTATACCACGTTGGGCTAAGGCTATGATGAAAGCACGTCCCCAGTTATTTTGAATATCAGAAAATATTGTAGGAGTTGATACCATTGTCCCTCCGAACTTTCTCTAGTTTGTAAATTTCCTTTGTTATTCTAGTCACTCTATGAATTCGGTGGTGTTGAAATAATACATTTAAACGCAGAGTTTTATAACAAGTAGGGTGTCGTGTCGGCGACGTTTGAAAATATACTTACTCCCGAATCGGCATTTTGTTATTACCGCTAACTTCCAAAAAAAACTAGTTAATATTATACAAGTGTAATATGAGATTGCAGAAGAATTTGGGTGCAGGATATGAACTTATTTCAGCTTTTAGCAGGGGAAGACAATCATCCAGCTTTAGTTACACCGGATGGTGCATCAGTCACCTATAAGCAATTGCGCGAAAATGTTGTCAGACTGGTATCCCAACTTCATAACTTTGGTTTGAAAAGGGACTCACGGATTGCCATTGCCATGACAAACGGTTCTCCAATGGCTCTAGTCTTTTTAGCAGCTTCACTATGTGGCACCGCTGCACCTCTAAATCCCAAATATAAACAAGAAGAATTTGCCTTTTATTACGAAGATACCCAGGCAAAAGCGCTGATTACTCTGTCGGAAGTACCATCTGCAGCAATTAACGCTGTTACTCCCGGCATGATGTTGATTAATGCTCAGGTGAATGCTGACGGTACATTGAACTTTGAATTAGTCAAGAACCCCAACCCCGCAATTCGTGAGGGGGCTCATATAGATGCAGGTAATGCCAACGAATCTCCAATCGCTGATGATGTGGCGATGATTCTGCACACCAGTGGCACTACCAGTCGCCCCAAGCGTGTCCCCATCCGCCATCGCAACCTGATAGCCTCAGCTAACAATATTATCAGTGCTTACTCCCTGTCAGCAAGTGACACCACACTATGTCTGATGCCCTTGTTCCACATTCACGGACTCGTCGGCTGTTTGCTGGCAACCTTGGCATCTGGGGGCACGTTAGTTTGTCCTAATGGTTTTAATGCTCTAGAATTTTGGACACTAGTGGAAACCTTCAAACCCACTTGGTACTCTGCAGCACCTACCATGCATCAGACGATTCTCGCACGGGCTAGCCGTAATGAAGAGATTGTCAAAGCTAACCCCTTTCGCTTCATTCGGTCTAGTAGCGCTTCTCTGCCTCCTATCATCATCGAACAAATGGAGTCAACCCTGAATGCTACCGTAGTGGAATCTTATAGCATGACGGAAGCAGCACACATGATGGCGACAAACCCACTACCGCCCAAAGTACGGAAACCGGGCAGCGTCGGCTATGGCTTCGGTGTGGAAGTTGGTATTATGGACGAGAATGGCAATCTGCTACCTCAAGGAAGCTTAGGCGAAGTCGTAGTAAAAGGGCTAAATGTGATTGATGGCTATGAGAATAACCCAGAAGCTAATGCCACAGCTTTTGTCAACGGTTGGTTTCGCACAGGCGATCAAGGCAAACTAGATGATGACGGCTATCTTCGGCTAACTGGACGCTTGAAGGAATTGATTAACCGGGGTGGTGAAAAAATTTCTCCCTTGGAAGTGGATGATGTCCTGTTGCGTCATCCTGCTGTTGCCGAAGCCCTTGCCTTTGCTGTTCCTCACAAATCTTTAGGAGAAGATATTCACACCGCAGTCGTCCTTAAGGGAGAAGTTAGTGAAAAGGAACTTTTAGCTCACTGCTCAAATATGTTGGCAGATTTCAAAGTTCCCAAGCAAATTCACATTCTAGATGAATTACCTCGTGGAGCCACTGGCAAGCTACAACGTTTAAATATGGCGAAGTTACTGCAGATTGGAAGTTAGGAGTTAGTAGTGAACAACCAACAACCAACAACTAACAACTAACAACTAACAAAATGAAAATTTGTATTGTGGGTGCGGGTGCTATTGGTGGATATCTGGGAGCAAAATTGGCGTTGGCTGGTGAAGATGTCACGCTAATTGCTCGTGGTTCCCATTTGGAAGCAATTCAAAAGAATGGGCTGAAGCTGGTAATAGCGGATGGTTCAAGCCAAGTTGCTACTCCAAAGTTGGCAACTAGCAACATAACTCAAGTAGAACCTCAGGATGTAGTGATTCTAGCTGTAAAGGCTACTAGTGTGGCGGCGATCGCTCCTTCTCTAATGAGTCTCTATTCCCCCAACACGATGGTTGTCACAGCCCAGAATGGCATTCCCTGGTGGTATTTTCGCAAACATGGCGGTGAGTATGAGGGTAGGCACATTCAGTCTGTTGACCCAGATGGGATTATTGAAGCTCATATTGATGTCGATCGTGTTATTGGCTGTGTTGTTTATCCAGCAACCGAGATAATTGAACCAGGTGTCATTAAGCATATTGAAGGCGATCGCTTTAGTATTGGCGAAATCGACGGTTCTAAAACTGAACGCATCCAGTTGTTAGGGCAAACCCTGAAGCAGTCAGGATTAAAAGCACCCATACGCAATCAAATTCGTACAGATATGTGGGTCAAGTTATGGGGAAATCTAGCATTTAATCCCATCAGCGCTTTGACTCGTGCTACTCTAGATCGCATTTGCTCTTATCCCCTCACCCGTGAACTGGCTTGGCAGATGATGAGTGAAGCACAGGCGATCGCTGAAAAGTTAGGGATTAATTTAGGTATTACCTTAGAACAACGAATTAATGGAGCAGCGAGCGTGGGTGCCCATAAGACTTCAATGTTACAGGATGTTGAAGCCGGACGGCCGACGGAGATAGATGCGATTGTCGGGGCAGTGGCGGAATTAGGAAAGCTAACTCACACCCCCACACCCCATATTGATGCTGTTTATGCTAATGTTAAATTGCTGGAGGCGAGAATTAGCAGCTAATTAAGTATGCTCATATTTTGCGCATTGCGTATAAACCACATATTTTGAATTTTGTTAAGTTATGAAAATTACAATAAAATCAAACCGTTATTTCTAGTCCATTTTAATCGACTTGCGCTATTAGACAGGGACTTATAGTCGAATGGCACTAAGTTAAGCCCTGAATTAAAATTCGGGCTTAAAGCTAAAGTTAGCGGTCATCTAACTAAAATCAGAGTTTTAACCCGTTTTAACGGGTTTAAGCTTTAAGCCCGTTCGCGCAGCGTCCCGAAGGGATAATTTATTTCAGGGCTAAAAATGTTTTATCTTAGTGCCATTCGACTTATAGTCCCTGGCTTTTGATCTAAGTCAATTATCAGCACCATATTTTGATTATAAATTAATTTTCTTTGACAATATTGATTTGGGAAGCATTCCATGAACACCTTTCTGGGGAATGTTTACCACTTGAGAGATGCGGAAATTCACAGCTAAACTACACAACACATAGGCATCTTCGGGTGATAAATTGACGAAGCGTTCTAGGAAATCGATCGTATTTTTCACAGCCATTTCTAAAGCTGCATCTAAAGTTTCACCAAACCCCATTGTGATGATATCTGTAGGTGTTTCCGCAATGGGAACTGTGAGTTGCAAATCTTTACGAAGTTTTAGTTGAATAGTGCCGTTCATTGAAGTTTCAATGGCAGTAACATTTACCTCACCATCTCCTTGCGCTGAGTGTCCATCACCAATAGAAAATAGTGCCCCAGGGACAAAAACAGGTAAGAATAATCTCGTACCAGCTTGCAATTCCTTATTGTCGATATTACCACCATAGCCACCAGGTGGAATTGAATTTCGGGAATTTTCTGGAGTGGCAACACCAAGGATACCAAAAAACGGTTTCAAAGGAATTTTTATCCCAGTATTTGCCGGAAATTCTGCGATGTTATTTTTCAAATCTAAGGGAATAAATCTCAGTGCTGGTTGAGTAAACACCTTGGGTAATGCTCCCCAACCTGTACGGATGGCATTGAAACCAACAGTTAAACTGGGTTCTATCGCTTCTAATCTTACTTCCAAAACATCGCCGGGTTCCGCATCCTTTACGTAAATTGGTCCTGTGAGTAAATGCGGTCCTGTGGAAATTTTCCTTTCTGGGGCTAAATTTTGGCAGATATCAAGAAATTCTGGGGTGAGAAACTCTGGTGGTGCTTTGTCGTAAACGTAGTAACCACTATAAGTCTCCACATCAACTCTGTCGTCGGAGTTAATAGTCAGTGAAGGTTCTAGGAGATGCGAGAATCCACCGAGATGCACAGTATTTTTATTAGCTTTGAGAATATGGTGAACCATCACCTTTATAACCAATATCCTAAATGTTCTTAGTTATACCCTAACAGAATTTTGGATTGTGAATTAGCCTTACTTGAAAGCAATTTGTAGGTTTTCGATGTCAGGCATTGGGGATGAAAATGCGATGAAAAGCCGGAATTTTACAGTAATTGTCTACAAAGAAGAGGAGATGTATATTGCTGAGTGTCCAGAAGTTGGTACAGTCGATCAGGGTTATACAATCGAAGAAGCGATCGCAAACCTGAAAGAAGCAACACGACTCTATTTAGAAGAATTTCCTTTACCAGAAACATCTCCTCGGTATATAACCAGCATTGAGGTTAAGTATGCCTAGATTGCCACGAATCTCTAGTAGAGAAGTAATTAGGGGGTTAGAACGCTTGGGGTTTGAGCAAGTTCGGCAAACTGGTAGTCATGTCGTCATGAAGAAGCAAGGGCTAAACGGTGAAATTGGATGTGTTGTTCCAGTACATCATGAGTTAAAAGTTGGTACGTTAAGTCCTGAAGAGTTCATCGAAAACCTTTGACTACTCGCTCCTTTTTGAAGCGATAATTCCTCTCTTGCTGCACGAAATTAACAAATATTTGTAGAAATAAATTCGATTGCCAAAGCCAAACCTTGCTGAGTTTTTAAGTTTGTGAAGATAAAGGGTTTCTCACCACGCATTTTCTTAGCATCTCGTTCCATAACATTTAAATCTGCACCTACATAGGGAGCCAAATCGATTTTATTTATCACCAATAAATCAGATTTAGTAATACCGGGGCCACCTTTGCGAGGAATTTTATCACCGGCAGCCACATCAATTACATATATTGTTAAATCAACTAATTCTGGACTAAAAGTTGCGGCCAAATTATCCCCACCACTTTCCAAAAAGACCAAATCCAAATCGGGGAAACGAATTTCTAGCTGTTCAATAGCAGCTAAATTCATCGAAGCATCCTCACGGATAGCAGTGTGAGGACAACCACCAGTTTCTACACCCAAAATGCGATCGCTCTCCAAGGCTTGCGATCGCACTAAAAATTGTGCATCCTCTTGAGTATAAATATCATTTGTCACCACTGCCAGCTTGTATTCCTGACGCATTGCCTTACACAAAGCATCAACCAAAGCGGTCTTCCCCGAACCCACAGGCCCTGCAACCCCGACTCGAAAAACGTTCATCTAGCTCCTAAACAACCTTGTATACTGGGTTTCATGTTGCATACTCGCCAACGATAAACCCCAACTGCAACAACTCATCTCATCATCCTTCAAAGTCAGAGTTTTTGCTACTGCGTCAGTGAGTAATGGTTGTAACTCTAGTAATAATAATTGTCCTGTAGTTTGTCCGAGGGGAATGAGTTTCACCCCAGCAGTAATCAAATTACTAAGCCAACTATGCAGATATCCCAGCAAAGCAGCTTGCAGATGAATTTGCCAATGGACAGCAGCAATAGCAAAAGCGATCGCATAATTGCAAGGACTACCAACAGCATCGGCAAGCGGTATAATTTGAGGTTGGATTTTGCTAAGTAATTGGATAAGCGATCGCCCCATTTGCCAGCTAGAATGACGCAATTCTTCAGTTTCCCGAAAAGCTGATAACCACAGGTTCCAATGGCATAAGGCTGCTAAATCATTTCCGGACAAAGATTGATACGCTCGTACCAGTACTGCTGCTTCTAAACGAATAGCCCCATATTGCAGTTCCGATTTTAACCAGCGGGAAAGACTTTCTTGATTGTGAATAATGCCTTTATCAACCAGAGTCTCCAGGCCTTCAGAATAACTGTATGCTCCCACAGGTAAGCTTGGGCTAGCTAACTGTAAAAGACATAAAAGATTGGTATCATTCATGAGTGCTGAGTCCTAATTTTGGAGTAAAGTGGATTAATTTCAGGATTTATCCTCGAATAAACTTTTTAAGACCCCGACCGTTCTCAGGGTCGTCCGTTTTGAGTTGGGACGGCAGCTTGCTCTTGGAAGCTTCCCCCACAAACGTGCCTTGTCCTGTATCCCCACCTAAAAACCTCCTTCCTCCTTCCTCCTTCCTCCTTCTTCCTTCTTCCTTCTTCCTTCATTTATTGAATATCCGATTCAGGTGGTTCCAGTTGATATCCCTGGGCAAATTCAACAGAAGCAACACCTTCAATATTAGAGATTCGTTCAACTTGTGTAGAGTCAATTGAACCAGTAATAACTCCAATTTGCTCCATTGAGTGTTCCACCTTCATCCCATTCGCCTGCAAAACTTCTACTACCTCCAGAATTCTATCTCGGTAGCGATCGTCAATCAAAACTGATAAATTCACTCTAGACATAATTCTTAAATTTGAATCAAATACACTGCCACGAAAAATAAAGTTCTTAATGCTATTTTTTGGTTTGGGCGGGCTTCTAGCCCACCCGAACGTATTTAATAATGCCTACCTACCTAGAAACATTACATATAACGTCTCTACTGTAGAGTTTATTCAAACGCAAACCGCTGTAACGCTGTAATTTCACCTAAGGAGCTTGAACAATACCAGCACCAACATCTTCTGAAGATAGAGGTAACCGCAGGGCAGTCCGCATAAGCAGACTCCAAAGTTCCAGCCCAACTAGTCCAGTTGCCTCCGCATGAAGAGCCGCAATACCGGCAGTATGGGGTGTTGCCATACTCGTGCCGCTAATTGTCCTGTATTGCGTCGGCATTAGCCAGCTGGAATAAACCGCAACACCAGGGCCTGCAATGTCAACTTGACCCCCTTGAGGATTGATACCACGATTTGAGAACGAAGCGATTTGCAGTTGAGAATCTAACGCTCCAACTGCCATAATAGATGGGCAGTTTGCCGGACGCGCTACTGGATTGATGATACCTGAGCTACGCCGACTTTCATTCCCTGCAGCAGCAATAATTAGAGTACCAGATTTCAAAGCTCTTTGAGCCACTGCTTCATATACAGGAGAAAAAGGTGTACCAACTTGGGTTCTCGCTCCTAAAGACATGGAGATAATTTTGCAACCATTTGCTATTGCCCATTCAATGCCCTGGAGAATTCCGCCATCACTTCCTCTGCCTTCATTACTCAGTACTTTGCCTGCATAAATTTCGGAGTTATAAGCAACTCCATACCGAGGCAATAAACTTGGTTGGCGACTGCCACATGCCGTACCAATGCAATGAGTACCGTGTCCCTGCCCATCTTGCACTTCTTCACCAGGAATAAATGACTTGCTGATAATACTGCGACCTGCAAAGTCGGGATGGTTGAAGTCAAAACCAGTATCTAGAACAGCTACTTTAATACCCTTACCACTAAAACATGAATTGACTACCTTAGTAGCTTGGAGTCCCCATGTTGCCACAGACTCGTCTGCGGCTTGGAGTTGAGCTTCTTGGGCAGGTAGCAGACGTTCAGCCAGAAAGTTTACAGCATCGCGGTATCCTTTTAGGTAGTCTGCGGCTATGTCAATGCTAGCAAGCGATCGCTCTAGTTTTGGGTTCAAAAATTCTGAACCTTCGAGGGCATAAAGCACTCTTTCTGGTTCAATTGCCAAAATCGGGGAATTATCCTCAGTGGCAAATCTGAAGCTCTGTAGTTGTTCTGGTTCTGCCTGTACTACCGCAACACCCAAAGTACTTAAAAATATAACGTTATCTCCTAGAGTTGGTTCAGCACTAGAAAGATTGATATTGGGTAATTCCGTAAGCATTTGCATACCTTCTGCAACTGCATCCTCACGGAAGAGAACTAAATATCTCCCCGTCATCTCATCTGAAGCAACTATTGGATTTAAATGATTCACCATTTCAGTATTAACCTCTTGAATGTTAATTAAGTTGAAAAAAGGTGTTGCCCTTTAGACTGGAAGTGAAAGTTTTTTAAGCAGGATTGTTTTATTCGTCTGGGGGAATGAAACAACGCTGCTCCAACACCTGCAATCTTGAAACTGTCGCTATAGAGATATTGTATCTAACACCTCTACATGGCACAATCCAAAATCTTGTTAGGGTATAAATGCTCCTACAGCAACACCGTAAAAACGCTACGATTTTACGCAAATCTATACTTATACCATTTCTGCATGAAGATGCAATTTCCTTGCCCACCTTACTGTGGGCTACCTACGGAAGGCGTTCGCGGAGCGTGTCCCCTTGGGACTCAGCGCCTATGTACGTATAGCCTCACCCTTCTAGGGTGTGGGGGAATAAAGCGCAACCTCATACAGAATTGGTATTAGTACAAAAATTCACAAGTTCGTAGCGTTATTAAATCCATACAAGGCAATTCAATAAGGCACTTAATTCATCACGGATTTATTAAATGCTGTACTAAAAATTGATTGCCAAATAGTCAACGTAGAGTCTAATCGGGTCACCCCACTCAATGTTCACCCAAATGCTCACGACACCATTACGTGGAGCAACGTTGTGCAGGGTGTATCTAGCAGCTCCGATAAACTTTCCTCCTCCTGGTGCTCCTTCGCCAATAGCAACAAACACACGAGAGTTATTATTCACAAAACCCCAATTCAGATTCAAAGTCCACTGCCCTTTTCTGTCACCCCAGTCATGACGATAAGTAACACCAGTACCAAACAGTTCCTGAGATGAGATATCACCTGCTGCTCCAAAAAGTTGGCGAACCTCTTCAAGTTTCACTTCTTGGTTTTCTACAGAGGTCGGAAGCTGTAAAATTGAGGACATAATCAGTTGTCTCCTTGATTCCATATGATGTACAAGTGCTGAAACTCTGATGACCTGCAATGCTCTCGCCATCAGCTTTTCAGCCTCTGCAATCTCTAACGACCAAAGAATCTAAAATATTCTCAAACTGAGTAAAAAATTTTTTTTGTAGCTTATTGAACAGGTCAAATGTTGATTCCAAGCTGACTTCAGCAGTCAACTGAGAATGTAACATTGTATTAACATCATCGAACCTAGAATCGATCTTCAGTGAGCCTGATGTTGTCCATAAGCACCCAGTTCTGGCTGGAAAGCTAAAATTTCTTCTTTGACTTCTAGCCCAAGCTGCTCCAACATTTGATGTAAAACAGAATCTGGAGATATCCGTAAATAAGTCGCTGTAATTTCTACAGGTACATGACGATTTCCCAAATGATATGCCGCTCGTAATAAATCTTGCTTTGTTGAGGCAGTTACAGTTAAAACTGGTTCTGGTTTGGCAGTAATTTTGATAGTTTCACCATTTGTTTCGTCTTGTAAAATATCACCATCGTGCAGCACCGTGCCTCTAGGTAAACGCAAAAATATCGGCTTTCCATCGGACATTTCAAAGCGATGACGGCTGCGGGTGCGTTCTTCTGCGGTGAGAGCGAGAGTTAAGATAACTTTTGTATCGAGATTTGGTACATTGCGTTGGGTGAACGTCAGCATTGTTAATTGAAAATTTAAATTTGTATAATATCTGTAATAATTGTAATATCAAGCTGCACCCACCCCGAATAAGAAAACTGGCAGATAAGTAGAGAGTATTCAAAACCGTAGCGATACGGTTTAAATGCGAACCAGACCACCCTTAACGGGGTAAACGTTATTTGAGTCATGACACCTTGGAATTAGCTAGTTCCCCGCTCTGTCGCTACTGTTTAAA
>JAHHGZ010000044.1 GCA_019359595.1 Cyanomargarita calcarea GSE-NOS-MK-12-04C
GAAGCCCTCTAATTGGGGGAAAACGCCTGTGGACAAGAAGGAGCCGTCTCCCTTGGTTGAAACAGGAAGTAGACAACAACTATTACAACGATGTCAATAGTTGTCTAAGTTCTATAGAGCAGAACATGACGCTGGTCGATTAGCTAACGCCCAATTGAACTATAGTAGAGCAATCAAGCTTAACCCAGACGATTGGGAAGCTCATTACAACTTGGGACAAGTTTACGCCCAACTACAAGATTTAGACCGTGCCCGTGCCTCATATCAGGCTAAATTTCACCAGAATGCAAGCGCTTGCTGCCTCCTGCAAATATTTGGGGCAAATTAGCCACATTGAGGATGGCATTGTGGAGAGAAAGCAACCGAGAGGGCAGTGGCAGAAAATAACTCGCAATACAAGGTTATGCGATGGGGACATACTGAGAACTACATCAGATAGAGCAAAAAAAATCACAGTTAAAGTCAAATGTACTACTCCTGTTAATCCTGAAACAAGAGTAGCTGCCAACCAAATAGCCGGAGTCAGAAATGTCTGTTCAGTATATGATCCAGGTCGAGGAACAAGACAGGATGGAGGAGCTAGATAATTTTATTACCTTAATAAACGCAAAGTCACTGGAGTCTGCTCGTGGCAAGATCGCGATTTTCACAACTGGACTCCTAACTCAAAGACTCTTCTGTGACTGTTGCCAACTGGACTATAAAGGTCGAACCTTCAGAGGGTTTACTTTTGACGGAGATGGAACCACCGCAGCGCCACAGTAAATGTTGGACAATTGTTAAACCTAAGCCTGCACCACTAACATCTTCTGTTACTAGAGGACGCACGCGATAAAAGCGGTCAAATATTTTAGTAATTTCGCTGTCGGCAATACCGATACCAGTATCGCGGAACTCTAATTGCACATAATTCTCATGAATCCGTCCACGCACCCACACTTCACCGCCATTAGCTGTAAATTTTATACTGTTGTGCAGTAGATTGATTGCAATTTGCCTGAGTCCACCACTGACACACCAAACAGGTGGAAGTTCGGTGGGTACGGTATAGGCTAGCATGATCCCTTTTTCTTGCGCTAGGGGTTGGTAGGTGCTGACCACTCCGGGGACAATATCTGACAAACGCACTGATTCTAGAGTTGTCCCTTCTAAGTTGCGTTCTAGTTCCACCAAATCCAGCAAACCAGCAATCAGGGAATTTTGGCGATCGCATTGGGTATTGAGCATCTGGAAATATCGCTGACGCTGGGGGGGTTTCAAATTTGGGGAATTCAACAATGACAATGCTGTCTTCATGTGCGTTAGGGGTATACGCAACTCTTGACAGACATTGCTCAAGTAATCATCTTTGAGTTCAAGGTTGCTGTAGAGTTTTTGTTTTTGCTTCTCTACCCTGTTAATGCGTCGTTGATTGATTTGACGATTAATTTCTTGTTGTCTGCAAAGTTGTTTTGTTAACAGTTGATTGATTAGCGCTGGGTCAGGAGCGCTGGCACAGATAAAATCAGGAAAAGGTGTGAAACATTTTTGGATAGTATCTAAAACTTGCTGAATAACTCTAGAATCAAAAGTTGTTATACTCAGCAAAGTCCGCTTTCTGTGACTTTTAGATTTTTTTAAGGTTTCTGATGAAGAAACACGAAGCGATCGCCTTGTGACAATTAAACTGCAAAACTGGGGTGACAACACCATGAAAAAGTATTCCCGTCGCAGTTGGCTATCTGGCGCAAATTGTACGTCAAGATGATTAGAAGCACTATTTTTGGGTGTTAATTCTCCTACCTGACAATTGTAGACAACACCATCCAAGCGATTTAATTCTAAATGCCAAATATTTCCCGGTGGTAGCTTAACCCATAAAGTGGCTGTAATCTGCTGTTCAATGAGTAAATCAATTTGTGACCTCACTAATGACAGCAGGGTAGCGGGACTAAGGGGTAATGCTTCGATTGGTGTTTGCCCACCCAAAGCCAGCTGAAGTACGGATATATCCTGAGCCAAAGATGCATTCACATTCATGAGTTAAGCACAACAAGGACAAACCAAAAGGCTGAAATAAAAAATAATACACTTAGATCCTCACCTTAATATATACATTTTTTACAAAATTGATTGAGAATTGTTAGTAGTTAGTTGTTAAAAATACCACTAACTACTAACAAATAGCCACAAATTGCTACCTTAAGAAAATTTTCTTTCTTTCTTCCAAAGCCTCTCTGGCGTGTTCTCGGTCGTCAAAGTGGATTTTTTCAGTACCGAGGATTTGGTAATCTTCATGACCTTTACCTGCAAGTAACACCCCGTCTCCGGGTTGTGCTTGCAAAATAGCGGTACGAATGGCAGTAGCGCGATCGCATATCACTGTCGGTTTCACAGTTTCCGGAATTCCCGCCAAAATATCTTGTAAAATCCGTTCAGCGTCTTCTGTGCGTGGGTTATCTGAAGTCACCACCGCCACATCTGCTAGGGATGCAGCAATTTGACCCATTTTCGGACGCTTCGTGCGATCGCGATCGCCTCCACAACCAAAGACGCAAATCATCTTACCGGCAATAAACGGACGTGCAGCTTTTAACAAGTTTTCCAAACTGTCAGGGGTGTGGGCATAATCCACAATTACGCTGATTTCTTGCTCAGGAGCAATTTGTACCCGTTCCATCCGTCCGGGAACTCCCGCAAACTCAGGTAGCGCTGCGGTCACAAACTCTAAATCTAAACCTAAGTGTAAAACTGTACCGACAGCCGCAAGTAAATTTTCCAGGTTAAATTGACCAACCAAAGGCGATCGGAAAGCTATATTACCTTTTGGTGTATGTAACATTCCACTCACACCATTTGGTTGGTAATTTAAATCGCTCATCCACAAATCGGCAGTGGAATCACTAACGCTGTAACTCCAAAGTTTTTGTGAATCCAAACCCGCAATTAACCTTTTGCCATACTCATCATCAGCATTAATAATCGCCCGTCCCGTGAGATAATCGGGATGGAACAACAGAGCCTTGGCTGCAAAATAATCCTCCATATCACGGTGATAGTCCAGATGGTCTTGGGTGAGATTGCTAAACACCCCGACTTCAAACGGACAACCCATCGCTCGTCCCTGTGCTAAAGCGTGGGAACTAATTTCCATCACTCCAAACTCACAACCAGCATTTACAGCATCTGCTAGTTGGTGCTGCAATTCCACTGCAAAAGGTGTGGTGTGGGCAGCAGTTTGGGAAAATCCTGGATAGCGGGTGTAGAGAGTACCCATTAAAGCAGTCATCTTACTTGCCTTACTTAGCAAATATTCAATCAAGTGAGTAGTCGTGGTTTTGCCATTGGTACCAGTAACCCCCACCAACTTAAGTTGTTGTCCGGGATAATTGAAAAAAGCACCCGCAGCTTGGGCACAAGCCTTGGTCATATCCGCAGCACTCACCACACAAACATCTGCCGTCCTTGTATTTTTCTCATAAGCTTGCTGCGAAATAATTGCCGCGATCGCACCACTAGCGATCGCACTTGGCCAAAAATCCCCACCATCCACCCTTGTTCCGGGCATTCCAATAAACACATCTCCAGGCTGACATGCATGGGAATTCGTTGTCAAACCCCTTACCTCCGTCTCCATTGCGGGATGTTCCGGCAATTGCCCAACTACATCCACCGCTGCTAGTAATTCCCGCAGTTTCATGTTTTGCTAACCTCGTCACACGGTAATATGCGCTTATTCTGCAGTATTTTTCTTCTTCCACAAATACTTATATATACTTTTGTAGTAATTGTTCCAATTGCTTCACTGTCGTCCGAGGAGAAGGACGCGGTATCAATTGTTCCCTATCTTCGTTCTCTGTGTCTCTGCGGTTGGTGAGATAAAGCACTGGCACCTCATATTGATAAGCCCCAAACCAATCATCACGAGTTGTAATATCTCTAACTTCCAACTGTAAAGACGCAAAATTTTGAGTTTCTAGAATTTGTTCTAATTTCTCCTGCAATCCCTCACACAAATGACATCCCGGCTTACTGTATAAGATTAGTTTCATTTGCTTTTTGATATAATTAAATTAAATTAAATTAACACTGGATATTAGAGTTCTTGCAACAGAAGCGCAAAAAAATTATTAATTAACCGCAGATGTAGACACAGAGTGGCTTCCCTGCCGGTACACGGATGGACGCAGATAGAAAAAAATTTTGCTCTTTATAGCGTTTCTTAGTCTGGTGAGGTACAAATTTATCTGCGGTTAATTAAATATAGTGTATATCTATACAAAACTTATTCTTGCGCAAGAGTACACCATTTTTAGATAAACTTAACGCACCCCTAACCGTTCACAGGAATTTCAATTACAAACTCGCACCCCTCACCCAATGCCGAAACACAACTCAATTTGCCACCGTGTTTCTCAACTACAATCTGGTAACAAATAGACAAACCCAAGCCAGTACCTTTGCCTACAGGCTTGGTCGTAAACATCGGTTGAAATAGCTGCTGTTTTACCTCTTCTGTCATTCCCAATCCATTATCAGCAATCCTAATTGCAACATGGGAATCTTCTATTAATTCGGTGCAAATTGTAATTGCGAAATCAGAATGAAATTTTTTTCCATTGTCTACTCCCTCTTCTATTGCATCAATTGCATTAGCCAAAATATTCATAAATACCTGATTAATCTGTCCGGGGTAGCATTCAACTAAAGGTAAATGTCCGTAATTTTTGATTATCTCAATTTTCGGACGACCGCAAGCCTTAAGTCTATGTTGCAAAATCAATTGCGTACTATCTAAGCCATCGTGGAGATTTGCTGGTATTTTACTTGCGGTATCTGAACGTGAAAAATTGCGCAAAGAAATAGAAATATTTTTAATTCGTTCGGTTCCCAAATGCATTGAATCCATGATTTTTGATAAATCTTTGACAGCAAAATCTAAATCGACCGCTTCTTTTTGTTCTTCAATTTCTCCTACTGGTTCTGGATAATATTTGTGATATAGTTGTAAAACTTTTGTAATTTCATAAATATATTTCTTTGCTGGGGCAATATTACTATAAATAAAGTTAATTGGATTATTAATTTCGTGACCAATCCCAGCGATTAATTGTCCCAAAGATGATAGTTTTTCTTGTTGCACTAGTTGAATTTGAGCAGAGTGAAGATTGTGTAGTGCATCTTGGAGTTCGCTAGTTCGTTCTTCTACCCTTTTTTCCAATTCTTCAGTTAATTCAAGTAAAGCAGTTTCAGCTTTGCAACGTTGTTTTATTTCTTGTTGAAGATGTTGATTTTGTTGTGCAAGTTTTTTCCCAAAGCTTCGTAATTGTAATTGCACTTTGATTCTAGCTAAAAGTTCCTCTTGTTGAAACGGTTTCGTGATATAATCAACTGCTCCAATAGATAACCCTTTGACTTTGTTTTCAGTATCATTAAGGGCAGTCATAAAAATGATGGGAATTTCATTATTTACAGGATTGCTTTTAAGACGTTTACAGGTTTCAAAACCATTAATTCCCGGCATCATTACATCGAGTAATATTAAATCTGGTGGATGATATTCCACTTGTTCGATTGCACTTTCACCATCAATCGCTACCGCAATTTCAAAACCAGCACTAGTCAGGGCTTCAGATATAACCTGTAAATTTGTGGGGCTATCATCTACAATCAAAATAGTTTCAGATTCGGGAATACGTGACATAAATATTCTGGTTTTAAAATAAGGTTTGGAGCTATCGTAAATTATTCTGTCTCTAAGTATTTTTCTAGAAAAGTACGAATTTTTTTAAGTTGAAAAGTTTTACTAAGTTGACGGAGTTGCTGGGTAAAAGGGATTAAATTGGCATCTGATTTTTCCAGACGATCGCATTGTTTTTGTAATTCATTAATTAAGCCTTTTCGAGTCAAGTCATAAAGTTTAATAAGTTCATCAACGGCAGGGGGAATCATCTCTGTAGAAGAAACTTCACCCCTTGTCTCTTCTTTTTGTTGGTAAATCCACTCTAGCTTCAAATATACCCGCAGCATTCGGAACAATCTTTCAGCGTCAATTGGTTTGGGCAGAAACTCATTTGCCCCGGCATCTAAACTCTTATACTGGTCTGTATCAAATACACTAGCAGAAGAAGCGATCGCTGGCAGGTCTTTAAATTCTGGTGAGTGTCGCAGATGCTTCAACATCTCAAAACCATCCATAACCGACATCATCAAATCGGTGATAATTAAGTCAGGTTGAAACTCAACAGTTTTATCTAAACCCTCTTGACCATTGCTAGCTTCCATTACCTCAAAACCAATCGGTTTGAGTAAGTTAACCACCACCGAACGATTTTCCCAACGGTTATCAACTACCAAAATTTTCCGCTTTCTACCTTTAAAGCCAATAATAGTACCTTGAATACTAATTCTAGATGCTTGTGACCAATCTGTAGCTCTAAGCAATTCTACATCAAAATTAAAAACACTCCCTTCACTAAGCTTGCTTTTTACTTCGAGAGTGCTATTCATCAACGAGACAATTTTCTGACTAATAGCTAAACCCAAACCAATTCCTTCTAACTGTTTTTTTGTATTACCCACCTGTTCAAAAGGTAGAAATATTTTCTCCAGTTGTTCGGGACTCATCCCCACACCAGTATCTTCAATTTGAAATCTGATTTTGGATGTTGATTGGAATCCAAGAATTTTTACTTTAAAAACTACACCTCCAGAATCGGTAAATTTAATCGCATTGCTCAACAAATTAATCAATACCTGCCGCAAACGTTTTTCGTCGGCATGAATACCCATAGGAATTTCGGAGTCTACTTCATAAGTAAAAGTAATACCTTTTTGTTCTGCTCGAATGCGACAAATTTCAGCGATTCCTTGGACAAAAGCTGGGAAATGAAAGTCTATGGGGTATACTTGCATTTTCTCTGCTTGAATTTTTGACAGGTCAAGAATATCATTAATGAGTGTCAATAAATTAGAACCGCACTGATGAATAATGCTGATAGCTTTGTGTTCCTTCTCAGTTAAGATTTTTGAGCGTTGGAGGATTTGTGCATAGCCTAAAATGCCGTTAAGTGGTGTTCTGAGTTCATGACTCATATTTGCCAGAAATTCGCTTTTGGCATGGTTGGCACCATCAGCGGCTATTTTGGCTTCTTTGAGTTCGATACTACATTCCTCAACTCTAGTTTCTAATTCTTGATTGGTTGTTTCTAAAGCAGTGAAAGATTCCCGTAACTTTTGTGCCATCCGGTTAAAAGATTGAGTGAGAGACCTGAGTTCATGAACCCCCGACTCCTCAACTTTTTGGTCTAGTTCACCAGATGCGATCGCTTCTAAGCCTCTACTTAAGCGTAGAATTGGTCTGGTAATCCCGTGTGATGTATATACCCCCAAAATTGTTGCGGGTACTAAAGCGACTAAACACAGTAGGACTGTGGTGCGGGTATTGGTGTTGATTTGCTCCATAAAATCGGCTTCTGGAACAGCAACAACCACCAGCCAGTTAAGTCCCCACTCGTTTTTCCAGGGTGTAACTTCGATAAATTGACGTTTACCATTAAGTAGAAAGTCAAGTTGCTGGCTCTTTTTAATTGTATTGAAGTTACCAAAATGCTGTGTTAAATATTTTGCTGTACCATGAATCAAAGTGTCTTGGCTGTTAATTGCCAATAAGCGTTGTGGTTTTTTATTAATAATTGTGTAGGGTGGCTCTTTACTGGAGGTTGCAACTATTAGTCCGTTATGCTCTAGAATAAAAGCTTGACCAGATGGACTAACTTTTAACTTTTTAAGAAAACTGTCCACCTGATCTATACTCTGCTTAACTCCAATCACACCAATTAAATTTTTGTTTTTATCGTAGACAGGACGGTTAGCAGAAACGGATAAAATTTCTAGTTTTGTTTCCGATAGATAAATTGGACTCCATATGGTTTTACTTGCTTGGACTGGCTGTGAATACCAAGACTCATAATTCTTATTGATAGTAGCAAGCTTGGTGCGATTCCCTTGGCTATCTGTGATGTAAACATATTCATTGCGATTGTTATTTCGTCTTTGGGAAACCTCACTAACAGTGATGCGATTATCTTTAAAAAAATGTCCAGATGATGCAAATTCCCCATTAGACGAGCCAAAGCTGATATAGTTAACGTTATACAACTGCATCTGCTTCCAGAAGTAACGTCCTATACCTTCCAAATCTTGTGGGTTGAGCAAACCCAAATCGAGCGCATCCCCATTGACTTGAGCCAAATGTCGAGCCGTATCGAGGTAATTAGTTAAATGTTGGTCAATGCGATCGCTAACTTCAATGCATTGTTTAGTCGCAAAGTTATTAACTGCTCTATGTCCGTTCGATAGGGATAGATATCCTGTCATCCCAACAGCTACGATGATTTGCAGCAAAAACGGAACCACAAGAATAAAGCGCAATGATATTTTGTTTAATTTATTGACACTGCTTGTTGGTTCAGCTTTGAGTCGCATTACTGTGATTGGTACTTGGGAACATTCTTAAATATATATTTCCCAAATTTAAGTCGATTATTTACATAAGATAATAGAGTTCTTGTAAAAGTGCCAAAAAATAAATAATTAACCGCAGTAGCCGTTTCGGCTTCCCGGAGGGTAGGACGGCAGATGAAAAAGACTTTTTATTGCTTAGATCCCCGACTTCTTAAAAAAGTCGGGGATCTTGCAACCCCATGACGAATGGGAATTGTAATTACAAACTCACACCCTTTGCCTGGAGCGGAAATACAATCTAAAGTCCCACCGTGCTGTTCGACTACAATTTGATAACTAATAGATAACCCCAAACCCGTACCTTTACCCACAGGTTTGGTTGTGAAAAAGGGGTCAAATATTTTTGATAGTACTTCTTGTGACATTCCGACACCATTATCTTGAATGCGAATTACTGCATAATTATCTTCTTTCAACTCAGTAATAATCTCAATTTTTGCCGGAATTTTTACAGATGATTCTTCTAAAATATCAATGGCATTACTTAATATATTTAAAAATACTTGATTAAGTTGCCTCGCATAGCATTCTACTACTGGTAAACTTCCATATTTTTTAATGACTTCTATTTGCCGGAAACGATGCTGTATTAACAATAATGTACTATCCAAACCAGTATGAATATTAACTGTTTTGAAATCAGCTTCATCTAGATGGGAAAAATTTCGCAAAGAAAGCACAATATCACGGATGCGTTGTGTGCCAGTCTGCATTGAATCAAATATTTTAGATAAATCTTGAATCATAAAATCTAGTTCGGAATTTTCTAATTGTTGTTGAATTTCATCAACCGGATGGGGATAATGCTTTTGATAAAGGTTTAAAAACAATACTATTTCACGCACATATTGCGTCGCATGAGTGAGATTGCCGTGAATGAAACTGACTGGATTATTAATTTCATGTGCGATACCTCCCACCATTTGCCCTAAGCTAGACATTTTTTCGCTCTGGACTAATTTCGCTTGAGCTTGTTGCAAGTCGTCTAGAGTTATTTTAAGTTCATTGGTACGTTCTTGCACTTTAACTTCTAATTGTTCATTATTGTTTTCTAGTGCTGTGAAATATTCGCATAATTGCTGTGCCATACGGTTAAACGAATTGGCTAAAATATCTATCTCATGAATTCGTGAACCATACAGTTTTTGATTTAATTTACCACTAGAAATTGCTTCGGATGCATCAGTTAAAAGCTGAATAGGTTTAGTAATTCTATTAGATGTGTAAATTCCTAATACTGTAGCGAGAAGTAATGCCCCCAAGCATAATAAAATAGTAGTACGTCTATTAGCATTTATTTGCTCCATAAAGTCGGATTCTGGGACAATGACAATTACTAACCAGTCCAGACCAAATTTGTCACGCCAAGGAGTAACATGGACGAATTGACGGTTCCCTTTGATAGTAAAGTCTAGATTTTGGTCATCTTTAATATTTGATAATTTGCCAAATTTTTGCTGTAAATATGCTACTGTTTTTTGAATTAAAGGGACGTTACTATACAAACTATTGATGCGTTGTGCTTTGCCTTCAATTAGTTTGAAAGGTTGTTCTTTAGAGGAACTTGCCACAAGTGCCCCATCACGTTCTACAATTAAGACCTTTCCTCCTCGACTGACTTTTAACTTGCGGAGAAAATCACTTATTTGCGAAAGTCGTAAATCAGCAGAGACGATTCCTTGCAGAATATTTTTATCGTTGTATACTGGATAATTAGCAGCAATAGATACAATATCTGGGAACCCAACCCAGGTAGTAATTTTACCCCAGATAGGTTTACCAGCCTTCACTGTTCCTGTATACGCAATATCCTTCAAAGGCTGATAGTCATTGACAAAATTTAAGGTGGTGCGATTTCCTTGCTTGTCTGTACCATAGGTATAATCTCTGTATCTAGTTTCTTGAGAAACTTCGTCAATGATGACAACTTCAGGATCTAAAAAATAACCAGCCCCGGCATATTCACCTTTTGTTGAAGTAAAGCTGATATAACCAACATTAAATACCTGCATTTGCTGCCAAAAATGCTGTCCTAATTGGGGAAAATTTTTTAAATTCAGCATTCTTAATTTGATAGCATTGGCATTTAGTTGATTGATTTGATTGGGGGTTGTCAAGTAACTATCAAGGTGCTGATCTATCCTTGAACTTATTTCGCTAGTGAGTCGATTGGCAAGATTATTAACCGCTTCTTGCCCATTGCGTAATGATAAATATCCAGTCAAACCTACTGCCCCAAATATTTGCAAAATAAAGGGAACTATGAGGATTGTTCTCAAGGGAATTTTAGGGATTGCTAATTTAAATAGCATACTCTTTATAACAGGTGGGGCATGAGGTAGATGGAGGCTATTTATACATGATGCCCATTTCCTGGTTGCAACTCATGCTATTTTATATTTTGCGGAAAGTTGGTCTGTTAATCTAGTGTTAATACTGAGATGCAGATATTTATTAGTAGCGAAAAGATACGTATGCATATTTCGACTGCATTCTTGTCTCTAAAAAATATTAACCAAAAATAGAAATTACCTGGATACTGGTGACACGAAACATTGGTTTAGTGGGCTTTTCTGTTGTGACAAATTCCTCTGCATCAACCGATAATGCAGCCGCAATGTGCAGCGCATCCATCGCCGCTAAACCATATTTACAAGCAATACTATTAGCATCTTGCACTATCTGTTCTAAATTATTTACCCAGTAGATGACATCGCTAAAAAATTCCTCATAAAATTGGGATTCTTCTGTTTGCTTGTTATAAACTGCTTTCGGCATTACTTCTAACTTAACAAACTCACTTGAAGCAAATTCACGGTTCAAATCCCCCAAAATTTCTAGAGACTTTTCGGCAATTCTACTTACACCGTCTGTTGCGCTTAATAATATTCCTGAATCAATATAGGTGATTTTCATTCACCTCTACCTTCTAGCCCACCTCTACGACTAGCAAATTCTTTTTCTATTTCATCTTCATCTAATAAAAGTTTACCAGAATCAACAATCCTTTCGCGTATTTGCCGTAAACGTTCCCCCAAAGGGATTTTATTTACATTTTTCAAATGAATAAATTCGACAAAATCTAAAACTTCTTCCTGCTTATCTTTAGGAAGCGATCGCCATTTGGCTAATAACTTTTGTTCTGGACTCATATACACCTCTATCAACAGCACAAATATCTCAATTATATCGTCCAGATTTTTTATCGAGTGCAGCAGTTGGTTCGTCTACTAAAGCTATCTGTGATTGCCGGATTTGTCAGTTCGCAACCCGTTGTTTTCTTCCAGTACTGAAGGGAGTCCAACTTAAGGGGGATGACTAAACCTCAAACGCCAACTATCGTTACTGTGTTAATAAAGCCTTTACGCTTAATGCGATGTCTTACCAAACCGATCGCTTACAAAATACCCCACCAGGTCCGCAAGGTTCACCTATTATTGGTAGTCTCGCTGATTTACAAAAAGATTCACTGAATTTTTTACTCAATATCCGACGAGAGTATGGTAATGTTGTACGTTTTCGTTTGGGAACACGGGTGCTGTATTTAGTGAGTCATCCTGATGATATCAAACACGTACTTCAAGATAATAACAAAAATTACCAAAAAAGCCCTGGGTACCAAAAGTTAGAATCGTTTCTAGGTCAAGGTTTGCTCACAAGTGAAGGTAATGTGTGGCGCAGAAGTCGCAAGTTAATGCAACCGGCCTTTCACCGCGAACGTATCAGTAATTTCTCGGAAATTATGACAGACGCAACTGAAAAAATGCTGCAACGCTGGCAGGGTTTTGCGGAACGTCGGGAAGCATTTAACGTTAGCGATGAGATGATGCGTCTGACGTTAAGTATTGTCTGTCGGACATTGTTCACTACCGATATTAGCGATGAAGCTAGCGATGTTGGAAAGTCATTAACAGTTGTTCTCAAATACGCAAGCGATCGCATTAGTTCTTTGTTTGTTCTTCCTGAAAATATCCCCACACCTGAAAATATTCGCTACCAGCAAGCACTCAGTACTTTAGACCGAGTTGTTTATGGTTTAATAAACGAGCGCAAGCAATCTGGTGAAGATACTGGTGATTTGCTGTCGATGTTGGTCTTTGCTCGTGATGAAGAAACCGGCGAAAGCATGAATGACAAACAATTGCGTGATGAAATCATGACAATTTTTCTTGCCGGACACGAAACAACGGCAAACGCTTTATCCTGGACTTGGTACCTACTATCAAAGCATCCCGATGTGGAGCGTCGCTTAAGTGCTGAGTTGAAGGAAGTACTAGGTGGACGTGTCCCCACCTTGTTTGACTTGAAAAATTTGCAATATACCAGCATGGTGTTAAACGAAGCCATGCGTTTATATCCCCCAGCTTGGGAAGTTGGACGGGAAACCATTAACGCAGATAAAATTGGCGGTTACGATATTCCCAGTAATTCCACGGTGATTATGAGTTCTTATGTAACTCACCGTAATCCAGATTTTTGGGATAATCCCGAAGGCTTTGACCCAGAACGGTTCTCACCAGAGCGTTCTACAGGTCGTCATCAGTATGCTTACTTCCCCTTTGGCGGTGGTCCCCGTACCTGTATTGGTAACAATTTTGCCTTGATGGAAGCTCAATTGATTATTGCAGATATTGCCCAACGTTATCGTTTAGAGTTAGTTCCCGGCCATGTAATCGAACCGCAACCGATGATTACATTGCGATCGCGTAATGGTGTTTTGGTGACTTTACACGCAAAGAGTTAGGGTGTGGGGAGACACGGAGACACGGGGAAAATTTTATCACGTCTTGTTTTTCCCCCATCCAATTGCGATCGTGTTGAGCATGAATTATCATGCAAGCTATCTACTCTATGAGTAGAATGGTTTGAGTTCAAGGATGGAAACATGAGAGTTTGGATTGCTTGTTTTTTCGTACTGTTTGCTTTAGCGGAATTTTTTGACTGGGTAAAAGAAATTTCTTTACCATTACCCATTTATATTTTGGGTGGGGCCTTTTTAGCAGTTGCTTCAAACTATGATAAGATTGTTGGTCTATATTTTCATGAAGGAATTGATCCAACCCAACAAGCTCAGTTAGACTCATCATCTCAAGTTAGTCGTCCTATTTCGTTCACCATTCCCCAAAAAGGTGAAGGATTACAACTACCTAAAATTAACGACTGAATAATAAAAAGCAACCACCATTTAACAAAGCAGTAATAACTGCTCCTGTAATCACACCTTTCATCATTCCAGTTTTTTGTTGTCGTCTTAACCAAAGAGTAACTGGAATTACATATAAAAGTTGTACTAAAAAAAAGCTGTAAGCAGCTATAATCCAAACTCCCAAAAAAGTGTAATTACCAAATATCAAACCAATAATATAACCAAGTATGAAAATGGCGATCGCCGAAATAATGTGCATACCAAATAAAACTAGTATGCCTAAAACAACCTGCAAAATTTCATTTCTTTGTGACATAGATTTATCTTCTGCAAATATATAATTTAATTAAGGTGTCATCAAAAAACAACCAATACCAAATATCCATAATTCAACAAAAATCCGTTATTTATCTGTTGCCGAGGTTATTAACTAAATCATATCCAGCACTACCCTGACGGTAAAACATATTAAATGTATCAAAGGGAATAATCCTTCCATCTGGATGCACTATATGAATGCAAGAACGTTTAACGGAACGAACATCAAAGTTAAATGGGTCGAGGAATTGCACAATCATGACTCGAAATATATTGGAATAGCTAATACCTTCTGGCACAGGTAACATTGGCAAACAACACAATAACTGCTTTAATGATACAGCAGCCGAATTTGGTGAATGACTGGTAGAAAATAACTTAAAAAATTGCTGTTTTAATTCTTCATTTTGTTCGTAAAGCACACTATTCGGCATGATTTCGACAAATTTTTCTGGATTAATCAAACCAGTCAGCGGGATAACTTTACCATTTAATTTTAACGCATAGGCCATCGCCAAGCTGTCAGGATGGCAAGGAACTGGGAGAATATCTTCGGGTTTAAAATAAGGAGTTTGTTCTAAAATGCTCCTGCGGACTTCTGTGAGAGTATACCTATCTGTTTTTGGGTCAAATCCTTCTAATCTTCCCGCTGCTTGGATGGGTTGGAATGTCACACCCCGGACGCATCGTTGTTGTAGAGCGTATTCAATTATCTTGCCAATTTCACGGTCATTCAAACCTTTTTTGACAGTAACAACAAAAGTTGTGGAGATATTGTATTCGTTGAGGTGGGAAACTGCTTGTTCCCGAATATGCAGCAAATCTGCACCCCGTAATTCTTTTAAAGCTTCTGCTTCAAAGCTGTCAAATTGCAGGTATACTTCAATTCCTGGCATATATTGACTTAAGTGATCGCAAAAAGATTTATCCTTGGCAATCCTGATCCCATTAGTATTTATCATTAAATGCTTAATGGGTTTAGTTTTGACAATATCCATAATTTGAAAAAACTCTGGGTGCATTGTCGGTTCACCACCACTTAACTGCACAATTTGCGGTTCTCCTTCATTTGCCACTATGACATCAATCATTCTTTCGATTTCGCTTAAGCTGCGGTGGAGTCTCGGTTGATGAGAATTTTGGGAAACTTCTTCTACACCAGAATCAGCATAACAAATCGGACAGGAAAGATTGCATTTATCTGTTACTTCTATTAAAGTTAGACAACTGTGTTGTTCGTGGTCTGGGCAAAGTCCGCAATCATAGGGACAACCATATTTTATTGGAGTATTAAATTTTAATGGCATATCCCCAGGCTTAATAAATTCTAAGGATTTTTTATAATATTCAATATCATCTGCAATTAAAACCTCTTCCCTTCCGTGGGTGGAGCAATGTTTAACTAAATAAACACAACCATCCTGAAAGATAATTTTTGCTTCTACTTTGATTAGACATTTTGAGCAAACGCTATTTGTTAAAGCGTAGAATAGATAATCACGAGTAGGCATATATTAAAAAATAAAAGTTCCCAACCAATATATTTAATACCATATCTTGGGATATTTAGTTTTTTTTAATCTCACCAAGCCAACCCCCAACCCCCTCCCTGTATGCGGGGAGGGGGGCTTTATAGTCCACCACATTCAAGCTTTCTAATTTAATAACTATCCTATATATCCTCTTAGAAAAGCCGGAATGACTATTATACAGGCTAATTTAGCCTAGCTGTTTTTGTTAATACCCTGACATAATCAAGGTCAGGTCACACGTTTTGAGTTGGGGTTCCAATCCCCATATATAAACTTGCTTCTTCCTTCTTCCTTCATTCAAGTGGAACATTCTTATAAATTGGATTTTTGTTCCTCTGAAACAAGCTCCGTCAAAATATTTCCTGTAATCTCTAGCAATCGATCCAGCAAAAATCCAATTACGCCAATGTAAATTATACCCTCAATAATGTAATGATAGTTGCCAGATTTATAACCTTGTTTTGAGTTGGGTCTGAATCCACATATCAAAACCTCTTGCTTCTTCCTTCTTGCTTCTTCCTTCTTCCTTCATTCAAGTGGAACATCCGGGGAATGCTGCGATGGTAAAACACAATGGCAAATAAACAAGCAATTTGAATTGCCGTCATACCGAAGAAGGGATGAAAATCCGGTTTAATAAAATCTATCAGAAAACGAAAGCTTAAATAGGAAACTAAATAAAATTTAAATAAATCACCATTTTGGTATTCATAGTGACGGCGAAAGTGGATAAATATCATTAATAATATAAGAAATACAATTTCATATAATTGCGTGGGATGGCGAATAACACCATCCCCAAAATCAATCCCCCAAGGTAATTTTGTCGCAACTCCGTAAGTGCGATCGCTTAATCCTGTCAAAAAGCAACCAATCCTTCCAATTGCCGTTCCCAAAATCAATGGATAGACAAACACATCACCAGTAGACTCACGGACACCGATAATTTTTTTGGTAATTTCTACACCAATTAATCCACCCAACATCGCTCCTACTACTGTTTTTCCTTGCAATATTAGTAATAATAATTGTTGGGGATTTTGCCAGATTAAATCAAGATGTTGCAGCGCTACTAACAGTTTAGCACCAACTAAAGCCCCCACCATGCCACCGACGATTACCGAAGAGCGATCGCTTGCGATAATATTATCCTTCTTGACGTTACGCAGCACCAAGCGAAACGCCACAAAATATGCTATTGATTCAAACAAAAAATGCGGATGAATCCGCAATGAACCCAACCAAAAATAAACTGGAAATATCATTTGTTATTTGCTAGTTGTTGGTTGTTAGTCGTTATTGGATACTCGTTAGTAGAAGGTGAACAGTTAGCCCCTAATTCCTAACTCCTAACTCCTAACCAATATCATTTCCCGATATTCCGCTTCATTTGTTCCAACTCATCTTGAGTTTCCCAACGGCGAAATTTTTCTTCTAAATCGTCAAAATTAGTGTTACTATTGCTAGTCTGATTAGACCAACCATTAGTTTCTATCCGTTGCTGAGTTTGCGCTTTCGCACGCACTGACTGGGCCTCCGTTGCTTTCACTTGTACTTCTTGACGACGTACCTGAATTTTCCGCAATAATTCTTTAGATTGAGCAATGCGTTCTTTCAAACCCTGCATTTGCCCCCAGCGTTGATTACCTTCACGCAATAAAGCCGCTTCCCTTTCTTGTGCTGCTGCTACTAAATCCTGTCTGTTAGAAGCTTTTGCCTTTTCAACCCGAATGTGCCATTTCTGGATTTCTTGCGCTGTCGAGAGAATTTCATCTTGCGATCGCTTCTCTTGTAATTGTAAATCTGCAATCAATCTTAAAGTATCTTGCTCTTGTCCGCGCAACTGTTCTAATAGCGCTTCTAACTCCAAATGCGGATTATTTCGCAGGAATTCCTCTAGACGGTTCTCTAGGAACCGATTCAAATCGTCAAATAAACCCACTGCTAGAACTCCAAGGTTCAAATGTACACCTTATTGTAGTAATAATCCTCGAATACGCAGAGCAATTTTTAATATTTCAGTTCCACAACAAACATTAACTTATATGTAATAGATTCTCAACAAATGAACGTAAAGTCACGAATTTGGGTAGTTTCGACAAGAAGTCGAATTCATCTTCAAAATTGGTATTACACAAGGTTGTATGTCAGTAGATTTTACTATTTTATACTTCCAATCAAGTATAAACACTAGTTTTCGATTTATTCGGAATCTGTAAAATTGAGCTTGTAGTTCATTGACACAGCTAAATTATTAATTACTGTACTTCATCCGAATGGGAACCACTATACATTCATCTTAAGGTGTAAGATTAGTTTGCTTTATTCCTAGAAGCCCGATTATTATCGGTCTTCACAATCATTTACAAGCAGTTTCTCAAGTTCAGCAGTTATGACAATTAATAAATTATAATTTATGGAGCGTCAGCCGGCAAACATGACCAAACAAATTCCCGAGAAATCCGACGATTCGCAATGGCCCGAAGAGCCAGAAAAGTTCTACCCAACTCAACACGTCCAAATCTTGCAAATCAGCCCTACAGAGCAGCGAGTCATTTGTGAGTGTCAAAATTGCAATACTCCGTTATCCATCGAAGTGGTCATCGCCACCCCTCAAAATACTAAGCCTAAACTAAAAAGTAAAACCGAGGGCAAGCCAGATTTTGATGGAGTGCAATGTCCTAACTGCGGCAAAGGTGCGATTTCTTTGGTGGGCTGTACTGTGGTAACGATCGCCCAGTTAGCCGAATCCCCCTGGAAATAGGTTGACTGAACGAGAGCAGGGGGCAGGGGGCAGGGAGCAGAAGTTGGATCTAATATTAATATTAACGAAGTCCCCGCATCCTCTCCCTCGCTCCCTGCCTTGAAGCCTATACAGGTGACTTCATGATTAACGCTAGTATTGTGGCTGTGGCGAGCAACAATACTGCTACTTTACAATTATTTAACTTTTTACCTGGATGACAGCCCTTGAAGATATCCGCTTGGTTGTGGAATATTTTTTCAGTACACATCCGATGTCTACGCCGAAATCCCCTCCGCAAATAAATTTCACAAGCTTTTAGCTTTTTAACCCGTTTTAACGGGTTTAAGCTTTAAGCCCAAAATGAACGTTTAGGGCTAAATACGCTTAAGCAAACGCCGGGGTACGAAAATCAATGCTGACAAAACCATGCAAAAATTCCCAAACCCCCGTCAGTGGAGAGCATTTCTTGCGATTGGGGAAGCAGAAGTGTAAAGCACCTGCATAAGTTCTCAACCCTTACCTCTATAGAAAATCAGAAGACACAAACCAAAAATTATTTCAAGAGGTAAAGAACAATGATTGTAATCATGAAAACGTATACTCCATCAGAAGAAATTGCGACAGTAATCCAAGAATTCCGCAATTTGAACCTGACCCCTGAAGCAATTGAGAGCAATCACAAGGTTGTGATTGGGTTGGTGGGGGATACTGCTTCTTTGAATCCCGACCACATACAACAAATCAGCCCTTTTATTGAAAGGGTGATGCGGGTAAAACAACCTTTTAAACGGGCTTCTTCAGAATTTCGCAATGGTGAGCCTTCTTCCATTGAGGTATCAACTCCCAACGGAATAGTAACTTTTGGTCTGAATCATCCTTTGGTTATAGTGGCTGGGCCATGCTCGGTGGAAAATGAAGAAATGATTGTCGAAACGGCAAAGGTAGTAAAAGCTACAGGCGCCCAGTTTCTCAGAGGAGGAGCTTACAAACCTCGGAGTTCGCCTTATGCCTTCCAAGGTCATGGAGAAAGTGCCCTAAATCTGTTAGCAACGGCCCGTGAAGTTACTGGCTTAGGTATTATCACAGAAGTGATGGATACAGCCGATTTGGAAAAAGTCGCAGAAGTTGCAGATGTAGTGCAAATTGGTGCCCGCAATATGCAGAATTTCTCCCTGTTGAAGAAAGCTGGTGCTACAGGTAAACCAATTTTGTTAAAACGGGGACTGTCGGCGACGATTGAAGAATGGTTGATGGCTGCAGAATATATTCTGGCTGCTGGTAATCCGAATGTGATTTTGTGCGAACGTGGAATACGCAGCTTTGACCGGCAGTATACCAGAAATACTCTCGATTTATCTGTAGTACCTGTCTTGCGATCGCTTACCCATTTGCCAATCATGATTGACCCTAGTCATGCCACGGGATTCTCTCAGTTTGTACCAACAATGGCTAAGGCATCTATTGCATCTGGGGCAGATTCTTTGATGATTGAGGTTCACCCCAGCCCGAAGACAGCACTGTCAGATGGTCCCCAGTCTCTCACACCAGCAGATTTTCGAGAATTAATGCAAGAAATTACTCCCCTTGCCCAATTCTTTGGTCGTGGTGCGACTCCAGAGTTTGTCAAATCCCCCTCGGGTGCAATTGCTTAAATTTCGATGATGACACCAATGTATTATGTAGAGACGCAATAGATCGCGTCTCTGCATTCCCGTCTAAACAATACGATTGAATGAAGGAAGAAGGAAGAAGGAGGTTTATATCTGTGGATACAGCACCCCAACTCAAAACGGACAACCTGAATAAGTCGGGGTATTAAGCCCCCAAATCCCGGATAAATTAATTTGGTTGATAATACGGACGAATTTACCTACCCTTTGTAGGCTTTTTACTAAAGCTTTAATCTCTCAAAAGTATTTAAGGCTACATTAAATCTAGTAACTCTTTTTTTCCTGTTACTCCCGTTCCAATCTAAAGTAATCCCAAAAGTGCAGAAGTTGATTTTGCTTGCATCTATTAAAAGATAGCTCAACACAAAATCAAATGGCACTTACTAATGCATATAATCAAATTCTTGTCAATTGTCAAACCGTAATTGTTAATGATGTTTGTGGATTATTTTTTCAATCTGGTTTAAGAGGTGAATAATGACATATTCTGATACCCATTGCTACACAACCAAAGGTGGAATATTTGTATCGCGTTCCGTGACTAATACTTCCATAGATACAGCGATTGAAGAAGTTTTGGTGCGTTTGGACTCCCAGCGCGGAGGTTTACTGGCAAGTAGCTACGAATACCCAGGACGCTACAAACGATGGGCGATCGGTTTTGTTAATCCACCCTTAGAAATTGCCACCCGCGATAACACTTTTACGATTACGGCTCATAATGACCGAGGTAGGGTGTTGCTGGATTATGTGGCAGAGCTTCTGTTGGATCGAAGCTATCTACAGGATGTAAGTAAAGAGAACAATCGAATTTTCGGCTCTATTGCGCCAACGGAAGAGTTATTCTCAGAAGAAGAACGCAGCAGACAACCATCTGTTTTTAGTGTGGTGCGTGAGATATTATCAGCGTTTGAAAGTCCCGAAGATGAACACCTAGGACTTTATGGTGCGTTTGGCTATGACTTGGTTTTCCAGTTTGAGCAAATGCCAAAGCTGTTGGAACGTTCACCAGACCAAAGAGATTTGGTACTGTATCTACCAGATGAATTGGTGGTTGTTGATTATCACCTGCAACAAGCATTCCGAGTTTGTTATGATTTCGTGACCACAATTGCTAGCACTAGAGATTTGCCTCGCACTGGTGAAGCGATGGATTATCGAGGCAAGCGTTTAAGTGCGACTCAAACAAGCGACCATGCTCCAGGTGAATACGAGCAACAGGTAAATATTGCACTCGATTACTTCCGTCGTGGGGATTTATTTGAAGTTGTTCCCGGTCAAAGCTTCTTTCAAACCTGCGAAAAATCCCCCACTCAACTTTTCCGAATCCTCAAGGAAATTAATCCCAGTCCCTATGGATTTCTGTTTAATTTAGGTGGAGAGTATCTGGTTGGGGCATCTCCGGAAATGTTCGTGCGTGTTGAAGGCAGACGGGTTGAAACCTGTCCCATCAGCGGTACAATCACTAGGGGACTAACTGCAATTGATGATGCGGCGCAAATTCAGAAGCTATTGAACTCGCGCAAAGATGAATCTGAACTCACCATGTGTACCGACGTAGACCGCAACGACAAATCGCGGATTTGCGAACCTGGGTCAGTACGAGTAATTGGTCGCCGCCAGATTGAATTATACAGTCACCTGATCCATACAGTAGACCATGTAGAAGGTTTGCTGCGACCGGAATTTGATGCTGTGGATGCCTTCTTGTCCCATCTTTGGGCAGTAACAGTCACAGGGGCACCAAAACGTTCAGCAATGCAGTTTCTCGAACAGCACGAACGCAGTCCCAGATGTTGGTATGGTGGAGCAGTGGGTTACTTAAATTTTAGAGGCAATTTGAATACTGGCTTAATTCTGCGGACTATCCAGCTAAAGGACTCAATCGCAGAAGTTAGAGTCGGTGCAACAGTTCTTTATGACTCAGATCCAGAAGCGGAAGCCCAAGAAACCATCACTAAAGCTACTGCCCTTTTCAAAACACTTGACCGAGTAAATTATAAAATTGGAGATTTCTCAAAAATAGCCAAACTTGATGTTCAAGAAATGAATCCAGCAGCAGGCAAGCGTGTCTTACTAATTGACTATGAAGACTCATTTGTTCACACCTTAGCAAATTACATCCGGCAGACAGGTGCTACAGTCACAACACTACGGCATGGATTTGCAGAATCAGTTTTTGATAGAGAAAAACCAGATTTAGTTATCTTATCTCCTGGTCCTGGCAAACCCAGTGAATTTAATATCACTGATACCATTACAGCCTGCAAAAAGCGGCAAATCCCCATCTTTGGTGTGTGCCTAGGATTACAAGGAATCGTCGAGGCTCACGGAGGTAAATTAGGAGTTCTCGATTATCCCCAACATGGCAAGGTATCTCGCATTTGTGTTGTGGATACTGATTCTATTGCGTTTCAAGGTTTACCACAATCTTTTGAAGTGGGTCGATATCACTCCTTATATGCCTTGGAAGACACCCTACCCAAGGAATTAAAAGTTACAGCCATCTCTGAAGACGGCGTGATTATGGGCCTCGAACATCAAACACTACCAATTGCTGCCGTTCAGTTCCATCCAGAATCAATTATGACTCTGGCAGGAGGTGTTGGTTTAACAATTGTCAAGAATGTAGTTCGTGCGTTTACAACCACAACCTCTTCAGTCTTGCAATTTTAAGTTTGACTCGAACCTCCTCCCCTATCCCAAAGCGGGTGCTACACAATTCATAAAAATTCCTTCTTCGTCTCTTCGTGTCTAAGCCGAAACGGCTGGCTCTGCCTACGTGGTTAAAAAAGAATGTATGTTTTTAACCACGTAAGCGCAGCGCTCCCTCAGGGTAGAGCACAAAGGGCACGAAGAAAGAAAAGACTCAACAAAAATCCTATGACTGCACAATCTACCAAACCACGTCATATTCTCGAAGAAATTGTTTCCCACAAACAACATGAAGTTGCTCTCATGTATGAGAAACTACCAATAGCCGATTTAAAATCTCAGGTAAATTTTGCTCTTCCAGTAAGAAATTTCCTCAATGCCCTACAAAAAAATTCTCCTAAACCCAGCATTATTGCAGAGGTTAAGAAAGCTTCACCAAGTAAAGGTGTAATTTGTGCCGATTTTGACCCAATCAAAATTGCTCAAGCATATGAGCGAGGTGGTGCTACTTGTATCTCAGTGTTAACCGACGAGAAATTTTTTCAGGGCAGTTTTACGAATCTACAGCTAATTAGAAATAGTGTAGCGTTGCCACTACTTTGCAAAGAGTTTATCATCGACCCTTACCAAATTTATCAAGCACGGGTCAATGGGGCAGATGCAATCCTCTTAATTGCCGCTATCTTGCCTGATGAAACTCTGCAAGATTTTCTCCAAATTGCTCAAGATTTAGATATGACCGCTTTAATTGAGGTACATACGCTACCTGAACTTGACCGGGTATTGGCGTTACGAAATGTACAATTAGTAGGGATTAATAACCGCAATTTAGAAGACTTTCAGCTTGATTTAGAAACAACTATAAATTTGTTAGCAGAACGTCGGCAAAAGTTAAATAGCTTAGGCATTACGGTCGTTAGTGAGTCTGGTCTAAACACATCCGCAGATTTAGCTTTTGTGGCACAAGCGGGAGCTGAAGCTGTCTTAGTTGGAGAATCTTTGGTCAAGCAAGTTGATATTGAACAAGCTGTTAAGGAACTTCTCCAAAAATAGCCCATAATTAATGCATATTTTTTTCAACAGTTCCCTAGTTAATAATTGTTGACCTTTATACGCAGGGGAGCGCTCAAAGCAGCCTGCCCCCTGCCCCCTGCCCCCTACGCTTTTAATCACCATGACTTCTATCTCTCAACACTTTGAATTGTTACGCGCAAAAAAACAATGCGCTTTGATCCCTTTTATTACCGCCGGCGACCCCGATTTAGAAACCACAGCCGAAGCTCTACGACTTTTGGATAGTAGTGGCGCAGATTTCATTGAATTGGGAGTTCCTTACACCGACCCCTTGGCTGATGGACCTGTCATTCAAGCGGCTGCTACCCGTGCTGTCAAACATGGAACCCGTTTAACTCATGTTTTAGAAATGGCGCAGTCGGTGACTCGTAGCTTGCGATCGCCTATTATCCTCTTTACTTACTACAACCCAATTCTGAATATGGGGGTGCAGCAGTTTCTCGAAAACGTTGCAGCTTCTGGAATCAAGGGTTTAGTTGTCCCGGATTTACCACTGGAGGAAGCCGGGAATTTATTAGAGTTTGCCGATACTGTGGGCATAGAAGTCACATTGTTAGTAACTCCCAACAGTTCCCCCGATCGGATTGAGGCGATCGCTCGTCAATCTCGGGGATTTATTTATCTGGTAAGTGTCACTGGTGTTACAGGGATGCGTTCCCAGATGCATGGACGGGTTAAAGATGTTCTGAATCAAATCCGCAGTGTCACCGACAAGCCGATTGGTGTTGGTTTTGGCATTTCGACTACAGAACAAGCACATCAGGTGCAAGAATGGGGCGCAGATGCGGTAATTGTCGGCAGTGCCTTTGTCCAACGCTTGGCAGAGGTTACACCCTATAACGGTCTGCGAGCGATCGCAAGTTTCTGTAGCGATTTAAAAACATCTATTTCCCCCACTGTCGGAATTAAAAATTAACTACACAGATCCCCGACTTCTCGAAGAAGTCGGGGATCTAACCCTCACCTTTTTTCGGAGATATCATGTTAACAAATACACCAATTAGCAATGTTTCTACAGCCGAGTTAAGCCAACAACCTGATGCCTTCGGTCGGTTTGGTCAATTTGGCGGTAAGTATGTCCCTGAGACTTTGATGCCTGCATTACAGGAACTAGAATCAGCGTTTTATCAGTATCGCAATGATGAAAGTTTCCAAACAGAATTGCAAAATCTCCTGCGGGACTACGTGGGACGCGCCACTCCTCTGTATTTCGCCGAACGCCTGACCCAGCACTACGCCCTACCAGATGGTACTGGACCGCAGATTTACTTAAAACGTGAGGATTTAAATCATACAGGCGCTCACAAAATTAATAATGCCTTAGCTCAGGTATTACTAGCGAAACGTATGGGCAAGCAACGGATTATTGCCGAAACGGGTGCCGGTCAGCATGGTGTGGCAACTGCAACAGTTTGCGCTCGGTTTGGTTTGAAGTGCCTGATTTATATGGGCATCCAAGATATGGAACGGCAAGCGTTGAATGTGTTCCGGATGCGGTTGATGGGGGCTGATATCTGTCCGGTAGAGGCAGGAACAGGAACCTTGAAGGATGCCACTTCTGAGGCAATTCGGGATTGGGTGACAAATGTGGAAACAACTCACTATATCCTCGGTTCTGTGGCTGGGCCTCATCCCTACCCGATGATGGTAAGAGATTTTCAAGCGATTATTGGCAAGGAAACTCGCATCCAGTGTCAGGAAAAATGGCACGGATTGCCGGATATTCTCCTGGCTTGTGTGGGGGGTGGTTCTAATGCGATCGGGCTTTTCTATGACTTTATGGATGAACCATCTGTGCGGATGATTGGAATTGAGGCTGCTGGTGAAGGTGTTGATACTGATAAACATGCGGCAACGATGACACAGGGTCGTGTCGGTGTTTTGCACGGGGCGATGAGTTATGTTCTGCAAGATACTGATGGACAGATTGTCGAAGCTCACTCGGTTAGTGCGGGTTTAGATTATCCAGGTGTGGGACCAGAACACAGCTATTTGAAAGATATTAAACGTGCTGAATATTACAGCATTACCGACCAGGAAGCTTTGGAGGCATTTAAGCGTCTCTCGCTACTGGAAGGAATTATTCCCGCATTGGAAACAGCCCATGCGATCGCTTATTTGGAAATGCTTTGTCCACAATTAACTGGTAGTCCCCGCATTGTGATTAACTGTTCGGGACGTGGTGACAAGGATGTGCAAACTGTAGCGAAATTGTTGGATTCTTTTTAACCATCGTGAGGACAAGATCCCCGAGTTCTTAAAGAAGTCGGGGATCTGACCTCACTTCAAATTCAACAACGCCGATTTTTTGAGTTCCTTTTATTGGATAATAAATTAAGCCCCCTGCCCCAATTCTGTTCTAGAAGAAAATTCAAAGTTCCCCAGAATTGGTGGATTTAGGGGGCTTGTCTGAAATATTTTTTAACCCCAGACACTTTGGAAACCAACGTGTCTCAGTTTTACATTTTTTATCCTCGCTGTTCTTGTTAATACCCCGACCGTTCTCAGGGTCGCTTGTTTTGAACTGGGGTTCCAATCCCCATCTCAAAACTTCCTTCTTCCTTCTTCCTTCTTCCTTCATTCAATTCCTTCTTCCTTCTTCCTTCTTCCTTCTTCCTTCATTCAATTTTTGACATCAAAATTACCACAATGCATAAAATTTTGTCTGTAAATGCTACTGCTAAAACTAGGATTTACGAAAAGATTTTGACTCAAACAGTCGTTTCAGTTGTCAGCTTCCAAAGTTTATTAGTTTTAGGAACATCTTCCGTAAAGGCTGAAACTTCATTTGATTTTGCAACTCCTCAACTGGAAGAAACTTCTTCCATGAGTCAGGTAACAAATGTCAATCAATTGAGTGATGTTCAACCCACTGATTGGGCATTTCAAGCATTACAGTCGCTGGTTGAACGTTATGGTTGTATTGCTGGATACCCGAATGGGACTTTTCGCGGTAATCGGGCAATGACTCGTTATGAGTTTGCGGCTGGATTAAATGCTTGTTTAAACCGAGTGAATGAACTCATTGCGACAGCCACAGCAGATTTGGTGAAAAAAGAAGACTTAGCAACTTTGCAAAAGCTACAGGAACAGTTTACTGCAGAATTAGCCACCCTGCGCGGTCGGGTAGATGCTTTAGAGGCTAAGTCAGCGGAACTCGAAGCCAATCAATTCTCCACCACAACCAAGTTGCTGGGACAGGTGGTTATGTCTGCCAATGCTGGTGGGTTTAGTGGCTCTAGCATCGTTGACCCTACTGGTAGAAGAGTCCTTGCCACTACAAATCCCAATCCGACAATATTGTATCGAGCAAGTATTGGTTTAAATACCAGCTTTACAGGAACTGACTTGCTAAAAGTCCAGCTTGATGGTGCGAGTGGTAGTATTGTGAATGGTCGTCCCGATGCTGGTAGAGACAATGCTGCAGGAGTGTTGGAGCCATTTTTTGGAAGTCAGATAGACTACTCCATTAAGCCGGCGACTGTTAATACTGTGGATATCGGAAGGCTATATTACACTTTCAAACCTACTAAAGACCTTGCAGTCTCTTTTGGACCAGATATTCGCACAACCGATTATCTTGACCGCAATAGTTACGCTTACCTGAGCTTCCTAGACTTTAGCACTCAGGCATTTATAAATAACTATCTCCTTTTCCCGATTGATGGCCCTTCTAGTGGGGCTGCAATTGACTGGAAACCAGGAAATGGAGCAATTTCTGTGCGAGCCTTATATGCTGCTACTAACGCTTCTAATCCAGGCGATCGCGGACTATTGATTGGTACAGCAGCCTTTACTAACTTACTATATCCTGGTTTGAATCCTGCTGCCAATGTTGCTAGCAAGCGCGGTATATTTGGAAGTACCTATCAAAGTACCGCAGAAATAGAATATGCTCCTTCACGAGCATTCGCTGTTCGCCTGCAATACAGTGGGGGTGAGATAATCGATCAACGCTTTGATGTGTTTGGTGTAAATGCTGAATTGACTCTTGCACAAAAGTTTGGTGTTTTCGGTCGCTACGGTTACGGTAATTATAGCGGCACAGACTTTGGCGACATTAAACCAAATTACTGGATGGCCGGAATTGCCATGCGAGACTTGTTTACACGGGGTGCTTTAGCCGGAGTTGCTGTTGGTCAGCCTTTTATTGTCAATCAAATTGGTAATTCAACTCAAACCAATTATGAAGCATTTTATAACTACCCGTTTAGTCGTAATATCCAAATTACACCAACATTTCAAGTGATTCAAAATGCCGGAAATCAAAGCAGTAACGGCACTATTTATACAGGTACGCTCCGGACAGTTTTTTCTTTTTAACTAGGACTTACACAAAAACTCTCTCAAACTCTGATCTCTACCGAAACGGAAGCCGCTCCTTTGTCTATGGCGTACTACCGAAACGGAAGGCGAAGCGCCTATGGCGGTTAATTATTCCATATATTGTACGTAAGTCCGATTAAAGTCTAACCCTTCCCCCTCTCCCCTCTCCCTTCCCGTTGTAAAAATATGGTACAAATTAGTGTGGAAAATCCATTAATTCACGACTCTGCCCATTGGTCTGGAATATTGCAGCAATTGCTTGACCGACAATCGCTTAGTGTTTCCCAAGCATCGGACTTAATGCACGGCTGGCTTGGGGAAAATATCCCCCCTGTATTATCTGGAGCGATTTTAGCCGCAATTCAAAGCAAGGGAGTATCTGCCGAGGAGTTACTTGGTATGGTTGAGGTTTTATACTCCCAGTCAATCAAACCCAGTTTACGCGATGATGTTGCTATCCCACTAGTTGATACTTGTGGGACTGGTGGAGATGGAGCCTCAACCTTCAATATTTCCACGGCTGTTGCTTTTGTAACCGCCGCTTGTGGAGTCAAGGTGGCAAAGCATGGGAATCGCTCGGCGTCTGGGAAAACTGGCTCCGCAGATGTACTGGAAGCTTTGGGTATCAATCTCAAAGCGGATACTCAAAAAACTCAAGCAGCTGTAGAGGCTGTTGGGATTACTTTTCTGTTTGCACCAGATTGGCATCCGGCATTAAAGGCGATCGCTCCTTTGAGAAAAACCCTGAAAGTCCGTACAGTTTTTAATTTACTTGGGCCGCTAATCAACCCACTACGACCGACGGGACAAGTAATTGGGATTAACAATCCAGCTTTGATAGAGACTTTTGCCGAAGTTCTAAATAAATTGGGAACCCGTCGAGCAATTACGCTTCACGGAAGGGAAAAATTAGACGAAGCCGGATTGGGAGATAAAACTGATTTGATGGTGCTTTCAAACCAGCAAATACATCGGCTGGAATTAGATCCAAAAGAATTAGGCTTAAACCCCGCTCCGATTAGTGCGTTAGCTGGTGGAAATGTGGAAGAAAATGCTGAAATTCTCTCTTCAGTGCTGCAAGGTAAAGGGACTGTGGAACAGCAAGATGTAGTGGCTTTAAATGCAGCTTTAGCTTTGTATGTTGGCGAAAGGGTCGCAGATAATGGTGATTATTTACAGACTTTTTCTGATGCCGTAATTCTTGCTAAAGATGTCATTCAAAGTGGAGAAGCTTGGATAAAGTTCCAGGGACTTGCTGAATTTTTGGCAACGGATGGTTAAGGGCTAATTCAGATTTTGTTTAGAAGCAAGTAAATATCTACGAGACACAAGAACCGATTATGTCCCAATACGGTTGGTGTTAAGGATTTTGGGTGTTACAAATACTGTGGGAAGGCAGGGGAAACCCCGCCCCTGCAGATGATTAATATATTACAAAATTATTCTCAATCTCCTATCCATACCTTAAGGTTATGTCCGTTTGGCTTTAATTTTGTCGAGTGGTTTTATAACCTTAATGAGTGAAAAATAATCGCACTCAACAAGACATAATTTAGTCCCCTACAGGGATTGGTGCAAGATTTGATGTTTATAGTGCATTAAATAAATGATCCTGTAGGGTGCGCGTTCTAGCTGCCCTATTCATATATATTAGGACACCATGACTTTTTGCGCTCAGTACGGTTGTATTTGATGTTATATTGCTCTGAATGTTCTGGAAACTTCAACAGCATTAACACCTTTAACTTGAGAAAGTGCATCCATTTGTGTCGATTCAACTGAGCCAGTAATTACTCCAAGTATTGGCATAATATTTTCTATATTCATGCCAACTGCTTGTAAATCTGCAACTACTTCCAGGATTTTGTCTGCATATTCATCATCTACGGAAACAGAAATATTTACATTAGACATGAGGAATCTCCTCTGTTTTATCGAAAAAGCGCGTATGGGCAAGGCATACCGGACTCATAGGTTTAAGTAGGGGTTGCAAAATTAAACGACCAGAATTAATTTATACCAAAGGCTTTGACTAAATCAATATCAATCGCGAGAGTATAAATAATTTCGCGTACCCACTTATTATCTGCGTCCGGTGTGTTTTATTACTTAGCGGGAGCTTGAGCTAGTCCAATACCGACATCTCGTGATGGTAAATCTAAACGTAGAGCATTTTGAGTTAGTACGCTCCAGAGTTCTCGTCCTCTCAATCCAGTGGTTTGAGCGTACAGTGCAGCAATACCGGCAACGTGTGGTGTAGCCATACTTGTTCCAGCATAACGGTCATACTGCTTTGGCATGGGGACGCTAGAATAAATGTTTACCCCAGGAGCCGCAATATCAACTTGTCCGCCTTTTGCATCTGTTCCACCACAAGAAAAATCAGCAACTTGTAAGTTAGGGTCTAAAGCTGCAACTGCCATGATAGAGGGACAGTTAGCTGGGCTTCCAACGGGTTGGATTTTTCCACGACTGCGATCGCTTTCATTCCCAGCGGCAGCAATTACCAAAGTACCTCTGTCGAGTATTCTTTTGGCAACATTTTCATAGAAGTCAGAAAAGGGTTCACCCGGTTCAGTAGCAGAGCCAAGGGACATAGAAATAATCTGACAACCGCTAACGAGTGCCCATTCCATACCAGCGAGAATCCAAGCACCATTACCAAAGCCTTGATTTCCAAGTACTTTACCTATGTAAATTTCTGCTTCATAAGCAATGCCATAGCGGGGTAATCTGCTTGGTTTTAACCCACCAAGAGATGTACCCGTACAGTGAGTACCGTGTCCCAGTACATCCTGTGCATCTTCATTGGGAACAAAGGACTTAGTAACAATTGTTCGTCCTTGATAATCAGGGTGATTTCGGTCTAAACCTGTATCTAAAATGGCTACCTTAATACCCGCACCAGTAGCAGGAGAATCAACTACACCTGTTACCTGCAATCCCCAGGTATTTTCAGATTCAGTCAATTGTGGTGATATCGCAGCATCTTTTAAATTGACAATGGGATAAAAGAATCTTTCTGGTTCAATCGCTAAAATTGGACTATCGGTAAGACCTCTAATGCTTATAGTTAACTCTTCTGGTGCAGCATCAATAACAGCAACACCTAGATTTTCAAAACTTACGATACTATCTACACTTCTAGTAGTAACGCGCTCCTCTAGCATTTGCACGCCTTCTGCTACTACGCCTTCGCGTAACAAAACTAAACTTCTACCTGTAAAACGAGGTCTATTGGCAATAGTCATGTTGAACTCTCCTTTTAATAAAGTTAAAATCAGAACTTGCAAAACACTTGCCAGTCTGGGAATGCATTACATTGGTTGCATTCTAACTTTATATACTTTGAGAATTTTTAGCTTATGCAGTTGGGTCTTGTGCAGGTAGCCACTTGCGTAGGCTATTAATTGTATCTTCATACTATTTGGTATGAGTGCTTACTACATCCTTTGTTGCTTCTGAATGCGTTCTTTAAATTCTTCTGCTCTTTTCTGGTTAGGAATTTCTGCCACTAATGTTTCTATGAGTTGCGTTGGAGTTAAATTTGGTTGTTGGTCTAAAGCATCTTTAATAATTACACTCGCAAAAGGCCCAACAAAACTAGTCAGTTCTCGTCGGCAACGTTCTAAAAACTCCGGATTGCTAATTGCAGGAAAGTTGCCAATATTTGCCTGTGAATTATTATAACTCTGAAGAGTTTTGGAATTCAACTCACTAGGTAGTTTGATGTGTTCTCTAAACTCTTGTGCCAGTTTTTGGTTGGGAATTGCTGCAGTTACTTTTTCCAGAAACTCTTCTACAGCTATTCCTGGGCTTTTCTCCAAGGTGTGTTTCATCAAATAACTAGCGAATGGCCCCACAAGACTAGTCAACTCTTTCTGACAATACTGCAAAAACTCCGTGTTTAGAGAAACAGGTGCTTGGTCTGGGAATGTAGTTGGTTGATTTTCCTCTAAATCTTGATTAGTAATTGCTGCTTGATTTTGCTCAGGGGAAATGTTAACTTGTAGTGTTTTCTGTGATGGATTCAGATCCATGAGAATTAATCCGGCTGACTGGTAACGCTCAGTTGGTACTTCTGCCAGCATTTTGTCTAATATGCGAGCCAAAGAAGCACTAATATTTACATAAGAGCGCCATTGCCACTTGAAAGAATCATCTATCAACAAATGTGGCATTCTCCCAGTCAAAAGCACAACCACACAAACGCCAAGTGCGTAGATATCGCTGGAGGGATAGCAATAACCCAAACGCAGTTGCTCTGGTGGGGAGTAGCCCATTTTTCCGACTACTGAACCCCGAGATGAATACTGGGTATTTAATGGATCGGCAGCCAAAATCTGGGTGAATTTTTCCTTAACCACCCCAAAGTCAATCAGCATTGGTTTATACTGGTTGTTGGCAAGCATGATATTCTCCAGTGAAATATCCCGGTGAATAATGTTCCGCTCGTGGATATATTCCAAAATTGGCACCATATCTATTAACCACCTTCTCACTTCGGCTTCAGAAAATGGCTGACGTTTCTCGGAAAGGCGATCGTGTAAAATTTGCCAGTAATTTTTGCCGTCAATATATTCTTGGACGATAAATAGTCGGTCTTTTTCGGTAAACCAAGCCAAAAATTTGGGAATTTGCGGATGGTCTATTTTGTATAAAACTTTTGCCTCTCGCTCAAATAGTTCCTGAGATTTACGGAGAATTTCCGCTTTCGTGTTTGCAGGTACAAACTCTTTGAGAACACAGGGTTCGCCGAACCGCTGAATATCAAAGGCCAGGTAAGTTCGTCCAAACCCACCCTGTCCCAGAAGTTTGTCAATCCGATAACGGCTATTTATTAAAGTTCCTGGGCTAATTTGTGCAAGCATGGTTATTATATGTACTCTTTAGTACCGTTACTTATTTATAAGGTCAAATATCAATAATTATGCATAAAATTTACAGATTGTCGTTTTCTGTAAGAAGAATTTATCTGTAGGCAGTCACGGGGTGAAATAAGCAGTCATGTAGAAAATTACGTTAAGGACTTCATGACCCGTCTTCAACATCCTATCCCGTGGACGGCGAGTTCCAAGTACAATTTAACTAAAATTTAGTAAAACTCGATTTAATCTTGAACGAGCCTTAACAACTTGTACTTACCAATCTAGCTTAAGGTTTACCTGCGATCGCTCCTTCATTTGGGGCAGCATTGGCAGAAGCTTGTGCGGTATGCTTGGAGGAACATCACAGTTGATGGAAATTTTAACGCCAAATTTGAGCTATACTGGCAGCCCGTTACCGAGCAGCTTATACTGAGATTTTAGCTGGTTTGCGGTTTGAGAAGGGTTTAATTCGTCAGTTATTAAGCGAGGATATTATGCAGGAATCGGTTATTTATCAGGATATTTTACAAAAAGGACAAGAACAGGGAAAGCAACAAGAAGCTTTTTCTTTATGTATGTCTCTGTTATCTGAACGTTTTGGTCAGATGGATGAATCTATTTATCAAAATGTTCAAGTTTTGAAGACTGAGCAATTAGAGGCTTTATGTCGGGCACTTTTAAGAATGTCTGAGATAGATGATTTAGTGATTTGGCTTGAGCAAAATACAAGCAGTTAAGCAATTATTAGTTGGTGTTGGGTTAAGACGCATTGGAGATTGTTAATTAAGTTTACAGCTTATTGTACGTCTTCACCCAATCTACGAATCGATGCGATCGCACTCAAGTATTGACGTGATTATCTATACATTACTCTGTGCTGATAGCAGGGATAATATGTAGTTGTTAAATTTATTGTGTTGTTGCCATAGAATACACTACGCTAATTGCCAAGCTCGCGATCGCTACCAACATTGTCAACTACCGCATTTGCTTTCATAAAAAATTACCGCGCACCCTAAAATCTGGGAAAATTTTGCTAATCGTACTTGTAGTTGCGCTACCCTGGGGGAAGGCTGCGCAAATAGCGCTCTTCGCAGCAAAAAACATTTTGGATTTATTCCCACCTACTTAGGTGGATGCCAGTTACTCTCAATCCACAATGCTCTTGCTTCAGTTATATACTCATTATTTAACCGCAAAGCAATTACTGTTGCTCTGCCTGTAGGTGTCAGACCGGCAACATGGGTTCCGCCATTAACCCAGTTAAAATGTTCTTGCCAAGATTCTTGTCTTGGGTTAAACAACGGAGCTAACTGACTTGTTTGTGGATCAGTTGCGTGAGTTTTTACACCTTTAAATTCGTTACAACGGTACTTGAGGCTGCCAAATTTTCAGGTTTATCTTCACCACCAGCCATTTTAGGAATGATATGCTCCATAACCAGTGGCATACCAACCAAGCGGGAATAAGTTCGGCAATATTCACACCGATAATTGGCTCTTGCTAAAACCTCAGAACGAATTTTTTCGGGGATGGACATAAATTATTCGGGTAATTCGTTGAGGCTTGGTACTCTATGTCCCCGCCAACGAAGAACGGACCAAGCGTAGGCTTTTTGCAACATCAATCGGTCAGCAGTTGTTCTTAATTCGCTAAGTTCTTGACGTTCTTGAGGAGTTAATTCGTCAGTTTGATTTTTCTCTAATAATTCTATATGCCGTTGTTGTTGCTCCCTAGTAACTTGACTTTGGGCAATTGAGAGTAATTCCGTACTATCCCAGCTTTGCATCTGTAATAGTTCTGACTGTATTTCTAATGGAGCATTGTCAGGTGTGGGTGGTAAGTTACTGGCAATACTTTGAGCGGCAAGAACTTCTAGTGGTTGCTGAGTTGCCGAGGCAATACGAGCCAATTGCTTAAACACTGGGTCGGGAAGTTCGACCGTGACTTTTTGCGTTGGCATTGTTTGTTGGATATAACTTATTGTTTCTACCTTCAATACTAACAGTGGGAAAATATTTCCGTCTCACTCGCCACTTCCGCCTTCGTTCGCGTAGCATCTCCGTAGGAGAATGGTATCGTATCCCGAAACAACCTATATACGTCCCAGGGGAAACGCAACTCACTTTGGAGGGTTGCTCCGATAAAAAACCTTAATTAGTGTAATTCTTTCAAAATTACGAAAAATAGTATACTCAGCTTGTATTAAGGCTTGGATGTCAGCATATTTCCCATAAATCATAAAAATGGTGAAAAAAATCGTGGAAGCTTTAGCGACGGTGTTGGCAAGGGTGGCGACTAATGACCAAACCCCTGTGGCTAAAACCCGCGAGTTTGCAGAAGAATTAAAACAGACTAGCAATACTACTACAGATACAATTATTTATGATGGCTTACGGCGGATTGCCAATGTCCTCCCAGAGATTGCTGTATCGCCGTTGGTGGTGTTAGTAGACCAATTTGAAGAAGTTTACTCCCTTTGTAAAGACACTACGGAACGCCAAATATTTATTGAGAACTTAATTCATGCTGCGAGCGATCGCTCTGGCTGCGTATCAGTAATTATCACCCTCCGCAGCGATTTTTTAGGAGAAACCCAAAGACACCCAGTTTTGAATCAGGTAATTGCATCTAAAGGTGTAATTGTCCCAGCGATGAGTGAAGAGGAACTGCGGCGAGCAATTACCAAACCAGCAAAGTTAGCAGGACATCCCCTAGATGAAGCTGTAGTCTCCCTCTTACTTAAGGATACACATGGACGAGAAGGAGCATTACCCCTGCTGCAATTTGCTCTCACCCGCATCTGGGAGGGTTTAAAAAAGGGCGTTGAACCCAGTAAGACACTGGAAGAGATTCGCGGTGTGGGGGGAGCCTGGGAGCAAGTCAAACTAACATTTCCGACTTAATTATGCGTCCAACTACACAACGCTACAATACTACAACGCGACAACATAAAAGCGATGGTCGTTGACTAAGAGTGCGCAGACAAATTAATAGACATTTAAATCTTGTAGAGACTAGCCAGTGCAACGTCTCTACAAGATTTAAAATTATTACGAAATGTTCCAAATTTAAATAGTTGCGCTAGCCTGGGGAAAGCTCCGCCAATAGCGCTCTTTGCAGCAAAAAACATTTTGGATTTATTCCCACCTACTTCGGTGGATGCCAGTTACTATCAATCCACAATGCTCTTGCTTCAATTATAATAGTCAATTTGTACAGTGCGTAAGTCCTAAAATCTATCGAACTAACTACGCAATATATATAGAGATACTATGGCAACCAATTTACCTATAAAATTAGAACATTTAGAACATTTACCCAATAGCTTGCCGTTAGATGGTGCTATCCGTATTGAATTAGTCGAAGGTGTACCAATTTTTCGTGCTTCAAGTATTGTCATTGAAAGAATTGAAATATTATTGATAAAACAAAAACAATCATCACTAACCTTAGAAGAAGAGAATGAATTAGATAAATATGAGGAATTAGATGATTATTTGAGCTTGGTTAATCGTATGATACGTAATATGTCCTTAAGTACTAGTCAAGTATAAAACACATTGACTCGTTACATCAGTGAAGCAGCTCAAAATCAAGTCAGGGAACGCGCTTACTTTTTGTGCGAGTATTGTCATGCATCAGAAAAATGGCAGTATATTCCGTTTACGGTAGACCATATTATTCCCCTGTCTAAAGGTGGGGTAAACTCCATTGATAATTTAGCGTTAGCGTGTTTTCATTGCAATCGTCAAAAGTCCGATAAAACTACTGCATCTTATGAGTCAGGAACCGAAATACCTTTATTTAATCCTCGCACAAATATCTGGGCAGAGCATTTTATTTGGTCAAAAGATACGCTTTCAATTATTGGTTTAACACCAATTGGACGTGCAACGCTTATAACGTTATATTTTAACCGAACTCGAATAATTAATATTCGTGCAGCAGATAGAGAAATTGGACGACATCCACCACAAAATGACCCAATTCAAAGTTAATTATAATTTACTTTATTCTCGCTGTTCTTTTTAATACCCCGACCTAATCAGGGTCTTTCGTTTTGAGTTGGGGTTCCAATTCCCAACACGCTCCCCTGTGGGGTAGCGAGCGACCAACTAAAATCGCACAACGGTTTAGAAGCGCAATAGCACGCTTATTTGAAGTATTTGTTTGAATCTAACAAAGCGCGTTTGCCTTGGGCAACACCGTAGATAATTCAAAAGAACAAGATTTCCCGGTCAAAGTTTTCTGGAGTCGGTTCGGTTTCCCATACCAGCCCTTCCCCTTCATCACCCAGAGCGATTTCAAGATAAAGCCTTTCTACAGGAGTTGTCGCTTTGACTTGGTTGCCGTCGAATGGCTGCAAATCTTCGGTCAAAAGTTTAAATTTCACTCCCGTAGGAACCATTTCACCTCTGATTGCATTCCGCAGTTCAAAGCGCCATACTCTGGAAGCAGTATCACCTTTGGGTTGCAATCGCAATTCGTATTGTTGTTCCGCAATAGTTAATCTCCGCACCAAAGTTGGCGATGCTGATTCCCCTGAACCCCTAGCACCTTCCATGCCGGTTTGTAATTCCAGACTTCCCCAGCCAAATTTTTGGGCAACATCTGACACACCTGTTTGCAACCATTGAGTAATTGACCACTGTTGCTGCATTCCTTGACGTTGTTCGTACAAACGCTTTCTCCATCCTCCGTGTTCGAGAATTGCAGCCCAGGTTTCAAAAGGTACTGCTGTTCTTGGTGAAATTACGGCAGATTTTCCCAACCGTCCAAGCAAGTTTTCTGCTTGGGCTTGAGCTAATTCTGGTAGAGGTGCAATTTCGGATCGGGTAATTTCTTCTGGACATATTTGCCGTGCCATCCACAGAATGCTCAGGTTAGAAATCAAATCTTCTCCATCTAAACAATAAGCGCGATCGCCTGCATCATAAGAAGCTGTTTTCTTGAGTTGAGCGTGGGTTGTATATCCCCAAACTCTGATGTAGCCTTCTTCCAGATTGACTTGCACTGCTAAATAATAATCTGCCACCCAGTTGGGAATATCCACCCATTCTTGAGGAACCCGGAATTCACTTAAATCTGTGGCTTCAGTTGGAATCAATGCCAATCTAGCATTCCCAAAGGTAATTCCTGTACCGTTAGTTACTTCCCAAATACTGGGTAAAGTCGCAAGATTGGGAAAAGGAGCCGCATCGTTTGCATACTCAGAGCGCAGCCAAGGCAGAAAAGTATTGAGACTCAAGCGGTTGAGATATGCCATCCAACTACGACTAGGTGTCGAAAAAGCTTGACTTTGCTGCCAAATTTTAGATAGTTCGTTTTCGGGAAGTTCTAAGTACAAGTGAGTTAGGTTGGTTAAAGTAACGGTGTCTGAGTTAAACATAATAATTAATCCGTAAATTATGATGAAGGACGGCTGTAGTGAGCTTGTAACCACTCCTCTAAAACCGTGCTTATATAATTAAGTACCGACGAATTCAGGGAGATATGCAATGATTCTTTGCTCCAATTCGCAAATTTCAGCAATAATGTGTCTTTTGACTTGGTGAGTCTGCGAGAAACAGTATATTGCTTGATATCTAACTCTTTTGCAATCTGCTGTTGAGTTAAACTCCGACTGTAATAAAGTTGTATGATCTTTTGCCCTTCTTCATCCAGTTCGCTCAACGCTGAAATTAAAAAAGAACTAATTTGAGATTGCTGTGACTGTCTCTCAACCACCTCCTCTTGGACAACAAACTCCGTCATTAACGATTCCTGCCTCAACTGCGGCAAGATATCCTGAAATTCTCCCCCATCTCCATCCCCTGTCGCTGCATTTATCGAGCTAAAATTTGGGTACAAATAAGAACGCACGGCCTTCGCACAAGCCACCAGCCATTTTTCCATCGTTTCCCCGTTGTATTCTTTCCCCGGTTGGGATAGTTGGGTATGACGTTCCGAATTGTAAAATTGAGCGATCGCATTCCATGTCCCTTCATCTGGTTTTGGTAGTTTGCGAGTCCCTGTAGCTTGCTGTGGTGCATATAAAGCTTGGTAACTTTTCCAAGCCAATACATAACATTCGATTGTCTGGGCACTCAGCCCAGCATTTTGCAAAGACTCTAGCAATCGCTTTTGAGTCAGCTTTCGCAACAACCGCCAATTTGTGCAAATATCAATTTCCTGCTGCTGACGGAGCATTTCCTTGAGTTCGCTACTGAATATTGCACTGCTGTAATTTTTCAGGCTAAAGCCCATGTCAGGTTTAAACCCTTTTAAAACTTTATCCACCCGCAGTATTGCCATTTGAAAGCAATCCGACAAAGTGAATTGACAAGAAGAAATACCCGCGATCGTTTTGCGAGCTGCCCAATGGCATACTTCTTGCAAATAAGCTGACAAATGTCCTTTTGCCAAGCTCTCTGGTTCCTTTTGCCACGCTTTATACCAGTAGTATACCCAAAAATTTTCCGAATCTTCTGGTTGTGGAAGACGTGCCTGAGAATTGACTATATTTCGTCGCAGCTTACCATCGATTGCCCAACCAATTACTCTGTCAGCGTCTAATTGTAAGAAAGTTGCAAATAGCTCAGTGATACCTTGCCGGGAACGCATAAATTTAATAACTCAATTTTTGCATAATGACATTACATATAAGCCTATATAGATAATGGGTCACTCTCATACAAGCGCCTTTATCCAATCGCACACAGGATATACTAAAATTTATTCATTGACATAAGTCTTCTGATGTGCATAAATCATCTGTTGTTTCCTATGTTTAACTCATAGCGCTAGGCTTACTCTTAATAGATGTCAGCATTAGGAACTTCTGCACTTGAGATATCAATTTAAAGAATGTCACCGATTGGACAGTTGGAGAGCGATCGCGTCGTTGAACTTATATTACTGACCCCAGTATCCATAAGTTTTAAGCAAAATTGCTACTATTATCATTAACTCTATTAAAAAGACTACGCTGCTGATTTTTAGTGTAGTTTATCCACAGAACACACTCGAAACTAACTTTTTGGCTTAATCTCAAGTTCTACATACTCTACATATATTTTTTTGTCAATCAGTATTGAGATAGATTTCTTTGAAAATTGTCGGATTAGTCAATCGTACCTCTAATTTTAGTATTTAAGTTTTGATATTCCCAAATTATAAAGTTTTGTAACAAGGAGCGTAACTTTCAAAAATCAGCCTGATTAATAAGTATAGATTAAGGCTTTAGTTCCAACTAAAGAAAAACAGTATGAAGGTTTGCCGTGAGTAAGAAATCAACTTTAACTAAAGTCTGTAAAGTTTTTGCTAGATCGAATTTAATTGCTCGTCGTTAATTGCCAAATTTAATTGGGTTACAGTAAAAATTATGCCTCCTATCGGTATTGGTTCTAATTATTCGACAGAGACATTCAAAACAGGAGAAGCCAAGCTTTGGCTTTTCTTGGTAGGTGTTAACGAATACCAAGATGAGGGTCTGCCTTCTCTGCGCTATCCGGCTGTAGATTGTCAAGGACTGGGGGAAGCACTAGCGAAAGCGACTCAAGGATTTCCCAATAAAGAAGTAATTGTTCATAATGATTTTGCCGCACAACCCCCGACATTGGAAAGAATACGTGAAAGTCTGGAAAGAATTATTTCACAGACTCAGCCCCAGGACTCCATCATGTTATATTTTTCTGGGCATGGGATGTTAGAGCCGGAAAATCAGGAGGCTGTACTATGTATGTCAGATACTCGGATTTCTGACTTACTGGGAACAGGGTTGCCCTTACAAGAATTGTTGCAGATGTTGGGGACTACTTCTGCCAACCAGCAGCTAATTTGTTTGGATACATGTCATAGCGGGGACATGAAATTGTTAGGAGGAAATCGTGGTACTGCCAGAAGTGTAAATAGCGCACAGACTTTATTCAACCCCACACCACAACTGACAAAGATTTTGCAACAACGTGCTGCAGAAAGTAAAGGATTTTGTGCTTTACTTTCTTGCGACCAAGGACAACAATCTTGGGAATTTCCGGAGCTAGGACATGGGGTATTTACTTATTATTTAATGAAGGGGCTATTGGGTGAAGCGGCGGACTCTCATGGCATCATTGAAGCAGACGGACTTTACAAATATGTTTATCGTAAGACGCTGCAATATATCGATAAATTAAATCAGCAACTGCGTCTGATCAATCAGCAAAAGCGGAGTCGGGGAGACAGTAAACTCCATCTGGAATATCCCTTACAAACACCGAAACGAATTGTCGAAGGAGTGGGAGAATTAGTTCTTGGATACAAAGGAATCAAGGCTGAATCTCACAAAAACAGACGTGCGATCATTATTGATGGACTTTCAAACAACAAAACTATTACTGATTTGGGTCGATTGTTTGCAGGGGCTGGCGGTTTTGAGGTAGAATCATTTCCAGCTTCATCTAAAGCATGGTCAGATATCCGGGGAACGATTCAAGAATTTGTTCGTTGGAATGGTGAATCGGAAACGAAAACTTCAACTCAACTCAGAGGAGTTGAAAATAAACCAACTTCTTTATTGTACTTACGTGGGCGCATTGAGGAAATCGAAGATGGAGAAGCTTGGTTAATTTTAGGTGATGGAGTGCGTCTGAGTCGTTCTTGGTTAAGACAAGAATTACGGCGATCGCTAAGAACCCAACAAATAATTATTCTAGATTGTCCAGAGGCTACGTCTCTCGATAGCTGGATAGAAGATTTACAATCGGGTGCAGAGCAGGGACAATGTATCATTGCCGTCGCTTGTGGTGCAGAAGAACCAGAATTATTTTCTCAAGCACTTTTAGAAACTCTTGTCGCTGCAAATCCGAGAGTTGGGTTATCAGTTCCCAAATGGGTTACCGAATTACAAAAGCTTTTACAAACGAAAAATATCGAGCTTCATGTCTGGCTGTCAGGTACACAAGCAGTAATTGATATCTTACCGGGCAATATTACTACAGTTTTCCAAGATTTCCCGGAATCAGAAGTAGCCGTTAAGAAAAATTACGAAAAATCATTTTCATCTCCACCGCAACCCCCACAATCGGAACAAAAATCAAGCGTAGCTTCAGCTATTGCCAATGAACCAAGTAATATAGTACAACCTCAATTCAGTTTAGCGGTAGGCACGCAAGAGTACACTAAACTGGAACAGCTGGTGAAGCAATCAATCGGACCGATTGCCCCGACTCTATTACAAAAAGCTTTAACGAAAGTAGCGAATTTTGAAGAATTGGTAGACAATTTAACTGCTTATTTCTCAAAAGAGCAACAACAAGAATTTCAGCAACGGGCAATGGCTATCTTAGAAACATTAATCTGTAATGTGCCAACTGCTACAAACAAAACAATCGATGCCAACTCGATTAGTAAATGCGAGCGAGAGTTAGCTTATTCCGTTGGTCCAATTGCTAATTTTATAATTCAGGAAGTTTTGAAATCTCACCCACAAATTTCATTCTCAGAATTTGTGAAAACGTTAGCAAAGAAAATTCCCAATACCAAGCAGTCTTTTGAGTTTGAACAGCGGATGTTGGGTGAGAAAAATAACACTAGTACAACAAGGCAAAAGTAAAAAGTAAAAAGAAAGAACACCTATGTTGTAAGCTTTTTACCTAGTTCAGATGGTAACTTTATTCCCGTCGTGCTGTACTAGTGCAATAAACTCTTCATTTTGGGCTTAAAGCTTAAACCTATGACACCTTTGCCCCCTGCCCACAATTCTGGGGGGCTTTGAATTCTATTCTCCCCCAAAATTGGCGGCAGGGGGGCAAAAACGTCGCACGATTCAAGAACTATCTAATTGTAAAATATTGTAATAGTCTGATTGTGTATTTATACTGAAAGTCGTATATTTAAAACAATCGTCACTGTAATAATACTCAGGCTGTTTAAAATCGAAACCCAGTATTTATAACTATCACCTCAGACTATGAAGCATCTTCATCAAAGGATAAACCTACGGTTCGCTAACGCGATCGCAACTTTTAGTATGACTATGACTCTTGTCATAACTGTATTAAATGTTCCAGGGATGGCTGCGACTTTTGTAAGAAAAAACGTTATTGACCTGACTCCACAGGAAAAAATAGACTTTGTTGAAGCTATCAAAACATTAAAAAAAATACCTGGTACTAATAGCAAAAACGTCAGTATATATGACGAGGTTGTTGCCATCCATTCGGGAGCGATGACATTCGACCCCATGCAATTGGGTGGTAATGTGATATTACCGCAGGACAAACCTTCCACAGGACCAGCAACGGGATCTGATGCGGCCCATGAAAATGCAGGATTTTTACCTTGGCACCGGGAATATTTAGACCGATTTGAAAAAGCCTTGCAGTCAGTCAATCCCAATGTCACCATTCCCTACTGGGATTGGGCCGATCCCCGCTCGGTTGGCGTGATTTTTGACCCCAACTTTTTGGGTACAAATGGCTCAGGACGAACAGAAATTCTGGAATATCCAGATGGTGGACCGACTATTCGGCTTGAAGGGGGTCCGGTAGTGTCTGGTAATTTTTCTGAAGCTGATGGCTGGAGGCTAATCCCAGACTTACATAGTAACATTGGTACAGCCGAATCTCTAGGCACCTCACTCGTCCGCTTTTTACCAAGTCCATCTGCTCCTCCTGGAGTTGGATTTCCCTTAGATAGAGCAGAAACAGACAGAATAGTCAAGTCCCCCGATTATCAAACGTTCCGCCGTTTTGTAGAAGGAGAAATTTCTCTAAATGCAGACGGGACTCAAAGAGAATGTGGAAACTTTCCATGCAATCATAACTTCGTTCATGGAACAGTTGGTGGGAGCGCGCCAAATCCCAATCTGAACGAGATGGATCGGCGCATCTTAACATTTGGGACGATGAGCAACACTCCAGGTTCTCCCAATGACCCAGTTTTCTGGTTGCTTCACAGCAACGTCGAGCGTCTTTGGGCAGAATGGCAAGATGATGGTCATCCAGGTTCCGCTTTTTATCCGGCAACTGGTGAAAAATACGGTCACAATCTGAATGACAAAATGTGGCCTTGGGATGGAGGTGATTCCATACCAGGATTCATCGGTAGTACAGATATACGACCCTATTTACCAATTTTTGCTAGCAGTGATATTGTCAGGCCAATAGACACTCTGGAGTTAGGGAAGTATAGCTACACTTATGACACTCTTGTCAAAAAAGTTCCCGAAACGACTTCAACATCAGGTCTGTTAGCTTTGGGTGCTTTGGGTATAGCTTCTTTGGCACTCAGCCCTAAACGTTTATTTTGGCCTTAAAGCTTAAACCCGTTAAAACTCACATCTTGCACCAATGTTAGGAAGCCCAAAATTCAGCCTGGAAATAAATTTCGGGCTAATAGCTTAAGTAAGCGGTCATCTTACTAAATAGGGTTTTTAACCCATTTTAATGGGTTTAAGCTTTCAGCCCGAAATTTATTTCAGGGGCAATTTCGGGTCTATTGAGAATGGTGCAAGATATCAGCCTCTGACGGGCGCAGCGAACGCTCCCGTAAAATATGAAAAAAACACATTTTTTTTTCGCAACCCTTGCTATATATGGATTGTGGAATGTGTTAGTTAGGAGTTAAAACGGGTTAAAAGGTATACTTTAGATGTCTAAGTAGGGGTAATTCATGTGGCTTGCCTCCCTGGCAGTATTACCCCTACAAGCTCAAACCTGTTAAAACGAGCTAAAAAATAGACTTGAAATGCCCCTACGTAAATTCAAAGTTTTATCTACACAACGACCAACACGAATAGGGTAAGGGAAATTAAATGTTACTGCTACTTATTATTTAACATATTCAGAGCGATTTCTAAACTGTATTTCATCCGGTTGAAGGCTTCCGCTAAACCACCGATTTCATCTTTGGCTTGTTTACCAAAATCGGCATTCATATCACCAACGCTAACTTGTTCGGCTACCATCGAGATTTTTTTAATCCGCTGTAGCACCGTTTTTGTCAACAACCGATTCATGACGAAAACGATCGCAGTAAAAATAATCGTTAAAACTCCTATAACAAGGAGAAAAGACCGATTAGAACTTGTAAAAATTTCTTCAGCCGGAACATAAACTATTTGACTTGTCACAATATCATTGAGCTTCCACCCAAAACCATTTTTTTTCCCGTAAGCTAATAGTTGACTTTTTGGAGCCAATTCGGGAGAGCTATGACACTGGAGACAGCTTTGTTCTGTGATTTTCAAAGGTCGAGCGCTATAAAACAGTTTCTCTCCAGAAATATTTCGGAACCCATATAGAGTTTCTAACTTCGGCTCTTTACGAAATCTTTGAACAAGATCGGCTTCAAATGCATCTGCTTTATCTCGCAAATTAGTTGGGTCTAAAGTGGCGTCTTTGTAGATAAAATCGCTATATTCTGGGTTTTTTCGCAAATTTTCAAACACTTCTCTAACAGAATATGATGGTATAGATTCTGGGATGAACTGGTCTTGAGTCTCTACTTTCGGTAATAATAAAGGTTGGACGCGATCATTGGTATATTGTCTAACTGAGTTGGCAATTTGAATTAGAATCAGCCCTTTATCTTTAACTTCATTCTGTGCTTTTTGTTCAAGTACACTTGAGAAAACGGTGCCACTAATTAAAATACCGCCGATAAAAACTATCATTAAAATGATGTTTACTTTTGTTCCTATTTTCATGATTATTACTGTTGTTGAATTTTTAAGTTATACATACAACTTACAATATTATTACATTAATCTCTAGATGCATATTTGTGCTAAATAAAGTTAAATTTATTCTCAAAAAATGTCTGATAAAAATATATAATAATCGTTAATTTTTGTTAAATGCCCAAATCTCAAAGCTATATATTTATAGTGTAATATCATGTCCGTTTAATCGACCCCTAAGATTCTGTTGAAACGTAAATACAATATGACCGATCAATCGAGCATAATATAAGATAATGTTCTACGCGACCAAAACGTAATAATCTATACATAGATATTATTCACTAAAACTTATAAATGTCATCTAAATTTTCCCGACGTTTATTTATTTTGCAGATGCTATTCCCAATCGTAGCTTGTGCAACGGAGAAAAAATTAACCAGAGAACTTGAGTTCATTATTGGCACGATTAGCTATGGAGAAGGACAAAAAACCTTAGATAGATTTGAGCGTTTCCGTAAATACTTGGGTGACAAAACAGGTGCAATTGTTCAATTCGAGCCAGCTTTTAATGAAAACATTGCGATGGAGCGGATTAAAAATCGTTCTTGGTCATTAGTTTTTGCTCCTCCCGGTTTGGCCGCATTTGCGAAAGCAAACTATCAATATGTGCCGATTTTCCCTCTTCAGATAGATGCGAATTCACGTTCTGTGTTCGTTGTTCGCAAAGATAGTCCCCTGCAACAATTAAAAGATTTACAAGGTAAAACAGTTGCTTTAGGTGTACCAGGTTCTGCTACTGGATATTATCTTCCACTCTACAACCTTTATGGTTTAACATTGACATCTATTCTATTTGCTCCCACACCGATGGAAGTACTTGAATCGGTGGCACAAAAAAAGGCGGATGCTGGGGCTGTTTCCTTGGAGGAATTTAGATCGTCTAGGACAAAAATAGATGGTGTTGAGTTTCGCATATTATTCACTGACCCTCAAAATGTTCCCCCTGGTGGTGTTTTAGTAAGCCCGAAGATTGAACTAAATCGTCAAGAGTTGATTCGCAATTATATGACAGAAGCTTCTCCGACTTTGATTCAAGAAATTGGATATGTACCGAGTGGGGATATACCCGATTATAAATATATGATAGCTGTGGTCAATCGGGTAATAGCTATTAATGGGAATCTTTATGGCAAACCTGTTCGTCTATTTTAATTAGGACACCTGAAAGATGAATGTCATCAAATCTCGCCGACCGAGGCTGAAGCTTAGACCTGGTTTTAACTTATACCAAATTCCAGGAAGTAATGGGTATTTGTTAATATAAGTACCGTTAGAACTGCCCATATCTTGGATATAGTATTCGTTTTGATCGAAGCGAATCTGAGCGTGAATGCGAGAAGCAACTCCAGAATCAGGAAAATCTGAAATATCAACTTCTGGAGGCATTTTCTCGTTTGGTTTACCCAGATGAACAACAGAGAAATCTTCTGGCAATTCAATTGTCCGATTAGTTTGGACGTGGAATAGTTGGACAACTGGTTTCTGGAGAATTGTGGGCGCAGCAAGAGGTTTCGCACCAGTTTCAATTTGACCTGCAAAGCTTCGTTGTAGTGTGGGAGCGGTAGTGAACTCATGCTTGTTGGGAGTTAGCAGCACATGAAATACAACCAGTGAGAATATGGCAAAAACTGCACTCGCATAAAAGACTGTTCGTGTTCCCCAAATTAAATCGATTCCGGCTCCAAGTAATGGCCCAAGTGTTTGTCCCCAGGACTGAACTGTGGAATTTACAGCCATAAAACCAGCCCGAGACTCTTGTGCGGAAAGTCCAGCAAGTAATGATTGGGATGATGGAAAAGACATTCCAAAAGCTGCACCCAAGATAATAGCTGGGACGAACAGCAGCCAAACGTTATTGATTAATGGAATAATTAATGACCCGACAGCAAAGAGAACAAAAGCAATTTTAATCAGCTTGATTTCTGAAAAATGCCGCACCAACATTCCTAGACGGGAAGCGATCGCAGCCAGTGCCACCGACATGACGGCAAGCAGAATACCATTAAAGGAATCCGAAGTATTGTAGGTATTTCCTGCGAAGATTGGGATGTAGGTTAAGCAAGTTCCCAGTTGCAGCATAAACAGTGACATCCCTGCAAACAATAATCCAAATACATGACGATTGTTAATACTGTTCCAGGTAGTCCTGACATAAGATTTGAATTCTAAATTGTCCGGGTTATTTTGGCGTTTGGGAAGTTTTAGTCCCTTGAATATAAACAGAGCCAGCGGAATGGCGATTAGTGACGCCATAAGCGAATATCGCCAATTGAAAGTTGCTAAAAATCCACCAAGTAAAGGGAAAAGAGCCGAACCCATACCAATCAATGCGGCATTAAACCCCATGATCATTGGTAGTTGTTTTCCGGTATAAAGGTCGGCGATAATTGTGTATACCAGAGATTCCAGGCTGGCAGTACCGACACCTTGAACTAATCGCCAACCCAGCAGTCCTTGAAAAGTTTGAGCAACTCCACTAAAAGCGCCACCGAGAGAAAACAGCACCAGTGAGGGAATGAGAATTTGTTTTCGGCCAAGAGTATCAGCTAAAATCCCAAATATCGGAGTGATAATCGCACCTGGTACCTGAAAAAATGTTGATACCAGTGAAACTTGTTCGGTAGAAACTTGGAAAAACTTTTGGATAGTTGGCAGGGAGGGGTTGAGCATTGTCCCCCCCAAAATTGCTATCAAAGTTATAGCATTTATGATGTAAAAATTAGTGCTTTTGAATATATTAGCTGGACTTTTTAGTTGGGTATTCATAGTTGATTGATTCATTGCCTTTATTTTTTAATTAACTCATGGTTTGTTTTATAATCTTGAGCAAGGATTTCAAGTTATCCTAGCTGTTCTTTTTAATACCCCGATAAGAACGCAGGATCGCCCGTTTTGAGTTGGGGTTCCAATCCACATATATATAACTTCCTTCTTCCTTCTTCCTTCATTCAATTTATATAGTCGCAATACATTCAATTTCCACTCGTGCATTTAAAGCTAAACCACTCGCCCCTAATGCACTTCTTGCAGGTAACCTATCTTTAGGAAAATAGGTAAGGTAAACTTCGTTTATTGCATTCCACTCTTTCATATCTGCCAGCATAATTTTGCAACTAACAAGCTGATTAATTGATGACCCATGCCTCTTGAGAATACGTTTGATATTCTCCATCGTTTGTTTTGTTTCAGCTTCAATTCCACCACTGACAAGTTGCTTTTGACCGGGGATATTTCCGATAACTCCTGAAAGGTAAAGCATATTGCCAACACGGACTCCCTCCGAAAACGGGAGATTGAGAGATGTTGTTTCAGAGGAGGTTAGATATTGTGGAGAATCTGACATTTGTTGTTTACCTTCCGTGTTAAAAGTGAAAGTAGTGCCGAATAAATGACCGTGATTAATGGAGATAACTAATAGACATCCTGGGAAATATGTGATTGACTCTTATGTTGCTTACGTAAATAAGTTGTTCCACAAATAAACATTGCATGGGATTGGGCGGGCTAGAAGCCCACCCACAATAGTTACATGAATTTTAAGTATGCAAACTAGATGTGGTTGTCATTGCGATCGCTAAGATTTTTGTGCCGAACTTGCATCGTCTTTAGTTCCTCTTAATCCATAGAGGACAATGAAACAGCTTAATAGAATAAACAAGCTTATGCCTTTGATAGCGACTTCCACGCTAGTCTCCAGCCAAGGAATACCTTCAGGTAATCCCATCGCAGTCACAACAAAAACTCTAGTTAAGCCAAATGCTGCACCCAAAAACTCACCAATCATCCCAACATAAGCGCTGACTACAATCATCCAAAAATTTATTCTCCCAAGCAAAAGTGATAACTTGAGTTGGGGATAGGAAAGACCGATAACAGCTAAGAATACTCCTTGCGTAATTCCTAGCAAATGGGTCGCAAGCCCTGCACGTGGGTTCGCATATAAGGGTATGAAAAAAGCGACAATAAATCCTAAAGTACACAAGAAAATACCGTGCCAGAGTAGGCTGCGTTTAAAAGCCTCACTCTGAGTGCTATTCATCACAGAAGATGGTTGTTCTAACAAATTAGATTGTAAAGGTTTTTCCAGCGTACTCATTTTTTATTCTCCGTTGATGTGAATTCAAAAGCTATCAAGGTCTTTGATTACGCTACTTCTAATTTCAAAATATCAGAAGTTATGCAAAATGGGATATGGCTATTTTGCGATCGCCCGACTAAATTACAAATTAAATAAATATGCAACCGTGTAAAGGCATTTTGTTAACTCTTTTATGAGTTCTTTTTGTCACCGAGTAATAGCGATGCGGGTTGGCGAGGCTTTCCCCCCCTGCCCCCCAATTCTGGGGGAGAAGGAGGGTCAGATCCCCGACTGTAGAGTTTTATGCTGGGGGACCGCCTAATTTTTGTCCGGTTTGGGGTCCAACGACGCCATCGACTGTTAAGTTGTTGTCTTTTTGAAATGCTTTGACTGCATTTTCGGTGTGTTCGTCAAAAACACCGTCAATTCCGTTTGGCCCGAGTTGATATCCTTTGGCAGATAAATCGCGTTGTAGACGTTCGACATCTGGACTGGTGATACCACGAGTTAAGGTTGGAGGCATTCCCATTGTTTTTTTCTCCTTTGTGAAAGTAGTTGAAGTTTGTTTTTTCCTTGGCGTACTTGGCGGTTTATCAATCAAGGTTTCTGGCCAGGACTTACGCAAGAAATATGGAATGATTAACCGCTCAGACGCGAAGTACGCGTTCGCCCTTGGCGTTGCCGAAGGCTAGGAAGGGATGGATAAGAGTTTGAGAGGGTTTTTGCGTAAGTTCTGATGGTTTTATGCTGGGGGACCGCCTAATTTTTGTCCGGTTTGGGGTCCAACGACGCCATCGACTGTTAAGTTGTTGTCTTTTTGAAATGCTTTGACTGCATTTTCGGTGTGTTCGTCAAAAACACCGTCAATTCCGTTTGGCCCGAGTTGATATCCTTTGGCAGATAAATCGCGTTGTAGACGTTCGACATCTGGACTGGTGATACCACGAGTTAAGGTTGGAGGCATTCCCATTGTTTTTTTCTCCTTTGTGAAAGTAGTTGAAGTTTGTTTTTTCCTTGGCGTACTTGGCGGTTTATCAATCAAGGTTTCTGGCCAGGACTTACGCAAGAAATATGGAATGATTAACCGCTCAGACGCGAAGTACGCGTTCGCCCTTGGCGTTGCCGAAGGCTAGGAAGGGATGGATAAGAGTTTGAGAGGGTTTTTGCGTAAGTTCTGATGGTTTTATGCTGGGGGACCGCCTAATTTTTGTCCGGTTTGGGGTCCAACGACGCCATCGACTGTTAAGTTGTTGTCTTTTTGAAATGCTTTGACTGCATTTTCGGTGTGTTCGTCAAAAACACCGTCAATTCCGTTTGGCCCGAGTTGATATCCTTTGGCAGATAAATCGCGTTGTAGACGTTCGACATCTGGACTGGTGATACCACGAGTTAAGGTTGGAGGCATTCCCATTGTTTTTTTCTCCTTTGTGAAAGTAGTTGAAGTATGAAGAATGAAAGTTTTATTCTCAGGATTTAGGCAAAAACTCTCTTAAACTCTTATTTCTAGCCTTCGGCAACGCGAAGTACGCGAAGTAAAGATAGTTTCAGAGAGTTTTTGTTGTTAGTTATCTCAAAGCCGCATCGATATGGCTTCCGGTTAGGTGCCCAACGGTTCCATCCACGGTTAGGTTGTGGTCTTGTTGGTATTTTTTAACGGCATTTTCGGTATGGTTGTCGAAAATACCATTGACTCCACTCGGTCCAATTTCATATCCCAAGCGGGATAAGTTGCGTTGGAGGAGTTCTACATCTGCATGTGTAACACCGAGGCATAATGTGGGGCGTGCTTCTCTCATGATTTATTCTCCTTTTGGCTGATATTACTTACTAGGGGTGGACGTTTGAAGATTATGCAAGCTATCCAAATAAATTTTGGATTTTAGATTTTTAACCGCAGTAGGCGCTGATATTTATCCGCGTTTATCTGCGTGTATCTGCGGTTATATTTTTGATGTGCTTAATTTTTTAAGCACCATTTTGATACCGTCTTTTGGTTGTAGGGTTATCGTTGGCTGGGGGATAATTGTCTGACCTGGAACCAGGGTTAATTCAAATTTTTGGGCGATCGCTGCGAGTAATAAAACCACTTCCATCAGCGCAAAGCTTCTACCAATGCAAATGCGTGGACCATCTCCAAATGGTACGTAAACACCGCGTGGAAGCTGTTTCTCTAAGTCACCAGCCCAGCGATCTGGATTAAATACCTCTGGCTGTTCCCAAAAGCGGGGGTCGCGTTGCATGACCCACTGGCTGCCAATGATTGTACAGCCGGCAGGCACGTGATAGCCGCCAATTTCACAGTCGGCACTGGTTTCACTGAACATATTCCATACCACTGGGTAAAGCCGCATTGACTCTTTTATTACCAGGTTGGTGTAACGCAAAGAAGGAAGATCGGCAATTGTGGGAGAGCGATCGCCTAATACTTCTTTGAGTTCTTGTTTTAACTTGGCTAACACTTCCGGGTTTTCAGATAAAAGCATCCATGCCCAAGTTAAGGTGTTGGCAGAGGTTTCATGTCCAGCAAAAATCAGGGTAGCGATTTCATCTCGCAGTTGCTTATCGCTCATCCGACTACCATCGTCTTCATCCTGGGCTTGCATCATCATCGATAGCAAATCACCTGGATTTTCACCGCTTGTCCGTCGTTGCTGAATAATTGCGTAAATATGTTTGTCCATCTGCCGCATAGCGCTTTTGTAACGGAGATTCAACGGGCTGGGAAATCGATCGGACAAATATGGAATTAGCGCTTTCCGGGCAACCATTAACCAGTCTGCTGCAACACTCATTGCATGAGTCACAGATTGTGCTTGTTCTTCTGTCACATCACTGCTAAACAGAATTTTCATCACAATATTGAAGGTGAGACGCATCATCTCACCCTGAATTTCTCTCGTCTCCCCATCTTTCCAGGAGGCAAGCATTTGTTCGGTATAGTCAACCATCACTTCACCATAAGTCGCAATCCGCTTTTGGTGAAATACTGGTTGAGCTAAACGTCGCTGCCGAAACCAAGTCTCTCCTTCACTGGTTAATAGTCCTTGTCCTAATAGATCGTGAAGTCTTTTTAGTAACTGGGGCTTGACAAAAAGCTCTCTGTCTTTGAGGAATCTTTCCACATATGCAGGATTGGTGACAAAAACCGCTGGATTGTTGGCAAAACGTAGGGGAATAATCTCACCATATTCTCGCGCACATTTGGTCAAGAATCCCAATGGATCGCGACCAAAATCAGCTGCATGTCCCGCAATAAAACTTCCTTTGGGGTGAGGGAGTGAGGAAAGATTTTGAAGCTTTTGAGTTGGGATATTAGATGGCTTTGTATCTAACATAATTTGTTGTGCTAATTCAATAAGTTTTCCACACGATAGATATTTCGTTCGGTGGTGGGAGATGTTACTCTTGGCAATCAATGCTAAATGGGTTACCTTCTGGATCGACTCCTTCGGCAATTCTCAAACGAGGTGATGGAGAACGAATTTGGCTTAGTTTGACGCCACTTTCAGTCAGTGTCTGGTATGCAGTTTCAATATCGTTGACGTGAAATGCCAGCTTGGGTCTATCTTTGCCCTGTTCCGGCTCCATATTGCCATGCAAAACCAAGGTGCATTCACCTGTCGCAAACTCCACCCACTGTTTGTCACTGCGTCCTTCTACACTCTGCCGGGATTTGACGGTCAAACCTAATTTATCCCGGTAAAAATTTGTCTGTGTATCTATGTCTCGCACATAGAGGATGGTCTTTGTCAAACCTTGGATAACACTCATCTTATTTACACCTTGCTTTTTTTAAAATATTTCATGGAAAGGAATTGGGTATGGGGCATGAAAAAAGATATTCTTTGTCATTGCCCTCAAAAGACCTAACCCGCTACCCCCCTTCCAATCAAACCTCTCTTTTAAGAGGAGAGAGGTTTGGAGAGAGGTCTAACCTGGTTTTCTAAAGCCAACCTGTAATTGGTTCGGCCCATGAAAGATAATGTTGTTTGCCCAGTCGATGTTTTCGTTGACTAAGTGCAGGTCAGGCAAACGGTTGAGCAAGACATTTAAGGAAATTTGACCTTCGGCACGGGCTAAGGCAGTGCCAAGACAGTAGTGAATACCACCACCAAAGCCGGCGCTTTTGGTATCTTCCCGCTGAATATCAAACACTTCTGGGTTTTTGAAACGAGCGGGATCGCGGTTTGCAGAACCCAACATGATGCCTACGCTGTCCCCACGCTTAATTTGCTGACCGCCAATTTCAACATCTGCATATGCCCAGCGAGTCACCATTTGAATCGGGGTATCGTAACGGATCATCTCTTCAATCGCATTGGGCATATATTCGGGATGCGATCGCAATAATTTGTACGATTCTGGATTTTGCAGTAATGCTATTGTTCCTTTGGCTATCAGGTTAACTGTGGTTTCGTGTCCTGCTGTCAGCAAGTGGGTGCAAGTCGCAACAATTTCTTCATCGCTTAATTTATCACCTTCATCCGCAGCCTTGACTAAGTTGGAAATCAAATCTTCCCGTGGATTCGCACGGCGATCGCTAATAATCGGCTTAAAGTAGTTGATAAAATCTTGGCTTGCCTTTTCTGCATTCTCGTAAATATTTGGTGGTGGTTTCAAACGAGATGCGCTGGCATTTTGCAAAGCTAATGCCCATTTCCGAAACAAGGTATGGTCGTTTGGATCTGCACCCAACATGGTGGCAATCACCATAATTGGCAGTGGGAATGCATATTCTTCCACTAAATCCATCTCTCCACGGGCATGGACTTTATCCAACAACATATCTGCAATTTGGTAGACTGCAGGACGTAAGTTTTCCACAACCTTCGCAGTAAATGCCTTGCTCACCAAGGATTTTAGTCTGGTGTGGTCGGGTGGTTCACGGAAGACGATCCACTTGCTGACCATCGTTAAGAAGGTGTTATAAGCAGATGGTACGGGTGTTGTTTCCACATCCTCACGTTTGATATGTTCCCGACCAAATTGCCGGTCTTCCATCACTTTCATCACATCTTCATAGCGGAAGACGTACCAAGCACCAGATAAATTTGGATTTGAGGAAACTCCCCAATGTACCGGGTCTTGTTCTCTGTAGCGACGGTAATATGTGTAAGGGTCTGAGGTGACTTTAGCTAAAAATGGGTTTAATCTTTCAATGGTTGAAGTAGACATTTTTACCTCTTTTGTTAATTTGTTGACTGTTGGCTGTTTTTATATCTTCTTCCCCCTCTTCCTTCGTGTCCTACCCTGCGGGAGCGCTCCGCTTACGTGTCTAAGCCGAGACGGCTGGCTTTGCCTACGTGGTTAATTACAGCGATTTTCGGGTAAATGAACTCTCTTTGAACTCCTAACTTTCTTCTCGTCAGAAGAATACTTATTTAATTAACCACGAAGGGACGAAGAGACGAAGGAAGAAGGGAAAGAAGATAGGTACTTTTACAGCACCAAAGGGAGTAACTCTTAATTCCTAACTCCCACTTCTACATCCAAAGGTTGTAGTGCCAATGGATACTTTAGTTCAGACAGCATTTGTGTCATTTGCTCGCGCCCGTCGTTGAAAACTCTTTTTACGGAAGGTCTTTTCTCCAAACGTCTGACATAATTTGTCAAGTTAGAAAAATGCTTATAGTTGTATACCATACGTAGATAGGCAAGGGTAGGAGCAGCAGCACAGTCAGCTAAAGAAAACTCTTCACCCCCCAACCAAGTGCGATTTGCCAGTTTTTCATCAAGCATAGTCAGGGCTGTTTCTAATAATCTCTTGGCTTTAATAACCTCTTTTTTCCCCTGTTCCTCTGACTGACGCTGGGTATCGGCAAACAGCGCTTCTCTTCCATTGTTGATGTACACATCAATCATCCGTTCCAGCATCCGCACCTCTATAGCTTCTTCTGTATCAAGGGGAATTAGACGGGAGGATGTATTGTGAAATTTTTGATCCAGGTATTCAATGATGATGTTTGCCTCAAATAAAACGTTTCCTTTTTCCGTAACCAGGGTGGGTACCTTGGTAAAAAAGTTGATTTGCATATACTCTTCACGGGCTTGGGGGTCAAAAAGATTTACAGAAATTGGTGTAAAATTAGCTTCTTTTTCATATAGGGCAATCAGTACTCGTTGGGAATATGATGATGCGGGAGCGTAGTAAAGTTTCATGACTCAGTTACCAGTTATCGGGTGATATTTATCCATAGGGATAGAAGAAATGGATATATGCATTTCTTTTGTGATAACTGGTCGTTGAACAATTTAATGAGTCAGAGACTGGGGATTTTTCGCCAAATCTTCAAAGAATCGATAGTAGAAATCGAATAACTCGCAGACGCTATTGGGGATGACTTCGCACTCACGAGAACGCTGTCCCAATTTTTCAAACCGTCGAGCGATCGCATTCATGGCAATGGACGGTGTGGGAATATAAACGGGTGTCTCAATCTCAAAGGATGGGCCTGCGGTTTTCCCTCGTTTTCCTGAAGGCATACTCATCAACAATTCCCCTAGTGGACGCATCATTCCCGTCATTACGTCAATCCCAGCATTCATCAACTTTGAGCGTCGCAAGCTACTTGTGGGCATTAACCCAAAGTGCTGCACCATTAATTGTGTCATCAAAAAGTAACTTTCGTTAAATATCTCCATCACGGCACGGGTTTGGGGGACGGTGACAACATTGGTGTTGTAATCTCGGTGATGCAGGGAGGGGTTACGCAATGACGGATAGGAAGGATTCCACGGCACTGAGTGTCCCGTCTCGGGGTCATTCATTTGTTGTTTGGCGAGGGCTTCTGCTAAATGGCAGTATTGTTTATAATGCGATCGCTCAAATTTTGGTGATTCTTTGTCACATCCTTCTCCCTGCTCAATAATCAAGTCGATGGCAAACAAAGCGCTTTTGAGGTCATCAACTTGAAATTGATAGTCTGGGTGAACCTTATTAAAATCATCGCGCAAAAATAGACGATGTTCGCCACCAACTTGACCCTTCTTAACCATGAACAAATCTGGGATGGTTTGTAATCCGAGCCGAATTTGAGAGTAAAGTTCGCTCAAGGAACCATAACCATGCAGCTTGTCAACTGCCCGATCCCCAGATATCGGTTCATTGCTCAAATTTTCTTCCAAAAAGTCTGGCATCTCCAACCGCATGAAGCGCTGTATGGAAATAGCGTTTAATGGTTCCAGAGCAATGTCTACATCAATAGGGAAGCGTCCGTTGAGTTCTCTAAAGTTGGGAACTGCTGGATAAAAAGGTTCGCCAATTGCCATCAATATATTGTTAACCATCAAAAAATGAACCATTTCCTCACGGGAAACTTCCAGCAATACTCCCCGCATTCCGTAATTTCTGACTTCCTTACCATCCCCACTAGCTAATTGCAACTGTTCGGGAGTCCACAAACCCCGACGTACGTATTCTTGCCCAGTCACGTAGTTGGGGACAGAGTATCCTGCATAAACATATTGCAACATCACGGCCACTTCCAATTCTGCGGCCTGTTTCAAAGCACTTACCAATTCCTCCCGAGTTTGGATGCTCTGCTGGGTTGGCTTTGGTTCGGGGATCGCTGGGGGAACATAACCGACCTGCTGCTGCTGAAGGAGGAATTTCCGTAACAGTTCTGTCTTTGGTTGGGACATATCTCTTGATGGGGGCATATAGTAGGTTTTATATCTATTCTTCGGATCGGACATCTGCCACATCAATCGGGCATAGGTTTCTACCTTGCATTGGTCACCCAGACTAAAGACATCCACTTTCATGAATGAGAAACTCAATTCGTAGAAAGCTAGAACGTGTTTGTAAATCAGGTTAAAATCTACAGCCTCAGTCGGAATCGCATCTAAGTGCCAATCGTCACTCATCACTCGCACGGCAAAAAAGCCAGCACTCGACCAAAAACCGAGTATATCGTCGTTGTCGTAGGCAATTTCCGCTTCGTCATATAAATTTTTGTCACAAATTAACTGTTCGCAAGCAGCAGATAGGAGTATCTTTGTCGCTCCCGAAGAAGCACCCCGTACAGTCACCCAGCCACGTCCTTCTGAGTTAGTCGAAATTACACATTTGGGGGTAAACTCTCCTTTTTCTTCTTGTTTACCTGGCTTGAAGTGGACAATTTCCATCTCCCAACTGTGAGGAAAATGGAAAGTCTTTCCTGCATTCGCTGCTTCCCTTTCAAACTCGTAGCGTAATTGGGGAAATGCTCTGGGGTTGTAGAACTGATGCAGGTAAACTTCCTCAACTGCTCCAGGTCGTCCCCTGACAAAAGACCGTACCTCTACCTCAACTGCATGGTCTTCACCAGTTTTTTGGTTGGGAAATTCAACAAACAAACAAGCGTCATCTACCTGAAGATTGATTTCTTCCTCTTGTAGAATAATTTCGGATTGTCCATTAAGGGTTGCGACAATGCACAATCCCTGATTTTCTATTTGCTCGCTCAATAAAGAAAACTCTTCCGTTAGCGGAACATCTATAATTCCGCTGGTAACTTGATGCGCTTCCTTTTGATATGCCTCCTTTGGTATCCGTGCAATCAACCGTTGACTGTCAGTTGTCCGCACTTCCAAATCACCGAGGTCGAGTTTGGAATTAATTGCATGAGTTGGGCTTGGACCCGGTTTCGCAGACCGTCCCACACAAGGCACTGCTGTTACCATATTCAAACTCACACCTTGGGGACTAACTTCTAGGGTGAGGTTAGAAAGGAAGCTCTTATTTCTGTGAGTCAGCAAACGTCCGTGAGGATAAGTAGCCAGTTCACCTTCACACCATAATCCAATCGTTCCGTGGAGTGAATAGAAACTGGGTGAATCTGGTTGAACTGGAGCCGACATATTGCTGACACTAAATTGCATTACCAGTCCCAACACATCATCACGCTTCATGGCTTCACGCAACATAGATACTGTTGGTGACTCGGCAACTTCTTCACCCCACAAGAAATCTTCAGAATTTTTGGCGATCGCAAACTGATAAACAGCCGCACGCTTAAACTCATTATTCAGACAATGTTCCGGCAAATCGCGGATATGGTTAAAATCTTGCCACCGAGCTAACTGCATACCAGAAATTGGCGCAGACAGCATATATGGGACTTCTTGAGAACTTCCCAAACGTCCGAAAGCCAACTGACCCAACATAATAGTATTAGTCCAGTTAGATGCTGGGTCACACTCAAAGAAGCGAGCGCGATTAAAACTTGTTTTAACATATTCGTTATAATGACCCCACAAATCAACACTGCGTCCTACCACTGGGTCATTTTGGTCAATTTTGCCAAATGAGTGTTGAGTGCTGACAATTTGTGCCTCAATGGAGAAGTGACCGTTACCGCCAAAGTCCCACCCCATAGCCATACTGAAGGCACCATTTTCATCCAATTGTCCTTCGCTATTGAACCGAGGACCCAAATTGTAGAGGTATTCGTGGTACTCCGAAGCAGGCCGATCGCTGTCAAAGGGTTTACCATCCATATATACAGTATTGCTGCTGACATCAACGCTTCCATTTTTGTGTCCTGTCGGAGCGTGGATGCGGGCAAAACCTTGTAAGTGTAGACGGGGAAAGTTTAAGATGCTCATATTCAAAAACCGCTTTAATCGCTTTGGACAACAAAAAGGAAGCTAGGAAAGGTTATCTTGTTTCTTAAATAGTTTTTTGACAATTAGCAAGGGCTGGCAACCAGAACCTTACTGTATATATATAGAGTTCAGCAAATATAACTTATGCACTATGCAACAAACTTAACGAAAAGGGTAAGAGTTTTTAGTCTCGCATCTTGTAATTTGCGTATAAACAACATATTTATAATTTTATAAGTTACTAAAATTACTATAAAATAAAGCATTATTTTCAGTCCATTAAAATGGACTTATGCTATTAGACAGAGACTTATAGTCTAAGAGCGGGTAGGGAGATTAATCGTTTTACCAGGGTAATAGCAGTGATAATTTTGACATTCTTTTTTAGAGGTGCAAGATATCAGTAGTAGGACTAATACCATTTTGATACGTGCCTGCAACGCTTGAATTTTGGAAAATCTTTATTTATAAGGGTTTTACAATCCAAAATCCTCTTCCTCTGGCTTGCAAAGCTTTGATTCTCCCTAGTCAGGTTTCTTTAAATAAATTTACATTATTTTGCGACAGTTGTTAAAATCGCCAGTCAATATCTGCATAGACACTGAGGATAATTTACGCGATCGCTATCCATCACATCAAATCGTCACAAAGAATACTCCAAAAGATAGTGGAGAATCAGCCGCACGCTTGCCAAAGTGAAAAGGATAAGACAATACGGAGGTTAATTATGTTTATCGACTACATCACATTAATGTTGATTAATATGGTAGCAGGGTTATTTATACTCGCTTACTACGTGTATGCAGGACTTGATAGCCCAAATCAAAAACAGTGGATTCCTGGCTTTGGAGTTACGGGTGCCATTGCATTAACAACAGGTTTACATATGATATTTACCTGGCCTGTTATTGGTAGTTTCAATATTGCTTTTGGTGAATCCTCCGTGTTGTTGGGAATATTACTCGTTGGAGCTGCGATCGCACTGGCTCAAGGTTGGGAATTATTAACATTGGCAATTTATGGATTCTTTGCTGGTGTGGTTGCAGTTGTAATTGGTTTACGCATTATTAATTTAGGATTAACAAAACAACCTTTTTTATCAGGAATTGGGTTTATTCTTACGGGATTAGCGGGCATTTGTGCAGCACCTACTGTTTACTTAAAAACAAATCGAACTTTGCGATTATTAGGTGCTGCAGTATTAATAGTTGCGGCTTTGGTTTGGGCATTAACTGGATATATGTCTTACTGGAATCATCTAGAAAGTTTTAATAAGTGGGTTCCTATACCTATGCGATAAAATGGAGTTTTTTGGCTTATTGATTGCTCCTGTAAATAAAGCAACTACAGTTGACTTTAGCATTCAATGAGTTCAACTAAACTCTTTTGATTTTTGAATGTAAAAATATGCATAAGTATGAATTATACAACCATTTCTGACAACACTAATTGTTAATCAACACATCCACGCGCTCGACAAATTTGTCGAGCGCGGATTGTCCACCGCTCACTGGCATACGGATTAGGACTTACGTAACTGGCACATTAATAACTGTAGGGTGTGTGACGCTTGGATAAATACTGCAGGGGAAATTAAGGTTTATAGCGTCACGCACCGAGGATGATTTATGACAATATCGTAAGTCCTGCGGATGCTTGTAGAAGAGATGCCTGAGTCTCACCAAACGGCCGATTTAGTGAACCCGATATTATCGTTGATTACAGTTGTTGGTCCTATCGGAAGCTTTTCTGGATTGGTTAGGTCGAGTTGCTTAAACTCGATTTTCTCATTCCATACCTTTTTCAAGAAATCCTTGAAAAGTTCAATCGTAAACAATTCACCTGGACAGCGACGGTATCCGAACCCAAAGGGTGCGTAGCCTGCATAGTCACATACCGAATAGGCTTGACCATCAGTAATCCCGTAGACAGTGCCAAATGTACTGTTAGCTAACTCAGCATTTCTACCGTCCTTCACCTCAAACGATGTTTTGTGGAAGGGACATTGGGCAAATCCAATTTCTTTCGATCTGGCTTCGTCAATCTGGTCGCTGGTTGGTGCATTTATGTAACGATCTGGATCGAAGTCCTTTGGATTGTTCCAGTGACGTGGTTGTTCACTCGTCGCTTTATGGGGGCTGGTTATGTAGCCATATCGCTGGTAGAGGGGCTTAACCGTTCCTGTTTCCTGAATAACGGAGATGCTTGCTGCATTTGGTGAAATCGTCCGGAATAATTCCATCACGAACCGATCAAGAGGGGTAAAAGATCCTTCCTCGGCACGATCAAAGTCGCTTTCCATCGTCTTTTTGAACCAGGTTCGGATGGTAGAATCGCCTTTATCGACGCTCAATTTAGTCATTATGTTGTAAATCGTATTCCCCCATTGACTCAAAGCAACGAAATTGTGGAAGGACTCAAAGACCACATCTTTGCGTCTGAAATCAGGGCCTTCTTCACCATTCTTGAGCCAGTAATATACAAAGGTCTTCTCTGGATTGTTTATTTTTCCCTGAATCAAGTCTTCAACTCTTGCATCAATCCAATCCTTTAAAGGCTGGCGGAGATCGCGCACTTTCATATAGTTCTCGTAAACAATCGCCTTTGTTGGATTGAGATAGGCCAGGACAGTGTTAAAACTCTCTCCTATCTGTCGCACTGTCGATGGAATGGCTTCATCCCGAACCCCAAGGTGCAGATCCCAGTACAAATCAAAATAACTGTTTAGGTACTGACGCATTAAAGGCTTATTCGCATTCTGCTCGTCAAATAGCTGATTGAAAAACCTGGTCACCTTATCACCATACATAGGGCGATACAGATCGGCAGTTAGGGCCGAATAGTAGATCCGTTTTCTCCGATTCTCATCACCACGATTTTCGTAGCCTTGGATAAATACTGAAAGGCCATCCTCTTCTAAATTGGGTTCCCAGTTATCATATAACAATCCCCATAGGTAATACGGTAGGGCGTTCTCTTTGCTGAACCTTGTTTCGTCGATCATCGGAAGAGAAAGTTTTTCCCCTACAAAAACAGATGTGACTAGAGAAGGCAATATAGCATGCTCAATATAGGAAAAGTCAAACGGGTTAGGGAGCAGTTCGCGAAGACGGTTCCAGGCAAGTTCTTTTCGCTCAGACATGCTTGAGAAAATATCCTCTTTCACTTCATTAGGAAGGGAAGAGGAGAAATCAGAAATATCAAGAATAGGAAATATAGCCATATTGAACTCCTTGTTGCTTCTAACGCTCGGTTTTTAGTGGCAAGGAAACTCCAACTTTGCCAACTCAAATTTGGAAGCTGCCATCTATAATCTTTTGCCGTAAGATTGGCAATCGTGGCAACCTTGTCTTTGAGGATAGCAAGTGAACTCTATCAATCTCCTGGTAGATAAGGCATTTTAAACTTTTTGAGTGGTAAATCACCCAGTCCTGAGATTGTAATTTGCTTACCAGGTTGGATTACTTGTTTACGCCCGAAAAACTCCATGAGTCTTTCAGCAAAGACAAACCAAAGTTGTAAACAAATCGATAGAATTCAGCACAGCCTGCAAGTCTAGAACGTTCTACATTATTTAGTTTTAGCTCTAGCTTTAAGGCATACATCTTTTTTTATTTTTTTCGGCAAATACCTTTACTAGCATACCAATACCCGTACTAATTGACTTTCTCTTGACAAAAAACTTTACTTATGATTGTTCATTTCAAAGAAGGCTATGAACAATTAGAAGCGTTTGAATCAATTATTTCGTTACTAATTAATATCAAATCTTTGATAATCGCTCGTACTTCCCGCAGTATATTAAAGCAATATCAATCGCAAGAAGGCGTGCCGGGGGATAGTCCTTCCATCAGCGATCGCACCAGTTCCAGCACAAAATGGCAATCCTCTTCGGGGGTTAGAGTCTCACCGAAAAAGCACTTTCTTAGGGCATAATTCGCGCAGGTGCCGAATAGTGCCTCGGCAGCGATCGCGTAGAAATGAACATATGCTCATATTGTATGAGCATATGTTCAGTGTGTCAATAGCGGTACAGAGCGATAACGTACAGCGCTTACCCTGAGTCATCCTTCGATTTGTTCTGCCAGTTGAGCAAAAATAGGTTCAAGTGTGTTTTGTGTTACGGTTACGAAAAGCTTAAGATACAAACTATGCTGTTTGATGGATTTAAAAGCGCCCGTCAGCGAGCAAACATATCTTCTAAAATTAAATTTTGGTGTGGCAATATTTAAATTGCAGTCATAAATAATTCATCGAAAACTTAAGCAGATGTCAACCGATAGCCTACTTTGGATTTAAATATGACTATTAGACATCTGGTGAAAAATAAATGTAGGTAGAGACGTAGCAGTGCGGAGGCTCGACAAGGGTTCTAGATAACGCATATTTAATTTCTACCAGATGTCTAATTATAAACACCATTTCATACGAAATTATCCATCTAGCTACAACTTACCCTTTGGTAGATGAAAATTCGTCATTAAGACAGAAAGATACAGGTGACGGCGAATAGTTTGGAGATTGTTGGATATGCCATATCAAGATATTAAGGATTTACCGGATGCGGTGAAAAATTATCTACCCAAATACGCTGCGGAAATCTTTTTAGCTACGGTAAACAACGCTCTTAAAGAATATAATGAAGAGGAAACGGCTTTTAAGGTAGCGTGGGCAGCAGTAAAACGCGCTTATCACAAAGGAGAAGATGGTAATTGGCACAAGAAACCGGATTGACAAGCATTAACCTTACAACAAGTTGTTTATCAGTTCGCTTTGAAGGTGAGGAGCGCACGGAGTAAAACCTTTCTACAAGCAACTTTACAGATATTTTTGTTATTCCTCAAACTTTGTTAATATTAACTTCCGTGCCACATCTAATTCATTCATGATTAAGCAACACTAACGAGTTGACGATTTTGATTTTTAGAAGTGTTGACATTTTTGCTGGTGGTGAAGCAGTAAGTCGTGGTAACTTCATGAGATGCAATATCATAGATAGCTTCGAGAGCAGATTCGATAGAACCTTGCAACCAAGCTGGATATTTAGAGCAATGTTCACCGGCAAAAAAGAGATTATTTTGAGGTCTAGCAGCTT
>JAHHGZ010000045.1 GCA_019359595.1 Cyanomargarita calcarea GSE-NOS-MK-12-04C
TCAAGGTTCGATTTCCTTTGTGACCTCCGCTTTCGCGTCCCGTCTCTCAGGCACTTATTTATAGTACTGGGCGATTAATTTCCTGTCAATACTTTTTCCAAGATTTCTGGAAATTTATTTTGGATGCTCTTGAAAAGATTGCATAGTAAGGATTTTGGGGTAAAAGCTTTTTGGCGTCGAGAAGCAATATCTATATTGTTCGGCAATATGAAGTGTTTTATTGTCCTGACAGGTGTGAAATCCCCTGTTTTACTTAGTGGACATGGTTGGATGCTAGGGCAATCTCTAACGATAAGCTTCGATTGGCGTCTTCGCACTTTTTTGCAGCTATCCTCAAGCTAAAAGTCTGGCAAACAAGCAAAGTCTACTGGAAACAGACTATATATATATGATGTGACTTGAGCGATACGGATGCAACGCCGTAGACATACACAGCATCGCGTAAGCGAACCAGAGGTTTATCGCCCAAGTACCGCCATATTCCTATCTACTCTCCAGTATCTGACTGTCAGGAGGCTATACGCGTTATAGAATCAGACGAACGCAGTTGTAAATATATATATATGATGTGGGTTTGGAGCGATACGGATGCAACGCCGTAGACATACACAGCATCGCGTAAGCGAACCGGAGGTTTATCGCTTCTTCGTTTTCCTAATTTTGGACTGGATTTGTTTACATGAAAACTTCTTCTGCATTACCACCCTTTCTAGTGCTGGATCAATTGTTGCAAAGCTGGTTAATCGAAGATATTGGTAGAGGCGATCGCACTACTCAATCCCTACTATCTCAAAACTCAACGGAAGGACAAGCTGAGTGGATAGCGAAAGCACCAGGAGTAATTGCTGGTTTACCTGTGGCTTTCCGGGTATTTCAACTTCTGAATGACAAAGTTAGTTTTGTGCCATTTGCAGTTGAGGGTCAACCTTGTGAAAAAGGACAGGTGATAGCGCAAATGCATGGTTCCTTAGATGCGTTGTTGATGGGAGAACGGGTAGCGCTAAACTTGGCAATGCGGTTGAGTGGGATTGCAACCTTAAGCCGTCAATATACCGAGAAAATCGCTGATTTACCAGCAAAATTGGTAGATACGCGCAAAACTACACCAGGGTTAAGAATTTTAGAAAAGTATGCGAGTCAGTTGGGTGGAGCAATTAATCACCGCATGGGTTTGGATGATGCAGTCATGATTAAAGATAATCATATTGCAGCAGCGGGAGGAATTGGGGAAGCGATTTTACGCATTCGTTCTCAGATACCGTATCCAATGACAATAGAAGTAGAAACGGAAAGTTTAGACCAAGTGAAAGAAGCTCTGTTGCACAAAGCTGACATTATTATGTTGGATAATATGCCCCCGGATATGATGCTTCATGCAGTGCAAATGATTCGGCTTTCCGATAATCGAGTAAAAATTGAAGCTTCGGGTAATGTGACATTGGACACTATTCGGGCTGTAGCCCAGACTGGTGTCGATTATATTTCCAGTAGTGCGCCGATTACTCAGTCGAAGTGGTTGGACTTGAGTATGAAGATTGCGCTATGATTGATATTATTTCCAATCCAATAGACAAGAGTGGAAAAATCTTTTTCATCTGCGTCTATCTGTGTTTATCTGAGGTTAATTATTTATTTTTTGGCTCTGTTGCAAGAACTCTAATATAAGTAAATCTGATTACATCCGCTAAATCACCAATAATGCCCAAACAAGACGAAGACGGATGCATGGCTGGTAAAACCATAAATTACCCATTGCATCCATTCCTGTTGAGATGACATCAAAGCCTAATCAAAATTTAGAACAATGTCACAACCGAGTTTATGAAGCTGTGACTGAACCAGATCGACGCCAATACGCTTAATTTCAGGTTCTAACTCACAAGCCATAATGTAACCAAGCTTTGACCCTTCATCATCAAGACGTTGAGCTTCAATCCATTCTCGTGCAAGTTTTCTAGCTTCAGTTGTTTTCGAGGCTTCCTGACTAGAAACGCCATTTTTCTCAACATCTTGATGTTGGAGAAACTCAAAAGTTCCATATTTGATTTCAGGTACTGTATTTTTGATGCTTAAACAGCTATTTTCAATATACTTGCTTTCCTTTATATTGATAAACAACGCCTATTCACTCTTAGTCTCGCAGCACACAACGCATGAAACAAATTAAGCGTGTTCTCATTGTTGGTGGAACCCACGGGAATGAGTTTACGGGAATTTATTTAGTAAAAAAAATTGAGGGATTCTCTTCTAGAAAGGATTTGTCAACACCTAACTTAATTCAGCGAAAAAGCTTTGAATGTGTGACCACGTTAGCAAATCCTAATGCTTATAAAATAGTGAAGAGGTATGTTGATACTGACCTTAATCGCTGTTTTCAACTTCAGGATTTAGAAAATCCCAATCTGTCGAGTTACGAAGCAATTAGAGCCAAGGAAATTTACCAAACATTTGGAACTGGAGGCAGTCAACAGGCAGATTTCGTTATCGATTTACACAGTACCACGGCTAACATGGGGCTAACAATTATTCTCGCTAGCAAACATCCATTTAACCTCTATTTAGCCGCTTATCTGACATCTAAAAATTCTAAAGTAAAAATACTTTATTCCGCAACAAGGCATCAAGATAGCCCTCATCTGGATTCAATTTGCGAATTCGGCTGTACGGTCGAAGTTGGTGCAGTTGCTCAAGGAATATTGGATGCAACTTTATTTCAACAAACAGAAGAACTTACCTACGCAATTCTCGACTATGTAGAAGCCTACAACCAAGGAAACCTGCCTCCATTTAAAGATACACTCACCATTTATGAAGGCATTCAAACAATAGATTATCCTAGAAACGAGTTTGGAGAAGTTCAGGCAATGATTCATCCCAAGCTGCAATTTAGAGATTATGAACCCTTGCATCCCGGTGATGAAACGTTTATCACCTTTGAAGGTGAGGTAATTACTTACAAAGGTAGCTCAAAAGTATATCCAGTTTTTATTAATGAAGCTGCTTACTATGAAAAAGGTATAGCGATGTTCATAACGCAGAAAACTTCAGAAATATTAACTTATTGAAGATTATGTTAATTACAAAAGAAAATCTTATTCCCTCCCCGTAAACCTACCGTGTACACACAAATCGAAGACCCTATCTACATTGGCTTTTGTCTTATATGGGAGCCAGTGCCTTGTGTTATGACGTTTCGTCTAACTGTCCATTAACCCACCCGAAAAAATCGGATTTTGAAATCACTTGTGTGTACACGGTAGCCCCATAAACGGGGAGGAACTTAATAGTATATTAAGAATTAAGCAATTTGCTGATACTCAATACCCTTCGATGCAAAACCTATTTCCGTCGGCTCAAGATTTTCACCATTGTTGCTACTAGTAATTTTCAACTGGGTTGCACCACGACGGATAAACGACGCTTGGTAAGTACGTCCATCTTTGGTTGCAAGATAAGCCTCCCATCCTTTTGAGTCTTTAGGTAATTTTGTCGCTGGGACACGGCTTATATCTGTCTTGTCTGCCAGTTTGTTGTAGACATTCATGTAGACGCTCGATCCTTCTTGATAAACTCTTACCAGCTTCTTGTCAGTCTCAAAATAAAGCCGGGTGTTTTCATCGGTGGGGTTTTGGTCAGGTAAGATTTTAATTACATCTTCGCGCACCCAACCCACATCAGTTGCCTGCGTACCATAGCTCACTTTATACCAAGTACGACCTTCCGAAGATTTTTGTTCAAGGATAGTAACTTTAGTACCAGGTGGTTTAGTGAGTTTAATGTTACTTTGATTCTGCGTAGAGGGGGTGGAGCGTATTCTCACAGGGACTGTGGAGTTACTAGCGTCATTACTCTTGAGAACACCTTGTTTATTCATAGTAGACATGAGAAATTTCCTTAGTTTTGAAGTACATCTATAATTGTTTCCCGAAATCTGGCTGTATAGCTTTTAAAACATTCTGAAAATTTTGAGCGGTGGATAGGTAAATTACCTAGCTAGGTACAAGGTATCATAGTTTATACAGTCTGTCGTCTATCGCTGGGGGTAGTATTTTCTCTAGCTGGTGCTAAATATTCTCAAAAGTATTTTCCGCTTGTATGGATTAAGTAGGGAATAGCGTTTCATTTGACAAGCTGCACTGGTAGAGAAGAATTATATTTTTTGGAATTTCCTCAGGTTAAAATAGTAATTAATAAAAATCCAGAAAGAGTATAAATAAAAAGCTCGCCAGAACAGTATTAATATATTGCATTGAGCAACTGATAACCAATTATGAATGCTACACAAGAACAACTAAAAGTAAAATTAGAGCAGGCATTAGTGGCGGCTTTTGGCACTGACTATACTGGAGTCGATCCGATTTTAGTAGCTGCGAGCAATCCTAAATTTGGTGATTATCAAGCGAATGTGGCATTGTCATTGAGCAAACGCTTGGGACAACAACCAAGAGCGATCGCCCAATCCATTGTCGATAAACTAGATGTATCTGACATCTGCGAAACACCAGAAATCGCTGGTCCTGGGTTTATCAATCTCAAGTTGAAAACAGCATACCTGGAAGCCCAACTAAATGCTATTCAAGCAGATTCTCGGTTGGGTGTTCCTTCTTCAAAAACTCCAAAGCGGGAAATAGTAGATTTTTCCAGTCCGAATATTGCCAAAGAAATGCATGTCGGACATTTGCGCTCTACAATTATTGGAGATTGCATCGCGAGAATTTTGGAATTTCAAGGACATGATGTGCTGCGGTTGAATCATGTGGGTGATTGGGGTACGCAGTTCGGAATGTTGATTACTTATCTGCGGGAAGTCTACCCCGAAGCGCTAACAACTGCAAATGCTTTAGATATTGGTGATTTAGTCAGCTTTTACCGCAAAGCTAAACAGCGGTTTGATGAAGACGAAGCCTTCCAAGAAACAGCGCGACAAGAAGTCGTAAGATTGCAAGCAGGTGGAGAAGATACACTTCATGCTTGGAAACTGCTCTGCGAACAGTCACGGCAAGAGTTTCAAATAATTTACGATTTGCTGAATATTAAGTTAGAAGAAAGAGGCGAATCTTTCTACAATCCATTACTACCATCAGTTGCGGAAGATTTAGAAAATGTTGGCTTGTTGGTAGAAAACCAAGGTGCAAAATGTGTTTTCTTGGATGGGTTTACCAACAGAGAAGGTGAACCTCTACCCTTAATTGTACAGAAATCTGATGGCGGTTATAACTACGCAACCACAGATTTAGCCGCATTACGTTACCGGATTGAAAAAGATCGGGCCAAACGGATAATTTATGTTACCGATTCTGGACAAGCAAACCACTTTGAGCAATTTTTTCAAGTAGCACGCAAAGCTGGATGGATTCCCGAGGATGTGGAAATCATTCATGTTCCTTTTGGTCTGGTATTAGGGGAAGATGGTAAGAAGTTCAGAACACGTTCCGGTGATACCGTGCGGTTGCGGGATTTATTAGATGAAGCTGTTATCCGTTTCCGTGCTTTACTAGAAGCCAAGATACAAGAAGAAGAAGGTCGAGAGGAAACAGAAGAATTTAAAGCTGAAGTTTCCCAAGTTGTGGGTATTAGTGCTGTAAAATACGCTGACCTCAGTCAAAACCGCACCAGCAATTACATCTTCAGCTATGACAAAATGCTCTCAGATAAGGGTAATACTGCACCATATATGCTATATGTATATGCCCGGATTCATGGCATTAGTCGCAAAGGGGAGATTAATTTTCAGGATTTCAAAGACAATGCCAAAGTCATCTTGGAGCATGAACTAGAATTGACTCTGGCAAAACATATATTACAGTTAAGTGAAATTATCAGCGATGTAGAGCAAGATTTATTACCCAACCGTCTGTGTGAGTATTTATTTCAACTGAGTCAGAAGTTTAATCAATTTTATGACAAAGAACATGGTTTACCTGTTTTGAAAGCAGAAGAACCACAGCGGACATCACGATTGATGTTGTGCGATCTAACAGCGAGAACATTGAAGTTAGGATTGAATTTGCTGGGAATTCAGGTACTAGAGAGAATTTAATGGGCTGGATGTAGAAACCAGCCCTTACTTCGTTGTAACTTCATAAGTGCGAAGCAGTAGGGCTGGTAGTTCATGGAAAAGGAATCGACATATTGGCTTGGTCTAAGGCAATTTTGATTCGACGACGGTATTCTCGTCCGACCTCCCATTGCTTGAGGGGTTTAGTCTTAATCAAGACACGAACTATCACACCGCGATCGCTAAAATTATCTATTCCCAGTACCTTAGACGGTTCGATAATACTCTTACGCCATTGAGAATCTTGTCCCATTTCTAAACCGACAGTCGCAATCAAATTTAAAGCTTGGTCGATATCAGCGTGGAAGCCGACTGGAATATTTAAGTCAGCTTGTGACCAGCGACTCGACAGATTGGCAACAATTTTAATTTCGCTGTTGGGAATTGTAATCAAGCGTCCTTCACTATCGCGAATCTGGGTCATCCGCAAATTCATGTTTTCCACCAAACCCATCGCATTTCCGACGCTGATCATATCTCCCAAGGCATACTGGTCTTCCAAAATAATTAAAAAGCCATTAATAGCATCTTTAATTAAGTTTTGGGAGGCAAGGGAGATGGCAACACCAACTATACCAGCACCAGCCAGCAAGGGAATCACATCTATACCCAAGGACATTAAAGCTGAGAGAACACCAATTGCCACCAAAACAGCCGTAGCAATACTTTTGGTAACTCCAGAAATTGTCGAAACTCTTAGTTGCAGTCTTTTAGTAGTTTCTTGGTTTAAAAAGGTTCTACTGTCCACGAGCATTGAGGTGCAGCGGTCAATGACAGCATAGCTCAAACGAACAGCCACATAAGTTGAGACTGCGACAATGCTCAATCTCAAAGGAAATTGCAAAACATTGAGAATTCCTGCCGAAAGCGATCGCGTGTACGGAAATCGATTCAAGATGATTAACGTACCACCTCCCCAAATAGCTACTTGAATCAGTTGAAATAGTCGCTTCTGTACTTCTTTGAGATTTTGCTGTTGCTGCTGAATTAGCTTTTTTATCAGTGCTTGTATAGCCGTTGAAGTTGGATACGTCGCCTGTGATATATCCTGTTTTGCGCGACGTCGCCATTTTATTAGGCTCCAACTACCGACAATCATCAACAATCCGGTTGCACCAGAAATTTTCGCTTCCTGGACTAAAAATTTCGGTTGTCGCTCCTGTTTGGCCCGTTTCAGGTTTTGCTGTAAATCGCGGGCAATTTGTGATGCCAAAGTTAAACTATCTAGCTGTCGCAGACTAGCATCTTGGTCTGTAATAGTCAAAAGTGTTTGATTGTTGACAACAACGACTGGTTTTAAATCCTTTGTTTGTCTGACTTGGACGCTTAAATCTGAAGCCGATGCTTGAAAATAATTATGACTAATTTGAGTCAAATTTTGTTGTGTGCTTCGCAGTCGGGCTGAAAGTTCTGTTCTTGGTGCGGTGATTTCAAAAACACAGCGACCATCTAGTTGCACGCAGGCAGATACCATTCTGCTACTGCTAGTAGGCTGTGGCTTGGGTAAAAAAGGGGTCTGGGCGGTAGCTTTTGGTGTTGCAGACCAAATAACTAAAGTTATTAACCCGGCAAGTGTCAAAACTCGCAGACGCAATTTTACACCTCCTTTTACTGTCCGATCATGTTTAGTATGCCTTAAGATAGGCTGCAAAATTATTTATAGTACATGATATCTATCTATAGTTAAGTTTTCAGCAGTATTACACGCCATAATAGTTAAGTTGTGATATGCAATCGGCGATCGCGTAGTGGCTTATATCTGGCCAAAGATGCGTAAATTGGGGCGTTAGAGGAGTATAAAAAATAGATTTTGTTAGGGAGTGAATTGTATTGTCTTGACATTTCGCTCTCAGAATGAGAGGATAGAGTAATTTTATTGTTTAGCAAACATAGTAACAAACTTGCATACGAATGCATCTAATATCGATTCGTAACCTTCGCATTGATGTTGCTCAATTCCCCGATGTCAAAAAGCAAATCGACGACTGGTATGCAACTCTCAAGAAAGCAGATTGGGCAAATTTAGAGGATGTTCGTAGAATTTATCGAGATGCAGAAGCAGTAGGAAATTTTACTGTTTTTAATATTAAAGGTAATGCCTATCGATTGATTGTTGGTATAGACTATGAAAACCAAGTGGTTTACTATAAATATTTTCTGACACACCTTGAATACGATAAAGATAAGTGGAAAAATGACCCTTACTTTTGACCAAAATACCTATCGCAATCTTTTAACAGAAGTTGTTCCTGTGGCAATTGAGACAGAGCAAGAGTATGAACGTGTATTAAAAGTAGTAGAAGAGCTAACTTTTAAGAAAAATCGCACCACAGAAGAACAAGCTTTACACAAGTTGCTTGTAATATTGATTGAAGCTTATGAGACGAAAAATTATCCGATGGAACAATCTGCACCTCATGAAATTCTGCAACACATCATGGAATCTAGTGATACTCGTCAAGCTGACTTAGTAGGAATTGTTGGTTCGAGTGGTGTGGTGTCTGAGATTGTAAATGGTAAACGTTCGATTAGTAAAGCGCAGGCTAAAGTGTTGAGTGAGTATTTTAAGGTATCGCCTAGTTTGTTTATCTAGTGGTGCGTGTCATTAATTGTAAGGGTTACCCGACACTTTTGCCCTCCTACCAATTCTGGGGGAGAATAAAATTTGATGGTGCGACTCAAAAGCCCCTTACCCCCAGTTCTGGGGGAAATAAAATTCAAAGTAGAACAGAATTGGGGGATTTAGAGGGCTTATTTTTATCCTACGAAATATAATATTCATTTTATGAATGCAATTATCCGATTACCCAACTACATCAACGGCAACTGGCAACCATCCACTGCTACAGAATACCTGGAAGTCATCAACCCCGCGACAATAGAGATCCTGGCTAAAGTTCCCCTATCACCAGCATCTGATGTAAATCAAGCAACTGAAGCCGCTGCCGAAGCTTTCATTAAATGGCGTCGCACTCCTGCACTGGAGAGAGTGCAGTATTTATTCAAACTCAAAAATCTCCTAGAAGAAAACTTTGAAGATTTAGCCCGTACTATTACCCTAGAATGCGGTAAAACCCTAGGTGAATCCAAAGGGGAAATGCGTCGTGCTATCGAAAATGTCGAAATTGCCTGCGGGATTCCGATGATGATGCAGGGGACGAATTTGGAAGATGTGGCGAAGGGTATTGATGAAATGATGATTCGCCAACCTCTGGGTGTAGCTGCAGTGATTTGCCCTTTCAATTTTCCGGGGATGATTCCATTCTGGTTCCTACCTTACGCGATCGCTTGCGGTAATACTTACATTGTCAAGCCTTCGGAAAAGGTGCCCCTAACGATGCAAAAAATCTTCAATTTACTTGATAAAACTGGTTTGCCCAAAGGTGTCATCAATTTAGTTAACGGTTCAAAAGAAGCTGTCGATGCCATTTTAGATCATCCCAAAATCCGGGCAATTAGTTTTGTTGGTTCGACACCTGTAGCTAAGTATATATACAGTCGTGGCGCGGCAAATGGCAAACGGATGCAATGCCAAGGTGGAGCGAAAAATCCGATTATTGTCTTACCTGACGCAGATATGGAAATGACTACCCGCATCGCTGCTGATAGTGCCTTTGGATGTGCTGGGCAGAGGTGTCTCGCTGCTTCCATCGCAGTCACAGTGGGGGAAGCGCGTAATACGTTTACAGACGCGATCGCTGCAACTGCAAAGAACAGAATCGTAGGTAGTGGTTTAGACGAAGGTGTGGAAATGGGTCCCGTGATTGATGTCCGCAGTCAGACGCGGATTGAAGGTTTAATCCAAAAAGGCGTGGACGAAGGGGCAAAGCTTTTGATTGATGGGCGAAAACCGCAGATATCTGGTTATGAAAATGGTAATTTTATTCGCCCGACAATTTTACAAGATGTCGATCCAGCAGGGGAAATTGCCAAAACGGAAATTTTTGGACCCGTGTTGAGTTTGATTCATTTAGATAACATTGAACAGGCGATCGCTTTCGTTAACGGTGGGCAATATGGGAATATGGCTTGTTTATTTACCACGAGTGGAGCAGCAGCCCGTAAATTCCGCTACGAAGCTGAGGTGGGGAATATTGGTATCAATATTGGCGTAGCTGCACCGATGGCGTTTTTCCCCTTCAGCGGTTGGAAGGAAAGCTTTTTTGGTGATTTGCACGGACAAGGCAACCACGCTGTAGAGTTTTTTACCCAAACCAAAGTTGTGGTTGAACGCTGGAAGGATGAATGGACGAGGCAATTTTAACAGTTAATTGCGGTTTGATGCTGCTGGTGGTGTATGGCGCGTAGCATTTGCATTTGATACCGAACGGTGTGCAATCTTGTTAGTAGCTGGTGATAAATCTGGTGTCAGCCAAAAAAAATTCTATAAGCAACTTATTAAGAAAGCAGATGCCCGGTTCACAGAGCATTTAGCCGAACTAAAAGAAAAAGATAAAAATAAAGATAGAGGGTAACAATGGGTATATCTTTAAGAGAAAAAATAAAACAGTTGCCATTATATATAATATAAATAAACTGGAGCAAAAAATAATTACTTTGTTCATCCTAAAAAACCTTTACTTCTAGAAAAAATCAACATCAAAGAACAATATTAATTATCTACACCCAACAACGAGCTAGCAATAATTGCAGCTTGAGTTCGGTCGCGCAAATTCAGCCGATCCAAAATACGGGTAATATGATTTTTAACAGTTTTTTCAGTAATATAAAGAGCCTCGGCAATTTCACGATTACTAGCTCCCTTGGCAATTAATTTCAAAATATCAAGTTCTCTGGGTGTCAGTGCGTCCCAACCGGGAGGTGTGGACTTGGAAGCAAGGGAAATTTGCCCCATAACTTTCCCAAGACCTGGGCCTAGTTGCGTGTATCCTTTGTGTACCATGCGGATGGCTTGGGCAAGTTCTTCTGAGGGAGTATCTTTAAGTAAATATCCCGCAGCACCATAATGCAATGCCTGGGCTACATAATCTTCGTCGGCAAAGGTGGTGAGTACTAAAACTTTTGCGGTGCTAAATTGTTGGCAAATTTGGCGAGTGGCAGCAACACCATCCATAACTGGCATTCGGATATCCATCAAAACAACATCAGGTTGCAACTTTTCTACCTGAGCGATCGCAACAATCCCATTTTCTGCTTCTGCGACTATTTCTAAATCTGCTTCTAATTTGAGTAATGCTTTGAGTCCTTTGCGAATTAAATTTTCATCATCAACTAGTAATAAGCGAATCATATTAATTTAGGGTTGTAGATTTTCACAAGAGGGGAAGCTAACAGTGATTTTACATCCGTCATTTGGGGCAGTTTCAATATTTAAATTGCCACCAACAGTAAGAGCGCGATCGCTCATACTTTGCAAGCCAAAACCAGTTGTATTTTGATTAATTTGAAATCCTGTTCCATTATCTTGAATAATTAACATTAAATTAGTTCGTACATGAATATTAATTTTGACTTCCGTAGCTGATGCGTGCTTGCAAATATTGGTCAAAGCCTCCTGAACAATTCGATAAAGAGCAATTCTAATTTCATTTTTAATTGGCTGCTGTAAATCTATGTGTAAAATTGTAGAAATGCCGCTTGAACGTTTAAACTCTTCCACTAAATCAGCAATGGCTTCCGGGAGGGATAATCCAATAAGTGGATCAACTCGCAATGTTGCAATCGATTGACGTACTTCCTTCAGAGCATGAGAACCCAATTGCTTGGCTTCGGTAAGAAATTCTGTTGCCTCTTCTGGGTCAGTTTGCCATAGTTTTAAAGCAGCCTCTAAATTTAAATTTAAAACCGTCAAAGCATGACCGACAGAATCGTGGATATCACGAGCAATACGATTGCGTTCCTGAACTGTGGCTAATTCTTCAATTCTCAAAGCATATTCTCGAAGTTGAGCATTGGCAACAGCTAATTCTTCACTTTTTATACTTAGTTTTTGACGACTTTGAAATTCTTTAACTATTGCACTAACTGCCATCTGCATAAAAATTGTACTAATTCCTAAAGTTAACATAGAAGCTAATATTATCAATCCCAACTGTTGATTAATAGCTAGAGGTTGAATAATATTAATATGCTTTGCTCGGTGTAATTGGGTCACTAAAGCAAAAAATACCGCAAAGCTACTAATTATCGAGCGATTTGTACCTGCAAATATCAAACAATTACGAGCTATCAAAACAATATAAAGTAGGGGAACGATTAAAATTCCTCCCACCATTGAAGCAACCACAATTAAGAGAAATTCTAACCCAGTATAAAGAATTTTATGAAATCGGTTTTGGAATGGTAGTTTTAAGCCAATAATCCCAAATATCAGCAAACAAAATAAATTTAATAAGGCCATTCTCGGTAAATAGGATACCAAGCCAAATAAAGAAGCCAAAGTTTCGCTGCAAACTACAATACCCAGTAAAACCCACTCGAAATAAAGCAGAAACCGCAGGGGATATTTCCGGTTTGGAATCAGGTGAATCATAAAATAGATTCAATTCTCTTGGCACAACCAATCAAGATAACTTGTATGAAGCCAAGATACCAAGGAAATCGGGTATTAGCTTCAGTAGGGACTAAAGTCCCTATGGAATTGAGGACTTCAGCCTCATGTGGTGTCAGTTCTGCAAAGCTTATGCTGTGAACATCGAAATAGCAAAGGGAGGCACAAACATGAAAAGTAGGCTGGTTTCAATCTTAACAGGGGTAATGGTATTGACCACAACAACAGTTGTTCAAGCTCAAACAACACCTCTAACCCAGATGTTTCCTGCCCTATCGGGAGTTTCCTTGACCCAAGAGCAGCAAACCCAACTCGAACAATTAAGTCAGCAAACCCTCCCGTCCATTGAAAATGTTCTAACGGACGAACAACAATCAAAGTTCCAAGCAGCGTTGGCAGAAGGTAAAGGGATAAGGGTTGCCCTATTATCTGTGAATCCTTCTGCCCAACAGCAAAAGCAGATACAGGAAATTTTACAAACCAAAAAAGCTCAAATTACGAAAACATTAACCCCCCAACAACAACGGCAGGTAATGCGAAATTTTTGGTCGCTTCAACAACAAGGTAATTAATCCACTTGCAATTCAACAAAAAATCAACCAGTAAATTTAACAAAGGCAAAAATCATGAAATCTTTACTTAGTATTTCCTTCCTTGGATTAGTTCTAATTACAACTAGCTTACCCGCTTCTGCCGGACAAGTTACAGGTCGCAGGGGCAGCACTGCCAGTGGCAATGGTGCTGTACTCCAAAATCCGCAAGGTGGTTACGTTGGTGCAGGAAACGGGACAGTTATGGGTGTTGACGGTGGTAGTGCTAGCGGACAGTTTAAATTCAAAACCAACGGTCAGGGAAGCGGTAACTATAGCGGTAGCGGCACAGCAACAACTAAGAATGGTAACACCTATACTGGAACCACCAATGGCAGTGCTAGTTACAACCCAACTTCTGGCTATAACGGTCAAAATACCACAACTGTAAATGGTAATACCTACAGTACAAGCACTGGGAATGGTACAGCGACTGTGACTACACCCTCTGGGGAACGCAGTTTCACACGTCCGCGCAAGTAATTAATTATTCAGTGTTTGAAGTTTTTCAACATAATTGTGTGTGACATCAGCAGTAGAGATTGAGTATGAAATTCTACTGCTTTTATTTCATCTCAAAAATACTTAAGGTCAAATTAAAATAGATGAATTACGCAAATATATTTCTAAAGGTTTTTCCTTTCTTATTAATTCTAATTTTTGTAGAAGCCTTTTTAATTGTGGGATGGAAAAAACAAAAATACCCTTGGCAAGAGAGTTTTATTTCATTTTTAATTGCTATCGGACATCGCATCTCACAAATAATTCCGACTGCGGGCTTTTTAATTTTTGCTTGGAACCATCGCATTTTTACAATTTCTCTCAACTCTTGGTGGAATGTTGTATTGCTTTTTCTTAGTATCGAATTGACCTACTACTGGTTTCATCGTGCATCCCACCGTATTCGCTGGTTTTGGGCTAGTCACCTTGTCCATCATTCACCCGAACATTTTAATCTTTCAGTAGCTTACCGTTTGGGATGGACTGGGGGAATATCTGGCAGTACAATATTTTTTATGCCACTAGCTTGGCTAGGATTTGAACCATTTGCAATTGCGATCGCACTCTCCTTAAATTTACTCTATCAGTTCTGGATTCATACCGAATTAATTCCCAAGTTAGGTTTTTTGGAATGGTTTTTGAATACTCCTTCCCATCATCGAGTCCATCATGCCTCCAATTCGGAATATATCGATTGCAATTATGGAGGTGTCTTGATTATTTTCGACCGATTGTTTGGCACTTTTACTTCTGAAAACACATCGAACCCACCAATTTATGGGTTGACTCATCCAATTAAATCTAATAATCCGCTTAAAATTGCTTTACATGAATGGATGCAGATTTTCAAAGATATTATTTCAACTGATTCTTGGAATAAACGGCTTTGTTATATATTTGCCCCTCCCAATTGGAAACCAAATTATACAAAACAAAAATCTGTTAAGAGCATAGCTGCACATATAGGGCAAAGTCCAACGTTTTGACCTAATGTGTACCAGCTATATATCAGCAAAAAAAGATTGAAGAACGCTCAGAGCAACTGATAGCCGAGGAAAGAACACGACAGCAACTTAGAGAATTATTAAAAATTACTCAAGAGTTAAACGGACAATTTTTAGAAATAGGGCTAAATAATGTTTACAAGATTGCAAAATATGCAAATGTCGGTTTTATTCAGTTTGCTTACCTTAATTTTATTTACCTTCAGAAGATACGACACGAACCGAATCGTGACGCTTCGATAATTTCTGCACTTGAATATTATCCCGATTTTGGTAAAGGTAATCTTCCAGTTCCTCGATTGGAACCTCGACTTTTGTACCGTCCTTTAAGTAAACTTAATTACAATATTTTGATGGACATTTGTTACGAAAAACTACGTCCTAATCTCGATTAGATTCATAGGCTTTATATGTCTAACTCAAACCCCGGTAAAACATTGTACCTGGATGAGGATGTCAATGTATTAATAGCGGATTTGCTAAAAGCAAGAGGTTTTGATGCTCTAACCGTAAGAGATGCAGGACAACTTCATGCCAGTGATGAAGACTAAGTGCAGAATTTGAAAAGTTTGTAGCCAATCCTCTTAAAAAACTCTGCGTACCTCCGCGCTTTCCAGCCTGCGGCAAGCCGCAAAAGCGTCTACAGCGTCCCTCTGCGTTAAAAAAATAGATGTTTCCTGAAAACCGATCGGAAACGGGCACATGAGCAAAGTAAAAACCGTCACTATCATCCATAATGGTCAGACTATAAAAACTTAACGGGTAGTGGAGGAAAACGTGAAAAAAACTGTTATCGGAAAAACACTAATTGCATCACTAAGTTTATTAGCTTTATTTGCTCCCAACCAAGCTTCAGCGCAGATTGTCCCCCAACCTTGGGTTTCTGTCGGTGGGCAAGATGGCGACGTTACCTATTCAGTGGGTGCCAGGGCTTTAAGTTTAGGTGCGGAGTTAGGAGTTGGTCCGAAAGGCTCTACGGGTGTAGACGTGTTGAAGTTTCTCAATTTACCAGTGATTTCACCATACGTCGGACTGGGATACTATTCAAATGATAAAGGTCTTGCGGTTTCAGGTGGGGTTCAGGTAAACGCGACTGATAATATTTTCGTTGGTGCTGGTTACAATACTGTTCGCGGTTTGAACGGGCAGTTGGGAATTAAATTCTAATTTGTATCCTGATTTAGATAGCGGTCAACTTCTTGCCGGGACTCCACCAGAGACGGCTACCTGGTTGACCTTTTTCAGCTTATCAAACCTACATTCCGCACCCGACTCTGTAGTACGAGCTTATCATTTAACTACATTGAATAAAAAAGAATAAAATAATAGTTATAGAAAAATATCATTAAGGAACCGACATTGAGTATTCCAACTTGAGACGAGCTAACTTGAGTGGTGCTAATCTTGGTGCTACTGAAATGAACCATATGAAGGAAATTGAAATTCAAGAAGTAGATAACACCCTCGCAATCCTACTTGATGAAATAACAGCCACCGAAAGCGAAATAGTAATTACGCGAAATGGCATTCCTGTTGCTCGCATTGTTCGTTGTGAAAATGCTAATTCCAAGCATAACTATCCACTGCGAGGAATGCCACTTACAATCGCAGAAGATTTTGACGAACCGATGTCAGAACTTTGGGAAGCTTTGGTGAATGATTTCTGAAAAAAGCAATTTGAACCACTAGAGAACCAACGAAGAAGGTCTAGGAAGGGTGGCTTAAAGGTCGTAAAAGGCAAAGTATCGTATAGTAGTGATAATGATTTATTGGAATAAGGAAATAGCCAATGACTCAAGCATTATTCAAGCCAATAAAAGTTCAAGAATTTTTAGAATGGATTCCAAAAAATTCAGATAAACGTTATGAGCTACATAATGGGGCAATAGTTGAAATGTCACAGCCAACAGGAGAGCATGAAGATGTTACAGGGTTTTTAAATATTGAAATTTCTTCGGAAGTCAAACGCTTAAAATTACCTTACTCAGTCCCCAAAACTGCATTAGTGCAATCTGCTACTAGTGATTCTGCTTATTCTCCAGACATATTAGTACTTAATAAACCTGCTTTAAAATCAGAAGAACTTTGGGCAAAATATTCTACTGTTCAGAGTGGTGCTTCTATTCCTTTAGTGGTTGAAGTCGTTAGTACAAATTGGCGCGATGACTATTATAAAAAGATGGGTGAGTATGAAGAAATAAAAATACTTGAGTATTGGATTGTAGATTATCTTGGATTGGGTGGTATTAAATATATAGGTAGCCCAAAACGAGCAACTTTATCAATTTATAACCTAGTTGATGACGAATACCAGGTTATTCAATTTAGAGGGGATGACCACATTATTTCTACTGCATTCCCAGAGTTAAACTTGACCGCACAACAAATTTTTAACGCTACTTTATGAATCAAGCAATCTCAAAGTAATAATTCTCTGACCTTAACTACAGAATCTTGTTGCAATGCTGTTGTCGCGATCGCTTGAGCTTGGGCAAGTGTAAATCGCGCGATCGCCTGCTTAAATGCCAAAATAGCCTGGGGATTCAAACTAACCTCATCTAGCCCTAAACCCAGTAAAATTGGTGCAGCTAAGGGGTCAGAAGCGACTTCCCCACACAAACTCACCCAAATCCCAGCAGTATGAGCAGCTTGGACAGTTGTTTGTATCATCCGCAACACTGCCGGATGTAAGGCATCAGCTAAATTTGCGACTCGTGGATTTGTGCGATCGCAAGCCATGACATATTGACTCAGGTCATTGGTACCGATACTGAAAAAGTCCACTTCTGCGGCTAGCTTATCTGCAAGAACCACTGCTGATGGCACTTCTATCATCATTCCTACTTCCATCTCTTCATCAAAAGGAATACCAGTATTTTGCAACTCAGCTTGTACTTGTGCCAAAATTGCCTTAGCTGCTTGTATTTCCTCGACAGTTGCAATCATCGGAAACATGACCTTTATATTGCGTTGCACGCTGGCTCGTAAAATTGCCCGTAACTGAGTTTTGAAGATATCCTGACGATCCAGACAAAAACGAATTCCCCGCAAGCCTAAAAAAGGATTGGTTTCCGATGGTAAATTTAGATAAGGAAGTGACTTGTCACCCCCAATATCCAGAGTGCGAATAATCAACGGACGTTTATCCAGAATTTGAGCGATCGCTTGATAAACCTGATATTGTTCCTCTTCCGAAGGAGCGGTTGTCTTTTGTAAATACAAAAACTCTGTGCGGAGCAATCCCACACCCTCTGCACCCAAATTTACAGCGACTTGGGCATCGGCAATACCACCAATATTGGCAACGACGGTAATTTGTTGAGAATCACGGGTAATTGCAGGTTGGTTTGCGGTGAAGAGTGCTTGTTGTTGCATGGTTTGCCGAGCATCCCGCTTTACCTCAAGTGCCGCCAAAATATCAGTTTCTGGCTCTAACCATACCTCACCACTCTCACCATCTAGAGCCATGAGAGTACCATCTGCCAAGTGCAACACCTCTTCACTAACTCCCAGAACCGCCGGAATACCCAAACTTCGGGCGATAATTGCGCTGTGTGAAGTAGCACTGCCATAAGTAGTGCAAATACCTAACACCTTGCTTCGGTCTAACTGAACAGTATCAGAAGGACTTAAGTCAGTAGTTACCAAAATCCCCGGCCGAGAAAAATTCAATTTATTGGTTTCATGACCAAGTAGCAATCGCAACACCCGCTGACCGACATCTACAACATCAGCCGCTCGTGCTTGGAGGTAAGAATCGTCAAGAGTCCGGTACTGATTCGCTAATTCCTCAACCACCGAACTCCAAGCAACTTCGACATTGAGGTGCTGTTGCAAGATTCGCTGGTGAACGGCTTCCAGTAAGGTGGGGTCTTCTAAAAATAGCAAATGGGCATCAAAAATCGCAGCTTCCGAGTCACCAATTTGAGTTGAAGCTTGGGAAAGTAAAAGCTGAATTTCTTGCCGAGCAGCTTGAATCGCATTTTCTAAAAGTTGCAATTCTGTGTCCACATCATTTACGTCGCTTCGCAGAACTTCATGAGGAGCGGGACGGTAGAGAAAAACGGGAGCGATCGCTACACCTCCAGAAGCTGGAATACCCTGTAGGGAGGAGTGGGAGATAGAACCAGATGTATGTTCGCCAAAATTGTTTTCGACTAATGCTTGGAATGCAGCTATTGCTTGGGAAGCATCAGTTCCAGTGGCAGTAATCATCAGTTCGTGCCCTTGGCTCACACCTAATGTGAGTACCTTATTGATACTGTCAGCACGAACAGCCTCCGTATTACGAGTTAAATTGCGCACTTTGATTTGGGATTGAAAGCGGGCGGCACAGGCGACAAATTGCGCTGCCGGACGGGCGTGTAAGCCTAAGTGATTGCGAATATTTAGCCGAATTTCTTGTATATTTTCTCCGCTGTTAGTTCTTGATTCTTCATTACTAACAACTAACCACTGACTGCTCACAATACCCAATTGACTCGCTTTAGCAGCTAATGCTCCCCGTGCTTCGGCGATGACTTGCTCAATATTACTACCACAAGCGGCAGCGACTACAGCGGCGATCGCTCCTTCTACCAACGGTGCTTCCAACAAATGCACCTTCTCTCGTTGTTCTGGATCGAGAAACTCAACAGCCATTTCGGCACTCATCACAGCACTGCCCAAATCCATTAACACCAGAACCCCATCATCACTGTAAACATTGGCGATCGCCTGATGAACCTGAATCGGATCTGTACCTAACGGGTTTTCTGGATCGTCAATTCCAGCGGCAACAGCGAGGGAGATTCTACCCTGAACCATCTGCATTGCCAGTTCCTGTATGCCAAGAGCAAGCTGTTTGCTATGAGAAACGATAACAATTCCAACCACTACAACTCCTGCTACCTGATAGAGAGGCTTTTGCGAATACAGTTACTTGAATGAAGGAAGAAGGAAGAAGGAAGAAGGAAGAAGGAGGTTTATATATGGGGATTCAGACCCCAATTCAAAACGAACCACCTGATGATGTCGGAGTATTAAAAAGAACATCGAGGATAAATTAATATTCGTTCGGTTCTAATCCTTATTTAAAATTAAAAACAAACTATTCAACATTAAATAACATGAAGTTGCCCCTGGGTCTTGATGTCCCATACTCCTTTCTCCCAGATAGCTAGCCCGCCCTTTCTTTGCTAACATCGGTATTGTATCTTTCATCCCCTGCTCTCCAGCCTTTACAGTCTTTTCCATCGCTTCAGGCATATCTTTCCCTTCACCCACAGCCTGCCGAAAAGCCTCTACAGCAGGAGATAGCGCATCAATCATCGTTTTGTCACCCAGATGTGCTTTCCCGCGACTCAGTACCCCATCTAAACCCGCTTGCAGCATTTCCAACATATCCTCTGTAGTCAATTCCTGCTTGCCTGCAACAGACGCACTTGCTCGCAGAAACAAGGTGCCATATAGTGGACCACTAGCACCACCAATGCTGGAAATTAAAGTCATGCTGACAGTTTTCAAAATGCTGCCGATGTCTTTATCTGCAACACTTGGCAATTGAGTTATCACCTTTTTAAAGCCACGATCCATATTAATGCCGTGGTCAGCATCGCCGATCGCCGCATCTAATCCTGTTAAATATTGTTTATTTTCTTCCACTACGGTTGCAAATGCCCGTAACCATTGCAAAATTTGTTCTTTTGTCATGTGAACTAATTAATTCCATCGCAAGCTGGGTGTGAAAACAGGTGCATCCCATAGCTTAATCATCTCATCATCTAACTTGAGCAGAGTGATGGAGCAACCTTGCATATCTAAGGAAGTAATGTAAGGCCCAATTAAATTTCTGATAATTTCCAATCCCTGTTTTTGACAGATTTCTGCGAGTTTGCGGTAGATAATATACAGCTCTGAAATAGGTGTACCACCCATACCGTTGACGAAAGCTAACAGTTTATCTCCCTTCCGAAAAACTGCATTCATCAACTCCACATCCACCCATTCCCCCTTATCTTCATCCCACTCGCGGAGTGTACGGCTATAACTGGAATCTTCAATAATCGATAAGGCTAATCTTTCAGCTATCTCATCCGCTGATTTTACACCTATACGCTCCCTTCCTGGTTCGCCATGAATGCCAATACCCATTTCAACTTCGCTTTCACCAAGCTGAAATGTCGGCGTGCCTTTTGCTGGTACAGTACAGGAAGTCAACGCAATCCCCATACTGCGTCCATTCAAATTCACCCGTCGGCACAAATCAGCGACCTGTTGCAAATCATAGCCCTGCTGTGCCGCCGCACCACAAATTTTTTCTGCTAGTACTGTTGTTCCTACACCCCGTCGTCCTTGGGTATACAAGCTATCTTTGACTGCGACATCATCATCTATTAAAATATTTAGAACGCGGATGCCCTCACCACGGGCTAATTCCGTCGCCATTTCAAAGTTCATGACATCGCCACTATAATTCTTGACAATATAAAGGATACCAGCACTGCCATCTACCATCTTCGTTGCTGCTAGCATTTGGTCTGGAGTCGGTGATGTGAAAACCTCTCCAGGACAAGCGGCATCAAGCATTCCCACCCCCACAAAGCCAGCGTGCATTGGTTCGTGACCGCTACCACCACCAGAAATAATTGCTACTTTACCTTGTATTGGTGCATCAGCACGATATACAAAAGTTGGCTCATAATTTACTTTAATTAAATTAGAATGAGCCGCTGCCATACCTTCTAAACTTTCGCGAACAAAGTCTTCTGGTTTGTTAATTAATTTTTTCACGTTTTGCTAAAAGGTTAACAATAGCTTGAATGTAGCTCAAGGCGATCGCGCCAAGGAAGTAGGTCGTAATAAATTATCATTAGTTTGTAGTTGCGCTTTAGCGCTCTCTTATTCGCTGTTAGCGGAGTGTTCCTATCGCTAATGTAATTTTATACACATTTAATAGATTGTAGCGCTAATGATTTTTCGTCTTTCCCCCTTAAATATTGATATTTTATTATGGATAGTTGATAATTTGATAAGCCTAGTATTTTATAGTAATAAAATAGATACTGAATTAGGCTTACCTGATAAGCTAAAAGAAATTAGTTTTGAAAAATATCAAGAAGTGAGAGGACGTGTATTAGCTTTCAAAACAAGTGTTCTTTTTGATGAAAATACAGAACTAATATTAACAGCAAGCGATATTAATGCACTTCACCTTGAAGTTTATCTTGAATATTTAAAAGAACCTATTATAAATAAAACAGGTAGCAGACTAACGTGTTTTGATATTCAAGATGATGAAGTTATTATGGAAGAAATTTTCCCCTTGTTTGTTTTCAAATTTAAAAAGCATCTTTATATCCAAAAAGGGATTAAATTTACTTTGCAAGATGGGAAAGTTTATGAGTCTTACAGATTAATAAGTAATTTTAATAAAGTGGTTTATAGCTTTAATTACAAACCTGTAGAAAGCTATCTTTCTTCAAATATTATTGATTTTATTCTTGGCTATAAAAGCGAAGATATATTTACTACCAAATTATTGGAATCAAAAAGAATAAAAAATAGTAAAGAAGCAGATGCAACTGTAAGAAAATTAAAGTCGATTAGAGTAAGGGATAACAAATTAATATTAGAATCCTAATTAGATAGCATTAGCCACGAAGTCGCACGATGTGAGTAGAGCTATTTTTTGACTAGAGTAATCCAACAAATAAATGATCCCTACGGAATTTATTTTGGAATATTTTGTGAATTGGAATAGTTTTATGCGTTTTTCTTAGAAATTTGTTGCTGGTATTCCTGCTCGGTAATCAGGTCTAAGGTACTCTCCACCCGATCTAAAAAAACCATCCCATCAAGATGGTCATATTCGTGTTGAAATATCCGAGCGACAAAATCAGTTAACTGTTGCTTCTGTAACTTGCCATGACTGTCACGATACTGAATTTCAATAGATTCATACCTGGGAACTAAACCCCGAATTCCAGGGACGCTCAAACAACCTTCCCAGCCTTTCACAACTTCCGATGAATGGGCAATAATTCTTGGATTAATCATCGCAGTCGGTTCCATTTCTGGAGCATTCGGATAACGAGCATTTGGATGGGAAGCCACAATAAATAAACGATAAGATTCTGCTACTTGTGGTGCCGCAATTCCCACACCATTCGATTTGCTAACAGTTGCGACTAGATCGTCAATTAACTTCTGGATATTTTCATCCTCTATATTATCAATCAACTTAGCTTTTTGGCGCAGTATCGGATTACCTAATTGAATAATCGGAAGTAATTCAGTCATTGTTAAAACCTCTTTATTAAATAGCTGGACACTGTTACCCTGGTTATTCCACCCAATGAAAACGGAAGATGTAATCCCTAACTTTTCAGATTTTCTAACCTATATGGTATCTAGCCTATCTAAAAAGTGATGTAGTACTAACATAATCTAATATCCTTAGTACACAATTTCATAAGTTCGTAGCGAAATTTTCAACAAAGACTCCGCGTGACTCTGCGCTTACCTTCGCGGTCCTCTGCGTTTGAAATTTCCGGTTACTTCACTTTAAATCGCCACTTCTTGGTACAATTATTAAGAAGAATACTCATTCCCCTACTGCTACGGGATGCCGGGATGGCTTCACGAATATGTAGGCGCTGTACGCTGGCTTTGTTATTACCATTACGCAAGAATAAGGTTTTCGACCATATCTTGCGTAAGTCCTAAATTCTTAACTTTCCCTTCTAACTGGCAAAGGTGCGGGTTTAACTGCTAATTGTGCAGCTTGACCATTCCGCAAGACTTGAACTTGTAAAGGATTTCCTATTTTACTTTTTTCTACCAGTTTTTGCACATCATCGATTGTGCTTACAGGTTGATTATCAATCCTTTGAATGACATCACCTTGCTTTAACCCAGCGGCAGAGGCAGGGGAATTTTTCACAACATCAACTAATAAAACTCCTTTATCTACTGCTAAATTAATGCCAATTTTAGTATTAATTCTTTCCTTAATTTCTGGCGTTAGCGTCACCATCTGAATACCTAAATAAGGATGATCCACTTTACCTGTAGCAATTAATTCTTGAGCTATGCGCTGTGCTGTATTAATAGGTATAGCAAATCCTAAGCCTTGAGCGCCTCGGATAATTGCTGTGTTCATTCCAATTACTTCTCCACGAGCATTTAGCAAAGGTCCCCCAGAGTTCCCAGGATTAATTGCTGCATCGGTTTGAATGTAATCAACCCGCTTGTCGCTAGCACCGATGTCGCTACTCGAACGACCTGTGGCACTGAGAATTCCAGATGTAACTGTATTATTTAAACCTAAGGGATTGCCGATCGCGATTACGGCTTCTCCTGGCTGTAGTGCATCCGAATTACCCAGAGCAAGGGTTGGCAGGTTATTAGCTTCAATTTGAATTACGGCAACATCGGTAACTGGATCTTCACCCTGCACTCTTCCCTTAAAAGTCCGACCGTCTTTGAGGGTGACTGTAACGCGATCGGCACCATCGACCACATGGGAATTAGTCAAAATCTGACCGTTAGCATTAATGATAAACCCAGAACCGCTACCCCGCTCTATCCGTTGTCTTGGTTCTGACTGTCCTCCCTCTCCAAAAAAACGTCGGTAAAATGGGTCTTCAGACTCTCCTGAAGCTTGGTTCGTAATAGTTCTGGCAGAATCAATGCGAACTACAGCCGGTCCGACTTTCTGCACTACAGCAACTACAAAGTTTGGATCTCCTCCCGATGCGGCAATGATTTGGGGAGGAGCGACAACGGGATTGTTGTCTGTAGGATTTTCAACTTGTGACTGAGCGTTGGTTTTCCTTGCGTCCAGGATATTGGCAGGTGTTGAGCAACCTCCAAGAGACACCACTGTTACCCCACTCATTAATATAAACAGAATACTGCTTGCTGACCAGCACCTGGTATAAATATTTTTTAGCTCCAAGTTATGGGGTCTTGCGTTCATGTGTCTTTTTAACTCCTTTGTCAATCAGTGGGTAGTAAGCTTGCGATGAAGCTCCGGTATCCTGTGAATAATTACAACTTAAAAGCTTGTTCTAGGTCTAGAGCATTGGAATGCTAAATTGGTGGTTCCTCATATCCTCTATTGTGACGATTAGCAGCTATTGTGGTAAAAGTAATGGAAATTCCGATAGAAAGTCTGTGGATTCAAGTATTGGAGCGCTTACAGGTAGAATTATCCCGTCCTACCTTTGAAACTTGGATTAAAACTGCAAGTGCGGAAAGCTTGGAAAATAACTGTTTGGTGATTCGGACCCCCAACCCCTTTGCACGTAATTGGTTACAAAAGTATTACATAAAAACTATTGCTCATGTAGTTCAAGATATTCTCGGTCATCCAGTCGAAATATATATGACTGTTGCTGGGGGTGAGGAAGTTTCATCCCCAGAAAGAGAAGTTTCTTGGGATAAAGCCTCACATAATACTATTCCTGAAACTATTGCCAAACAAGCAAAAACTACAGACTTGAACCTGAAATATGTATTTTCCCGATTTGTGGTTGGTACCAACAATCGGATGGCTCACGCTGCGTCTTTAGCAGTTGCTGAATCTCCAGGACGAGAATTTAATCCCTTATTTTTATATGGTGGTGTCGGCTTGGGCAAAACTCACCTCATGCAAGCAATTGCTCATTATCGCTGGGAAATTTGTCCGGAGTCCAAAATCTTTTATGTTTCTACAGAACAATTTACCAATGAGTTGATTACAGCCATCCGCAAAGATAGCAGGCAAAGTTTCCGCGAACATTACCGAGCTGCTGATGTCCTGTTAGTCGATGACATCCAGTTTCTTGAGGGTAAAGAATCTACTCAAGAAGAATTTTTTCATACTTTTAATACTTTATATGAAGCCGGCAAACAAGTGGTGATAGCTTCCGATCGCCCTCCCAACCAGATACCTCGACTGCAAGAACGCCTCTGCTCGCGGTTTTCTATGGGGTTGATTGCCGATATCCAAGCGCCGGATTTAGAAACAAGGATGGCAATTTTACAAAAAAAAGCTGAATATGAGAATATTCGCTTGCCCAGAGATGTAATTGAGTATATTGCTTCTAGCTATACAAATAATATTCGGGAATTAGAAGGAGCCTTAATTCGGGTACTGGCATATATTTCCATTTGGGGTTTGCCGATGACACTAGAAAGCATCGCACCTGTTTTAGAACCTCGCACTGAAAAAGTCGAAGCGACTCCACAAGCAATTTTAACTGTCATTACTGAAGGTTTTGATATCTCAGTTGATGACCTCAAAAGTAGCTCGCGGCGACGGGAAATTAGCTGGGCCCGACAAATTGGAATGTATCTAATGCGGCAACATACCGATCTGAGTTTGCCGAGAATCGGAGAAGAATTTGGTGGTAAAGACCATACAACGGTAATGTACAGTTGCGAGAAAATTACCCAGATGCTGGAAACCGATCGAGACTTGGTACAAACTCTGCGACAATTAAGCGATCGCATCAATATGAACAGCCGTACCCGAAAATGATTTAATATTTTCATTACCCGTTTTCCACAGCCTCCATCACTCAGATGAATGCCCAAACACTTAATCAAATATTAAGCAAAACATAAAGAAGTCTTTAAAATAAAAATAGTTTGTGGAAAACTCGCGAGCAAACTGTGGAAAACGTTATATTTGTCGGGGAAAAATTATTTAAGTATAATTACCCTGTGGAAAAAAACCGCGCTTTTCCACAAGTTTTCCACAAGAAGAAATTTGGAAAGGAAAAAAGTTAGAAGTTTTTCCACAATTTCCACAAGCAGCACAAAGCTAATAAAAATTATAAAATTTCCCCTCCTCTCAACTCCCAACTCCTAACTCCCACTAAAAGTGGTAACATAAACCTTCACAGGCTGAATTTTGACCAATGAAATTAGTTTGCAACCAAAGCGACCTTAGTACTAACCTTTCACTCACGAGCCGCGCTGTACCTTCACGCCCGACTCATCCAGTACTTGCCAACGTGCTACTGCAAGCAGATGCTGAAACTAACCAGGTGAGCCTAACAGCCTTCGATCTCAGCTTGGGTATCCGTACGAGTTTTAGCGCGGAAGTAACGGTCGGTGGAGCGATCGCGCTTCCTGCGAAGTTACTTAATGACATCACATCTCGACTGAGCGAGGGCGAAATTACTCTCGAAGACGAACCAGTCAACCCAGCATCTGGTGAAGGCTTAATCGTCACACTCACCCCAGCAAGTGGACGTTATCAAGTCAGAGCAATGGGAGCTGAAGAATTTCCCGAATTGCCAGTGATTGAGAATGCTCAAGCTTTGCATCTTCCTGTCGCTGGATTAATTGAAGGTTTGCGGGGTACTTTGTTTGCTACCAGTGCTGATGAAACCAAGCAAGTTTTGACTGGAGTCCATTTAAAATTTTTACAGGATGGGTTAGAATTTGCCGCTACTGATGGGCACCGTCTAGCAGTGGTAGAAACTATTAACGAAAATCCAAAAGACAATTTTGAGACTGAGTTAGAAGTAACAGTACCCAACAAAGCTCTAAGGGAATTAGAGCGGATATTGGCACACAACTTATCATCCGAAGAACCTGTAGCATTATATGTGGATCAAGGTCAAGTTATCTTTGAATGGCAAAATCAAAGATTGACCAGCCGCACATTAGATGGACAATATCCAGCTTACCGTCAACTGATTCCCCGACAATTTGAGCGAGAAGTTACTTTAGATAGACGGCAATTTTTAAATTCTTTAGAGCGAATTGCCGTCTTTTCCGACCAAAAGAATAATATTGTCAAAATCAATATCGATAGTGGGATGGGAGAAATCACCTTATCTGTAGAAGCTCAAGATGTTGGCAGTGGGAAAGAGTCAATGGAAGCACAGATATCTGGAGAAGATATAGTTATAGCCTTTAACGTGAAATATTTGCTCGAAGGCTTAAAAGCATTGCCCGGAAGCGAAATTGTGATGCAGCTAAACCAAGCTTTAACCCCAGTAATTTTTACACCCCTGTCTGGTGTAAAAATGACCTATTTAGCGATGCCAGTACAATTGAGAAGTTAGTTTTGGAGCTTAGATCCCCGACCTCTTAAAGAAGTTATCGGGGATCTGAGGAGATCGCTTTTTGGGCAATATCAGCCAAACCGATCGCCTGTAATAAATTTTCCCAGTCTGCTTGGAGTGCAGCATCTTGGGGATTTTTCTGGCGAAGTTCTGCTAGGGTTGTCAGTGCTTCGTGCCAAATGCCATTTTCGGCATAGATAGCAACTCGTTGTCTGGGTTGGGCAGTTTTTAGCTGTTGGGTAACAGCCTGACTGAGGTTGACTCTTTGGATAGCCCCTTCAACGTAAATTGGTGAAGATTGCTGTGGAGCGCAGTCAACGGTAAAGTACCAGCGATATCGTTTACCGACAGTTAATGGAGGTACCCTGCTTGGGAGATAAACACCGATAACTCCTGGTTTTTCTGGGGGAGCGATCGCTGTTTTGTAAATCGGAGTTTTGGAGCTATCGTCTTGCAGTTCAAATTCAGTAGTATAACTGTTTGCTTTGCTGTAGGGGTAATATACCCAGAAGGTTGGGCGTTCGGTTGCCGTCAATGCCCAGACGTTGGTTATTGTGGGGGATGATTGGGTGGAGGGTACTAAGGCTGTAAGTTCTGGTTTGACTTCTTTTTGACACAAACCTCTCCTAGCACCGCCACGGACACGACCTCCTGGGGGGTTTCCTGGGGGAATTGGGGGTAAAATTAGGCGGATGGTTGGTGGTTTTTGAGGGGTTTGGGCGACTATGGGTGTGATGTTAATGAAGCTGGTACAGAGTAGGGTGAGTGTGATTGTGAGTTTTTTGGATTTTAAGGTTAGTTTCATATAATTTTTTTTATTGAACCACGAAGACGCGAAGTACGCAAAGAAAAGATAGATAAATATATATTCCAGGACTTACACAAAAACTCTCTAAAACTCTTATTCCTTCGCGTACTTTGCGTCTTCGCGGTTTAATAAATTAAGCATTGTAAATTTTTTAGATTTAAAGTTTGAAATTGCTCCAGTTCCCAAAAGTGCTAACGTTCCGGGGATAAAAGGTATCCAATAACCTAAAATTAATAGGACAAAAGAAGTTATGTAAAGTCCGACCGAGGCGACACTAAGATAAATTATTAGTTTCAGGGGTGAATGACGCGACTTGGAAGCAATTAGTGCCCCAAAAGCAGAGCAACCCAAAATCCAGATTATTTCCAGCCAAGGTGACCAAACTTGTAGCAAGGGACGCCCATTTAATACGGTACTCAAAATCTGACTCACTAGATGGGCTTGTACGAGTATTCCTGGCATCTGGTCATCTAAGTATTTTCCGTAGGGGGTTGACCAGTAGTCTTGATAATCTCCTTTTGCAACAACGCCAATCAATATAATCTTGTCTTTGAGGGTATTGGAATTAACAGGGCTTGCTAAAAATTGCGTCAGTGTCACTTGTTCGGCTATCTTTTCTGATGCTCGCCAGTTGACTAAAATTTGACTGCCGTTGGTGTCGATACCTTGTTGATAGCCGCCACTGGGAGATTCCAGAGAGTGGAAAACTGTTTTGCCTAGTTGTAAATCCCCTTGGGGAGTGAGTTTTGGTTGAATTCCTTGAGTTAATAGATAGCGGAATGCTAGTTGTGTGCTTAAGGAGTAGGAGGCCGCACATAAAGATCCTGCTTCTTGGTTCATGAATAGGAGATGACGACGCACTACCCCATCGGTATCATGAACGAAGTCGCTAAATCCCAGACGTTCTGGTTGTGGGATTTCTGGTGGTGGTGCTATACCATAAGGGGCTTTTGTGGTATCACTTCCTTTACAAACGGCAATTAAATTATCAGTTTGTTTTAAACGTGCGATTAAATCTGGTTGTTCTGCTGGAAAATCACGGTAAATATCTAAAGCGATCGCACGGGGTTTGGATTGCTGCAATTTTTCTAACAATTTATTGAGAGATTTGTCTGAGAGAGAGGTTCCTTTCAATGACTCACCTTTGCGCCGTTGGTCGGCAATATCCGCATCATCTATTGTCACTATTAATATGCGTGAATCAGCACCTTCATCAGGACGCGATCGCATCATTTGGTCAAAGGCTTGTAGTTCGACTCCTTGCAGCACTCCCATAAATCTCAAACCGCAGACTGTCGCGGCAATTCCGATTGAAAGTAGCGAAAAATACTTGTGCCTCTCTTGTCTACCTTGTTCCTTTGTCCCAGTCTTGCCGTTCCACAATTCCTGCCAATTAGGGGGTATCTGCGCCGGATTCTGACAAATGACGGGTAGCCAAGTTGCACAAGGAAATCTGTCCTCAACTCCTTGTAATCGTTGCCGTGCTTGCCGCACCGCTTGATATAAAGATTCACCCCCAGCAAACCCGGACAGAAAATACTTCAAAAATTCCTGTGCCACCAAATCTGGAACAGGTTCTCGCATGACGATTATCTGCGGGATTTGCAAATCAGCCAATTCTTTTGCCAATCCCAAACCATCGCAGGAATTGAATATTGCGAGTTGCAAACCACGTTCAACGGCTCTTTTGAGGGCGTATTTTAACTCTTCAATAGTGAGGCTATCAGTTTTATTTAAGTATATTTGCCCACTTTCATTATCTTTTTGACTGGAACTGTGTCCCGCAAAAAACAGAATATCCCAATTTTTCTGCCAGAGATAATCGGTTAATTCCTTTCGCTGTGGTTCCACCAAAAAACAGACATCTGCATTTGGTAATTGTTTCAATAAATTTTGGTCAGCTTGAGTGTCAATCCCTTGACTGTTACCCAAAATTGCCAGAATGTTGACGCTTGGATTTGGTTTATGCGGATTTTCAACGCGATCGTAAATTGGTGATGCTAGGGCAATTTCCGCATTGGGATAGCGTTCCAGTACCTCCCAGAGATGCCAGGGGAGTCGCTGCAATTGGCTGTTTGGTGTTTGCAGAATTACCCGTATTTCATCTTTGGGTGATAATCTCTCCAGCCATTTCTCTCGCAGGGGACGAAATTCCTCAGAACGCAACCAAGCATTAAAGCGCGATCGCAAAATATAAGCAGTTTCATCACAGTCTTGCGTCATCGACACATTTGTTACCTGCACCTTATCCGCAGATAAGCGATAGCCATTGCCCAAACGGCGATAATTAGACTGCCAATGGCTATAGTAGAGAGGCAATTCAGTCTCAGCCGGTAACTTACCTGTAATTTCTGTTGTCGGGCTTGAACCTTCCTCACCAACTTGGAGCGTTACAGTAAAACCATGTTCAAAGCTGCCCTCTATGAATTTCAAAACCACTAACTTTCTCATCATGAGTTGTTTGTTGTTAGTTGTTATTTGTTACTAAATTACAAAATTTTGAGTAACACTAGCTTCATCCAGCGCCACCTTGACACTAAACCGCTCTTTGAGTTCACCTCTAAACTGTAACTGAATGTAATTATCTGCACTTCTGGATTGAGCTTCTAAAAACACCGCTCCCGACTCATCTAAAATCGTCAGATGTACTCCTTGAGGCAAGTAAATTTCATTACCAGCCGAATGAACTTGCAGCCGGATATTAGTTTGTTCGTTAGCTTGAGGACTTATTTCCACAAGCAAGATGACGGGTTGATTGGCGATTTGGATTCCCAAATTTATAAGTTTTGCTCGTCTGGTGACTGCTTGCTGCTTAGAGGGGTTTTCTTCAACAGTTTCACCACTGCGAAAGGCATAAGCTGGTCTAAATTCTGGTTGATTCCACAAAGATTCCAGAGTTTCCCAGCCAGCATCAAACATACCAGCAAACCATTGACCCAAATTGACGGTGGGTTGTCTGAGTTGTCCGAGGTGTTCGATTAATGCTTCTGGGGGTTGCAGTTGACTCAAAGACAGTTCTTCTGTTGATGCATGACGAACAAATCCCAAAAGTTTAGCTTCTTGTAGCGATTCATCAACTTCTACAACGACATAACCCACCCGCTCCTCCCAAGTTTCTGGTGGAATCGAACATACTTGCTCATCGCTTCGTACGGGACGACACTCCAAACGACCAACTCCAGGCAGTACTAAATCTGCTATATTAGTACAAACACGCATAACTGGATTATAAATATCACCCGCTTGCAGGTCTGTGGGAATTTCCATCATTTGCAAATAGTCATTCACAACACACACAGCCAGAGTGTTTAGCATGACTTGCTCTGCCCTTTCTTTTGTCAGTTGTCCTTGGGAAAACTGCTGGGCAATTCTACGAGCGGCGCTGGAAATCGGTAATGGTAAGGCGAAAGGTAAGAGCGGATATGCGGTGCGCATCATAGTTTAGTCCCCGGTTATCAATGCTGCTATGTACATATCTGTTAGAAGCTATAAGTTTACGCAAGAAGGTTATTATATCAAGTTAATACAACCACAATTTGTCCTCACCAGTTGACTGAAGGTGAAAACAGTCTGGCCCAAATAAATGCCATCACTTATATGAGTTCCGAGGCAAGTAATTTTTTTTGGGTTTTTTCTAATTCGTTACGTGCATCTTGAAGGTCTTTCTCTTTTCTGGTACTACCCCCTTCTTTTTGTTTTAATTCTTGCTCGTATAGTTTTATACTTTCTCTGAAATCCTCTACCGCTCCTGATATATCTTTCTTTTCACGACGGGTAATAGCACGATTAAAGTACTCTAAAGCACTGTCCAGTTGAACAGTATAGTCTAGCTCTTTCCATTGACTTCTGTCCGTAATTTGATAATGGTCGGTAGTACCTTGGCGTTTTTTTTTCGTTATTAGATTTTTATCTGTAAGGTCTTTCAAAGCATATTGAGCCTGCCGGACGCTCATTTTACAGATTGCTGCAATTGTCTTTAAGTTAGCGTAACAATTACCTCTACGGGCTATATGTGCATAGCAAGTTATCGAAGATCCCTTTTGAAACGAGGGGTAAGAGCGATCTGGATCGGTGATGTTTCACTCTGCATCAATGTCTTCCCACATTTCACAGAGGGGTATAGTTTGTCCAGTTAAAGCCTCGTGTAAACCTTGACGAATTCCTTCAATAACAATTTCAGTGGGCGTTTCATCAGGATCGGCTTCGTCATCTTCGGAAAGTAAGACGATAATACGAACGCGCTGTGGTTTGATGAATCCCAGCGATTTATCGAGCATAAGTTGTCCACTCTCATTAATTGTCGCTGTGGTTTCAATTGCTTTCATCGATGGTGATAGTGTTGTTAAATATCAAGCCAATTCAATCTACTTATAGTTTAGTAGTGATTTGGAAAAAGCGTTCGCGAAGCGTCTCCAAAAGGAGAATCGCCTAAATGTCAAATTGACCGTTGCCAAAATCGATACACGGTTTTTGAGATTTTTAGGGTTGCTTTAACGCCACCAAAACACGGGCCAGTGTTGCAAGGGATGAAGGGTGAGAAAATTATTCATCTGACTACCCACGGCTAAAATTGTTACATACAGCTCTATCCGTTTAATTGTCAAATATTGTTACAATACAAAACATTTATTCGTATCGCTTTGGTGGTAAAATACTTTTATCAATGCAAAAAGCGCACCTAGCCGTCGAAAAGTTTGGTACGCCTTTTGTAACTAATTCAATAATTTGAATCAAGTTTGGTTCAAACTTCATTCAAACTTCACTCACAGGAGCAATTCTAGCATGGATTTAGCGCTTACAGATCATTTTTGTCAAAATATTTTTTCCTGTCCCTCAAATGACGATATAGCAACGAATGCGGAAAATATTCGCTCGTTGATGGGGTTAGCAACGGGGGCAATGTTGGCAGTTGGTCAAATTTTCCAGCAAACAAAAGATGAACTTGGTAAGGGATTCAAGGATTGGGCTTACAGCAACGAGTTCGTGATGAGCGATGCGAATAAGCTGATTAAACTTTTTGACTATTTTGGTGAGAATTTTGATGCCTTAACTGGTGTGTCTCCCCTTCAGTTGTTGAGGTTGCTTGTACCGAGTCACGAGGAGTCACGAGGAGTATTGGCTGACTTGATTGACGAATGTGGTAATGTTAGTTGTGCAGACATTGCTTCGATTTGCGCTTCCCACAAGATTAAACGTGTACCGACAATCAAATCGCAACAAGCGACAAATACTGAACCGATTGTTGAATTGAAGATGGTCGGCAATCAACAGGGTGGTACAGGGATTTTTCGATTGGAAGTAAAGGATCATCAACTTGCCAGCGAACTCGATACGCAGTGGAAGCAGTCTTCAATGCCCGCACACCAATGGATGCGTTTCATGTCATCGAGCGTGCGTGTGGTGCAGGAAATAGCATCCGTCGTGCTGGGACGCAATTTAACACATGAATCGGAATTGGATGAATTGCGGAAGTTGCTTTTCAAGGAAACCACGCAAGATTTGGGTGTGGTAGCTGAGTCGATTGATAGTGAAGTGATGCTAGAAGTTGATGGGTTGCCGATGATTGTGCGCGATTGCTTGAATAAGATAGAAGAGTTGAATAGTAAGACTGCTTCTCTTACATCACCTGTTGGCACGGATGCGATGATGCGGCGGATATATCGGGAGGAACGAGATTCAGCGATCGCTTCGTTGAAGCTGTTGGCGGTGGAATACGAAATTGATTTACCCTCGTTATTGTTTCGGGTTGCGAATATGGAGCAAACTGTTGCTGTGAAAAAGTAAAACTTGTCCTCCGATATCACTGTTTACGCGAAAAATATTTTATGCATCTAATGAGCATTCGTAATTTACGTGCTGATGCTGGAAAATATCCAGATGCAACTGAGCCAATAGAAGCTTGGTATCGTGTTGTGAAATCTGCATCATGGCAAAATATAGAGAATGTCAGGCAAGTTTACCCATCAGCAGATGCTGTAGGGAATTTTACAGTATTCAATATAAAAGGTAACGCATACCGCTTAATTGTAGATATTGACTATGAAACCCAAACAATATATTACAAATACTTTTTAACTCATGCCGACTATAATAAAGATAAGTGGAAAAATAACCCTTATTATTGACGAAGTAAATTAGGGAAACTAAGTTTCTTTAGTCTTAATTTGAACGATAGTGAAAAAGGTAAAGAGAAATGTCCTTAGCTTTTGACAAAAATACTTATGGTAAACTTTTAGCAGAATATCAACCTCAAGTCATCAACTCTGAGGAGGAGTATGACCGAATGCTGGCTGATGTTGAACAATTAATCGGTAATAAAAATCGCTCACCGGAACAAACAGCGTTATTACAAATTTTGGTAAGATTAATAGAAGAATATGAGAACAAAAATCATCCAATGGGTGAATCATCTCCCCATTTAATTCTCCAACATTTAATGGAGGCAAGAGAAATTAAACAATGTGATTTAGTCGGAATCATCGGTTCAAATAGTGTTGTCTCAGAAATTGTCAATGGTAAAAGTTCAATTAGTAAGGCTCAAGCAAAGGTTTTGGGAGATTTTTTTCATGTCTCTCCAGAATTGTTTATTTAAGAATTGTGGTTCTTCAGTACTTGTTATGCTAAGTATTTAAATAGAAGATAAAATATTATTGGCAAATTGTATCAAACTATGAACAAAGCTCTTACCAAAGTTGACATATAAGGTTATTTATTGTTGGCTGTAGATATAACAATATAATTTTTTGGTGTATTTACCGTCATGGTCAAGAAAAGCTGAGGGGCTACGAAATCAGCTAAAACGTAGACTCTATAAGTTTCATAGCCCTTAGACCTTGTTGATAATACTTTGATTTTTTCATGAAGATGGAGACTATCACAACCAATTTCCAATCAACACATAGGCAGACCAAAAACTAGGGGAGTTATAGTTAGGATGATTCAGCAACTGTAGTTGAGCTAACCGGAGAGCTTCAGCTTTGCTGATGTTGGGGCTATTTAGTTCTTTATAAAAGGCTCCCACAAATAAGGCAGTAGACTCGTCATCAATCTGCCACAAGGAAGCTACAGTACTGCGTGCCCCTGCCCTGACTGCAGCCCCAGCCAGTCCTAAAGCGGCCCTGTTGTCTCCGGCTGCTGTCTGACAAGCGCTTAAAACTAATAATTGCACGGCTTCTGGTCTGGTTTCATCCCGACTGCTGAGGATGGTGTCAAATTGGGTGACGTTGATTGGTCCATCGGCTGCCAAAATAAAGGTTTTTTCGCGACGGGAGCTAAATTCACCGTGGGTTGCTAAATGTACGATGTTGAAAGGTGCGGTATTAAATTTGTTTTCTAATGCCTTTCTGGTGAACTGTCCATCCAAAAGGCTGGTTGTTGATACTCCCGCTTTGGTAATCGAGTTAATTTCCGCTTTGATGGCGGGTAATGATGGATAGTTGGAGTATTCTGCTGGTGGGTCGGTAAGTCCAGCAGTCAGGGCATTGAGTCGTTCTTTTACTAGGGGTCTGGGGTCTTGGAGTTGCAAACCGACGCTGAGGGCGATCGCATATTTCTCTACTAAAAATTGCTTGCCGTCATACAGTGCCGCCATCGGTACGTTTCGTAACGCGCCATCTAGTACAAACACTAAGGTCTTAACGCCACTTTGGGTTAGTTGCGCTTCAATGGGTTTAACCAGCCAGTTATAAACTTGCTGTGAATCGGCTTGCACTGCCCTGATAGCCGGGGGTTTAACAAGATTTTGTCGCAACTGTGCCAATGTTTTTTCCACCTCTGCTTGAGGAATTTTAGTGGTGTAGTGCCGCAGTGATTGTTTGGGAATTTTGACAATTACCTGAAGTTCATCGGGAAGAATAATCGGGTAAAGAATAGCAGCAGTGGGGTTATCTTGGTCTACGACTCTATCGATGGGTACTTTTTGACCTTGCAAACAAGCTTCCCGAAAGAAGTTGTCGAGTTCCGCTAACTGTAACGCCTCCATTCTTTGACGGGCTTTGTCTAAAGTTTTGGCATCTGGTTCACCTTGCTGAGATTGCAACAGTAATTCTACTGATTGGCGATAGACAGGTTCTACACTTTCTCGAAACGTAAATTGAACATCTTGATTGACTGCTACTAAGTCGCTGCGCAGAGATTGGAGAGTTTCTGTAGCTGCATCATAAGCGGCAATCGCTCCTTTAATATCTTTCTGCGCCTTCAATAACCGTCCTAATTGCCAAGAAGCTCGGTAACTAATATCCGGTGCATTACTCGCCTGTGCCAACATTAATGCCTGCTGGGTGAGCTTTTGCGCTTCTGATAATTGCTGTGTCTGTTCGTACAAACCACCCAAATTCAACAACCCGTAGGCTTCGGCTCGTTTGTCACCCAAACTGCGCGATTGTTGGATGGCAGTAGCCAGGAGGAGAGCGGAAGGAGTGAGGAGTGAGGAGTTAGGAGTTAGGAGTGAGGAGTTAGGAGTTGGGAGGGTCGAGTTGGGGGTTGGGAGTGAGGAGTTAGGAGTTATGAGTGAGGAATTCAAAACTCCTAACTCATAACTACTAACTCTCATCAAGAAGAAGGCAAAGTTAATCCGTGCATAAATAGCGGCACGGCTGGGGGGGAGTTGTTCGATTTGGCTTTGAATTGGGGGTATTAAGATTTGGGCTTGTGCTGTTTGTTTGTCTTCGATGAGCAGACTGAGGTGATTGAGTTGGGCTTGAATTTTGGTTATTGGGGAGGGCGATGTTTTAATTGTTTGTTGATAGTAGGCGATCGCTTGCGGTTTTTGTTGCAATGCCCGCGCATTATTACCCAAACTCAACAGACTTGCGCCAATCTCTGCCGGAGATTTTAGATTTTGGGCTATCTGCAAACTTTGCTCCAAAGCTTGGCGGGAGTTTTCAAAATCCCCTACTAGCTGGAGGGCATCACCAAGCGATCGCAATCCGACTATTTTTTCTAATGAGTCTGGTTGCTTTTGTAATATTTGATTTAACTCAATCAGTGTTTTTATGGCGTTACGATAATTGCCTTTCATTCGTAAAGCCTGAGCTAGATTGATTCGCGACCTAACTATCCCACTTTTGTTATTTGCCTGGGTATAAATTTTTTCTGCTTGTTGCCAAGTAGCTTGGGCATCTTCCACTTGTCCCATTGCCAGTTGCAAACGTCCTTGGATATCCAGAGTTTGCCCTAGTATCTCCAGATTTTTACCATCAAGCAACTTCAAACTTTCGGCGATCGCCTGTTTTGCTTGACTAATCGCCCCCAATTGTTGATATGCCAATGCTAAATTACTGAGAGTGGCTGCTTGACTAAGTTTATTTCCCTGTTTCTGGTAATCTGAAGCAGCTTGTTGCAACACCTGCACTGCCTCAGCATAACGCCCGGAATCATACAGTATTTTACCCTGTTCTACTGTTTGGATGGAGGTAGTGGGGAGTTGTGCTAATACGGGTGAATTGAGGACGCACAGCAAAGCCAAAAGAAAGTAAAAAGCCTTCTTTAAAAAGGGTTGCCAACAATTGAAAAATATAAACCGTTTTCTTGCCATGAATTTTTCTCCCCAGAAATAGAAATTAGGGGAATGCCCCAGTCAAAGCGCACTGTGAGACGGTCTTGGAGTTGGAAGCGCAACCCTAAACCTAAAGATACCAATGTATTGCTCCCCAAGTCGCGATTTACTGAATCTGGTCTTCCAGAACGGTTCCAAGCGGTGCCAAAATCAAGGAAGGGGGTAAGTTGTAGAAGGGTGTTGTTACGCTGATTGCGGGCAATGGGCACTCGGATTTCGGCAGAAGCAAAAATAGCGTTATCTGTAAGTAGGGCATCTTGGCGATAACCTCTAACTGTTTCCAAACCACCCAAACCTATTTGTTCGATTGCAACCAGGGGTCTATCTGCCAATTGCATATCTCCCCTCAATAATAATAAGGTATCAGGTGCTAACAAGCGCACCCATTGAGCTTGTCCTCTCCAAGTATAAAAACGGCTGTCGGGAGACGTTTCATTGATGGTCGAATCTAGGGCACCAAGTCCAATACTGAACTGAGAACGCAGGGCAAAGACATCTCGACTGCTGCGAGAAGTCCAATCTTGAAAAAAGCGTAAAGCTGTGACCCTTGTATTCCCATTATTATCTGCACCCAACGCTGGAAAGGCAATTTTATCCTCTAAGTAATTAGCTTGGCTTTCCCTGCGAGTTCCAGTTACACCAAGAGCGAATTCCTGCGTCGGTGTTTGTACTATGGGCTGGCGTAGCGTTAGTTCGTAGTAGTGAGAGTTAGATTCAATATCGAGGACGTTGAAAGGTCTTTCGATAACGTTACTGTCAGAGGTGCCGTAGTTGAATGCAATAGTGCCATTGCGGGCATTAATTGGTAGAGTGTAACCTAAATCTAAGCTGTTGCTCCCATCAGTATTGGTGTAGATAGCGTTGATGTCATCACCCAATCCTAAGAGATTGGCTTCACTAATTTGGATTTGACGGCGAAAACTGCCAACACTAGGCGATCGCCCATTATCTAAAACTAACTGTGTATTAAATGTAAGAGCCTCCCGCACCCTGATTTCTAATAAACTCCCCCCCGGACTGGAACCCGCAGCAAGTTCTGCAGTGAGGTTTTCGATCAAAGGATTGAGTTGCAATATTTGCAATGCTTCTAACAGGCGATCGCGATTTAATGGTTTACCTGTAGCAATAGCAATGCGACTGCGCACATAACCAGGATTCAATCTGCGGGTACCAGTAATTTTGATATCTTCCAGCCCACCCTCAATTACCCGAATTTCTACTACACCTGCTTGCAGTTTCTGCGGAGGGATAAATGCCCCAGATGTGATGTATCCTTTGTCTACGTAAAGTTTAGTAATTAACCCACGTATTTGAAAAAGTTCCGCCAGTGTTATCGGTTTTTTGATATAAGGTTCGGTAATTTTTGCAAAATCTTCTGGACTGAAGACCGTGCTACCTGTAACATTAAATTTTTTCACCACGATTGTTTGAGGAATTTCTCCAGGTGGGGCTTCCTCAGGGCTAGAGGGTGTAATGTTAGGCAGTAACTCCTCTGGTGGGGGTAGGCGAGATGGGGGTGATGGTTCTGGTAATGGCTGAGTTGAGGGTGGTTGATTTTCTCTTATATTGGGATTTGGAACTGTTGGAGTTGTGTTAATTACTTGAGCATGAAGTATTTCTACTTGAGTTAGGTTGGCGATCGCAATTAAGCCCAAGCAATACCAGTATCTATAGCTGCGCGATAAGTGTAAAAAATCATGTGACATAGCAAGAGATAGGTGACATAAAAGAAGCGAAGAGTTTTGAACGTGGGTGTTTTGAGCATCGACGAAAAAGTTCTGCACTTCGATAATTTTACGGGAATTGGGGTTCTTAGAGGAAGTTGAGCAATTTTCTCTATTTTTTGTCTCACCCCTGCCGGCAGGTCAGTAAAGTCGGGTGTGTTAGCGTTTCTCGTAACGCACCATCGATAACCTTTCGGTTTACGCTCACTATAAAGGAAACACTAAAAGAAAACTCTACACCTGAAAATCATTTCTTATAGTGTTCAATTAAAGAATTATTTTAGTGGTAATTTTACAGATATAACTCTCATGTAACATATGCTGATGCAGTAAAAAGACTCAGCCGATGACAAGATTTCCCTACGACCAGTTCGCCAAAGACTATCTGAAAGAACTGTTAGAAAACTTAGGTGAAGTAAAGACAGACAAAAAAGTACCAGCAGAAATCCGAGAGATTGATGTATACTTTGCACCATCACCCCATCCGTCCGAACGAATAGTAGAATTAGGGTTACTAGGACGATTTGCTGCGAAAGCTGGACTATTTGAACCGTTTAGAAACGCAGTTCAGCCTTTAGAAGTTTGCAGTTGTATGGGCAAATTATTTTATACATTCGCCGAATTAGAACGTAAAAACCAACGGGATAAAACCCGCTTATCCTCAGAGGACTTACCTTTCTTGTGGATTTTATCACCCACAGCATCCCCATCATTGTTAAATGGATTTAACACAGGACTTGACGAAGAAAACTGGGGTGCAGGAATATATTTTCTAGGCGACCATATTAAAACAGCAATTATTGCAATTCATCAACTACCCAGTACTCCAGAAACATTATGGTTGAGACTTTTAGGTAAAGGAGGAGTTCAACAAAGAGCGATCGATGAACTAGAAGCACTACCTCCAGATAATCCCTTACGCAGCAAAGCAATTGATTTATTATTGAATTTAAGGACTACCTTGGAAGTTACCCAAGGCATAGATGACGAAGATAGAGGATTAATTATGTCATTATCACCGATTTATGAACAAAAGCTAGCAGAAGTTAGAGAACAAGGAATACAACAAGGAGTACAGCAAGGAGTACAACAAGGAATACAGCAAGGAATACAGCAAGGACTACAGCAAGGACTACAGCAAGGACTACAGCAAGAACGGCGTGGTGTCATTGAAAACTTGCTGCGATTAAAGTTCGGTTCGTTAGATGACGAGTTAAGCGCAATTATTGAGCCTTTGTTGACTTTGACACCAGAGGAATTTACACCGCTTTTAATACAATTAACACGATCCGAGTTGTTGAGCAGGTTTAATCGTTAGTACAAGTGTCAACGCTAAGTACTTAATGCAACCCATTAATTTAAGTTTTGTGAGTTCAATTGCGATTTGAAATCAGGAGAGGATAAATGGTGATTGCAGCACCAGAACCAAAAGCTGAGTTGCAGCCTATCGGGGAGCAGCGGGTAGTGCTTCGGGGCTTGTCCTGGGAAGCGTATCTACAAATTCTGGATGCGCTGCCTCAAGCGCGTGGCTCTCGGTTGACTTATGACGATGGAGTGTTGGAAATTACCGTGCCTTTAGAAGATCATGAGTTTTCGGGTCGTTTAATTGAACGCTTCATCTTGACGCTGATTGAACTGATGGGAATGCGAATCAAGACGATGGGTTCAACGACCATGAACTACCCACAGGTCAAGAAAAGCGCAGAACCCGACAATGCTTATTACATCCAAAATCAACCGCTAGTCAAAGGTCGGAATGTGGATTTCAGCCAAGATCCACCTCCCGATTTGGTGGTTGAGGTGGATATTACTCACACAGACATTGCGAAAAACCAATTCTATGCCAGCCTTGGAGTTCCAGAATTTTGGCGGTTCAATGGTAAGATATGGCGGGTTTACCAGCTTCAGGAAGGGGTGTATGTGGAAGTTGAGGTCAGCCCCACGTTTCCTCAAGTGCCCAAAGAACGACTGTATGCATTTCTAGAGCAGGCCAAAGAGGATGAAATTGAAGCGATGCAGTCATTACGGGCTTGGTGGCAAAAGCAAAGACAGGAAAATGGAGACTAGCGATCGCCACAAGATGCCGCTGACAACCAAGAACCGTGAGGATTCACAGTCGGGGCTTGCGCTACAAGGATGACATCACCTTTCCCATCCACTACCCAACCCTGTGCCTCTACAATTTCATTTTTAGGGGGATTGACAAAAGTACGATTTTGTGGTAAAAACTTTTGTTCCCTATTGGGTAGTGTAATCCAATTAGCTAGAGCCTCTTCACCTGTCAAGGGTTCTGTAGGGCTGGCGGGTATTCCACCACGTCCGGTGGCGATAAAGGAACTGGTTTCCCGGCGGGGGTTGCAAGCTTGGGCTATTCGATTTGAGGGATCAACTAAGTTGGTGGGTAGAGGAACTAAGCCGCGACTGGGGTCAACGTCAGGAGTATTAATTGTCACTACACCATTGATGCCAAATTGCGAACTGGCGGTAATATCGCTTCTATTTGTGGAGCGTGGGCGATATTCTATCCCAAATATCCCTTGAGTGGTGATGTCAACTTTACCACCTGCACCTGTGAAGGCATTGGCGCTGATGTCGCTATTTTCTTGGGGAACGGCGATGATAAATGGGGTATTGATGTTAATATTTCCGCCATTTCCCCCTGCTTTATCGGTGCCGGCTGTGGTGGAAATTGCACTGTTACGACGCAGGCTTAATAAGTCTTCCAGTTGTAATGTGATGTTGCCACCATCCACTGCTGTTGCTTCTCCTTGGATTCTCGCGTTGTCGAGAAGTACAGAAGCAGCCTGGATAGTAATATCTCCAGGGATACCAGGTTGAGTATTGCCGTTGCGGGGGTTGGACGATACGGATAGGATGGAATTGCGTAGCTGTAAATCAGAGTCAATTACAAAGTTGAGATTTCCACCCTTACCGCTACCTTGACTTTCACTGGCAATCGCTGTATTTTCCATTAAGAGTGAGTTAGCAGTCAAGTTGAGCGTGCCGGCATTTCCTTTCCCTTCGGTGTTAATGCCAATCCCCCCCCGGTTGCGGAATACTGCGTTGCCTGCTTTCAGAGTAATTTCTCCACCATTACCTGTACCTCTGGTGCCGCTACCCAAACCACTGTTTACATTAGGAATATCATTATCAAATAATACTGAATTAGCTGTGACTTCAATCCGCCCAGCATTACCTATCGTTTGATTATCAAAGGTGCTGGTCGTGATGTTGGCATTGTTTCTCAACTCCAGAGAATCTGCATTCAGCTTGATTTCACCCGCTTGCCCTCTGCTACCTGTTTCGCTGGTGATCCCACTGTTTTCTGCCATGAAAAAACGTTTGGTATTAATTTCTATTTTTCCAGCATTACCTTGATTATTAACAGTTTTGACAGGAGTACTGTTTCTATTGATTCCAGTATCGGTGCTAATACCAGCGTTGTTTCTCGCTCCAATAGAATTAGCGCTGATATTGATGATACCAGCATTTCCCATTCCTAATGTATTGCTGGTAATAGCACTTTTGTTTTCAATATTCAGAGTATCAGTTTCTATTGTGACATTGCCAGCAGAACCATCTCCTTCAGTACTGCTGTCGATGCTACCTTGAGATAAAAGTGAAATTGAATTAGCATTCAGGTTGACATTTCCACCTTTACCAATGTCGTTGGTGAAACTGCCAATACCACCACTTGTTAACTCTATAGAATTGGCTTTGATAGTAACGTCGTCGGCATTGCCAGTCAAAGAGGTTTTAGTTTTGATAGCACTATCTTTGATGGCGAGAAAATCGGTATTAATATTAATGAGTCCAGTATTTCCAGTTGATGATGCTTCGCTGTTGATCCCACCACTAGTTATGGTTAGGGTTTGACTATCGATATTGATGTTGCCAGCATTGCCACTACCGCTGGTTTTTGTATTAATGTTTCCTGAAGAGAGCGCCATAGCCCCAGCATTGTTAATATTAATTAATCCTGCGTTTCCCGTTGATGATGCTTCGCTGTTGATCTCACCACTAGTTACGGTTAGGGTTTTACTGTCGATATTGATGTTGCCAGCATTGCCACTACCGCTGGTTTTTGTATTAATGCTTTCTGAAGAGAGGACCATAGCCCCAGCATTGTTAATATTAATTGATCCCGCGTTTCCCCCTGATAACGTCTCACTATTGATGTTACCATTTATAGTTAGGGTTTGACTGTCGATACTGTCGATATTGATATTGCCAGCATTGCCACTACCAGTTGTTTTCGTGTTGATGCTTCCTGAAGAGAGTGTCATAGCGGCAGCATTGTTAATATTAATTGATCCTGTGTTTCCAGTTGATGATGCTTCGCTGTTGATGCCACCATTAGTTATAGTTAGGGTTTTACTGTCGATGTTGATGTTGCCAGCATTGCCAATACCACTGGTTTTCGTATTAATGCTTGCTGATTCCAGGGTCATAGCCGGAGCATTGTTAATATTAATCGATCCTGCATTTCCCCTTGATGACGTCTCGCTGTTGATGCTACCACTAGTTACGGTTAGGGTTTTAGTGTCGATATTGATGTTGGCAGCATTCCCATTACCAGTTGTTTTCGTGTTGATGCCTGCTGAAGAGATTGCGATCGCACTAGCTTTTAAGTTAATGTCACCAGCATTATTATTAGTGGCGTTATCGCTTTTAATACTACCATTTTTGAGAGAGATATTATCTGCAGTCGCAGTAAATTGTCCGCCGGCTGTCTGAAAGCTGCCATTGCTGATGTTGATATTACCCTTACCGGAATTGTCACTATCTGCTTGTAGTGACACGTTGAGCAGACCGTTATCGGAATTAATTCCAAAATTATCTAATGTAATATCATTTGCTGCCTGTAGGGTCAGAGTCACCGGACTAGCTGTGGATTTGGTAATCCCAAAACTTTGACCTGAAGAAATATTACCATCCTGACTACCTGTACTACCTGTGCTAATAGTTACGTTAGTTCCGGCTTCCAATTGACTTTGGATATCAGAAATATCCACAACGGCACCATCCCCACTCGGAGTAAATATATTGGGATTTCCATCGTTAAAACTACCATTTGCCGTGCTGTCATATTTCAACGTGACATTGCGTGGGTCAATTAACCAAGTTCCACCCAAAGCCGTGGTAGCACTAGCATCAACGGTAATACCGGAAACATCCAAAAAGTTCGCCGATGATGTTTCAATCAATCCACCCTTGCCTTGATGGGTACTCGCTTGCAAGGTTCCGTAAGCACGAGTTGAATTGTCACTCCAGACGACAATTGTACCGCCATCGCCTAATTTTAAAGCATTCGCTTGGATAGTGGCACTAGGACTAACGTAAGTTGCCTCGGCCCGACTCAATTCTCCCCGTCCTTGAAAATCTCCGCCTAATAAAACTTTACCACCACCTGTAGCTCCATTCGCATTAATCAAACCACCTGAATCAAGAGCTACTTTATTACCCAGTAATTTCACTGTGCCACCCAACTCTAACGGGTTGGAGACATCAATAATTCCCGAAGAAATAGCAGTCCCATCAGAGAAACCGATTTGGTTCTGCGAGCTTAAAATTGAACCATTTTGTCCTAAACCAGCTTCACCACCAGCAGCTAAAGTTATCTCACCACCACGGGAATGGAGTTCTCCGGTATTCAGGACACTTCCCCCGAGTAAAGTTAAATTTTGTCCTGGGTTGACATTGAGCTTACCCTGATTTACTACCTGTCCACCTCCAACTTGCAAACCGATAGGTCTACTGATGGTTAATAGGGGAGTTACGAGTGGGGAGCGGGGATTAGTGGTGAATTGGCTACCATCGGTAAACTTTAGGGTATTAGCTGTACTGGCAAGAAAAGAACCGCCAATATCCAAGCGGGCACCTGCACCAAATATAATCCCATTGGAGTTCAATAGAAATAGATTAGCTGTACCGTTGGCACGAATTAAGCCATTAATATTCGAGACAGAATTCCCTGTAACCCGACTGATGATATTTTGAATATCAGGAGCGTTGTTGAAGAATGCCGTTCCCCCCGTGGGTAGGGAAAACTCCTGAAAACTGTGAAAGAGGTTGCCGATCGCTTGGGTTCCACCAGTGATGGTATGGACATTGCCCACTGTGGTTACATTAGAGTTGCTTGGCAGAGTGCGATCGCCAACAATTTGGGCAAGACTAGGAGAATGTGCGATCGCCCAAAAAAAGGCAAGATTTACGAAGAAGCGGGGATTTAGAACCATTAAATATATTTTTGTTAAAAGATGATTTTAGGACTAGAGTTTTGTGAATCTTATGGGGTAAGCTCTCTGGTTCTTCCATCTTATATTTTATAATGCCTGCCTACTTATTTAAAGTAATTTTTACAGGTGTATGGCAGTGGATAAGTCCGGGAATATTGCCGAGAGAACCTTGTAAACTTTTGATATAGTCCTAAGAAGACCGAGAACTTTCTCGCTCGACCTCACCTACAGCAATTTGCCAAATTACTCGAAACGACTGGAATGATTCTTGTGAAATCCTCTCCTCAACTAAAGCATTAACAGCTCGTTTAAAAATAGCTTCTAAATCTTGTCGAATTTCTAAACTCTTACATTCGATAAATTGTGATGGTTTTTGCACAAGTTGTTGGTTGCTAGTATTTGTTTTCAAGGGATCTAGAGCTTGACTTAAATTCGTTTTCAGCTTTTCTTTTTCTTGCTGTTTATCTAAAAGTATTGTAGTTTTTTGAATAATTTCATCAAAGATTTTCTCTTTTTCAACTATATTTTCGATTGCGTTTACAACTTTGTGCAGGGTGCTGTGAAAAGAATTTCTTGAATCTTCTGAAATCGACTTCCGACTCAAAGCAAGTTCAGAAACTCTTTCCTCAACCAGGATTTTTGCCGCTTTATCTGTAATAACATTCCTAAATTTACTGAACCGTTGCTCGTCATTTGATTTGTTAGCAATTAAATATTCAAACACTGCCTTCACACATTCTTCAGCATCCATTAGAGCAGTTACTTCTCGAATATAATCGTCAGCTTTATTTTTACGTATTTGTTCAAACTGCTGCCAAAGCCAAAATCCTAGACCAATCAACAAAGACACAAGACTTAATAAAAGCTGTATACCTCCCGAATGCTGCTCGAACCAGTTCGGTTTTTCTCGGTCGAAGTATGCTTGTGCACCCGGATGCATGGGGATGAGTAAACCTATTCCTTTAAGATTTTCTGGAGAATTCATATTAGCGACAAAAGGCATTTCCGTCACCAATTTTTGTTGATGCTCGAATATAATTTCAGTAATTTTACGGATAACTTCTTTATCAACATCTTCGCGTGCTAAAAGTAATCTCGGTACGCTTAATGTTGTAACTATTCGCTTTTGGTAATCAGGAACATTATCTGGGCCATCATCCGGGATTGGATTGTTACCACCTTGATAAGCTCCTTTGGGGATTTGGACTTTTTCTAAATAAGGATTCTTGATTTTGATTGCAGCAGCTTGGTCGATTGTTAGCAAACGCGCATTGCATTTTTTATCTGTAAGGAGTTGACCTATTCTTGGATTACCTAAAACGCGAACATGAAATACAGCATCAACTGTTTTATTATCGCAAAGAGCTTTTTTTTCATCATTGGATACATCAACTAATTCAAATAATTGTTGTTGGTCTTTTCCGATTAGACCATAGTGTTGCATCAAAAATGCAAAAGAGTTGATTTGTCCTCCATCTCGGGATAGCATTGCAACCCTTTTACTTTTCAAATCTGCAACACTTTTGATGCCAGTATCAGCCCTAACTACTAGCTGATAAATATCTAGGAACAACATAGACACTATTCTAGCTTCTTTTGATGGAATCGAAGGAGGTAAAGGAGCAGGAGCTTCATTGTTTACTTGTAGGGTAGGAAAATCCTTCATAATCAGAACGTCTTCCTGGGCTGTTGCTAATTGTGCTTCGTTGTTCTTTAATTTTCTTAAATTTTCTTCTGTCCCCTTTGTATGTTCGTCAAGATTAAGACAAATCTTTCCACTAGAATTGTTTTTTACCAGATTTGCCATTATTTTAGCAAATTTATAGCTGTCTCCATCTTTTAAACCCGCTGCAACCGTTAGACTCGTTAGACATTCATCTCGGTTTGGCAACTGACTAATACAGGCAAGAATAATCAATCCAATACAAAAGCAAATCACAATCTGCTTGAAAAGCTTCATCGATTCTCCTATGAAGGTATTGCAACCACTCAGAAATAAACCTACTTTATTCAAATTAATACTCGACAACAAGTAATATTAGATACCTCTAAATAATAAAAATTGTCGGATTTAGTTTTATTTCTCCGATTGCATGCGATCGCTATTCCAAGCAATCTCGATTAAATGCATTCCGGACGGAGCTACAGAAGAAGCCATTTTCTAGCCAAGTTTGATTTTTCAGGTGCGGATGACTCCTTCCTGTAAGCTGTGCCTGCCGCATTCCATCGTCAATGAGGTCGGGGTATTAAACCCCCTGCTCCCGGATTGATAAAATCATATTTTAATAAATATAAAAATTATTGCCTGGTAAAAAAATATACATTTTTAGCGTGTCAGCACTCTAGGGCTACAAATACAACATCAGTTTGTAGCAATTCAAAATAATTTGTCACAGCCATCGCTCATTCGTTGCTAAATGTGATTATTATTGACCAATAGAAATGGACTATATAATTTATGGGCACCTTATCCAGTCAGAAAATCCGTCTCATAGTAGGTTTCAGTGCCGCTTTACTTGTCAGTTTAGGCGGTAACTTTCTATATACTTACTCCAAAACGGCATCGTTAGCGCAAGAACATCCGGTACAGCAGGAAATTACCCTTGCAGCCAGTTTGGAAAATGTTTTGCTCCCTAGTGCAACTGGTAGTAAGCAAAAAATCGCACAAGCATCAGCACCATATAAAGTTATTGATGAGGCACAAGACTATAAATTTAGTGTTAATCCCAGCCAGATTTTCAGTCCTGGAAAATTGCCAACAACGAAGGTTAATTTCAACCAAGCAGATTTATTAACCGTTCTCATCAATACCAGAAAATATTATCAAGACTACTCGAAGCAAGACCCAAGTATTTCACGCACAGGGTTACTTGCTGCTCAAGGAGTAACGGTACAAGATGTTCTCAAGACGTTGGATTTCATGATTGTGGTTTTGGGAGAGGATATTGGCAATAATCGAGAAACTCGGTTACAAGACCCTAATTTTATCAATGAGAATTTCCGGGTCATCAAATGGACTCCCCATAATCCCAGAAAACCCGAACAAAAGAAGTTAAGACTGACAAAGTATGCAGTATTTACCCATCCAGGTTCCCGGAAGAAAACCTCGAATTATAATGTACCAATTTATAGCTTAAAAGATAATTTGGCTGTTGATAAATTCTACACAAAATATACAAAGCAGGATGTTTTGTCAGGCATTTATGAGCCTGGAGGTAAAGAATTTGGCAAAGTTGAACCCCTCGCTTATTTGGATCGCAATGGCTTAGAAGATGCCTTAATGGAGGGAACAGTCCTAATTAATTTTACTGATGGAACTCAGAAATTTTTTAATGTGGATAGAAACAATGAAATGCCTTATGTTAAGGGACTTGGAGGCCGTTCTCAAAAACGGTACTGGTATTTTCGGCAGGTTGATGCTATCAAAGGTTATGGATATAAAATAGATGCAAAAATCTCGATTAAACCAGGAGTAACATTTGCTGGAGATGTCCTAAATATTGGTTTAGGTAGAGTGATTGTGATTGAGTCTACTAAAGGTGGACGCAAACAGTTGCAAATGGCAGTTATTGCAGATACTGGTGGAGCATTTTTACCGAATCTTTATCAACTCGATTTTCTCTCAGGTATTTTTCAGAATAAAAAAGAGTTTCAGCAGTATGCCAATAAATTACCAGAATATGTAACGCCATATATTTTGGTGAAAAAGTAGACTAGTACAACAAGGCAAAAGTAAAAAGAAAGAACACCTATGTTGTAAGCTTTTTACCTATTTTAGATGGTAAGTTTATTTCGGCCGCACTGTACTAGTGTTCAGGGTTAGATCCCCGACTTCGTGAAAGTTGTCGGGGATCTTGCAGCACTCGAAATTAATGTGGCTAGTATCAGTTAACATCATATCCTTCCATTTCCGCGAATTTACGCAATCGAGGCAAACACTGACGCTGATAAAAACTGCTTAAAGTAGGCACTGCTAACTTGAATTCTACCGCCAATTCCTTCCAGCTAACTTCTGGTGGTAAACGTTTCAAAATTAACACCTGACAATTAACTTCCGGATGCCCTTGAATGTGAACACTGCGCAATTCTCCATTAGAATCTGTTTCGACCCACATCCTCACGTTGTCGAGAATTGGTGGAGTCTCAGGAGGTGCAACTAGCATATCTACAGGGTCAAGGGCTTCACTCATATCACCCGATGCCGACTGGTATACACTTGTAGAAACAGTTCTGGCTTGTTGTCGTTGTTGAATCCGATAAAAGTCCTGAAGTCTGCGTCTTAGGTAAACATTCAGCCAAGTGATAACACTGCTCAGAGAAGAGTTATAAACTTGGCCTGTAGTGCCTTCACAAATATTGCGGCAGAAATACAACCAAGTTTGTTGGAGGGCATCCTGATAGTAGAGGTTACTTTCCTTCCAAAGCTTGCCAGCACTCAAGCGAATGATTTGCGTCAGTAATTTCTGACGTTCAGGACTTCCCGGTGGTTGTCTGCAAGCTTGTTCCACTAGGCGGCTTAGTTGTTCTTCCAATCGAACCATAGCAATAATTGGCTTTATAGAAAGACTTTCTTCTTAGTATTGCCTGAAAACATCCCCTGTATAAATACTTATTATATAAATTTGATGAATTAGTCTCAGATAAACCAGCCGGTCCATCTACTATTAAATCGTCACATTGCCCTGCTAACTCTGGAATTTGCTCTAAGAGTTCACTTCGTGAACGGAAGGCTTCACCTACGGGTTGAAAGCTTAAACCCGTTAAAGGCTGACCGGAATGCACCATTCTCAACAAGCCCGAAATCCGCCCGGAAATAAATTATCCCTTCGGGACGCTGCGCGAACGGGCTAATAGCTTATACCGTTTCTTTGTGAAGCTACATATATTACCCCCCGGCTACGCCGTCCCCCCTTGCCAAGGGGGGACTACAGGGGGGTCTTGATTTTGACTCTAACCTGACTAATTAATATTTCGTTACATACCGATAAATTTCCACGCCGACTTACTTACAACTTATTCAGAGAGTAAATCTATGTCAGAAGGTTCTAAAAAACAATCTAACTTCAACTTACAAAACGCTAAATTTGGTGGTGGTCTTATCGATGCCGAAACAGTTAACGCTCATCAAATAGGTGGTAATATCAGCAACTATACCCACGCACAAACAGAAACTAACAGTTCTACAGCCAAAACAATTCTGATTCTGGCAGCCAATCCAAAAACCACCTCACATTTACGACTAGATGAAGAAGTCCGAGAAATTGACGCTGGATTGCAACGTGCTAAAAAACGGGAACTATTTGACCTAAAACAGCGTTGGGCTGTGCGCGTTCAAGATGTTTACCAATCTTTATTAGACTTTAAGCCACAAATTGTCCATTTCTCCGGTCATGGTACAGGAGATGATGGCTTAGTGCTGGAAGATGAAACCGGAAAGATGCAGTTAGTAGATACCGTTGCACTCGCTAAACTGTTCGAGTTATTTGCTTCTAACGTTGAGTGTGTTGTCCTCAATGCTTGTTACTCAGAGATGCAGGCTATGGCGATCGCGCAACATATTCCCTACGTTATTGGCATGAATAAGGCGATCGGCGATAAAGCGGCAATCAAATTTGCAACGGGCTTCTACAGTGCATTAGGTGCTGGAGAATCTGTTGAATTTGCTTATAAGCTTGGGTGCAATGTTATTCAGTTAGATGGAATTCCGGAACATTTAACTCCTGTACTGAAGAAGAAATAGTGTAATAAATAGTTGGGCTACCCTGTGAAGAACTTTGAGGCTCTAAACGCCCTAGGACAAAATCACTTCGCTACTGTGAGCAAACGAGGTGAGCCGGGGAACCTGAGCAATCAGGATATTAAGGCCGAGAAGTCTTAAGAATCTCCGTCACTTTAGTGCGGAGAGTGTCAAAATACAGACAACCAACAATACCCAGATTAAGCCTATGCCGGACTCAGAAGACCCAAAGGAAGTCACTAATTACGAGTTACCTGATGCCAAATTTGGCGGTGGGTTAATCAATGCTGAGTCTGTGAATGCTGGGCGAATTGGTGGGGATATCACTAATATTATCCAAAATGTCACTTTTCAAAAAAGTGGATTAAGCAGTGAACAAGCAATACGATCTTTACTTGAAAGAGATCCTCCATTCCTCCTAGCATATTTAGCGAATCGGAGAGAACAAGAATTAGAGCTAAGAGACGTATTTGAGAAGGCTTTAAAACAAGCTAAACCTTGTTATTTAGTTTGTATTATTCATGGCGAAGAAAGTCAAAGTCATTATAGTTTTTTACAACGCCTGAAAAATGTTTATTTTCCAAGATTTTTAAGTTCAAACCCAGAAGAAATTAAGATTCAAGAATATCATCTTGAATGGCCTTCAAGATTAAAAAAACTGGATAATCTGCGAAAGAATTTATACATTAATTTGGTAGATAGTATTCTGGGGTACAGTTCTGTGCCGCCAGAAAAATGTAATGAAAGAATTAATGATATTTTTGGACGATATTCTAATCCGGTAATTGTTCACACTCACTTGATGACAGAAGATTGGCAACACCAAGGATTTGAAATTTTAGATAAGCTATTAGAATTCTGGCAAGACTTACATAATAAAATCATCACTCAAAAGTTAATTATCTGCATATTTATTAAATATAAAGCAAAACGTAAAAAAACTACAAATAAAAGATGGTTTAAGTGGACATTTAATTTTTGGCGAGACTCTTTAAAAGGATATCGATATCAAAAAACTAACAGAATGATTCGGGAATATTTACAAAAAAGATGTGCATCCAATTTTACTTATTTTAATCCTCTAAATATTATCGTTTTACCAGAACTAGAAGGAGTAAGCAAAAAGGAAGTAGAGGATTGGGCGCGTAGTGAATTTGTTAAAAATATTGTAAATGAAGCAATGATTGATTTATTGATTAACAAAATAGGAGAAATGTTTGATTCTTGGGAAGAGCAAAATTCATCTGAGACAATTCCAATGAATGATTTAGCAGATAAATTAAACAATCTGCTAAAATCACTTCTAACAGCCAAGGGAGGATTAGCGTGAATTATCCCTTTTATTCAGGTGATGGAAACCGACAACAATCAGAGTTACCAATAACTCTGCCAGTTTCGCCACGCTCTGGATTACTCCAGCCAGACAATTATATTGCAGATCCAGGGTTAAAAGATGCTTGTAATGTGGCACTTTTGCTCGGACAACCTCTACTTCTGACTGGAGAACCAGGAACAGGAAAAACTCAATTAGCTTACAGTCTTGCATGGGAACTTGGCCTTGAGCAGCCGTTGAAGTTTGAAACTAAGTCCACTACTATGGCTCGTGACTTATTCTATACCTATGATGCGTTAAAGCGTTTCCAAGACGTGCAAAGTGGAGTTGTTGCAACTAAATTTTTAGATTATATTACTTTCCAAGCTTTAGGCTCGGCAATTTTACGCAGTAGAAATCCAGATGAAATCAAGCATTTATTACCATCAGAAATCATCCATTCTCAGAAAGCGCGTTCTGTAGTTTTAATTGATGAAATTGATAAAGCACCGCGTGACTTTGCAAATGATCTACTCAATGAATTGGAATTAATGTATTTTCGGATTCCAGAGTTAGCCAACGAAAAAATTGTTGGAGATATCAACTTACAACCGATTGTAATTATTACTAGCAATTCTGAAAAAGATTTACCAGATGCTTTTCTGAGACGTTGTATTTATTACAATATTCCCTTTCCCGAATCTGAGCGACTGGCGGAAATTGTAGCTAATCGTTTGGGGATAAATGCTGGTGGCAGTAGTCCATTTTTGCAAGCCGCCCTCAATTTATTCTACAGGTTACGCGCCTCCCAGAGTGGGTTGAGGAAAAAACCTGCAACGGCTGAATTATTGGGCTGGCTGATAATTTTACAAAAATTTACTCATGAATCACAAAATCCTTTAATTCAAAGGGAAGTAGTTTTTCGTACTCTGAGTAGCTTAATCAAAACTGCTGAAGATCAAGAAAAAGCTCGAAAAGTTGTAGAACAGTGGATACAGGAACAGAAAAAAACAACCCAGATTGGCTAAATCCTGATGTCTTGATAGAGTTCATTGATGAACTAAGGGAAGCAGGTTACAAAATTGGGATACCTCAGTATATTGCAGCCCAGGATCTAATATTAATGCTGATTGCTCAGGGAGAAACTCTAGATAGTCCAGAGCATCTGAGAAATTTATTAGGGCCGATTTTTTGTAGTTCACCAATTGAGCAGGAAGAATTTCAACAACGTTTTGAGCGTTGGATTGAATTAGTTAGCAAAACCATAAAAAGGGAAGTAGATGTAGAAGCTGAAGCATTTTCAGCCGAACTAGAAAAAGAACGCGCTCTCTCCTATCGAATGCAGCGTCTAACACTTCTCATTCCAATAACTATTTTTATATCTATTCTCTTATTTCCGTCCTACACAGAGAATAGGTCTTTCATAGAACCACTTCCAAAACCAACAGAACCACTCCCAACACCAACAGAACCACTCCCAACACCAACAGGTTCACTTCCAACAGTACCTCCAAGACAATTCAAAACAGAACCCAGTACAGAACCTTCTCCAAGCTTGCCATTTAATTGGCAAATACTGCTATTTTTGCTGACTGTCTATATTGTTGTATTTTTAGTTTGGCGACTGTGGTGGTTGTGGCGTGCTAACCTATTTCTGCAACGTCATAGTACAACACAACAGCCTGAGCTACAAACAATTTCCATTACTGGGTTTGAGGAGAACTTAGTTCCTAGCCTTGTATTGTTAAAAATTGCTCGGAGTTTAAGGTATCGAATTCGTGTTCCATCTAACGAAATTGATGTGAATAAAACTATTGATGCAACTTTTAGCCGAGGAGGATGGCTGACCCCAGTCTATCGAACTTACCAAGTTCTCCCAGAATATCTCTTTCTGATTAACCGCACTAGCTACCGAGACCATCAAGCTAAATTTATTGAAGAGATAATTGAGGGTCTCAAACAGGAAGGAGTATTTATTACAATCTATTTTTTCGATGACGATCCACGAATGTGTTTTCCTAATGATGACGAAAGTTTTCCACTAAGACTAAGAGAAATTATATCAAAATATAGTCAGCATTGTCTTGTTATTATCTCTGATACAGATAAATTTTTTAGCTCTATTAGTGGGGAATTAGAACCTTGGGTAAATCAGTTGACAAACTGGGAGAACCGTGCAGTTTTAACACCTACACCTGTAGAAAATTGGGGGTATCAGGAATTAGAACTTGCACAAGAGTTTATTATTTTACCCGCAACACTTAAAGGGTTAGAGGTGTTGAGTCAAAGACTGCGCCAGGGATCGGCAACTTATTTTCTTGCGGAAGAAATGCGAATACCTCTACCAGATTCCTTGCGTATACGACCTTATCTCTGGATAGAACGCAATCCACCACCAACTGAGCAGATTAATGCCATGTTGGACTCCCTAGAGAAATATCTTGGCAAGGATAGCTTTTATTGGCTTAGTGCTTGTGCTGTATTTCCAGAGTTGCACTGGAACATCACTATCTATTTAGGTAATGTCCTGAAAATAGAGTCGGGAGCATCTCTGATAGAGGTGTGTCCATTGACTGATTTAGCTCGTTTACCGTGGTTACGTTATGGTTATATGCCGGACTGGTTGCGTGTTTACCTGATTACAACACTCACCCAAGAGCAACAGCAGAACATCCGTAAAGAACTTCAATATTTACTAACTACGGCTGTTCAAGGTTCTGTAAGTAAATTGCAATTAGAAGTAGCAAGACAATATAATCGTTTTCTGCCAAAATTAGTTAATCCAATACTTTATTTATTATCTAAACAAGCGGCTGTTGATAGTCAACTACGGGATTACATTTTTCTAGGTTTTATGACAGGAAAATCTGTACTGGCGATGAGAGTATCAGATGAATTTAGTCGCTCACTACAAAAGCAGAAAAGATATCATTGGTGGAGAAAAGTATTAAGAAAACTGGGAATTGTGGTTAAACCACTAATTCAGGAACCGAGTTTTGGTGAATCGGGAAACTCTAGTCCCTCGTTAATTAACCGAAGGCAATTTTTGAAGTGGCTTGTTTGGGGAGGAGGAAGTTTGCTGATATCAGTTCTAGCTCATCAGATTACCAAAAATACTAATACTAATACTAATACTAATACCTTACCCAATTCTAGTCCGACTCCTGTAAAAAGTTTTGAGTTTGAAATAGTAAAAGTGAATGCACAGGGGAATATCACCAACAGAGCCAAGCGTAAAGCCCAATATTTTGAAGAAGATGTGGGAAATGGGGTGATTTTGGAAATGATTGCAATTCCTGGTAATTCTTTTAAGATGGGTTCACCATCGGGGGAGAAAAGTCGAAATTCAACTGAAAGTCCGCAGCATGATGTAAATGTGCCTGCTTTTTTTATGGGCAAGTTTGAAGTTACCCAGCAACAGTATCAACAAGTGATGGGTACAAATCCATCCAATTTCAAAGGTGAGAAAAGACCTGTAGAACAAGTGACTTGGAATGATGCGGTAGAATTTTGCCAAAAGTTGAGTCAAAAGACAGGACGCACCTATCGCCTACCTTCTGAAGCAGAATGGGAATATGCCTGTCGTGCAGGAACGACGACACCATTTTATTTTGGGGAGACAATTACAACTCAGTTAGCTAACTACGATGGAACTTACACCTACGCTTCTGAGCCAAAGGGCATATATCGTCAACAGACAACAGAAGTAGGCAGTTTTCCACCCAACGCCTTTGGGTTATACGACATGCACGGGAACGTCTGGGAGTGGTGTCAAGATAATTGGCATGAAAGCTACGAAAAAGCGCCTAGTGATGGAAGTGCCTGGGTAGATAATGATAATCAGTATCGTCTGCTGCGCGGTGGTTTCTGGCTCAACAATCCTGAGAACTGTCGTTCTGCGTATCGCGACAACGACCTCCTCACGCCCGCCTACTACAACAATGTTGGTTTTCGGGTTGTGTGCGCTGCGGCGAGGACTCTTTAGCCCTTGACACTTTAGCCCTTTTGCCCTCTACCCTTCTTTTCTTTACCCTTTTTGAGTGTAGCGGAGCGGAACGATCTAAATTTTTTTTTGAAAATAAGCTGAGACGCACTTAATTTTTCCAGCGAAAAACCTCACAGCAAGGCTTTCAGGCTCCAAAAAGTACAATTTAGATGCGCGACAGCTTAAAAAAAATCTTAAATTAATCTCAAATCTTGAGAGTGTGTTAGCGTAATGTAAGACAGCAGATTTAAAATCAAAATTCCAAAAAATTGGCTCTATCGCTGCCTTGATAGACTCTAATAAATAAACCAATTTTATGGTCTGCATTCGTTATATGGGTTGGGTTAAAGAATTGGACTATAAAACTTTGATTTTAATGCCGTAACATAAGGGAAGGGGTAGAACCAACAATTCTGGCGTTGCTGAATCCGGGTATGAATTGCTAAATTTTCCCTCACCCTAGCCCTCTCCCCAAGGGAGAGGGGACAAGAATTCTGACTCCCCTCTCCCTTGGGGAGAGGGGCTGGGGGTGAGGGCAATTCATACCTCAATTCAGCAACGCCACAATTCTGAGCAAAAAATAAATGGAAGAATTGCCGATTATTCAAAAAACTTATGATTTGATTAAATGGTATGTCCCAATTCTGAATCGCCTGCCTAAGTCTCATAAATTCACCTTAGGAGACAGGATGATAAATGAATTGTATGATTTATTGTCAAATTTAATTATTGCTCGTTACGCTCAGGAAAAACTGGCACAACTAGAATCAATAAACAGCAAATTAGACATTCTAAGATATCAAACACGCCTACTATTTGAATTTCAGGTAATTGCAGTGCATCGCTACGAATATGCAGGAAAATTAATTAACGAAATTGGTGTAGATTTAGGTGGGTGGATTAAACAGCAGAACAAACGGCAACAATCCAAAACCTCAAATCTTTAAATTTAAATTTCAATATTATGAAACGCTCCGGTAATCTTTATCCTGAAATTATTAAATTTGAAAACATATTGACAGCAGCTAAAAAAGCTGAACGTGGTAAGCGGTTTCGGGAAAATGTCTTAGCTTTTAATTACAACTTAGAAAGAGAATTATTGAGATTACAAACAGAATTAGCTAGCAAAACTTATCAACCCGGTGCATACAGAACATTTTACCTCAAAGAACCAAAAAATCGGATGATTTCCGCAGCACCCTATCGGGATAGAGTGGTACATCATGCTTTATGTAACGTAATTGTTCCTATTATAGAACCAACATTTATCAGCGATTCCTATGCAAATCGAGTGGGTTTTGGTACTCATCGCGCTTTGCGTCGCTTTATCACCTTTGCTCGTTCTAGTCGCTATGTACTTCAGTGCGACATTCAGAAATATTTTCCTAATATTGACCATGAAATTCTTAAGAATTTGCTGCGGCGGAAAATAAAATGCCCGGACACACTTTGGCTAATAGATACCATTATCGATAATAGCAATGAACAATTACAAGTAGTTAATTATTTCGAGGGAGATGATTTATTAACACCCCTGCAAAGACGGCGAGGTCTACCAATTGGTAATCTCACCAGCCAGTTTTTAGCGAATGTCTATCTCAATAGTTTAGACCATTTTGTTAAAGAACAACTAAAAGCTCGGAAATATCTTCGCTATGTTGATGACTTTGCCTTATTTTCGGATGATAAAGAATTTTTAGTTGATGCTAGGTACGCTATAGAGGAATACTTAGCAGGATTAAGGCTCAAAATTCATCCGGTCAAGAGTCAATTATTTCAAACAAAGCACAGTGCTAATTTTTTGGGTTTTTGTATTTTACCAAACCGTATCAGAGTACGCACAGAAAACTTGCACAGAGCAAGACGCAGACTGAGAAAGATGCAAAGTGACTACGTTCAAGGTAATATTAGTTTAGATAAAGTGTCCCAATCAATCCAGAGTTGGTTTGCTCATCTAGAGCATGGGGACACTTGGCAACTACGCCAACAGATATTTGCCTCACTCGCTTGGACGAGGGGGTAGAGAAGGGGCAAGCCAATCCGACTGCTGCGCGGTGGTTCCTGGAACAACAATCCTGAAAACTGTCGTTCTGCGTATCGCAACAACAACAACAACACGCCCGACAACAACAACAATATTGGTTTTCGGGTTGTGTGCGCTGCGGCGAGCGCTCTTCTGTACCAGAGCTGGCGAATGGGAATTCGTCGGGAGTGTCGAAGAAGAGTCCATGCTTGTCCCTGTGATGTCGGTGACGATATCCGAAAATAAAGCTGGGTTGGGTAGCTTGGTAGGTGAAAACCGAACAGTTGCCCAACTCTACAAACAAATTGTAGGCGATGGCTTCTGCTAGTAAAACCTAGACAATCCTAGATATTACTTATTTCCTCAATATTACAAATGATGTTGAAGTAAGGACCGAAGTTGGAAGAAGGAATAGCTAATAAAAATGCGCGTTCGTAAGTTGAAAGCTTCAGTAAAAAAAAAGATGTTTTTCGAGTCCTTTGTAGCGCGTTCACGTAGTGTCTCGCAGAGAAGAAAAACAGTGTCCTTGTTTCAATCGCACATGAGTGCTCATGTGGGTACTTCTTCCTTCTTTCTTCGTGAATGCATTACTGTTCTACATCCTTAAGGGCTTCATCCAACATAAACCGCACAATTTCAACCTTTTTCCTCCCTGACTCTTGTGCTGTTAATTCGCGTTAATTCATCAATGCAGCCAGCAAAATTCTGACCACGACTTCCAACTCTTCAGTCACTCGGTAAAGGTTAATTGCTTGTTCAATAATTTGTGTCTGTCGGTATAGTATACCAAATTGCCAAACATTACCTGTCGTCACTGCTCCCAATATTTCAGTTTGAGTAGAATCAGTCCATTTATCGAGAGCTATCATTTCAGTCGTAAGTTGTGTAAATCCCTTGTTTATATCAGCTTGCTTGGCTTCAATGACAATTAAATTAGTTTTGGAGCGCAGGTAATAATCCAAATTACCTTGAAGTCGATTATCAACTTTAATACTGTATTCTATTCGTAATTTAGCGCGGGAATAGTGGATTAAATCAGTGATAATCGGTGCAATTAGTATTTCTCTGCGTGTAGCTTCGTTCTCTAAATCTACATACGGCAATACTTCTTCAATCCGCTGTTTCAGGTCGGGGATTCGGTCTAATTTGCCGGAATATTGCGGCAAATTTAGAAATTTACGCTCGAATGAATAACCAAATTCAGCTACTAAATCGTCAACTGCAAACCCTAACTCAAAGTAATTATTAAAAGTATAGGAACGATTTGGGTCTAGTAAAGGTTGACGGCTCATTTAATTTCTCCAATAAAGCTAACTATGCAGTCATGAATTCCGACAGTAATTCCAATGTTTTCAAACTATAAAGCTTGGCAAGCAGGGCTAAAAAATAGCCTCACTTATACCAATTTGCTGTGTTAGCGAAGCTTGCCCGAAGGGCAAGCTACATATAATTTTTACCCCTCCAAACCTCCCCTAAGCAAGGCTACCGTGTACACACAAGTTGAAAAAACCTTAATTTGTCCCTCAAAGCCCCTCACCCTAGAAGGGTGGGGCTATACGGGCCAAGCCCACCTACGTGGGCTAAAATCTCTTTAGCCCACGCAGGTGGGCTTTGTTGGTGTAGCCCCACCCTTCCAGGGTGAGGGCTTAGTGCCATTCTATTGGAAATCGCTGTCAGATCCGCGATTAAGATAATCCCACCCAGGAAAGCACCCGAAGCCACCAAGAAGTCGTCACTTGACCTTTGAGTTTCATTTTTTGACGAATTTCTTGGACATTCCAATTGGTTAATTTGGCAAGGGTTTGAGCTTCGTTTTCAAAACGTCTGTTTAAAGACTGCTTGTATTGTCTAGCTGCGGAACACTTGGCTTCACCTGTAAAGGGATGTTGCAAAACATAACGTCCTTGGAAGTTTTCCCGGTTGGAAGTATCCTGAAACATCAAGTCTTCAGGAAATTTGTCACGGGTGTAGCGGACGTGTAGACGAGTGTTGACACTCTCAGGTCTAAAGACACTGAGATTCTGCTGACAAAACTAATTTAGAAACTGGTTTTTTGAGGAACCAATCCACAATTTAATTTTCGCTACGGATGTCAAAGTCCGTCTACCCAGTAAG
>JAHHGZ010000046.1 GCA_019359595.1 Cyanomargarita calcarea GSE-NOS-MK-12-04C
AAACTAAGTTTAATCGAACTCGATTAGAACTACCCAAAACTCACTGGATTGATGCTGCTTGTGTCGGGGATGTTAATACTCTAAAAGTGTTGACTATTAATATCCTGAGAGTAGAATCTACAGGACAATAGATGAAACTGAGGCTCAGACGTCGCCGATTTGGTCAATTGATAATTGTCAGTACTATAACGGCGGCGATCGCTAATTTTGGAAGAAGGATTACTATGGCACAAACTCCAACAAAAACTCCCAACCTAACAGCGCAAACATCGGCATCAGATACTATTAAGGTGAGCCTGCGAGTCAACGGAACAGCTCATACTTTGCAAATTGAACCGCGTGTGACTCTACTTGATGCCCTACGAGAATATATTGGGCTAACTGGTAGTAAAAAAGGTTGCGACCACGGTCAATGTGGTGCTTGCACCGTGCTAGTTGACGAACGAAGAATAAATTCTTGTTTGTCGCTAGCTGTAATGTACGATGACGCTGAGATTACCACAATTGAAGGACTAGCTCGCGGCGAAGAACTTCACCCAGTGCAAGCGGCATTTATCAAGCATGACGGTTTTCAGTGCGGTTACTGCACACCCGGCCAAATTATGTCTGCCGTGGCTCTTTTAAAAGAAGGATGCCCAACATCAGATGAAGGAATAAGGGAGTGTATGAGTGGTAATATTTGCCGTTGCGGTGCCTACCCTGGTATAGTCGCTGCCGTGCAAGAAGTTCGCGCTGCACAGGGGTGACCAAGAAGCAGGGGGCAGGGGGCAGGGGAGAATTGAATTTTTTCCTTGGATCGGGGGACAAGCCCCTGAATTTGCTTCTTTGCTCCTCCCATACTCTAGGGGTAACCCCTAACTCCTAACTCCTAACTCCCAACTCCTAACTCCCAACTCCTAACTCCTAACTCTTAACATGAAACCATTTGCTTACACCCGCGCTACAGAGCAAGGTGCAGCCATTCAAACGGTTGCAAGTAATACTGAAGCGAAGTTCATCGCCGGTGGGACTAACTTGATAGATCTGATGAAAGAAGGTGTCACCCAACCTTCACAGCTTGTTGATATTACCCGATTACCGTTAGCCCAAGTTGAGGTGATATCAGGGGGGGTGCGGATTGGGGCACTCGCGAAAAACAGCGATGTTGCAAATAATCAATTGATTAAAGAGAGATACCCCTTACTTTCCGAAGCTTTTCTTGCAGGTGCATCACCACAACTGCGAAACATGGCAAGTGTGGGCGGTAACTTGTTGCAAAGAACCCGGTGCTATTACTTCTACGATACCTCCATGCCTTGCAATAAACGTCAACCCGGTTCAGGTTGTGCCGCTATTGAAGGGTATAATCGGATTCACGCCATCTTGGGTGCGAGTGACAAATGCATTGCCACTAATCCTTCTGATATGTGCGTGGCACTGGCGGCGCTGGATGCTACTATTCGCGTTCAGGGAGCGAATGGGATACGGACAATTCCCATTGCTGAGTTTCATCGTTTACCAGGTGACACACCGGAAATTGACACTGTGTTGCAACAAGGTGAGTTAATCGTGGCTGTTGATTTACCAGATTCACCCTTTGGCAAGCGATCGCATTATCTGAAAGTCCGCGATCGCGCTTCTTATGCTTTTGCGTTAGTTTCGGTTGCTGCAGCTTTGGATATTGAGAACGGTACCATCAAGGCGGCGCGAATCGCAATGGGTGGGGTGGCACATAAACCTTGGCGATCGCTCGAAGCTGAGAAAATTTTGGTTGGTGCTAAACCGAATGAGGAGACATTCAAAGCGGCAGCAGCAGCGGCTGTGCAAGAAGCCAAACCGCAAAAGTATAACAAATTCAAAGTTGAAATGGCGAAGCGGGCGGTTGTCCGCGCACTCACTACTGTAGGGGAAATCGCATGAGTACTGAAGCAGTCGGCAAACCGATGAACCGGGTAGATGGACGTTTGAAGGTGACAGGTGGGGCACGTTACTCTGCTGAATTTCCGATGGAAAATCTCGCCCACGCGGTGCTAATTGGCAGCACTATTAGCCGTGGAACTATCAAGAGCATTGATACGAGTAGGGCAGAAAAATCACCAGGGGTAATCGCTATCCTCACGCACCTCAACGCCCCCAAATTGAAAGAAATGCCAGGGATGATGAAGGGGGGAGCGGCCGCCGAAGTCCGGATTCCTTTGATAGATGGCAATATATATCACAACGGGCAATATATCGGTGTTGTGGTTGCCGATACCTTGGAACGCGCCAACCTCGCTGCCTCTTTGGTGGACGTTACTTACAATGAGCAACCGTTTGTAACTGAGATGGAACGGGAAAAAGCGGTTATGCCGAAGGGACCAGTTGGGTTTCGACCAGCAGACATCGCACGTGGCAATTTGGAGCAAGGTCTGGCTTCTTCTGAGGTGCGGGTGGAAGAAACTTACACTACACCCACCGAAAACCATAACCCGATCGAAACCCACGCCACAACTGCTGTATGGGAAGGAGAGAAACTCACCGTATACGATGCAACCCAGTTTACATTTGGGGAGCGGAAAACCTTGGCGATCGGCTTTGGCATTCCCGAAGAAAATGTGCGTGTCGTGTGCCATTTTATCGGTGGAGCGTTTGGCTGTAAAGGTAATACGTGGTCGCACGTTCCCCTTGCTGCGATTGCCGCTCGGACTGTGCGTCGTCCGGTGAAGTTAGTTTTGACACGGCACCAGATGTTTACCAATGTTGGACATCGAGCCGAGACAGAGCAGCAAATTATCCTTGGGGCAAAACGTGACGGTCGTTTGACAGCGATCGCTCATAAAGGCATTTCCCATACTTGTGAAGAAGCAATAGGGGAATTCGTCGAACCGTTCACCGTAGCGACGCATATGCTGTACGCCACTGCGAACTTAGAAACCTCACAGCGGGTAGTGAAGGTGAACAAAGGGCAACCAACATTTATGCGTGCCCCTGGAGAAAGTCCGGGAACTTATGCCCTAGAATCGGCGATGGATGAACTTGCTTATAAGTTAAATTTAGACCCGATTGAATTAAGATTGCGCAATTATGCGGAGACAGACCCAGATAAAAAGCTCCCCTGGTCGAGCAAGTCGTTGAAGGAATGTTACCAACTCGGTGCGGAGAAATTCGGTTGGTCGCGGCGCAACCCCCAACCGCGTTCGATGCGCGATGGTCGATATTTAATTGGTATGGGTATGGCAACTGCTACATATCCTGTATATCGCTTTCCTGCCAGTGCCGTGACCAAAATTATGCAAGATGGTAGCGTCGTGGTGCAAAGCGGTACTCATGAGATGGGTACGGGTACGGCAACCGTGATGGCGCAAGTTATCGCCGATGTGTTGGGGGTTGCTGTCGAGCGGGTGCGGTTTGAACTTGGTGATACTAATATGCCAAATGCCCCTGTTTCTGGCGGTTCGGCGACAGTTGGTTCAGTGGGTAGTGCAGTTGCCGGCGCAACAAAAGCTGCACGGGCAAAAGTGCTGGATATTGCCCGTGCAGATAAGCGATCGCCTCTGTACAACATCCCAGATACAGAAATTGCTTTTGAAGACGGGCAAGTGTTTGTTAAAAGTAGCAAAGAAAAAAGCGACAGTTACGCAGATATACTGAAGCGGCAAAATCTGAAGCAAGTTGAAGCCAATTTTGATGTTCAGTTTGACGAAGAAAATAAGAAGTATTCAATGCACTCCTTTGGGGCACAATTTGCTCTTGTACGTGTCGATCCAGATTTGGGAGAAGTCCGTGTGAGAAAGTTTGTGGGGGCTTTTGGTACGGGACGAATTTTGAATATGAAGACAGCGCGATCGCAAATGATTGGGGGCATCACTATGGGTTTAGGCATGGCGCTATTTGAAGAGACTGTTACCGACAGTAAATATGGGCGGATTGTCAACTCGAATTTGGGTGAGTATCACGTACCTGTAAACGCCGATATTCCAGCAATTGAGGCTTATTTTGTGGAGGAGAAGGACCCCTATGTTAATGCGATCGGTGCCAAAGGTGTGGGGGAAATTGGGATTACTGGGGTAGCGGCTGCTGTGGCCAATGCTGTATACCATGCGACTGGGAAGCGGATTCGCGATCTACCGATTACGCCTGATAAGTTGTTGTCAACAACCCACCACTGACCTGAATACAGGTACAGTGGGGGCTTGAAAAACAGCCCTAGTTGACCCGTCTAAGTATTTCGAGTACTACGTTTTTTGAGTCATGACACCTACAAATGCGACGCCAGTTTGTAGCTCTGTCATCTAACATTAAACAACCGTTTGGGAGGTAGTGTGTTAGGTCTAAAAAGCTCTTAAAACATTGACTAGGCGAACATTACCCGAAAGGAGGGACTTATGTCCAAAATATTTGTTATTGATTCAGAAAAAAGAGCGTTAGACCCAATTCATTCAGCACAAGCGAGGCAATTATTACGAAACCAAAAAGCAGCAGTTTTTAGACGCTTTCCATTCACTTTAATTCTCAAAGAATCACGCCCAGATTCTCCTGTATCCCCACTTAGGTTAAAAATTGACCCTGGTGCAAAAAACACAGGAATTGCATTAGTCAACGATACTACAGGCGAAGTTATATTTGCTGCTGAGTTGAAACATAGAGGTTTTGCAATTAGAGATGCTTTAACTTCTAGAAGGCAATTAAGACGTAGTAGGAGAAACCGCAAAACCAGATATCGGCAACCCAGATTTTTGAATAGAACACGCCCACAAGGGTGGCTCGCTCCTAGTTTGCAAAGTCGAGTTAATAATATCAAAACTTGGGTTGAGAAGCTACGCAAAGTTGCACTGATTCAAGCAATTAGTCAAGAGTTAGTACGGTTTGATATGCAATTAATGCGTAACCCAGATATTCAAGGTAAGGAGTATCAGCAAGGTACTCTTGCAGGTTATGAAACTAGAGAATTTCTATTATCCAAGTGGAATAGACAGTGTGTTTACTGCGGTATCAAAGACGTTCCACTTCAGATAGAACATATTCATCCAAGAGCAAAAGGAGGTTCTAACTCAATTACAAATCTGACTCTGAGTTGTGAAAAATGTAATACCAAGAAAGGAATTAAAGATATCAAAGACTTTCTCAAAAAAGACCCTTCGAGATTAGAAAAAATCTTGAAACAAGCTAAAAGACCATTGGCAGATGCAGCAGTAGTTAACACAACTAGATTTGCGCTGTTAGAAATTTTAAAAGCAACTAAATTACCCGTAGAAACAGGTTCCGGTGGTTTAACCAAATTCAATCGTAGCCAACAAAAACTAGAAAAAACTCACTGGTTAGATGCAGCTTGTGTTGGTAAATTAACGCCCAAATTGATTATTAGAGGTGTTAAACCATTGTTGATTACAGCTAACGGTCATGGCACTAGGCAATCGTGTCGCACAGATAAATACGGTTTTGCTTTTCGTCATTGTTCAAGAACTAAATTTCACTTTGGTTTTCAGACAGGAGATATCGTTAAAGCTGTTGTTAAAAGTGGTAAGAAAGTTGGTGAATATATTGGGAGAATTGCAACTCGTGCAACCGGAAGTTTCAACATTTCTACCAAAAACGGATTAGTTCAAGGAATTAGTCACAAAACCTGTAAACACATTCACAAAAAAGATGGTTACTCGTATGCACAATAGAAGAAAAGTTAATTGTTCAACTGTCCCTCTCATTGTTTGTGCTAATGCACAAAATCATTTAAGGGACGTTTCACAATTAACACTCCATTCCTCTTGCCACCAAACTGAGTACAGTTTTGGTGGGGGTCTCCTAGAGGTTTAGATGATTTATGGGACTTGCGCAGAAATTGCCAGAAATCTTGATTTAATTAACCGCCAAGACGCCATAGGCGCTTCGCCTTCCCGGAGGGTAGTACGCCAAGTACGCTATAGGCGCTGAGTCGCAAGCGTCCCGTCAGGGATACACCTTCCGTTTCGGTAGAAATAAGAGTTTAAGGGTAGACGCATTAGGCGTTGTACTCCTACCCCTGTGGAGAGCCGGCTACGGTGAAGGGTAATACCTGTAGTTACAATACCGGCAGGGAGGCAAGCCACATGAATTGTAACTACTCAATTTAGCAGCGCTTGTTGTAAAGATTAAGCTGTCATGGAAACCGCAGATGTAATTGTGATTGGTAGTGGTCAGGGTGGCATTCCACTAGCAAGTGACTTCGCCAAGGAAGGTCGCCAGGTAGTGATGTTTGAACGAGATGCTTTAGGTGGCAGTTGTATTAATTATGGCTGTACCCCTTCTAAAGCATTTTTGGCTGCCGCTCATGCCGCAGGTCGGGCGCGAAAGGCAAAGAATTTAGGTATCCACGCTCAGGTAAATGTGGATTTCCCTGCTGTTATGCAGCGAGTTCGTAGCATTCGCGACAGCTTTCACCAGGGGGTCAAAAACCGTTTGCACAATGCTGGGGTGAGGGTAGTGTGTGGTGAAGCAGCCTTCACTGGAGAACGAACCGTAACAGGTGGTGAGGTCACGGTACAATCCCCAATCGTCATCATCAATACTGGTACGTCTTCCCTGATTCCTGATATTCCCGGTCTAGCAAATACACCCTATCTAACTAATCGCAATTTCTTCGAGTTGGAGGTTTTGCCACCCCGTTTGCTGGTGATTGGTGGAGGCTATATCGGCTTGGAGTTGGGACAAGGATTGGCACGATTGGGCAGTCAAACTCATCTAGTCGTGCGGGGCGATCGCGTCCTCGATCGGGAAGAGTCTGAGGTTAGTGAAGTTCTGGCTCATGCGTTTGAGGAAGATGGGATTCAGATTCATTTGAATGTAAACGTTGAGAAAGTAGGCCATACAGATGGAGTGTTTACGCTGACGTTGAGTAATGGCGAAGAATTGCAAGGAGAAGCGTTGTTGGTGGCAATTGGTCGTCAACCCAACACAAAGGCATTGAATACTGCAAAAACATGGGTTGAGTTAGATTCCAAGGGATATGTAAAAATCGATGACCAGTTCCACACAACTTGTGATGGTGTTTATGCCATTGGTGATGTAGCCAAACAGCCGGCATTTACTCATGTTTCTTGGGAAGATTACCGACGCTTATATGCTATTTTGTGCGGCACAAACCGGACTCGTAGCGATCGCGTCCTTGGTTATGCCACCTACACCGAACCGCAAGTAGGACGGGTGGGCATGACCCTTGAACAAGCCCAGGAAAAGGGGATTAATGCCCAATGCGTGACGCTACCCATGTCTCAAATAGCCCGAGCAATTGAGTGGGGGCATGAATTAGGCTTTTACCGGATGGTGGTAGACAAGGACACAAACAAGATATTAGGTGCCACACTGGTGGGCTATGAAGCTGCTGAACTCGTCCATGTCTTTCTATCCTTAATGGAAGCGGGGGCTACATGGCAGTTACTAGAGCGATCGGTTCACATTCATCCAACCTACGGAGAAGCGTTACCGAGTTTGGCTAGGTTGCTGCTGGGCGATGATATCCCAAGCTGTCCTAATATGTGAGGGTGCAACATGAAGCCCCCCGGCCCTACGGCTGTTAAGGTGACTAAATCAAGAGTGCAAAATACCTAATCTTAATTCTCGTCTTCGCTTCTTCGTTGCTACCCTCCGGGAAGGCGAAGCGCCTATCGCGGTTAAATATATCTTTTTTTTGAACCACGAAGACGCGAAGAAGCGAAGGAAAGATTATTTCACAGCTTACACCAAAATACAGCCGTAACCCCAGTCCCCAATTCAAAGGGGAGAATAAAATTCAAACTAGAACAAACTTGGGGAGCCACTGCGTTTCTTGGCTCTGCTGACTTGTAGCATGTGGCGTGGATTTAGCTCTGTTGTCTTTACCCATTAAAGATCCTGTGACAGACCTGACATGGCAACAATCGCTCTTGTCGAAGGTCATTTTCTACGCTATAGAATTATGAACGAATTACAAAAGATTATAGAAGCGTTTGCAGCAGAAAAGCAAAGTGGTAAACCAGCCATTCTTGCCACCATCGTCAATACTAAAGGCTCGACCTACCGAAAACCGGGTGCGAGAATGCTAATTACCTCTAATGGTCGCATGCTTGGTGCCTTCTTCGGCGGTTGCTTAGAAAACGATGTTTTTGAGTATAGCAAGCAGGTGATGCCGGGTAAACCAACTTTGATAAACTACACAGAGGACGATCTTGTCTTAGGATTTGACTTTGGCTGTAAGGGATTAGTACAAATTCTCCTCGAACACTTAGAGCAAAAAGACGAGTCTACCCACCTAGATTTTATTGCAAACTGTCTGCGCAATCGCATCACAGGTGTTATTGCCACCGTGTTTGATGTAACTGGTCAGACAAAGGTATTGAGAGGCGATCGCTTGATGCTAAACCATAGCCATCAGGTAATTAATGGGATTGCAGATTTTCAACTAACTTCGGCTATTCTTGATGATGCCCAGATAGCCCTTGAGAATGGACAGTCAATTGTCAAGAGTTATCCACTCTCAACAGGTAGTGTTGAAGTCTTCATTGAAGTTATCGAACCACCTACACCATTAATTATCTTTGGTGCTGGACACGATGCAATCCCAGTGGCAAGCTTTGCGAAACAGATTGGTTGGCACGTTACGATTGTAGACCCCCGGAACTTGGATGCAACGGCAGAATGCTTTTACATGGCTGACGACGTGATTCTTACCCATCTAGAATCCGTACACAAGTACTTTTCGCCACACCCGCAAACAGTCGTCGTCGTCATGACGCACAACTACTTTCACGACCAACAACTTCTGAAAATGCTCCTACCTTCTTGTGTGCGCTACTTGGGTGTTCTCGGCCCCAAGCGTCGGACTGTACAGTTACTTGAAGAACTACAGGCAGATGGGACGGTATACACTGAAGAGCAATTATTAAAATTACACAGCCCAGTCGGACTGGATATCGGCGCTAATACACCAGAGGCGATCGCACTATCAATCATCGCCGAAATTCAGGCCGTAATCGCCAATCGTTCTGCAGGCTTTTTAAAGCATCGTCAACAACCGATTCATATTGACTGTTACACATCTAGTTTGCACATTTAGACAGCAGGGGGCAGGGAGAAAGAGGGTTTGACGATTTTTCCCAAAAAACAGCAAAATGCAATGTTTATTTGTGGAATAGCTTAAAACTTCTTGTGAATCCCTGTCATTACCAACATTTATTTATCTCGTAAAACCCTTATCCCGCCCTGAAATAAATTTCGGGCTAATAGCTTAAGTAAGCTAAAGCTTACTGAATAAGCTTTTTAACCCGTTTTAACGGGCATCGCTTGGAGGTGTATTAACGCTCTTTTATTACTTTCGCGTCTATAAAAATTATAAAAATTAACGTTCAAAGTCCAGTAGTATCCAAAACTTCGCTAAAATTAAGACGAAACCCATGCCCCGACTTGCTCCCAGGCTATGCCAAAGTATGTTCAATTGTGAGCGTGAGACAAAATTTTATGACTCAAGCCTTACCCAAGCTAGTAACCTATGAAGAATTTATCGAGTGGTTCCCAAATGATGGGAAGCGCTACGAGCTACACAATGGAGTAATTATTGAGATGGCACCCCCGACTGGAGACCATGAAAAAGTTGTTGGATTTTTAGCCGAGAAAATTACTATCGAGTATGTGGGATTAGGATTGCCGTATCGCATCCCAAAAACTGCTTTTGTTAAAACACCTTCTGCTAAATCCACTTACTCACCTGATGTATTGTTACTAAACCTTGATAATCTCGGGAATGAGATTCTTTTTCAAAAACAGTCAACAGTCACTCAAGCAGCATCTGTACCCTTAGTAGTCGAAGTCGTTAGTACCAATTGGCGGGATGATTATCACCTCAAGTTTGCCGATTATGAGGAAATGGGTATCCCTGAATACTGGATTGCAGATTATGCCGGGTTGGGGGGACGTGATTTTATCGGCAACCCCAAGCAACCTGCTTTTTTTGTGTGCGAACTTGTGGATGGGGAGTATGTGAAGACTTTGTTTAGGGGTAATAAACCAATCGTTTCCCCTACCTTTCCCAATCTCAACCTTACTGCCCAACAGATTTTTGATGCGGCTTTATAAGATTTATTCACCAGTGGTACGTGTCAAAAGTTTTGAGGGGTGAAACTTCTTGGAATTTCTCTTCTTAGCCTCTTTCTTCGCGTCCTTTGCGTCTAGCCTTGCCCAAAGGGCACGCTACGCGAACGGCAACGCCAAGGGCGAACGCGGTTCAATCTCTTACCCATCAAAGTTCGTGTGACAAGGTACTAGTTGAAAATGACCAAAAATGACGGGTGAAGATCGGCACAGGGAGCAGGGGAGCCGTTCGGGAAGATAACTTGATTTTCTTCTTATATCATGTTCGGTTAATCAGTTATAATTGCGCCAGTCACTCAACCCCACCCCCGTATACGCTGTGCTTTACGTCCCCTCCCCGCATGCGCTCTAGGGATAAAGGGGAGGGGTTCTTGGGGATTTATAACTAATTAGGCAGACATGATATTACCTGCTATGTTGCAGCTTGCGTATAAACCAGAGATTTATAATTTTGTAAGTTACAAAAAATACGACAAAAAAAGATCGTTTTTAGTCCATTTTAATGCAATACGCTTGGTGTTAAGGAGAATCGTAGGTTGGGTTGAGGCCTTGCGAAACCCAACAACCCGTCCAAATGTTGGGTTTCGTTCCTCAACCCAACCTACGCAGTTTAAGGTTTTTTGCGCTAACACCAAGCGTATTGCATTTTAATGGACTTATGCTATTAGACCGCCGCAGACAATCTCTCCAACTCAACCAATAACTCTTGAATGTTCGGCTCCAACGCCTTGTTATCTCTCGCTTTCCAACCGCTTTAGCTTCAGGGCAAGATGACACCTAAACTCTTGTAGTTGAACAATCTTCTCATCCATTTCTGCAATTTTAGTGCGGGTGAGCTGCGCCTTATCTTCAGGTGAAAGGATATCCCATTCATCCATCGCTTTCTTAATTTCACTGAGCGTGAATCCAAGAGATTTTCCATGCTTGATGAATTCTAAACGCGACACAGCTTCATCATCGTAGTTCCGGTAGTTATTTTCTCCACGCTTGTTATTTGAGTTCAGGAGTCCAGTCTTCTCGTAAAAACGAAGCGTGTCTTTCGATACTCCGGTTTTCTGGGAAAGTTCACTAATCAACATAGAATACTGAGGTTGGGGAGCTTGGGATTACTGCTTGACATTGGAGTATACTCTATACTTTAAGTTTGGCATAGTTCTTCAATATACAGGTTGAACACTATGCAAAATCCAACCCAAGCCAACAAAACGGTCATCATTACAGGCGCAAACGGTGGTTTAGGCTATTACTGTGCTGAGGCGATCGCCAGATATGGACAAGACTGGCATATCATCATCGCGAGTCGAAATCCATCCAAAGTGGACGAAGCAGTTCGGAACTTGATGACTGAAACTGAATACCCATACATTGAGGGTATGGCTCTAGATTTGGCATCTCTAGCATCAGCTCGTCAGTTCGTACAAGACTTCATCAATGGAGAACGCCCACCTTTGCAGGCGATCGTTTGCAATGCGGGAATTCAAATCGTTTCAGACGCACTTTACACAGAAGATGGGTTTGAAATGACATTTGGGGTTAATCATCTGGGTCACTTTCTACTCGTCAATCTGCTTTCGCCTCACTTAAGCGATCGCGCTCGCGTCGTCTTTGTCAGTAGCGACGCCCACAATCCAGATGTCAACACGGGAATGCCTCACCCAAGATACCAAGATGCAAAACTCCTCGCATTCCCTGCCGATTACGTTGATGACACAGATATCGGAAACACGGGGCGGACACGCTATACCACTTCCAAACTCTGTAATATCCTCTGTGCTTACGAGCTTTCACGCCGCTTGCAAAAGCAACAGTCGAAGATTACGGTAAATGCTTTCAACCCAGGCTTAATGCTCGACACGCAATTGGGTCGCGACTATAGTCAAGCAGAACTTTCTGCTTTCAGTACAACTATTTCACGGACGGTTCTGGAGAAAGCAAAAGATTCTAAAGCGATGGGCAGTGCTCTTGCTAGACTCATTCTCGATCCTTCACTGGATAATGTCACAGGTAAGTATTTCGATGGACTGGAGGAAGTGCAATCTTCTGATGAATCTTACAACGAAAAGCAAGCGACTGAACTTTGGGAATCCAGTGCAGCCCTAGTCAAACTTTCACCTAGAAAAGCGATGCTTTTGCAATAAGTATTCGTCTGAAGTTGGGAAGTAGTCGTCATCACCAACATTCAAATAACTCGCCTCACTGATCATCTCAGAACAACTTGACTTTGAATACCAACAGAGTATTTCTCAACCACTTCCTACCGATGACATGAGGGCTAACGGATCAAAGCTGAGCGACGCTTTAGGGCACCTGTTGGTGTGAAGAACGGAACCAGGGTGCAGCCCTGAAGCGTTCGCTCGATCGCCGTGTTAGGCTGTGTGGCCGGACGATGGAAGCGGACAGACTTCCATGGCTTGAATCAAGCCCTGCGCAATGGTGAAACGATGACCGACGTGCTCATCAGCAAGAACGGCTCCAGCCAGGTCGCGCACAACCTGATGCACTTCGACCAAGATACGTCCGGCCTCCTCCGGGTGAAAAGTCACCGGCTCCACGTGCCCGTTGATCTCGCTCCATTGCTCCGTCCAGTAAGCGCGGACTTCTTCAGATCCACGGACAAAACCGCCTTTGAATGCTCTCGGCCAGGTCACGTCCGGAGCCATGAGGGCGAGGGTGGCGTCAATGTCTTGCGCGTTAAAGGACGCGTAGGCCGCGCGGAGCAGTTCGATTTCTGGTGTAGATTGATCTGACATAAGTAGTGTAGTAAAGGGTACGCAGTAGATTTTAACGAAAAAGTTGAACGGTGACAGATATGACCGAAACGCTAGAAGCAAAGACTTCATCGACCGTTCCAACGGCTTGTTGGGGAGCTTTTTCGCACTGAACCTGAAATCCTTCCTTCGCCTTTAAAGAAAACTGGTATTAGCTACCCAACATTACCTCACTGTTACTATCTGTATAATCCGTACTTACACTCACCTGCTGCCAAACATCCAAATCCGTTTTGATCCCTGACAGTTTTTCATGAATTAGACTTATAGTCTAAGAGCGGGTAGGGACATGAATCGATGTACCAGAGCAATAGCAGTGATGATTTTTACATTCTATTTTAGAGGTTACCATAAACCCCGCAAACTTGGCTTGGTGGGGTACTAGTACCACTCGGCGTAAGTGAAGATATTATTGTGAATACCGAACCCTCCAGCGGTTATAAACCGCTGTCTAATAGCGCTCATTCCTCTTAAAGAGGACTAAATTCAAGTCCTAAATGGTAGGCATATTTACGCCGCTGTCTACTTAGTCGTTACATCCATATGAATTCAACCCGTATCGGCATCATTATTCTGGCCGCAGGAGCATCAACCCGCATGGGTACACCCAAACAACTATTACCCTATCAAGGACGTAATTTTCTCCAACATACAGTAGAAGTTGCCATTGCCTCAGTATGCTGCCCTATAATATTAGTTCTGGGAGCTTATGCCGAAGAGATACAACAAGAACTTAGTGATTTCCCCGTGCAAGTTGTAGAAAACTCGCTATGGAATGAAGGGATGAGTGCTTCAATTAGAGTTGGTATTCAGACACTGAACGGTTTCGATGACAAGATAGAAGCAGTAGTCCTATTAGTTTGCGACCAGCCTTTTGTATCTGCTGAAATTATTAATCAGCTAGTGTCCGCATATCATTCCACTGGTAAACCGATTGTTGCTTCTGAGTATGCAGGAACATTAGGGGTACCAGCTTTATTTAGCCGCAGATTTTTCTCTGAGCTTACGAGCTTAAGAGAGGCTCAGGGGGCAAAAAAAGTTATTATGAAATACCCTGACGATGTGTTTCCCATTTCTTTCTCAGATGGTGCGATCGATATTGACACCCGCAAAGACTACGAGCAATTGATGAGCTGCGAGATCCCCGATACTTGAGGCCACGGTTGCGGTTGTATAAGTCACGCTTCGGCGTTGCTGAATCCGGGTATGAATTGCTAAATTTACCCTCACCCTAGCCCTCTCCCTTGGGGAGAGGGGACAAGAATTAAAAGCTCCCCTCTCCCTTGGGGAGAGGGGCTGGGGGTGAGGGTAATTCATACCTCAATTGCTAAAGGGACAAGGAGGACAAGGGAGAAAGGGGGGAATAAAAATGGTTGGTAGACTTACGCTGTAATGTACTAGTTAAAAACTTTGCACGCTTACCTGAGAAAACGCTGAGTCTAGAATGAAGTTTCTCAAAGGATAAATTCATAAAAATCATGTCTTGGTTTCAGATAGGCTTCAGTAGTAACTGAGATGCTGTGAGCAGTCGAGATGAACCAACCAAAAAACATAAGGAATTATCCAATGAAATTCAATTCACTGCTTGCAACTGTTGCTCTCGCTGGTATGGTAACTGTTTGGGATGCTCCAGTTCAACTTTTTAATCCTTCACTGGTTCAAGCATCAGCCCAAGCAATGAAACCAGAAATGAAAGATAGTACAGGTTTGACTATCCAACAAAAGGTTGAAATGCTGACCAAGAGCAAGGGACAGTTTGGCAGTGGTGACCAACTACGACGTTACTTTTTTGGTGACCTTGAGCCAATCGCTGTCCAACCTGGTGGTGCAGGTATGGTAGTCAACCTCTACAACAAAAAAAATAATATCACTTTTTCTTACTGTGCCACATACGACGTAATAGTTGCCATTAAGAAAGGTAAAGTCACTGCATTTGCACCTAGTGAAGTGAAGTAATTACAACTAGCAGATTGTTTTTGGGGTATGGCGTTTGAGTTTGATGCATTTAGCATTTAGCGATCGCACGGTCAAAAGGGGTAGTACATGGCGAACTCACTCAATAGAGTGTGCTGTACGCTCTCGCCTAATAATACCCCACGCTCTTACCCATCCCAACAAGAACACTGAGGTTTGATATGGAATTGAAAGATGCGCTCTTACTGCTGCATCCAGCGATCGCTGTGATTGTAGTCTTCCCGTTAATTGGTATCGTTGTCAACCGCGCTCTTCAAACTCGTCAGCGCAGACTAGAAACTAAATCTTCAGGTAAGAGTAAAATTCCCCCAGTTGTGGGGCAAGAACATGTGCAGTTAGGTCGTTGGTTAACTGGCTCTGTTGTAGGTATTGTTCTAGTGGCTTTCACTTTCGATATTTTCAGTAATATTTTAGACAAACAAGTTTGGACGAAAGCACCATTCCAAGTTGTCTTTATAGCGCTATTGTTGGCTGCTACTATCGCTTCCTTCGGTTTACTCTATAAAGCTAGAGAACAGCGCTGGCGGGCTATTTTTGCGACACTCACTGGGATAGGTTTGGTGGTGCTTGGTTGCCAGGATGGTATATACCGTAAAACCGACCAGTGGTATATCTCTCACTATTATTACGGATTAACTGCGGCTCTGTTGATGATTTTTTCTCTAGCTATTTTGCCGGATATCTACCAAGACAAAACAAATCGCTGGCGCAAGGTTCACATCGCTCTAAACTGCATTGCCCTTTTACTTTTTATCGGACAAGGAATCACAGGCACGCGGTCATTATTGGAAGTTCCCCTCAGTTGGCAGGAACATTATGTAAATCAATTATACGAGCAACAATGTCAAACTAAACCTTGCACAATTCAGGCACCTTCTTTACCCAAAAAACCTTAATAGAATCTGCCTGTTACTTGTCCCCATTCAAAACAAAAATAACCACCCATCTATAAGGATAAAAAACGATGAACCCGAAAATACTTTGTTTAATTGCTGGTTTGACCTTATCTGCCAGTCTCACTGCCTGCTCTGGCAATCCTGCAAGCAATAATCAGATTGCTCCTGAAGCCTCTCCTGCTATGGGTGGTGATGCTATGGGTAAAGATAAAGCTGGCGATGCTATGGGTGGTGGTGCTATGGGTAAAGATAAAGCTGGCGATGCTATGAAGCAATCACCTACCCCCACCACCAAGCCCTAACTGCTATTTGATGGCGGTGACCAGAACCGCCATACCATCTTTTCTTTACAAATGATGTTGAAGTAAAGACCGAAGTTGGAAGAAGGAATAGCTAATAAAAATGCGCGTTCGTAAGTTGAAAGCTTCAGTAAAAAAAAAGATGTTTTTCGAGTCCTTTGTAGCGCGTTCACGTAGTGTCTCGCAGAGAAGAAAAACAGTGTCCTTGTTTCAATCCCACATGAGTACTCATGTGGGTACTTCTTCCTTCTTTCTTCGTGAATGCCTTTAAGCAATTTCCACACTCATTATGAATAAAAACTTGCTTCAACGGCGTCAGTTGCTTTTTTACTTTGGGTTAGGAGTTTTAGGAATCGGTGCAGCTAAAACAGCTTTTTCCAGTTTTGGAAAAGTGAATGCCCCGAATCCCACCGTTGCCAATTCTAACAATACCCAAGCCTCCAAAATTATTGCAGTCAATCCCCCGGTAAACAAAAGTCTGCCAGAGTTTCAGGGTATTAGTCAGTGGCTTAATTCTGCTCCTTTGTCAACCTCTGACCTGAAAGGCAGCGTTGTACTGATACAATTTTGGACATTTGCTTGTATCAACTGCCAACGTACCTTGCCGTACATCACTAAATGGCATCGGCAATATGCAGCGCAGGGACTCAAGGTAATCGGCATCCACACACCCGAGTTTGCCTTTGAGCGAGACGCGAACAACATAAAAAAAGCACTACAACAACACAAAATTACCTATCCAGTTCCGGTCGATAACGAGTATAAAACCTGGAACGCTTACGAAAATCAGTATTGGCCACACCTTTTTTTGGCAGACCGTCAGGGCTTCTTGAGGTATGACCATATTGGAGAAGGAGCATATGACAAAACGGAGCAGACTATCCGCCAGTTATTGGGGTAGTAGTACTTTTTTTTACCCATCAAAATTATCAAGCCCCCTACCCCCAATTCTGGAGGAGAATAAAATAATTCAAGGGTAGTGCTGAGTGAAGAAATAATCAATACCCTTAAAACAGTGACAAATTCTATATCAATAGGTCTTGCCTTACTGGGGGGAGTTCTGACTGTACTTTCACCCTGTATCTTACCGATTTTGCCCGTATTAATGGGGCGATCGCTCCAATCCCATACTTATGGTCCAGTTGCGTTGGTCGGAGGATTAGTCGGTGGGTTTGCTCTTTTCGGCAGTCTGCTTGGGGTGACAGCTAGCTGGTTTACTAGCTTGGCTAATATATTGCGTAACTTCGCTGTCGCTTTGCTTTTGTTTTTAGGGTGGGTGGCAATTTTCCCAACCTGGAGTTATCGATTATTCAGCTATTTTCCTCTCAGCAACTGGATTAAAGAACCTGTAAGAATAGGACTTTTAGGAGAGTTCTGGCTGGGGACTCAGTTGGGGCTGCTGTGGACTCCCTGTGCAGGACCTGTTTTAGGAAGTATTTTGGTGCTGGCCGCAGTGAAACACCAAGCTGTAAGTGCTTTTGGGCTGCTGCTTGTTTATGGAATCGGAGCAGCTTTGCCTCTACTTGCGATCGCTTATGGTGGACGGGTACTCAGCCGACGATTGCTTGATATTCGCAAACATAGTGCAGCGTTGCACCGCTTTGGTGGTGTGGCGATCGTGGCAACAGCAATTGCTATTCTTCTAGGTTGGGATGTCCAGGTGCAGCTTTGGCTTGCTCCACTGTTTCCAAATTTATCTCTGTGAAAAGCTATGACTTCATCTTCTAAACGCAAAGCCCCTCCCACACCGAGTCAGACGTTCCTCGCAAAGACTTTTCACTGGATTAATATCATCAGCCTAATGTTGATGATTACCAGCGGATTGCAAATCTACAACGCCAATCCCGTGTTTGGTGGACGTGAGGGTTGGCATTTTCCTAGCTTTCTGTTGCTGGGAGGTTGGCTGGGAGGTGGCAGGAACTGGCATTTTGCTGCGATGTGGCTCTTTTCGCTGAACTTGCTGTGCTATGGACTCTATATTTTTGTCACCCGTCGTTGGCAGCGTCGATTTGTCAGTAACAGTGACCTGAAAGCGTTGCAAGTAAGTCAGAACCCAAAGCGTAAAAACTACGCATGGCATCGGTTAATCTACACTGGGATTATTCCAGTCCTACTGCTAGCAATCTTGAGCGGTCTTGCCATGTACAAGCCAGCCCAACTGCATTGGATTTCTGGACTGTTTGGCAGTTGGCAGACTCTTCGCACTGTTCACTTTATTACTGTCCCGACGGTCTTGCTGTTTACACTGATTCATTCCTTACTTGCCTTGAAAGTGGGAAGTTTGCGTCTCATTAAATCGATGTTTCTATAGCATTTAAGTAAGCAATTTCATAACTTCGTAGCGAAATTTTCAACAAAGACTCCGCGTGACTCTGCGCTTACCTTCGCATCCCTCTGCGTTTATCCATCCCAAATATTATATGAGTTTGATTCTTCCCAAACGCAACCTATCCCGTCGCACTTTACTGCAATTATCTGGACTTTCAGGAGTCAGCTTATTTCTAGGTGGCTGTAGTTCGAGTTTGTTCTCAAGCACTGTCGGGCAAATATCTGAACCACTAAACCAAAGTATGCAGTCGCTCCTGCTAACTCAAAAGCCTGTACCTGAATTTCCGGTCAGTGCCATTGAACCAGATAGCCTACTAATCAACACCTTCGACTTCACCCCTAATATTGACCCAGTGCAGTTTCGCTTGATAATTGATGGTGAGGTTAATAATCCGATGCAATTGACTATGGCAGATATCCAAAAGCTGCCTCTGACTTCGATGGTAATTCGCCATATCTGCGTTGAAGGCTGGGCGGCGATCGTTCAATGGGGGGGTGTGCGATTGCGAGACTTAGTAGCGCTGGTGCAACCAAAGTCAAGCGCTCGCTATGTCTACTTTAAATCGGCAGATGGTTACTACGAAAGTTGGGATCTTGCCTCTGCGGTACATCCCCAAACCTTGATGGCTTATCAGAAGAATGGACAACCATTATCTGTTGATAATGGTGCACCCTTACGCCTAGCAGCCCCAATTAAACTGGGCTACAAGCAAAGCAAGTGGGTGACTCAGATTAAGCTGGTTAGCAATTTATCACCTGCGAAGGGCTACTGGGAGGATCAAGGTTATGAGTGGTTTGGAGGGTTGTAGTCAGGAAGCCCCCTACCCCCAATTCTGGGGATAAGAAAATTCAAAGTTGAACATACTTGGGGGATTTTGAATTTTAATTTTATTCACCCCCAGAATTGGGGGCAGGGGGCAAAATCGTCGGGTACCCCTCAAAACTTTTAAAATGGTCTACTAACACACAGCAGGTAAGCTGATTGTAAACACACTCCCTTCTCCCAACTTTGATAGCACACTCACACTACCACCCATACCCTCTACAAGTGTCTTGACAATCGATAATCCCAAACCACAACCCCCAGTAGCATGAGTGCGAGATTCATCTATGCGGTAAAATCGCTCAAAAATACGTGATTGGTGTTGCAAAGGAATACCATACCCTTTATCGCAAACTTGAAGAATTGCCTTGTCTTTCGCTTGACTTAATTTCAAAACCACCGCTGTATCAGCTTCCGAGTACTTAATAGCATTATCGATTAAATTTAGCAATACTTGTTTGAAGCGGTTGTAGTCTGTTTTCACCTCAATTGGGTAAGCTGTTGACTCGATTGTAATTACGCGATCGCTATACTTTTGAGGCATCACCACGATTTCTTCAACCAAGTCATTTAGCACGCAAGATTTCATTTGAAAGTGCAAATAACCGCTATCTGCCCGTGCCAAATCAAGTAAGTCTTGTAACAGTCGGATAGTGCGTTCCGCTTCCGATGCGGCGGTTTCTAAAGCTTCCTGTTGAGTTTCTGTTAAGTTATTCTGCCGTCTCAAGACGCTTTGCAAATAACCATGTACAATAGTTAGAGGTGTGCGTAACTCGTGGGAAACGTTACTGACAAACTCGCGCTCTTGCTCCCAAGATTGAGAAAGGCGGGATAACAACATAGTTAAAGTTTGAGCTAATTCTTTAACTTCGCTGGGTGCATTATCAAGATATAATTGCGTTTGTCCTAAATCTTCTGGGGAAATGGCAGAAGTCATTTGACTTAGTTGACGTAGAGGTTGCAAAGAATACTTGATATAAAATGCGATCGCAATTGTGATAATGGTAATTGCCAAAACACTGGCAACACCTAAACTTTGCACCATTGCTAGAAACGTCGTCTGCTCACGAGTAATATCCTGCGCCACAAACAGCTTACCCAGTAGTTTACCCCGTACTTGTAAAGAGCAGCCACTCAAAACAAAGTATCTTTGGTTAACTTTGTAAACTTGGGGTTTAATTGACATCTTGGTGAGGGACATTAACTCAGCCACCGTAGAATCAGATAACGAATTGAAAGTGGCAGATTTTACCAAAACTTTATTATCAGGACTTTTTGACCATAAAAATGTGTTGGTATGTGCCAAATTATTCATCCCACGAAGCAACCCAGTTTCAGGTTGCATCATTTCGCTATAAATTTCCACATCATGTGGTAAACGCTCGGCAATTTGCTGAATATTGTGCTTGTGACTATCAATCAAAATTTGCTGCATTTTCCAACTAGTCCATGTCGCAAGACTACCTAATACTAAAGCGGAAAATGCCGCAATACCAATTGTCAGGCGTATGCGTAATGAGAATGGGTCAATAATTTTCCAATTTTTTCTGATTTGCTTCACTGTTTTGGCTGTGGTTTGTACGTTGGAAAGTTTTGATAATCAATAATACTAATAAATATAAACTGACTGGATGGGAATACTATATAATTTATGTTAGCAAGTATTGAAATTTAACCGTCATCTCAACTCATAAAAGTCGTCTCTAACAATAATATAAATGTCTTTGCCAATAATTAAATTAATCTCAGATGAGAATTCGCTGAAAAATGATTTTGTTATTTGCTCTGGATTTTGACTCTTGTTTTTATCCGCTTCCTTGTGGGGGTTTAATACAAAGACAAGAAACAGGTCGCTCGTTTTGAGTTGGGTTCTGTATCCACATATATAAACCTCTTCCTTCTTCCTTCTTCCTTCTTCCTTCTTCCTTCTCCTATACCAAGAGTAGGTAATTATTTTTTGGTACAACGGTAAATTAATCGAGTCCCAAAGCTTAGAGTTAGCAATTGATGACCCCGCTTTACTCTATGGAGCGACTGTTTTCACAACACTGCGAGTTTATCAAAACAAACTCGACAGCAGTTTAACCAATTGGCAGGCACACTGCGATCGCCTAAAATCGAGCTTGCAAACTTTTGGCTGGTCCATACCAGATGAGAGGCACTTACGTCAAGGTGCAGAATTAATCTTGCAGCACTTCCCCGTCCTCAGAATTACAATTTTTCCCGATGGGCGCGAGTGGATAACTGGCAGGTTATTGCCTTTTGACTTGACAGAAAAGCAAACTAATGGTATAGTGGCGGCTGTCTCAGATATAGAATTTCAGCGCAGCCTACCCAACCACAAAACGGGTAATTACCTGAGTGCTTGGTTGGCTCTCAATAGCGCCAAAAAATTAAATGCTCAAGAAGGAATTTTGGTTTCTTCGAGCGGAAATTGGTTAGAAACAAGTACGGGTAACCTCTGGGGATGGTATTTGGGAAATTGGTGGACACCTCCATTAGAAGCAGGAATATTGCCGGGAGTTGTGCGATCGCAAATTATTAACTGGCTGGATATGCAGCAAGTGGTGGTGAATCAGGAACCCTGGACGTTAGAGCTAGTCAAAAGATTTGAAGCGATCGCCTACACAAACAGCGTAGTGGAAATTATCCCAATTCATACGGTTATCCAGCCAACAGGAAACTCCTCAACAAAGCTACAATATAATGCCTACCATCCGGGTTTTCAGCAACTGCGGAAACTTTTTCTAGCATGAAGGCACGGCAATCTGGTATACCTTAAAATAAGTTAACATAATTCTTAAATAACCCTTACACAGAAAAAAGATTAGGAGGATTGACCTCAGTGAATAAACGATGGAGAAATGCGGGGCTGTACGCGCTGCTGTTTATTGTAGTGATTGCTTTGGGAACAGCTTTCTTTGAGAAGCAACCCCAAACCGCAGAAAAATGGCGATACAGTGACTTTATTCAACAAGTACAAGCTCGGAAAGTAGAAAAAATCAGTATCAGTGCCGATAGGTCAACAGCTCTTGTCACCCCAGTAAGTGGCGAAAAGAGAGTAGTGACCTTGGTCAATGACCCACAACTGATTAATACTCTTACCGATAACGGTGTTGATATCACTGTTTTGCCTCAAACGGACGAAGGATTTTGGTTTAAGGCACTCAGTAGCTTATTTTTCCCAGTATTGCTTCTTGTAGGCTTATTTTTCTTGCTGCGCCGTGCTCAGAATGGTCCTGGCAGCCAAGCAATGAACTTTGGCAAGTCTAAAGCCAGAGTCCAAATGGAGCCACAAACCCAAGTAACCTTTGGGGATGTAGCTGGTATTGACCAAGCCAAACTCGAACTCAACGAAGTTGTAGACTTTTTGAAAAACGCCGATCGCTTCACCGCAGTTGGTGCAAAGATTCCTAAAGGTGTACTGTTAGTTGGGCCTCCAGGTACTGGTAAAACCCTATTGGCTCGTGCTGTAGCTGGTGAAGCAGGTGTACCCTTCTTCTCCATCTCTGGTTCTGAGTTCGTAGAAATGTTTGTGGGTGTGGGTGCGTCCCGTGTCCGCGATTTGTTCGAGCAAGCCAAGACAAATGCTCCTTGTATCGTCTTCATTGATGAAATTGACGCTGTAGGTCGTCAACGGGGTGCAGGTTTAGGTGGTGGTAACGATGAGCGAGAACAAACCCTCAACCAGTTACTCACGGAAATGGACGGCTTTGAAGGTAATACCGGCATTATCATTATTGCTGCTACCAACCGTCCCGACGTATTGGATGCAGCATTATTGCGTCCCGGTCGTTTTGACCGTCAAGTTGTGGTAGACCGTCCCGACTACGCTGGACGCAGTGAAATTCTGAAAGTTCATGCCCGTGGTAAGACCTTGGGTAAAGATGTGGACTTGGACAAAATTGCTCGTCGGACTCCTGGGTTCACAGGTGCTGACTTATCCAACTTGTTAAACGAAGCCGCAATTTTGGCAGCACGTCGCAACTTGACCGAAATTTCAATGGACGAAATTAACGACGCGATTGACCGCGTGTTAGCAGGTCCAGAGAAGAAAGACCGCGTGATGAGCGAAAAACGCAAAGTATTAGTAGCTTATCATGAAGCAGGTCACGCTTTAGTTGGTGCTTTGATGCCAGACTACGACCCCGTACAAAAGATTAGCATCATTCCTCGCGGTCGTGCAGGCGGTTTAACTTGGTTTACCCCTAGCGAAGACCGGATGGACACTGGTTTGTACAGCCGTGCATATCTGGAAAATCAGATGGCAGTAGCATTGGGTGGTCGGATTGCCGAAGAAATCATCTTTGGTGAAGATGAAGTTACCACAGGTGCTTCTAACGACTTGCAACAAGTAGCCCGTGTGGCACGTCAGATGATTACCCGGTTTGGGATGAGCGACAAACTAGGTCCTGTAGCCCTCGGTCGTCAGCAAGGCAATATGTTCCTTGGTCGCGATGTCATGGCAGACCGTGATTTCTCTGAAGAAACCGCTGCTACAATCGACACAGAAGTCCGCAAACTCGTGGATGTCGCCTACAAACGCGCCAAAGAGGTGTTGGAAGGTAACCGTCACATTCTCGATCAGCTCGCGCAAATGCTAGTTGACAAGGAAACTGTGGATGCTGAAGAATTGCAAGAATTGCTCGGTAACAACGATGTCAAAACTGCAGCCTTTGCTCCTATTTAATGAAGGAAGAAGGAAGAAGGAAGAAGGAAGAAGGAAGGAGGAAGAAGGAAGGAGGAAGAAGTGTTCTAACTTCAAGCCAAACGGGTTTGATAGTTAGGAGTTAGGAGTTAGGAATAAAACTCATAGCTCTTAAAAGTAGGGGTAATTCTGGAAGATTTCAGAGTTGCCCTTATTTTTTTATATTGAACCGGGCGGTTCAATCATTTACCTCTTAGAATTTATGTGGCAAAGTACTAGTACAGTACGGCGTAAATAAGGTAACCATTAATTTGAAGGAAAAAGCTTATATTTCAATATTTTGAGCCTTCTGCCTCCTGCCTTCTTACTTCTGCCTTCTTGTACTAGTGAGGGCAAATTTAAAATAAAGGTAAGCCGATCAAAAATATCAATAAAATCGGGAAGGGGATATATGACCGCACAACTTCCATTTGCAGGGGAAATTAATCCAATGGTGGTACAATTTCATCCCATTGTGACGCTGACAGATGAGCAATTTTATGATTTTTGTCAGCTTAACAAAAATTTCCGTATCGAACGCAAGGCAACTGGAGAAGTTATATTTATGTCTCCCACGGGTTCGGAAACCGACCAACGTAACTTTGATTTAATCGTGCAATTAGGTATATGGACAAAACAAGATAATACAGGTGTCGGGTTTGGTTCAAGCGGTGGGTTTACATTACCTAACAGTGCAGTCCGTTCCCCTGATGCAGCATGGATAAAAAAGGCACGTTGGGAGGTAATTCCCCCAGCACAACGTAAAAAATTCGCTCCCATTTGTCCGGAATTTGTCATTGAATTACGTTCCGAATCAGATGGGTTGAAGGTTTTAAAAAGTAAAATGGAGGAGTATATAGAAAATGGTACTCTCTTGGGTTGGTTGATTGATAGAGTTAACCGCAAAGTTTATATTTACCGTCCCAACGCTGCCGTAGAAGAATTAAACAACCCTGTAATGTTAAGTGGAGAAGGTATTTTACCTGGGTTTGTATTAGAATTAAGCCCAGTTTGGTAAATATTAACGTTTATAATAGCCTGGGAATACTCTAGATAAATCAAGACACAAATCAGGGAAACCAGGGAGAGAAATAATAGTATTCGGTAAAAATACTTGCTTGCTGGCGTAACTAAAATTGCCTTGTAAATCTTGATATGGTTTTGTATAAATTTCCAAACAATTTGTGACTAAGTTAAATATCCAGTAATCAGAAATTCCAGACTCAGCATAGAGCGGTAATTTTGATTCTTGATCGTATTTTAGTGTAGAATCCGACACCTCAGCGACTAGTAAGATATCGGATGGATTCGGATGTCCTGACAAGTAGCGATCGCTTTGATTACGTGCAATAACTAAATCCGGTTCTGGTTCACTATTGGGAGGTAGGATAATAGGTTCCTGTCCTCTGACTATTGCTTGCGTTTGGAGTAAAATCGTGATTTCGTAAATCAAAGAAGTATTGCAAACAGTGTGAGGTGTTCCTTTTGATACCATTTGCATTAGTTCTCCACGAATCAACTCTACTGGATCATTTTCTGTCAGAAACCCCAATTCAATGAGGCGATGATAGTCATCTATTGTAAAACGTTTAGGGGTGACATTTGGGGTAGTAATCATAGGTCAATAATTACTCAATACAGGAGTAATCGGCTTTACGACTAGTTTAACTGGGCTGGCAAATTTCACGCCCCGCGATCGCCTGCTCATAGTCTATGCTCAGGCTGTACGTAAACGTTATAACTAAAGAAAAATATTGGTCTATATTATAGTGCGTAAACGTAATATTGCTTACATATTATTTGTTATAACTTTAATTGGGATACTGGGCTTATCTTATTTATCCGAGCGATCGCATCAGCTAACCACTTGCAGCAAATCAGGATTTAATGCCTCACATCAAAAATATTATATAAATCCCGAGAAAGTAGTAGTCAACCCTTGGCAGGGAGAGCATCATGTCTACGCCATTTTCATGATTCCCGGTGGACATCTAAACGATCGCTTATTCAAAGTCTCGATATCCGGTTTTGGCACTTATTGCGGAATCTTGGGTTTTGGCGGTACTACCGTTGCTGAGGGGGTTTATGCCAAACCTGGATACTACCTGATGAAAGCATTATTCCCAACTCGGGCTGCTTTTTGGCTGATTTCCCAAGGTAAGGGTTCACAGTTAGAGCAGCCACGCAATTGGATACTAGGTTATTCAAAAATACCTTAGTAGTTTTTCAACCAACAACCAACAATTAATAACTATCAACTAAATCAATATCCCTGCAATACAAGCGGTAATAAAACCAGCCAACAATCCACCAATCATAGACTTAACACCCATCCGTGCCAAATCGTGCTGGCGATTTGGCGCCATCCCCGTAATTCCACCAATGGTAATCCCAATCGAACCGATATTCGCAAAATTACATAGTGCATAAGTTGCAATAATCACCGCGCGTTTGGAAAGTTTATTTTCTTGAATTAGTTTCCCCAAATCTGCGTAGGCGATAAACTCATTCAGGATAGTCTTTTTACCCAACAACGCCCCTACTTGTCCGCAGTCAGCCAAAGGTACACCCATCAACCACGCTACAGGAGCCATGACAAAAGATAACACCCACTCCAAAGATAACTGCGGCAAACGGACAAATGCCCCCAACCACCCCAAAAGCGCATTCGCGGCCGCCAACAACCCCAAAAAAGCGATAATCATGACACCCACATTCACTGCCATCTGTACACCGTCGATTGCCCCAGTAGTTGCAGCGTCAATGGCATTCGTGTAATTGCTTTTCATCTCCATCTTTACCTTACCAACGGTGTCGGATACTTCTGTTTCTGGGTAAAGCAACTTTGAAACCACCAATGCTGTAGGGGCAGTCATAAAAAATGCGGCAATTAAGTGTTCTGGGGGTAATCCAAATGATAAGTATGCTCCCAGTACTCCACCTGCAACCGTTGCAAATCCCCCTGTCATCACCGTAAACAGTTCCGATTGTGTCATCATTGCGACAAAAGGCTTCACCAATAACGGGGATTCAGTTGGGCCTAAAAAAATGTTGCCAGCAGTAGATAAAGACTCAGCCCCGGATGTCTTCATTGTCTTCATCATCACCCACGCCAGCCCATTCACCACCCACTGCACAATACCGTAGTGGTACATCACACTGATAAAGGCAGAGAAAAAGATTATTGTCGGTAAGACTTGGAAGGCAAATAAATGGTCTTTAAAATTTGAGCCAAAAACAAATTTAGCACCTTCGTCAGAGAATGATAAAAAATTGCTTACCACATCCCCTAGAGACTTGAACAAAAGCAAACCACCGGGAGCCTTGAGTATCAGCAGCGCAAATGCAAACTCCAAACCCAACCCCCACACCACAGTTCGCCAACGGATAGCACGACGGTTGTTCGATAACCCATAAGATATACCAATAAAAACTAAGATTCCTAAAAAGGAAATAGCACGTTCCATAAAGACTCCAAGAAATGCACCGCTAAGACAGTAAGTGACAAAGCATACACAACAATAAACCTTTTGTTTGTATCTTTAGGGCTAATTACTTAGAATTTATGGAAAATTTTTCGGGCTAGAATAACCTAAATTTTATTTGTGCAGCGCTTACCCCTTAAAATAGGCATATGAACCGTGAAAAAAATCTTGATTTTGGCAGCAAATCCCACATCGACGAAGCATCTAAGTTTAGATGAGGAAGTGCGCGAGATTAAAGAAGCGTTGCAATTGTCAAAATATCGCGAGCAATTTATCATAGAGTCAAATTGGGCAGTGCGTCCAGACGATATTCGTCGTTCCATATTACAATTCCAACCTTTTAAGTGAGAAACAGGCTTTAGCTTTATTGGCAGATTGGGCAAATCAAGCCGTAGATATGTTTCATGAAACGTCTTTACAGGTAGCGAGGGAATGTGGGTATTTGCCATTGGCATTGTCAATGGTGGGAGCGATGATGCGGGGAAAACCGACAAATCGCTGGCAGAATGTCTTAGAAAAGCTGCGTAGTGCAGACTTAGACAAGATTCGTCAACAGTTTCCGGATTATCCTTATCCCGATTTACTCAACTAGCCCCGCAAGGAGTCCCACACCGTAATATGTAGATTCGGTGTCGGGAGGAATTGCGGGTTTGGTTTGTTGCGTCTTCCGACCAACTCACCACGTAGTGGTGAGAGGGAGGGGGACAGCAACAAACCAAACAATTATCTACGCAACCACGCATAATCTGGTACTCCGTCTTATTAGTTTGATGTTTGTCGGATTAAACTGCCCAATACGAGACCAGTTATGGTCATAGATAGAAACATTTTTGGTTTTATTCGTATTACTAAAACCCCCAACCCAACCACGAACAATTAAACCTTTATAAGTCGTTTGGACATAATCACCCGACCTAAAACCAAATGGTGTAATTGTTCCTCCTTGCCGTTTTAAAATACCTCCCTTCGCGTAATTTTCTTGATGCAATTTCCGACGGAATAATTTCGGGCGAGTAACCACAATGAATGGTGATGCCGTTACTACACATTCCCCAACCCAACGATGTCCATGACTATTCGCGGTATGAAAAGATTTGTATTGGATGAAAAACGTAGATGCCAAAGCGATTGCATCGTTTGCATGAGTTTCTGGAGTTTGTTTTGATTTGTCCTTGTTGTCTTTTACAAGTCCTAATTGGTCGCGATATTTGCCTGTATCGAAATAATCTACTTCTACAACAGGTGCAATTAAAGAAGCTTGTGTTCTAAACCATTCTTGACCGACCGTCACAGGAGAAATACCGCGACCATTCTTTTTAGTATTACCACCACAAGACTCATCTCTAATCTCTGAAATCGGGATTATTTTCGCCATTTCTGCTAATATTCTTAGCTCCATTTCTCGATTAGCTTTCACACTCGGAGGGATTTTGCTTTGGCGACGATTGTCAAACCTTTTCTCTCGGTGATTGCGTAGCTCAAACACAACTATTCGGTTAATACGCTTACCTCTTCGAGTGCGTCTTAATTCGGCGCGTTTATCCATTTTTCCTGTTACCGACTGCCTGTCTTTGCTTTTCTTTTTAGACTTATAAAATCCTGGTAAACAAACATGAAATAAAGCAATTGTTGCTAGTTTTGATTGAACAGCAATACCTGTAAACGCTTTACCTCTATCGGTTCCAACTATTATGTTGCACTCGATCGTCTGACAATTGTCGCTGGGGAAGCATCAGGACGAGTGCATTTTTTACGATTAGAGGGGGTGTGAGGAAGTACAATTTAAATCAGACGTTTTAAAAGCCGATCACATTTCACCCTCAGGACGGCCTACAGGGTACTGCAAGATCCCCGACTTCTTAAAGGATGCCACTGGCGAATCAGGGGTAACACCCCTTATGCTAACGAAAAATCAACCTTTTCAGCAGCGATCGCTATCCTATCGATATCCTCAAAACCCTATTAAATTCTTGGGTGAGGGGTCAGACCTACCATTCGCCAGCGGTATCCGTAAAAGTTGTCGGGGATCTGACCCTCGCAACTGGTTAGTTAGTACTAAGTATTTTATAATCCCATTACACTACGATAATGTGCCTCAATCTCTGCTACAGTTTTTGACTTGCGCTTTGTACTCCATTCACTGTGCTTGAATAATTCTTGCCGCAAATTATCCACATCAATGGTCGTAACTTGACCATCTTTAACAACTTGCTTACCATTTACCCATGCACTATCTACTATATTTGTTGGACGGCCCAAAACTAATAAACCAATTGGGTCTGTGCGGGGCAATAGTGATAAACTGGTAAGATCGTAAAGTACTAAATCAGCTTCTTTATCAACGCACAGAGAACCGACTTTATCCGCCATATTCAATCCCTTGGCACCACCCAAGGCTGCCATCTCTACTGATTGACGGGGTGTAATCCAGTGTTGATAATCTAAATCGGTGACATTGTGCAGAATAGAACCAATTTTGATCGCTTCTAGCAAATCTTGAGAATCGTTACTAGATGCACCATCACAACCAAAAGACACATTTACCCCGGCTTGACGGTATTTTAAAATTGGGGCAATGCCACTACCCAAACGCAAATTACTTAAAGGGTTGTGGACAACAGTCGATTTTGTTGCGGCTAAAATTTCGATGTCTTTGTCAGTTAAGTGGACGCAATGAGCTAGAGAAGTACGGTAATCTAAATAGCCAATTCTCTTGAGATGTTCAACAGCAGTACAACCGTATTTTTCTTGTGCTAATTTTTCTTGAGCCTTAGTTTCCAGTAAATGAGAGTGACGGCAAAGATTATATTTATCGCTCAACTCAGCACAACCTTCAAACAAAGCATCTGTACATAACTGAATCCCCGTAGGTGCAGTTACAATACTTATACCTTCTTCTGGGCGATGAAACTGCTTGACAGCTTCTTCGATAATTTCCAGCGTGGCAGCAGTTGAGCGGAAATAAGGCTCATGGGTTTGTTGCGATTCTCCTGATGGCATCCCGGCAGTCAGAGATTCATCTTGAATTAGGGGGGCAACAAAAGCCCGAATGCCAACTTCCTTGTAAGCCCGAACCGCTGTGGCAATGGTTTCAAATTCTTTCCCTGGAATCAATACCAGATGGTCTACTACACTAGTACCCCCCGAAAGTAAGGTTTCCACCGCTGTCCCCAATGCTGAGAGATAGACTTTTTCAATATCGAGAGGGGCAAAGTCATAAAGTTCCGCCAACCATAATTCTAGGGGAAACATGGACATAATGCCCCGCTGCCACATTTCTGAAGAGTGCGTGTGAGCATTGACGAAACCCGGCAATAACAGTTTATTTTTGCCCTCAATTGCCTCACCAACGACATCTAGACCGGGTGCGATCGCACTAATGATTCCCTCCACAACCTGGACATCAACGGTCGTGTAATCATCCTCACCAGCGATTAAGGCATTCTGGATAGTAAAGTTCACAATGTTTAACCTTGATTAAGTAATTATGCGCTTCAGGGGTTTTCAAGCTACAAAATAAGGGAAGTAGAGATTTAGGAGTGAGGAGTAGCCTTGTCAAGATGGCTAAAAATTTGGGAATTATGCTTGTTTTAGACATTTTATGTTGCCCTTCATGGCTGGCTTTTCCTTCGCTTCTTTGCGTCTTCGCGGTTAAAAACAATTTTTAACCGCGAAGACACGATAGGCGCTTCGCCTTCCGTTTCGGTAGAAGCGAAGGGGAACCTCATTTTTATGCTCATACCTTGACAGGGGTACTCCTTCCTAACTCTTAATTATTAACTCCCCATATTTTATGAATCAAGCTTTGCGGACATTAGGAGTTGCACCAAATGCATGGACAGTAAATCATGAAAATGCAGATATTACTCGTCCTCCTCTAAACCCACAACCCGCTATCTTAGCAACAGAAACAAAAATTTTGCGTCTTGACTGGGCAAAAACTGCGATTCTCGTCATCGATATGCAAAACGACTTCTGTCACCCTGATGGATGGCTAGCGCATATCGGGGTAGATGTAACCCCAGCCCGTCAACCCATCGAACCTTTACAAATGTTATTGCCTGCACTACGAAACACAGGCATACCTGTAGTATGGGTAAATTGGGGAAATCGTCCCGATTTACTAAACATTAGTGCCAATTTACATCACGTCTACAATCCGACAGGGGAAGGTGTAGGGCTGGGACATCCTCTCCCAAGCAACGGAGAAAAAGTGCTAATGAAGGGGAGTTGGGCAGCAGCAGTAGTAGACGAACTCCCACACTCACCATCGGATATTCACGTCGATAAATACCGAATGTCCGGCTTCTTTTCTACTCCTTTAGATAGTATCCTTCGGAACCTAGGAAGAACGACACTATTGTTTGCAGGTGTGAACGCTGACCAATGTGTGATGGCAACATTACAAGATGCCAATTTTTTAGGATATGACTGTATCCTAGTCAAAGACTGCACTGCCACAACTTCTCCTGAATATTGTTGGCAAGCGACACTTTATAACGTCAAGCAGTGCTTCGGTTTTGTCACAGATTCACAATCAATTTTTAAAGCATTCGAGAGTCCCAATCCCTGAGTCCTGAGTATTTATTAGTGCATAGGTTCTGTTAGCTAACAACTAACAACTAACAACCAACAATATAAAAGGAGATAAATAAATGCATCTTACTAGCTGCGTAATTCCTATAATCAAGTCTCCCAAAGATTATCAAGCCTTTCGCATCAGCCCTAATGATTCAAATCGTTTAGCAATTATCTTTGATACGACAAGCGCCAATACTTCCTTAACCTGCTGTGTAGAAATTTTTGATGTTGGGGGCAAAACACCACCAAATCGCCATCAATGGGCGGTAGAAATGTTTTTTATCCTCAAAGGAGAAGGTGTTGCGATTTGTGATGGGAAGATAGTTCATATTAAAGCTGGAGATAGTTTATTAGTACCTCCTACTGGCACTCATTTAATTAAAAACACAGGTTCAACCCGCTTATATACCCTGACTATCATGGTTCCTAATGAAGATTTTTCCGAATTAATTAGAAGTGGTATTCCTGTAGAATTAGACGAAGAAGATTTAGCTGTACTTGGTAGGTAAAAAATCTCACTGAACAAGGTAAAAGTTAAAAGTTAAAAGGCACTCATAAAGAGTAATAAAATCGGTGTAAAGCCCCTGGATTTATTCATGGAAAAGAAAATAAAGATTTGTTACTCTACGAGAAGCCTTACGGCTACGGGACACGTAGTGCAAGAAACAAAGTGTCCTTGTTAAATCCCCTAAATTTATTTCTAGGGATTCTCTTTTTACTTTTTAAAAATCTTATGCTGAAAGTTTGTCCTAAACAAACCGCATCAATGTTAACCCGTGATGGAGTTCGCTTGGATGCGGATATATATCGTCCTGAAACTGATGCTGATTTTCCAGTATTATTAATGCGACAACCTTATGGTAGAGAAATTGCCTCTACTGTTGTCTATGCCCATCCGAGTTGGTATGCGGCACATGGCTATATTGTAGTCGTTCAAGATGTACGCGGACGGGGTACTTCTGAAGGTGAGTTTAAGTTATTTGCTCATGAAATTGCAGATGGTGAAGATACTGTAAATTGGGTCGCAAAACTACCCGGTAGTAATGGCAATGTCGGAATGTATGGTTTTTCTTATCAGGGGATGACACAGCTATATGCTGCTCTAGCTAAACCACCAGCCCTGAAAACTATCTGTCCGGCAATGATTGGTTATGATTTATATTCAGATTGGGCTTATGAAGGTGGAGCTTTTTGCTTGCAAACAAATCTTGCTTGGGCAATCCAATTAGCGACGGAAACTGCTCGTTTGCAAAAAGAGGAAAAGGCTTATAAAACACTTTTTAGTGCTTCGAGAAATTTGCCTTTATATAACTCTGATATTTTAACTTATTTTGCTCCCGATTCGTTTTATCATGAATGGCTGGCACATTCCCAAGCTGATGAATATTGGGATAAACTTTCACCCAAATCAAAATTTCAAGATGTCGATTTACCCATGTTCCACATTGGGGGATGGTTTGATACTTACCTGCGGGGCACTCTGCATTTATATCAAGATATGGCAGCGCGGAGTCAATATCGCCAACAATTGTTAGTAGGACCTTGGACGCATATCCTTTGGGGACGCAAAGTGGGTGAAATTGACTTTGGCCCAAATGCTATGAGTCCTGTAGATAGAATGCAGGTATCCTGGTTTGACGAATTTCTTAAAGGTGGCAATACAGGTCTGCTCGAAAAATCTCCTGTATGGTTATTTGAAATGGGAAGTAATATGTGGCAACAGTTTCCCAGATTAATTCAATCAAACCAGAAATCTTATTTTTTGTCAAGTACTGGACTGGCAGGCATCCGGGAAGATGAAGGAACTCTCACAACTCAGGACACAGGACACAGAACTCATGACATATTAGTGCACGATCCTTGGCGACCAGTGCCATCCTTAGGCGGTCATGGGGCATTGAGTGCGGGTGTATTTGAGCGATCGCATATTGATTGTCGTTATGATGTCTTAACTTACACCAGTGAAGTATTTGCAGAAGATATGCATTTGCTGGGGAATGTGGTGGTGGAAATTTGGTGTAGTGCTTCTAAGCCTAGTTATGATTTGTGTGCGGTGCTGTCAGAAGTGCATCCCGATGGGCGCGTGTATAATTTGACGCAAGGTTATCTTCATTGTCGAGATGGAATGAATTCCGTGGTCAGAAAAATTCAATTACAAGCAACATCGGCGAAAATCAGCCAAGGGAATGCCTTGCGTTTGAGTTTGAGTGCGGCTTGTTTTCCTGCGTATGCAATGAACTCAGGTTCTGATATTGTGACGTTGACAGTGAGTTGTGGAGGTGATTTTTCGTCGCAGGTTTTGTTACCTGTGAATTTAGGGAATGGGGAATAGGGACAAGGAAGCTTCGGCAATAGTGCGTAGGCATCGCCATTTGACTTGTGTCACCAAGTTAATGACAATTCTTCGATTGGCACTAGGAAATTACACAATTCGAGCTTGACTTGCCCATTGTTGATTTCTTGCACTTTGAGTGGTAGCCAAGCACTCAAGTGGGGATAGTGGTTTACCCAATTAACCTTGTCCCCAACTTTTATTGACGGGATTGTCTTGCAAGATCCTTTCAGAGCCGTAATCCGTCTTTTTTCTGATTCAGCAAGCACATTCCAACTATCAAGTCGAGTTCGTTCGTCAATCTGGGACGTAATTGCAACGATTTCGCTCCATGTTGTGCATTGCACCACCAAAGCAGCAATCTTCTCGAACGACATACTTTCGATTGAATTGTTCAATTGTAAATCTTCATTTCCCTCGATACTCGTTTCGATATCTTGTGGTATTTCCATAGTTTCGACAACTTCCACCACTTCCACTGTTGTTTCGTCAGTTTCGCTTTGGTCAGTATAAGTTTTAACTTCAATATCATCATCGACTGGTGTTGGTGCGCTATATTTCAACTTTTCACCCAATATCGCTTGCAAATGTGGTGGTAATTCACTCACCAATAAGAACGCACCAGATAAATATGCTTCTCGAAATGCAGCTGCTTCCCTTACAAACGATTGTGCTGTCATCCCTTCGTTATCCATCGCTCGCTGTATGGATATTCCCGTGTAATGGTCATCTTCCTTGATTGGGGGGACAACACAGCTTCTCGACCCATCTTTCTCGGCTCGCCATATACTTGGTTTGTCAGGTTTTGCTGTGCGTGGTCTTTTGCAAGCCTCAATTAAATTCTCCACCAGTTGCTGCGTCACATGACCCACACTATTCCTTATCCCTTCCACCACCAGGGCAAACTTTTTGGTCGATGTAATTTTAAACAACGTGCGTGGTTCGATTTTTGCCAACTTGTTTATTTCCACATCAGCAAAGGCTAGAGCTATCTTTATATAGCTTCGTACCAATTCTCTTCCCCACCCAAAAGACTGGACCAACTTGCTAAATTCAGCCTTGGGTAAATATTGCTTGTCCCTCAATAATGCCTTTGCAAACTCGATTATTCCGAGTGTTGATGAGTCGAGTGTATCAATTTTACCTAGCGATACTGGTGTATAGGTTGTGGTGCTCATGGTACAATGGCAGCTCTAAATATATTTTTTGTTTTGTAGTTGGTTACATATGTGTAGCCAACTACATTTATTATTAAACAATGTATGTACTTTGGGATTATTGTTTTGTTACATAATTTAATTTTCTGGAAATTTGGGCGCTGGTTGTGTAACTTTAGAATAGATAATATGTATATTGTTGGTTCTTGTGCATGAAGATGAAGGGAGCAGTACGCTGGAATCTAAAAGTGATAATGGATAGATGCCAAATAGGCACGGTGCAGCTATCTACTTTTATGAAAGTGGCTCCCCGTACTGTTACCAAGTGGCGACAAGCTGAGTTTTTGCCCGAAATCAATGAAAAGCGCTATATACAGATATATAACGCGATAAATGAGTTATGCGATATTAATGGCACTCCCAATCGGAAAATTAAGCTACGGGATTTAGTTGAATTTTGTGAAGATGAAGTGCGTGATTTTGATGTAGCTGATTACCAGTATCCTTCAGGCGATGCGCGTAAGAAGCCGAAGTCGGATGGGCAAAATAAAAACGATGATGGTAAAAAGGCTGTAGCTGCGTGAGAGTGGTTAAATGAAGCATATTTGTATATTAAGATTTATTACAATTCCCTTTTGAATTGGGAGCAGGGGGCTTCAATTTCAACCAGTCAAGTCCATAATTTGTTCAAACTGGAAGTTCTCAGCTAAATCTCTAAAAAAGCTTGCCAAAATTGCATTTTCTGAGGGTATTTGCTCAATTAACTGTAAAATCAGGTCGTCACTGCATTGAGCCGCAGCATAATGTAGCTGCGATCGCCATTCAGCCGACATTTGAGATAATAGAGCAAGTACATCTGTGGTAGTTAAAATCTGTTCTGTTGTGTTTCTTGTTTGCTGTTCTATCCCATTGTTATCTTCTTGATAAAGATATTTTACTCCCAGATACAGAGCCAATTTTTCTAGTAATAATTCTTCCCGGAATGGCTTGTTAATAAAATCATCACAACCCGCTTGCATCATTGCCTGTTTTTGTTCCTCGAAGGCATTTGCAGTCAGGGCGATAATTATTGTGGAGGGAGTGGGAGAAGAAAAAAATAAATTCTCTCTCTCCCCAACCCCCTCTCTCCCCATCCCCCCATCTCCTCTCTCCTTCCTCTTAATCTCCTGGGTAGCTTGATAACCATCCATTACAGGCATCCGCATATCCATAAAAATCAGGTGTGGTTGCCAATTCGACCACATATCAACCGCCTCAGAACCATTTGCGGCTTCTTGGACGAAAAAGCCGATGGATGTGAGTAATTTGGTTAGCAACAAACGGCTTTCAACGCGATCGTCAACTACTAGAATGCGGTACTGCGGTTCATTTGCGGCTAAACCGATAATTTTGTGTTGATTGTGACTGATTTGAATATCACTCTGGTTGGCGATATTTATCTTTAAATTAAACGCGAATGTACTGCCGACATCAACAGTTGACGCAACACTAATATCCCCACCCATTAAGTGTATATACTTACGGCTAATTGCTAAACCCAGTCCTGTTCCTTGCAGAGATTTTCTTCCAGTTTCTGTTTGTCCAAATGCTTGAAATAATAAGTTGATTTCTTCAGGGGAAATACCTTGACCTGTATCAATTACCTGAAAGAATAGATGGGGGAAGGGGGGAGAAGAAGCTACATTTCCTCCTTGTCCCCCTTTTCCCATTTCCACCCTCAATGTCACACTTCCGGTGTTTGTAAATTTAATTGCATTTCCTAAGAGGTTGAGGAGAACTTGACGAAGTTTGCTGGAGTCGGTTTGAATGTATTGGGGAATGTCTGGGTCGATGTTAAATCTTAACTGTAAGTTTTTGCTCTTTGCTCGCAGGCGTAACATTTCTTCGAGGCTTCCAAGCAAGCGAATTAAATCGAAGCTGCTGACGTTGAGTGTGGTTCTACCTGCTTCGATTTTGGACATTTCTAGAATGTCGTTGATTAAAATCAATAAATGTTCGCCTGCACGATTAATAATTGCTAAATTGTCTTGATGTTCAACAGATAATGTGGAGTCGCGATTCATGACTTGGGTGAAGCCAAGGATGGCGTTGAGTGGAGTTCGCAATTCGTGGCTCATATTGGCGAGAAATTCGCTTTTGGCCCGGTTGGCTGCATCGGCGGCGATAACAGCTTGTTGCAGTTCTTGTGATTGTCTTTGCGTCTCGGCGTATAATTCTGCTTGCTGTAATGCGACTCCTAACTGATTGCTAATTTGGACTACGATGTTGATTTCTCCGGTTTTCCACTGGCGGGGGCTGGTGTTTTGGTAACTTGCTAGCAGTCCCCAAAGTTTGTCGCCACAGAATATGGGGACGGTGATGTAAGCTTTGGCTTGAAATTGCTCTAAGAGATTGACGTAACAATTTTCAAATCCGGCTTTGTAGATATCTGGAACGCAGAGGAAACTAGCACCTCGATTGTAGACGCCGCCTTGGGTTTGTTGCAGATATGTATCCAGTACTTGGTTATCTTTACTGTCTAGCTTTTGCACGGCACAACGGTCATTTTTGAGGGCATTTTCTATGGGATCCGGGTCATTATTGTGTTTTTCCATGAGAGAGACCCACTCCATCCCTACAGATTCAGAGACAAATTCCCCACTCCAATCGGATTGAAAACGATAGACTACGACGCGATCGCAGTTGATAACTTGCCGTAATTCTTGGGTTGTGGCTGTAAATATAGTTTCTAAATCCAATGTCTGGCGCATTTTTTGAATGATTTTGGCGATCGCTCGCTCTCTTTCTGCACTCAGAAGCAAGGCATCTTCTGATTGTTTGCGCTCGGTAATATCTGTTATGGTACCGATATAGCCTTTAATTTCCCCATTTTCGTCAAATTCTGGTACTGCCTGAACAATCACCCACATGGTTTTGCCATCTAGATGCTTCATGCGATGCTCGGATTTACAAGGGATTTTTTGGGCGATCGCTTGATTCCATTCCTTCAAAGCGCTAACGCGATGCTTTGGATGTATGGCTTGTGCCCAACCGGAACCCAAGGACTGTTGTACGGAAAGTCCGGTCAATTCGCTCCAGCGCTGATTGAGATATAAAGCGTTGCCCAAAGCATCAGTATGAAAGATGCAAACAGGGGAGGCTTCTGCTAGTGTCTGATAGCGTCGCTGACTTTCTTGGAGAGCAATTTCTGCGAGTTTGCGATCGCTGATATCTTGGTTGACACCAATGGTATATTTGATTTCACCAGATATATCGCGTACTGGTGATGTAGTTAAATCAACCCAGACATACTCACCATTTTTGCAAAGCAGACGCTTCTCTAGTGAGTAATTCGGAATTTCGTTGGCGAGCATTCGACTGGTGTAGGATAATTCATTAGCGAAATCATCGGGATGGCTAATATCCTGAACTTTTAATTGCTCAAATTCTGATTCCAAGTAGCCTAAAATATTGCACAATCCTGGATTTACTTTCGTAAAGCTACCATCCAGTGCCGCCTCACCAATACCAACAGCAACGTTTTCAAAAACAGCGCGGAATTGTTCCTCCCGTTCTGCTAAAGCTGCTTGTGTACGTTTGCGTTCGGTAATTTCTACTAACACTGTACCGACACCACAGGGTCTGCCATCCGAACCGGGTATGGGAAAGTAAGAAGCCAGAAAATGACGGACAATATCTGGTTCTTTTGGAGATAAACCGCTTATTTCTGTATTCAAAATGGTTTCACCATTATTAAGAACCCGCTGATATATTGGTTCTAATGTGGGAGCAATATGGGGTAAAACTTCAGCAACAGTTTTACCAAGATGTTCTTGCACGCTGCGCCCGTTAATAAGAGCGAGCAGTTCGTTAATTTGCACAAACCGCAATTGGCTATCTACTATATTTAAGCCTACGGGAGCGCCGCTGAAAAAGGCATTGAGACGGGCTTCGCGCAAAGCTAATTCTCGTTCTAAACTTTTGCGTTCGGTGATGTCTTTGTGGGTACCCGTCATCCGCACGGGTGCGCCGGATGCATCGCGCTCAAAAATCTGACCCCGAGAATGAATCCACTTCCACTCACCAGACAAACAACGCATCCGAAATTCTGCTTCATAAACGGCAGCATTACCTTCTAGGTGGGCGTTAAAGGCGGATACGACTGTAGACAGGTCTTCTGGATGTACTAGTTGTTTGAAGGGCGGTAGATTCTGCCCAACTCCAACTATTCCATATCCCAACATCTTTTTCCACCGCCAGTCGCGGTATATTTTGCCAGTGCTAAGATTCAAATCCCACAATCCCAAATCGCTCGCTTCTAATGCCAATTGCAAGCGTTCTTCACTTTGTCTGTGGGCAGCTTCTATTAGTTTTCGCTGAATTAGCGTGCCTAACTGGGCAGCAACAGCCCCGACTAAATAAAGCAAACGCCGATCTATTTGACTAGAACTGCTTTTAAAGAATACTAGAACAGCTAATACTTGTTCCCCTGCCAGAATCGGAACGCCAAAACTGGCTTTTAATCCCACTTTAGCGGCGATTTGCGCTCGCTCTAGAGTTAATTCTCCCTCATGAGAAACATCTTCTATCCATTCTGGCTGCCGATTGTGCCAAATTCGTCCCGGCAACCCCACGCCTTTAGAGAATGCGATCTTTTCGCTATGGCGGTAAAATTTATCTAAATTGCTCTGATTTCCGTACCAACCCAGGCTATATTCCAAAAGGGTGGCATCATCATTCGGTATCCATGCTTCCCCAAAATCCCAGTTGATGGTATTACAAATTAAACGCAGTACCAAAGCTAAGGCATTGTCTACATTCACTGCCCGACTGATGGCTTGAGTAGTTAACAATAACAAACGGCTTTCATTTTCTGCTTGTTTGCGCTCGGTAATATCTTTTGCTGTACCCAGTACATATTGTTGCCCGTCAATTTCGATTAATTCTGCACTAAATATCGTTGTTCTAATTTCGCCAGCAGATGTGCGAAAATCAACTTCACGGTTGCGAATGGCTTTTGTTTCTATCAAAATAGTAGCTAGAATATTGCATTCTTCTTGGCTAGCCCAGATATTTAGTTCTTTATTGCTGCAACCGATAACTTCCGACCGAGAATAACCAAATAAGGTGCAGAAACTATCGTTAACTTCGATGTAACATATTTCTGGAAAACTACTGAGAGCTATAGGGTCTGGAGATGACCTAAAAGCCGATGTTAATTTTGCCTCACTAGCACGACGGGCTGATTCTGCCCGTTTGCGTTCAGTGATGTTGCTAGCTGTACCTGTTGCTCCTGCGATCGCCCCATCTTCATTTCGCAAGGCGATCGTATTGAACATCATATAGATAGGGCTACCATCTTTTGCTATGCAGGTAGTCTCATACTGATAGACAACTCCTCCATCTATAATCTGACCAAAAGCTGACATATCCTGAGCAATATTCACGGGCGATATAAAATCAGTAAAAGGACGCCCGAGCATTTCTTCCGGTTCGTAGCCGTAAATCTTTTTCACGGCAGAGTTCACGTAGGTAATCAGCCCGTCATTATCCACCGACCAAATCATATCCTGGGATGTCTCAACTAAGACCCGATACTTACTTTCACTTTCCCTCAGGGCTGCTTCAGCATTCTGGCGGACTTTGATTTCTTGCTGGAGTTGCAAATTTTGGCTGTCTAATTCAACACGCGCTTGTTTTTCTTGCTCCAGCAGCTTTGCTTGTGCCAAGGCTATTCCCACTTGTGCCGCAATCGATTCTAAGAGATCAATCTCTACAGATGTCCACTGACGTTCGGTGTGACATTGGTGCAAACAAATCAGACCGTTTGTTTCACCTTGATAAGAGGTGCGTACAGCTAGCATCGACTCGATTTCAAACTCCCGACAAATAGAAATCGCATTCTGCAAGAGTGGATCGACATAAACATTATTAGAGGCGATCGCTCCATCTTGCGATAATACCCGTTCAATATGAGAATTGCCGACTACTGGGATAAAATAACTCAGCAGCGAGGTAAAGCCATTTGCCAAAAATTCCCCTAATATCGGGATTTGCGGCGTTGGCGAGGTGATATAAGTATGAATTAGAGCGCGACTGACACCAAACGCTTTACCGATTTCTGTTGCAGCAGTCTCTAAAATTTTATTGGTGTCTAATTTAGAACGAATTTTATCAATAATTTTATTGAGAATAATGCTGCGGCTATATTGTTGTTGCAGGGCATCATCCGACTGTTTGCGCTCCCAAGCTGAGGAAATGGCAACAGCTACTGATTGCAAAATTTTTACTTCATAATCTTCCCAAAGTCGTGGTTCCACGCAATTATCAAAGCCGATAAAGCCTAATAACTCACTAGAGGCAATAATCGGAAAAATCATAATCGATAGAATCCCTTGTGGTTCCAAAATTATTCGTTCTGATTCAGGGAATTCTGCGACTATGCCAGAAACAATTTCATCTTGCGATAGCAAATCAGCCCAACGTGGGAAAAATTCGTCATAAGAAAGGTTTTGTAATGCCTCGTTATCAATTTCTGGTTGAACACCCGGATAGCACCACTCCGCACATTGGCTCATCCGTAACCTACCATTGGGATCGCGATAGTTTTCAAATATATATATCCGACTCGCTCGACAAGCAGAACCCAGAATTTGTACTATTTCTGTGTAGCATTCGCGACAATTCTTAAAACTCAGCAACCTGCGTTGAACTTCTACAAGGGCTGCTAGATAATGTTCGCGAGACTTGCTCTGTGCTTCGGCGATTTTACGGCGAGTAATATCATTTACTGTATTGACGACAAATAAATTGCCATCATCATCAAGAAAAACAGAACGTGTTCTTTCAACATTTAACTGAGAACCATCTCTTCGGGTAAAGGTTAATTCTCTATTTTTAAAGACGGAACTGCTGCCAATAGAATCTTGATAATCCTGAATTAAATTTGCTTTTTCTGCGACTGTAAGATTATGATATCGGACAGTAAATAATTGACCGATGAGTTCTTCTCTCCTAAATCCATATAATTCACAGTAATACGGATTTACATCAATATAATATCCATTGTGATCTGTCAAACAAATACCTGTTTGAGCAGAATTAAAAATAGAGTCTATTTGTTTGTTGCGATTTTTTAACTCAACTCCGATTCGCTGCCGTTCTTGAATTTCTTTTTGGAGTTGGCTGTTTTGCTGCTTCAGTTGCTTTTGCAGTCTTTGGATAGTGAGTTGATTTTCCACCCGCGCTAAAACTTCTTCTATCTGAAAAGGTTTAGTGATATAGTCTACACCACCAACTTTAAAAGCCTTAACCTTATCAAAAACATCCTGGAAACCGCTAATAAAAATTACCGGAATGTCGCAGGTTGCAGGAGAAGCTTTGAATTTTTGGCAAAGTTCATAACCATCGACTTCAGGCATCATGATATCGAGCAAAATTAAATCAGGCGGTGCTAATTCGGCTACGATTAAAGCCATCGAAGCTGTAATTACACCCTGAACCGTATATCCGCTTACGGATAGACTTTCAGATAAAATTTGTACTTGATCTATGCTGTCATCAACTACTAGTATACTACCATTTGTGGTTGGTTGTTGATTGCTATCCATCTTTGTCGAGATTTTCAGAAAAATTTAGGTTAAGAATTGTATATTACTGGTACTATATGTATTTTATGTCACCTAAATTATACATTTATAAGATTAAATAGACATCTCGTGGAAAAGAATCATGCGTTGCACAAAATCCTTTGTAGTGACAATACCATTCAAGAAGCTGGGCTACATGAATTGTCACTACTCCTTGTACACCCACCAGAAGGTCTAAGCCGGGATGGGCTTTTATTCTGAAAAAAATGGGCGATTGATTCAAGTGATCGCTTTTAGCGTGCCGGAGGCATATCGCGCATATAGTTATAGTCATATCTTCCACTAGACCCAATATGCTTGGTGTTAAGGATTGTTAGTGTAAATTCCACACCGTATTCTTGCCTTATATGTAACGTAAATTTCCAGGCTAAAAATACACAGCCACCTACAGGCTAATTATTTTATTGCTATTGTGCAAAATTGGCGTGTAACAATTGAGACTGTCCTCTTAGCTGCCGTCGCCGTTGCTGTTGCACCTCCTGTTTTCTTTTGACAATTAAATTTGCGAGTTCCTTTTCTCCGATACCCTTAAAGATAGTTATTGCCGAATGGAAGTAACTAACTGCCTTGTGAATGTTGCCAGTAGATGCATTCACATCCCCTAAGCCAGCCAGTGCGATCGCTTTATTCTGTCGATCGTTGGCAGTTGTTGCCAGTTGAAGAGCTTTCTTGTAACGAGCTTCAGCCAAATTAAAATTGTTTAGCAGCCAATAAGCATGACCTAAACGAATATACTCTGATATGCCTGCGGTTCCTTGCTGAACTAGTGGTTCCAGTTCGTCAATTACTCCTTGTGGTGATATTGTCCAAGAAGTAGGAGTTCTACCACCACTTGGGCTTGGATAACCGCACAAAGATGGGTACCACTTACAAACAGGGTTAGCTTCTGCCTTGCGAGTATCAATAGATACTGTTAAACTTGCTAGCATTGCAGTTAGAATCATCAAAGTAGATATTTTGCGAGACATTACTTTTCTCCTTTCTTTTTTAACCGTTGTTTTGCCAAAACTACCCAGCCTTTTTCATCTGGATGAAATGGAGCGCTAAAATCAAGACACTTTTTCCATTCCACTATGGCGTTTTTGTTAACACCACTTTTTTCCATTAATTGTGCCAAAAGACAGTGAGCGGAACCTTGTCGATTTTCTATAGCGATAGATTCTCTGAGAAATTTTTCGGCATCGATATATTGTTTCTGCTCTAATTTGGCCCAGCCCAAGTTTTTGAGCATAATAAGTTTTAATCTTGGATTTGAAGTTAGCTTCAATGCTTGCGAAAGTTGTTCAACTGCTTGAGGATAATTTTTATCCAAAATATTTAGACGAGCCAGACTGTTGTAAGCTTGGGGAAGCTTGCGTAATGTAGCTGCTTCGTAGTCAAAGCGAGCATTATTAAAGTCATTTTGAAATTCGTAAACTAATCCTCTGGTGTAGTGAGCTTCTGGATAGCCCGGTCTTACCATCAGTGCCCAGTTTAATTTCCGTAAGGCACTTTTCATATGACTTTCGTCAGAGGTCGCAAGCCCATTATAGTAACTTTCATATGCAAGCTTCTGCAAAAATGGAGGTAGCCAAGTTAGTACCAAAGGCACAGTTGCAACTCCTATTAAGATGCTTGCGCTCATAGTAACAAACCCAATCCGGACTAATTTTCTTGCTTTGGTTTGAGCTTTTGCTAATATTTGATTAGCTTGTTGTGCAACCTGCAATGCCACTTGAATGTGTTGTTTATCTAATTCTTGACTAGCAGCTAAAAACTGATAATCTAAATCACTCAAACTCTTTGTTTCTGCCCAAGTTAAAGCTTCTTGCAATGCTTGTCCACGTAACAAGCGCGACTCATCCTGGAAGTTAGCAATAACCCAAGCATGGAAAGACTCAGAATAAGGACGTAGATTTTCTAATTGTTTCTCAACCCAGTTACAATTAAAAACCGACTCATAAATGCGATTATAAACTCTTAATTTTCCCTGTTGCTTAACCACTAACCCAGATAATCGTAACTCCATTTGTTCCCGACTATCATCAGCAGTAATTTCCCTTTGTTGTAAAATCTGCTGATACAACCCCAACAACCGACAACTACGAGACTCATTACTCAGAAGACGTTCTCTAATTGTCTGTAAATGCTGTTGCTTATCCTGCGTCCACCAATTATCAATTATTCTTTCTTTAACAATTTTTGCTACCCACTCTGCTTCACAATTAGGATGCACAAGCATAGAAGGATATATACAAACCAATTGACACAAACATTGAGTAAGAAATGGTTGTCCACCTGTCCAATTTAACACCTCTTGCAGCACCGCTTTTGTATTTCTAACTATCCCCACAAATCCTTGTTCGAGGGGAGTCGCTTGCTGAAATTCCAAGCCAGCTAATTCCACAGCTTGACTATCAATATTAAACGCTGTGAGATTAGTATCTGTTATCAAATCTGCGGGAGTCGCAACTCCTAATAATGCAAAAGTAAGACGATTATATTTATCATTATCAGCCCGTTTATTATAACAGCCACGAATAAAAGCAAAAAAATCGTCTTTGAACTCTAAATTTAAAACATTATCGATTTCATCAACGAAAATAACTATATTTTTAACAATCGTTTCTAATAATTCCTCTTCGATAAACTTATTCAACCGCATTAAGGGGGAAATATATGCATACTTATACCACCACTCTCCCACATCGATTGACAAATCAAAACCACTGACTATTAAACTCAGAAAACCACCAAAAAATTCATCTGGTGTCACCCCATAACCACAAATATCCCTCATCTCGATCGCACAACAGGCAAATCCTTCTGTTTCCAACCTCCTCATAGTTCGCACCCGCAAACTAGATTTACCCATCTGTCGGGAATTTAACACATAACAAAACGAACCGGTCTTTAATCCTGCATACAGTTCCTCATCAGCTTGTCGCAACACATAGGTAGTCGCAGTAAAAGGTAAACTTCCACCGACTTGATAACAATTACTGAAGTTGGGTACTGTACTCATAAGTCATCCAATTTTGGATTTGATATTTTAGATTGGCGAGCATCCCATATGTTTAAATTTTTAGTGAGGACTGGAAAGCCTGCTTTCGGTTTAAATGGGAAGCAAGATGCTGAAAAGATTCCTTGCTAAAAAATCGGATTATCTATTTGCCAGCATCATTTTCTTGCCAACGTTGGCGAAAATAAAGCCGATACAATTCATATCGGGGTATGGCGCTTTTTTGAGAAAGCTTTACTAACCCCAAATCATTTAATTTTACTGCTGTATCTTGATTTAACAGCGAGTCAAATTCCACAGGAGTACCTGCTAAAACTACCTTGTTAAAAGCAGCAGAGGAGCGAGAATTGGCTAATAGATACTGACCGTATTTTTGTAAATGATACCGATAAATGCCCCATGCAGTAGGAGCAGTTTGTAAAACTTCTTCTAAGGATATATTTTCTTGTACTAAATGTTTTAATGCCTCTCCCACCAAATAAGGATGTCCTCCCACCATCTTCATTAACTGCGCAACTTGATTTGTATCCCAATCCAGTCCATACTTTTGTGCCAAAACCAATACTTGTTCGGCAGTAAAATCTGGTAATGTCATCTCAGTTCCAGCATTAAATGGAGACTGATTAATATCCAATTGAGTATATGCTTGAGTATGCAACACCACTAACCGTAATTGTCGCCACAAAAGACGAGTTTTTGCATCCTCATGCCAAGTTCGTAACATCCCTAAAAACTCACCCGCAATTTCTGGATAGGGAAACATTTTATCGACTTCATCTAAAGCCAAGACTAAAGGATTATCTCCCGCTAATAAATATTTTTCAAAATAGGTTCTGCACTTAATCTTGCTATTTCCCAGACTTTTACGCCAATGTTCTGCAACCGGATAACTCACCTGCAAAATTTCTGTGATGCTGGTGCATAACCACTGTAAAAATGTATCCAGATTGCCAAAATCTTCTCCAGTCGCATCCCGCAGATTTAATTCCATTGTCCGGTAGCCTTGATTACCTGCATAATGCAAAATTCTGGACATGAGTTCTGTCTTCCCAGTCTGTAAAGGTGCTTTGATTCTCAGCAGACATCCAGGTTGCATAATTTCTGCAAAACAACGTTCTTCTATCGGAGGACGTTCTATATAGAAAAAATCTGATGGCATTAGCGATAATTGCAGTGTTTGACTGATGTCATTAATTACACATTTGTGTTGCTTCCATGCCCGCCTTAGTGTTTCTTTAAAATTGTGCTTGCTAACCTTTTCTCCTTTTCCTAATGCTTCTGTGAGCTTATTCCACAACTTATTGCCAACATCTTTATTTAGATACTCAGCACTATAACCGTAATTATCTGCCATTTGCGGATAGGTGACACCTTCCCAGGAAGCTTGAAGTACGCTAATTTCAATATCCTTTAAGTGAATAGCAGTATTTTCAACTACAAGCTTATCAGCAAATTCTAGGGCTACTTCCCAAGTAAAATCTGATTCTGTCATACAAGTACAAAGTCGGATAAGTTTGTTTTTGACTTTCTTGTATAGCTTCAGAGTCTGATGAAGTTTTTCCGCAGCTAGTGCATAGAATTTACATTTCTTTACAAATGATGTTGAAGTAAGAACCGAAGTTGGAAGAAGGAATAGCTAATAAAAATGCGCGTTCTGAGTTTAGAGCTTCAGTAAAAAAAAAATCAAATATTTAATTCATTATAGTTATTAATTCAAGGGTTTTAATCATTTTGAAGCAAAACCTGATTTTTCCCTACTTTGTTTTGTAATCACCTGATTTTATCCTATTAATATTTTCTTATTAACTTATTTCCAGTATTTTTAATACCTGATTGTCTCCTATTGTTAGCATCATAATTTTAGACCATTATTGAAGCATAAGGCAAAGAAATTACATTAATTCTAATTAATTGATTTGCTTTTAAATCCTAAAACACAATCTTAATGGGTGAATAATATGAAGTTTAAATCTGCTTTCTCTACTGCTTTGTTGCTTAGTGTTATCGCACTATCTTCATCTGTAAATACAACTCCAGCTATGGCTGAAACGACTCAAAAACCTTATTGTACTGCTGCTTCCAAGCAAGGTGGTTACTGGTGGACTTGGACTGCTTCTAGTGTTGAATCAGCTTGTTTTACAGCATTTACTAAGGTTATAAACCTGAATCAGAGTGTTGATAGTTATACTTCGGGAACCTACAAGACTAACGGTTTGAATAAAGGAAATCTTCGTTGTAAACAAGGAAACAAAAACGGCATAATCGGGACTGGAGGGGCAGTCTTTGAGAATGGGATAAATACGTCTAAAGAATTAGGTTGGAATGGCTGTACTTTTAAAATTATCAATTAATTTTAGTCATGCTCAAGTCAGCCTTACGACTCTCTTTGTAAGTTTCTTTTTGTGATTTATTGCAAAGCTTAGTAATGCGATCGCCTGTGATAATCGCATTACTAAAATCAAATTTTACCCAATCAAATTTTTCAGGAGTTAATTCCATGCTGAAACATAAATTATCAACATCTTTAATGGTGATTAATGCTTTAGTTGCAGTCTCAATGTCAAGCGTAGCTTTTGCATCCACACCAGGTATTCCACCAGGTTGTCCTGATGGCTGGGTTCCAGCACCAAATCCCCAACTTGGTTGTATTCCTAATCGTATAAAACCTCGACAATTAAACGGGAAGATTAAAAATCCGACTCCATCAAGTCAAGTCACATTTCCACCTGAAATACCTCAAGATTTTCGGATTAATAAGTGTCAATTGGGTGTAATCGATCCAGTCGATTGTCCTGAAAATAACCCAATCCCGGCACCCAGAGACTAGTACTCCACCGCACTCGCTATGGTGGGTGACCACAGCCTTTAATTCTGATGGGTAGTGCGTAGGCCTACGCACTACATAATTTTTGGCGTTGCTGAATTGAGGTATGAATTGCCCTCACCCCCGACCCCTCTCCCTAAGGGAGCTACGGTGTACACACAAGTCCTATCGCCCTCACCCTGGAAGGGTGGGGCTACACCAACAAAGCCCACCTGCGTGGGCTAAAGAGATTTTAGCCCACGCAGGTGGGCTTGGCCCGTATAGCCCCACCCTTCTAGGGTGAGGGCCTAATTTTTTTACCCACCATAGCCAATGAGATGGATTCTAGCGAACTTCCTTCAAGGTTTCAATTTGCTTGGTAAACAATTCGGTAAACAAGCTAATCACACTCCTTTCTTCGCGTACTTTAATATTAGCTGTGATAGACATTCCTGATTGCAAGGATATTTTTTTACCTTTAATATTGAGTGATTGTTTATCCAATTTTATTTTTGTTGGGAAACGATAATATCGATGATTTTCATCTGGTGGTAATGCATCTGAACCAATCGAAGTAATTTCTCCTTTAATATCGCCGAATTCGCTAAAGGGGAAGGAATCCATTCTGACATCTACTTTCATCCCTTCCCGCACAAAACCAATATCCTTATTAGTGATAAATGCCTCAGCAATAAGGCTGTCTTTTGGTACAATCGCAAGTAGTTTTTCGGTTGGTCTGGTTACAAATCCATGATTATTCGCTTGTAAGTCAAAAATAGTTCCAGATACGGGTGCATGAAGTTTTTGATATTTTACATTTGTTTGTGCTTGGGAAATTTTACTATTAACATCAGCTAGTCGTTTTTCATTCTCTAACAGAACCTTAGTAATTTGACTCTCTATCTCGGCAATTGCCTTTTTGTTATTAGTAATTTTTTCCCAATTATTTTTATGAGAAGCAGCAACGCTATTTTTTAACTCTTGCTGTTCTTGTTCAATATCAAGTTGTAGACGTTGCTGTTCCTCTAATGATTGTGCTACTTGTGCTTGGAGATTTTGCACCTTTTTCTTTTGTTGCAAATACTGTAACTGCGAAATACCTCCTTCTTCTGATAAAGTTTTTAGTTTACCTACAATTTCTTCTTCAATAGCTAAAGTAGCTTTTGTATCATTAATTTGAACTTCAGTTTGTGCTAGTTTTTTCTTTACTTGTTCAACTTCTAATCGTCCTGCTTCTGCACGAGTATCTAATTCGACTTTTGTTGTTATGAGACGTTTTTGATCATCTAGTCCCAAACCAAAAATATTCCCAGAGTTTCCTAATTCTTTTCGTAATAATTCATTCTCTGCCAGCAAAACTGTACGATTTTTCAACAATAAAGCAGTTTCTTTCGATAAAGAAGTTTTTAACAACTCACCTTCTGTGACATCACCAGTAGTTTGAATTAAGTGACGATAAATCTGATTTTCCTGCATCAATGCAGCACGTATTTTTTGCAGCGAACTTAATTCGGCATCCGTAGCACTAGAATCAAAGATTAGCAACAAATCTCCAGCTTTTACCTGTTGTCCATCTTTAACGTAGATATCTTTAACAACCCCACCCACTGGTGCTTGAATTTCTTTGACTGCACCTTCAGGTTTTAATTGTCCTGTTGCTGGAACTACTTGTTCAATTTTCGCAAAACAAGCCCAAGTAATCCCAAAGCAAGCTAAACCCATCATAGTCACCATTATGGCACGCGACCAAACAAGAGATTGACGCAATACTACAGATTGATCAAATTTAGAATTTTGGGAATTAATTGCAGATGATTTAGTTACAAGTGATTTGGGAGTTTTAGATTCAGTAGTCAATATCTGCGATTCTAAAGCTTTTACTGTATGTTCATACTTACCGTTACTGTATTTACCATTGAGGTGATTTGTATCTAGTTTGGTCATGGTAATAAGAAATTATTCGTTATTGATTATTAATTAGGAATTTTCAAAGAAAATAAAATATCAATCGTAGCTTGCTTCTTTGCAGGAGTACTGCCGTAAACGGAGCGCTCCTGTAGGGTATCGATTTTCCTCACACGTTATTGCCGCTGTGTGACACTAGTACAGGTCTTTTGGAAATAAAGCTACCATCAAAAATAGCTAAAAAGCCTGCAACATAGGTGTTCTTACTTTTTACTTTTTAATGAGTGCCTTGTTGTACTAGGACAATTAAATACTAACGAATCAGGATTCCAACTTCATTTCTTGTTGATTGTAGAGGTAGGAATAATGACCTTCCCTACTCATTAATTCATTATGGGTTCCTTGCTCAATCACCCTACCAGCATCCATGACAACGATTGTATCTGCATGTTTGACAGTATTCAAACGGTGAGTAATGAAGAATACTGTACTATCTTTAAATGAATCAGCTAAATTGAGACAAACTTGCCGTTCTGTGACATAATCTAATGCACTAGTTGCTTCATCTAACACTAATAATTTTGGTCTTTGTAAAACAGAACGAGCTAGAGCAATTCTTTGTCTTTGTCCACCAGAAAGCGCTCCTCCACGTTCACCGACCTTGGTATTGTAACCGTTAGGTAAGTCCATAATAAAGTCATGAGCAGCCGCAATCCTAGCAGCTTCGAGAATCTCCTCTGTTGTTGCGTCAGGATTGGTGAGAGCGATATTTTCTTGAATTGTACCTTCAAACAACAGCGTATCTTGGGGAACAAATCCGACTTGTCGTCGCAGGGAGTATAGTTCAACTTTGGATATATCGTATCCATCGATTACGATTCGACCCGACTCGTGTTCGTACAATCGAATCAATAATTTCGTTAGGGTACTTTTTCCTGCACCGCTTTGTCCGACAATGCCAATAAATTCACCGCTTTTAAAATCAAGATTAACATTGCAAAGTTGCAGCGGACCGTCGCTTTTAAAGCGGAAGAAAATATTTTCATAACGAACTGCACCAGAAATCGCAGGTAAGGGAATATTATTACGGTCTTGTTCTGCTTCTTGTGGTGTATCAACAATATCGCTTAAACGCTCTAATGATAAAGCTGTTTCTTGGAAACTTTGCCAAAGTTGCGCTAAACGCAAGATTGGACTAGTCACATAACTAGAAATAATCCGAAAAGCAATCAATTCTCCTAAAGTTAATTCTCCCTGAACTACTAAATAAGCTCCCATCCACAAAACTAATAAACTGCTGAGTTTATTGAGAAAATTACTGGTAGAATTTGCCAGGGTGGAAGCGATTACAGTTTTAAACCCAGTAGATACATAATTAGCGTAACGCTCTTGCCAAGAAAATCGCGTTCGCAATTCAATATTTTGAGCTTTGACTGTTTGAATTCCGGAAATTACCTCGACTAAGTATGATTGTGTTTCCGCATTTCTTTCAGCTTTTGCACGTAACTGTTTCCTCACTATCGGGGAGGAAATAACAGTCAAAATAATGAATATGGGTATTGTCGCTAAACCTACTAGGGTTAGTTGCCAACTATAAAATAACATGACGATGACATAAATCACCGAAAATAGAGCATCTAAACCTACAGTTAAAGCCGTACCCGTCATAAATTTACGAATATTTTCTAATTCGTTGATACGGGTAGATAGTTCTCCTACTGGTCTGCGTTGATAATAACTTAGCGGTAAACGGAGTAAGTGGTCAATGATTTCTGACCCCAAACCCATGTCAATACGATTAGTAGTATCGACAAATAAGTAGGTTCTTAATGTAGTTAGTACAACTTCAAAAAAACCAACAACTAATAGCAAAGTTCCAAAAATATGCAGAGTATTAACACTATTCTGGACAATTACTTGGTCAATAATTCTCTGAACGATCAAGGGATTTGCTAATGCTGCTAGCTGTACAAAAAAAGAAGCCAAAAAAACTTCTATAAGTACTCGACGGTAACGGGATAAATAGGGAACAAACCACTCTAAACCAAAGCGTTTTTGCGGTGTAGCTTTGGTAGCAGTAAGTAATAACACTCTTAACTGAGGTTGAGAACTGCTGTCTTCTATTTCTAATTGATCGAGTAGTTCTTTTGGTTTAAAACGCTGGATACCTTCAGATGGTATTCCCAAAACTATAACTTTTTCACTGGCTTCATATAAAACCGCAAAGCTGTCTTCATAACGAATCAAAGCAGGTGTGGGAATCCGGGTTATGCTATTCAAGGTTAAGGATACATCAACAAGTTGGGCTTTGAGTCCTAATAGTTCTGCAAGATAAGCACAAAGCTGAAAAGATACTGTACCGGAACGTTTATTATTCTCGTTTAAAATACGCTGAATAATCTCCTTCCGAAACGGCATTTTCAAATGTTTCGATACCATTTCAAAACAAGCATTCGCCGAATTTAACTGTCCCTTCCCATGAAAAAATGGATATTTTATTCTCTGTTTGCTATCTCTAATGGTGGAATTTTGTGCTGGTTCTTCCTCAGATGCATAGGGAATCTCGATAGAGTCTAATTTTTCTAGGTGATTATCTTTTACCTGATGCTGTTCGTAATTGTTATCTACTAGTAACAAATCTGACTCACGCAAACCGATTAAACGTGCTGGATTTTTCCCTATCACCTCTAATTTTTCTTCATCATTGAGCAATTCTATAAAAGTCCCAGGAGAAACATTTTTGACTGTTCCACCACCACTAAGAAACCAAACCCGTTTCCTATCTAATTGGCTCAGTAAAGTTTTTCCCGGTGGTAAATAATGTACTTTTGCTCCTGACAAAGCATTTTGAGCGAATTCTTTCAGATTCACTCCAGCATTTGCTTGGACTTCTTTCTGCACACTCAGAACATCAAATATTTCCACCAAATGACAGTGGTTTTTGCGAGTCTTGGCAAAATATGGATACTTGGAGAGTAATTGCAAATACTGGGTTGCATCCAACGTTAAACATGTGACTTCACTCGATGCGATCGCTATTTCACATCCAAAAGAGCGCAAAATACCAATTTCACCTAAAACATCTCCAGATTCAAGAAATCTTAAGGTTGTTGGTACTTGGGTACGAGGGTCATATGCCAATAACCGCACCCTCCCCTCATAAATAATTATGATGCGATCGGGTATTTTTTCTTTTCCTAAAATCCTCTGTCCTACACGATAACGAGTAGGATGAACATTTTTCAATAAATTAGCAACTACCTCACTTGATAACTGGTCAAAACCTTCAAGCTTGGCAATAAAATCAGCAAAATAATCCGTAGCAACAGACATACCAATTTTCCGACAGGGATTTATTAAATTGAGTTTTTGATTCGGGGTCTGTATGCTCGGAGAAACAATTTATCGGGTTTGTATCTGGTATAACTATTCTTTATTTAGTCATGCCAATTGAATCATATTCATCTATCTAAGGGATGATTTTATTTAAGCTTTTCTCTATTAAATATCTCTGAAAAAATGTAGAGACGTTACATATAACCTCAGGGCAAGGGTTTGTGTAACCCATAACTATTTGATGGAGATGTCTATTAATCCTATAAGTGATAGCTATTATGTAATAAATTTCGTTAGTCAAATAAGTAAAAACACGGCAATTAATCAATCAATTATATTATAGGTGAGGGGTCAGAGACAGCAGCTAGGTTAATTAAAGCAATTTTGGGGTAATACACCACATTTCGACCTCTCTCCTTGGATGAATGAGAGGTACTTTGATATTTCCTCCCCTACAAGGTAAAGTATAAATAAAAACTATAAAAAGACATTAACTCTACGTAATATTTTCATTTATGAGAATTTTCTCATCTTGCTACTCTTGACAAGCTAAAAGTCAGGCAACTATATTACTACTTGTATATAAAAATTAGAGTTTCCTCAATTTTTCTAGAGTTTCCCTCATTTTTCTCGTCCTAGAGACAGATTAATCAGACGTTTACCTTTGTTAGTCAGATAAAAAGCATTAACTTTGGTAAAGATTTGCTTGATCTGTCCTTCAGAGTCTTAAAGAAGACTTCCAAAGCACCAACAAGTAAACGTGAGCAGGTACAGCGTATGCAGTGTTAACTGCTGAAGGGGTTGCGTATCTGCTGACATTGGAAGTCACAAAAAATGTTCGTGGATTCTGATTTATCGGATTTGGCTTAACTGAAATCTAAATCAATTAACTTTTTGCACTCAAGAGGTAAAGCTTTTACTTTTTCACTATAAATCTAAGTTAGCATAACTTCTGCCAAAATGGCAACTTTTTCATTCAAGAGTATGCTAGCGGGAATTTCGATGATTTAGTTATCGGAAAAACTTCACCCCGTCCTTCAGACACTCCTATCGGTGTGAGTTGGGCTGAGGTATCACAGGTACGGTAAGTTCTGAAGCGGATTTATGGGGAATCTTGCGTTTTCATTAGTTGAAAGCACAAGCTGTGAGTTCATGGTTTAAAGCATGGTGTCAATTAACCACTGCATATGCTGACAAGTTTGCTTGTTAGTCAAACTCAAAGCTGTTCAAGGAGGGCGAATATGCTGCGATAGCGTTGTCCGTACCCGAAGGAAAGGACGAGCGCGCTGTAGATCCCCATCTGTTGATGGCAGTGCAGCACGATCCCCATCTTTGAAAAACAATTTAGTGATGCGCGATCGCTAGTATTTGAGTGGAGACGATACTGAGACACAGAAACTTTCTTGCTTGCTGAACTTAATCAGGATTTCCAGTATTTCAACAAATTCAAAAAATCAGTAAAGAGGTTAGTAGACATGGCGACTCCAGGTAACGATATTCTGTCGGGAACTAGTGGTGATGATTTTATCGATGGTCTAGGTGGTAATGACCAAATTTTTGGTGACGATGGAAATGATACCCTCTTAGGTAATACAGGAAACGACACCGTTTTTGGGGATGATGGTGAAGATTCTATAGATGGTGGAGGAGGTAATGACCAACTCTCTGGTGAGGATGGGAACGATCGTGTTTTTGGTCGTGGTGGTACAGATTTTATAAATGGTGATAATGGTAACGACTTCCTTGATGGTGGATCAGAAAATGACACACTCTTTGGTCAGGACGGTGATGATACTCTCTTAGGTGGTGGTGGAGATGACTCCCTGGGTGGAGCAATCCTAGATGCTCAAGGCAACATTATCGACACTGAAGTGGGCAATGATTCGCTTGTTGGTGCAGCAGGTAATGACACCATTGATGGTTCCTTTGGTGATGACATCTTAAGTGGTGGAACTGGGAATGATTCGCTACTAGGCCAAGATGGCAGTGACTCGATCAACGGTGACGCAGGTTTTGATTTTCTTAGTGGTTCCACTGGTGATGATACCTTAATTGGCGGAGCTGACAATGACACTCTCCAAGGAGATTTGGGTAACGACTCTCTCAATGGAGGAACAGGTAACGATATTCTCAATGGTGGGGACGACAACGATATCCTCATTGGCGCAGACGGTAATGATACTCTGATTGGGAGTGCTGGTAGCGACACCCTAACTGGTAGTGCTGGTGCTGACAGCTTTACCTTCAATGCTTCTACAGAAGGTATTGACAACATTACTGACTTTTCTCTCGTTGACGATACTATCCGTATTTCTGCTGCTGGCTTTGGTGGTGGTTTAACTGCGGGTGTGCTGACAGCAAGTCAGTTCTTTGTTGGTTCTTTAGCTAGTGATGCTTCCGACCGATTTATCTATAACGCAAGCATTGGTGTTCTGTACTTCGATGTAGATGGTACAGGTAGCACTTCTCAGGTAGAAATAGCTCAGTTATCTGGAAATCCGGCGATTACAACTAGTGACATCGTTGTCTTCTAAATATACATCTCCAGAAAAATGTAGCGACGTAGCAGTGCTACGTCTCTACCAAGAATTTCGGACAATGCAGAATTAAAGTCGGTCGATGTCTAATGCAAAAATCAAGGTCTTCTACCCAAGCAGATGAATAGAAATGAATACTGACATGACAACTTTGGATGCTGACTTTACCAAAAGTGTGTTACCTCTTCTCACTATGTATTTGACACCCCTCTCTCAAACTTGAGGGGGGGGAGTAGTGAGAATGACAACAAATGACTTTGAATTGTGCATCAGCACATTCAAGTTAAGTACCAAAATATTCAGAAACAGGAATCAAAGATTATGGCAGTAATTAACGGAACTCCGCAAGCAGATAATCTCACAGGTATTGCAAACGAACTGAATACGATTAATGGTTTTGCTGGTAATGACACCCTGAGAGGTGCTGACAAAGAAGACGACATTTTTGGTGGAAATGGTGCTGACTGGCTCTATGGAGAGGCTGGTAAGGATACCCTCAAAGGTGAAAACGGTAACGATAGATTATTTGGCGGTGATGAGGAAGACTTGCTAGATGGTGGTGCTAATAATGACACCCTCAGAGGTGAAGGCGGTAAGGACGAACTACTTGGTGGACTCGGTGCCGACAGGTTATTTGGCGGTGATGAAGAAGACATCCTAGATGGTGGAGCTGGTATTGACTGGCTCTACGGTGAAGCTGGTAGCGATAACCTGAATGGTGGAACCGAGAACGACAGCTTATATGGCGGTGCTGGTGAGGACACCCTTGATGGTGGCGCTGGAAATGATACCCTTTTTGGCGGTGACAGTGCTACCGATGTCAACGATGGCAAAGATGACCTCAATGGTGGTGAGGGAGATGACTTAATTTTTGGAGGTTTTGAAGACAGTTTATTTGGTGGAGCTGGTAATGACACCCTCAGTGTTGCCAATAACCCTGATGGCAAGAATACTGTTAATGGTGGAGATGGCAATGACTCCATAGTTGGTGGCACCAGCGAAATTGAAGGTGACACCCTGGAAGGTGGTTCCGGTAACGACTTCATAAATGGTCTAGCTGGTAATGATGTCCTCCAAGGTGATGACACCGTGGGTGCTGCTGGTGATGATACCCTCTTGGGTGGAGATGGCGACGATCAGCTGTTCGGCTACGGCGGTAATGACAGCCTTGATGGTGGCAACGGCAATGACACCCTTGATGGTGGCGACGGCAATGACAACCTCATTGGTGGTGCAGGTCTTGACATCCTTAATGGTGGCGACGGCAATGATGTCCTCACTGATACAAGTGGTGCGACCTCCTTCTTTGGTGGAGCTGGTCTAGAAACCATTCAGGGCGGTATTGACGCTGACACCATCGATGGTGGAGACGACAATGATTCCCTCTTGGGTGGAGACGGCAATGACAACATTTTAGGTCAAGCTGGCGACGACTTCCTCAACGGTCAAGCTGGCGATGACAATCTCAATGGTGGTATCGGCGTAGATCGCGTTTTGGGTGGTGCAGGTAATGACACCCTGACTGGTGGAGAAGACTTGGAAGGTCAAACCGCAGCCGACACTTTAAATGGTGGAGCTGGCGCTGACTTATTCCTGTTGGCAAGCACAGACTTTTTGCAAGACCCTGCTGAACCATTACCTGTTCCTCCAGGTGACATCATCAATGGCTTCGAGAATGGTATCGACCTCATTGAGTTAGAGTATACGTCCCCCAGTGGCGCTTTCGACTTTGCAGACCTGATCATCGGCAACAACGGTACTTCCAGCGTTACTATTAGCGTTCTGAATGACGGTTCACCTGAAGGTTTACCTGACTTCACAGAACTAGTCGCCACTGTGAATTCGGCAACCGCCTTCACGCTCGATGCAACGGATTTTGCTTAGAAAATGGACTATCAAGCAGGTGTATTTGGTGACAGCCAAGTAACATCAGCTTGATAGCTTGCCTAAAACCGGAGGGTAGCAGCGTCGTCAGAATTCGCTATTGCTACTCTTCGGAACCAGATTATTTTAATCTCCTATCTTCCCATTTAGGGAAAATAGGAGAAAAATCTTTGCAATCTTAAAACTGCCATTTACCATGCGAATATTATTTCTTCACCCCAATTTCCCGGCTCAATTTCGTCATGTAGCCGCAGCTTTAGCTAAGGATAGCAGCAACCAAGTTTTTTTTGGTACTACTCGTCGTGAAGGAAGTTTACCTGGTGTTAACAAGGTTTTTTATAAGGCTAAACGGGAAGCTCGACCAGAAACCCACCACTATGTTAGACCTCTGGAAAATGCTGTTCTTCAGGGTCAGGCTGTTTTTCGCATGGCAGAACAGCTAAAGGCTAGGGGATTTGTACCTGATGTGGTTTATGGTCATTCGGGTTGGGGTCCAACCTTATTTATTAAAGATATTTTTCCTCAAGCTAAATTACTCTGTTATTTCGAGTGGTTTTATCACGCTCATGGTTCCGATGCTGATTTTGATCCCAATGAACCACTAACTCCGGACGATGAAGCCCGGATTCGCACCAAAAATGCGCCAATTTTGCAGGATTTGTATAGTTGCGATCGCGGTCTTTCTGCTACCTATTGGCAGCGTCAACAGTTTCCAT
>JAHHGZ010000055.1 GCA_019359595.1 Cyanomargarita calcarea GSE-NOS-MK-12-04C
ATATTGAAGACCCACACCACGGAATCAACTAATATAGAAAAGTCCACGGCGGCTAAAGTCGCCGAGTCGCTTATATCTCAGCACTAAAGTGACTGAGTTTTACGCTTACCGTGTTTTTCTTATAAAGTAACAGGTGAAAGATACCTCGTTGATTCAGAAGATGTTGCCAGGGATTTGGATGACATTGCGGACGAATCGCAAGACAATTCCCAAAACGACAACTAACTAGTTGAGTTGCCCCTAGCCTATCTCTAGGGGCGCTCCTCTCTAATAACTCGTTTGTGATATTTTTATGTTAACTGCTGACACAATCATTCGTCCTATCCATTACAGAATTATTGAACGACGGGGCAAAATTTGGGCATTTAGGGAAGGTGAGACATTTGTAAATTTATTTAACGCCCCTGACCTAGATATGGAAGACCTGTTTTCTCTATTTGACACCTCAATGGAAAAAATTGCAGCCGAATTGCGACGGATTAACGGTGGCAAACAGGGATATTACATAGCAAATATTTTGGATAAAAAATACTACTACTGCGGGCGAGAGTGGGAAGATGTAAAAGATAAGCTCAAGGAATTGGGAATTGGTAGACCAGACCCCGTAGGTAATTAACAGAGCTAATTATGCGATCGCTAACCCTAGGGGTCATGTCGATACGGCATTCTCATCACTATTCATGTTTTGAATGTCATTTTCAGCCGATACCACCAGCTACCGATTAGACGAACCGAGAGGTTGGTGCTTTGGTATGTGTATATTTTAAAATTAAATCTTTAAGCAATTTATTAGAAATAGAATGGGAGAGGGAAGACGGTGATAGTGATGAGTGATTTAAAATGATGTTCTAAGCATAAAAGGATTAATCATGACCCAAACACAAGCCGAACTAAAGTTATTTACTTTTGATGAATTTATCGAATGGTATCCCAACGATGGTAAGCGTTACGAGCTACACGATGGAGTAATAATTGAGATGCCACAACCTACAGGAGATCATGAAAGTATTATCGGATTTTTAACGATACAAATTGCATTTCAACTTTTGCAGATGAGGTTACCATATACCATCCCAAAATCAGGATTAGTTAAAACATCATCCGGTAAATCAGCCTACATACCTGATGTATTGGTTTTAAATTGTGACAATTTAAAAAATGAACCATTGTGGAAAAAAGAATCAACCGTCATTTACCCTGAATCTGTACCGTTAGTAATCGAAATCGTTTCAACGAATTGGAAGGATGACTTTCATAAAAAGTTTGCTGATTATGAAACTATGGGTATTCTTGAGTATTGGATTGTGGATTATGCTGCATACGGTGGTAGGAAGTTTATCGGGAATCCCAAAGTCCCTACGATTTTTGTTTGCGAGTTAATCGATGGTGAATATCAGATGACTCCATTTAGAGGTATAGATAGCATCGTATCGCCTACATTTCCACAGTTGAACTTAACTTCACAACAGATTTTTGACTCGGTTGCAGTTTAAAAGTATTGGTGTGGGATGAAATTCATACCCACATTTTATCTTTGCCTTAATTCCTCTTGTGTAAGTAGGTGAGCGTAAATAAACACAATTATACTTCCGTCCGCAGCGTTGCGTAGCTACTCTACGAGAATGCTCTGCAAACCCGTAGGGTGGAGGTACGACGTTCGCGCATCGTGTCGCAGACAAGCAATTCGCTTGCGGTTTTGACCTTTTTACATTTTGTTACATAGTTAGGTTTATTCGTGTCTAACTACTTAGACTCTGGTATAGAAATGTCGTCTAAAGAGTATTTCCCGACATCTCCCTTACTTCCCAAACCAATAATCCCTTGCTTGGGAATGCACAAATCGTAACAACTGAGTATCGCCCAAAGGCAGAAAAATTGGCGGTACAAATGGCACAACTCCCAAAGCAGCAATTATTTTTTCCCCAACAGCTTGGCCCAACAATGGCGGAACTGAATTTCCTACCTGACGAAAACCGTGCCATTTGGTTTGATGAAAGCGGAACCAGTCGGGGAATGAATGCAATCTTGCGGCTTCCCGTACAGAAATAACTCGTGGAAGTGTCGGATGAATGGGACGCGGAGATGTATGGCTACCACGTTCTTTGTCTGTACCGGCGCGTAAGGTGTGGGACAGTCCGTCCTGCTTCAAGCGTCGCAAGCGGCTAATTGGTTCTAATTGGCCTTGCTGCGTTTCTGCAAAGCGAATTTTTGAACTTTGCTTGTGCTGCGTTTGCATGGAACTGGTTAATATATGCGGGTTCCACAGCCGGGGATAGGAGGAGAGGGGGAGATAGGGAGATGGGGAAATGGGGGGGATGGAGAATGGACGTAACATCTGTACGTACTGGCTGGATTTTTCGTTGAGAGTTTGCAGTTGTTTGGACGTCAAGGGAACTTCATCGCTGGTGGCAAGTTCGAGAAAATTGTCTAAATTTGGCAAATCAGCTAGAGCTTCACTGACGGTTATTGTTTGATGCGCTGTTTTGGGGAGATTTACTACTTCCCTTCCTTGAAAAGTACCAATTACAAACAACCGTCTTCGTTTTTGGGGGACACCAAAATCGGCTGCATTTAAAATTCCTTTTTCTACTTGATACCCGGAGTGTTCAAACTTATCAATCAGTTCTAAAAGCCAGTTTTTGTGTTCACCTGCCATCATTCCGGGAACATTCTCCATCACAAAATAGCGGGGATTTAACTCAATTACCAGACGGTGAAACTGAGAAACCAAATTGTTGCGATTGTCATCGAAGTCTCTCTTCCCCATGATCGAGAAACCCTGACATGGGGGGCCACCAAATACTAAATCTATTTGACCATCCCATCCGGAGGGGGTAAAGGAATTATTTTCTCTTGAACCTTCCTGTTCCTGGACTCCCCACTCCCCATTCCCCACTGCCATTTTTTCTTGATGCGCTTCCCAACTACGAAAACACGCTTGTTTAATCATCTTTCCCGTAACATCTGAGGCATCTGCACAGATAACAGAGGTCAGAGGAAAATTAAAAGAGTAGGTACAAGCGTGAACTGGGTCATATTCTACCGCTACTAGGACATCAAATCCCGCTTGCTCTATACCCAAAGAAAATCCACCAGCACCAGCAAATAAATCCACTGCTATTGGTCTTTGAGGAAAAGTCCTGAGTCCTGAGTCCTGAGTGCTGAGTCTCATAGCGAGTGTTGTAGTGCTGACTGAGTAAGTGGAAGAGCGGTTCTGAGTTGACAAATATTATGAAACCCGCAAAATCTTTGTAGCGGTAATTCATGTGGCTTGCTTCCCGTAGGGTATTACCGCTACAAGCCAGAACTTTTTTGTGTAAGTCCTATAGTTTATAAGAATTTAGCCTCAATATAAGCTCTTGAGTCTCCAAGGCAAATGACTAATTGCAAAATAATGTTAAGTTCCACTATTGAGTTCTTAATCAAATTTTTACAAATGATGTTGAAGTAAGGACCGAAGTTGGAAGAAGGAATAGCTAATAAAAATGCGCGTTCGTAAGTTTAGAGCTTCAGTAAAAAAAAGATGTTTTTCGAGTCCTTTGTAGCGCGTTCACGTAGTGTCTCGCAGAGAAGAAAAACAGTGTCCTTGTTTCAATCCCACATGAGTACTCATGTGGGTACTTCTTCCTTCTTTCTTCTTCCTTCTTTCTTCGTGAATCAGGACTAGCTATCAACCAGGCTGTTGGACTGTTGGACTGTTACCAACCGGACTAGGTAGCATTTCTAAAATTTCTTTGGCAGCGCGATCGCATACTCCTACCTCTCCCAAACACTGGCGCATTTCCTGATAATCTTGCAAAGTTTGCTGTCGTCGCTCGGGATTCAATAATAATTCCATCGTTGCTTGAGTAATATTCTCGGAGGTCGCTTCTTCTTGTAAAAACTCTGGCACAATCTCCCTCATCACCATCAAATTGACCGGAGAGGCGAAGGGTATAGTACCTTTGAGTATTTTACGGCCAATCCAAGCAGTAATCGGACTGAGGCGGTAAACAACTACTTGCGGCACATTTAACAAAGCAAGTTCCAAATTCACCGTACCAGATTTGGTGATGGCGAAATCAACTGCGGCAAAAACTTCTTTCTGTTGACCTGATATTACTGTTGCTCGCAAACCATATTGCTGTATTGCTTCTTCTATCGGTTGACGGTATTTTTCCAGTGATAGAGGAATGCAAAAATGAGCTTTAGGTAATTTAGCTTGAATTGTTTGTGCAGCTTGGAAAATTACTGGTAAGAGATATTTTAGTTCTTGCTGGCGGGAGGCAGGAACCAGAGCGATCGCTATATCATCAGGTAAAATACCCAATTTAGTGCGAGACAGAAGGCGACAGGGAGGGTTTTGCATCCGGTCAACGAGAGGATGTCCCACCCAGCGAACAGTAGCCCCTTGCTCCTCATAATAACGACCTTCTTCTGGAAAGATTGCCAAGAGCTTGTCTGTAAAACTGACAATCCGGGAAGTGTTGCTCATGTTAACAGACCACACCCATTCTTGAGGGGCGATGTAGTACACCACTGGTACATCCGGCAGATGCTTTCGCATATAAGTGCCAATACCGAGATTGGGTGTCATGTAGTCAATCAGCACCACTAGATCGGGTGGATTTTCTTTCAGATAGGCGATCGCCTGTCGTTGCACTTTGATAGTTGGCCAAATATAAGGCAGGGATTCCACAAGACCCATAGAGCCGATACCAGTAGTATCGCCCAATAGAGTTGCTCCAGAGAAAGCCATTTTTTCGCCACCAAGGGCGACAATTTCTAAATCTAAACCTGTTGCAATAGATTCTCGTTTGAGCGCGGCAATTAAGAGCGACCCCTGCAAATCGCCAGAAACTTCACCAGTACTAATAAATATACGCATAAATGAGTTAGGAGTTAGGAGTTAGGAATTAGGAATTAGGAATTAGGAATTAGGAGTTAGGAATTAGGAATTAGGAATTAGGAATTAGGAATTAGGAGTTTCTTGTGTTAAAAGTTCAGATTTGGTGAGTTGAGATTGAGAAGTTAATTAAAAACTTACAACACAAAGACTCATCACTCCTAACTCCCAATTCATCATTCCTAACTCCTAACTCATCACTCCTAACTCCCAATTCATCACTCCTAACTCCCAATTCATCACTCCTAACTCCTAACTGATTATTCATCACTCTTGACTGCAGCTTTCCCTTTCCCGGAAATCAAACCTCGTCTACCGGGCATCTGAGAAAGTAACAAAAAGCGACGCAGGTGCTGTAAATGTTCGGTATCTCCTAAAAGTTCCAGTTCGTCGATAGCATCCTTAAAAGTTAATTCTGAACGGTAAAGGGTACGGAAGGCTTTTTTCAGTTGTTGCAATTCTGCTAGTGTGAAACCAGCGCGTTTGAGTCCGATCGCATTGAGTGTTCTAATCCGTGATGGATTTCCTTCTACTGTCATAAAGGGGGGCACATCTCGGTCAATGCGAGTCATACCACCGACCATAGCGTGTCTACCAATATGGACAAACTGATGGACACCCAAAACGCCACTCAACCTTGCTCTTGACTCAATGTGGACGTGACCTGCAAGGGCTACGGAGTTGGAAATTATAACAGAATCGTGAATCACGCAGTTGTGACCAACGTGAACATAAGCCATCAACAGATTACCATTTCCAATCACTGTGGCTTCATCTGCACCAGTGGCGCGGTTAATGGTGACATACTCGCGAATTAGGTTATTATCGCCAATCCTTACCCAGGAGGGTTCTCCTACATACTTCAAATCTTGCGGTTCCATGCCAATAACCGCGCCAGGGAAAATCTGATTTCGCGCCCCAATTTCGGTCAACCCGTCTAGCACTACATGAGGGCCAATAACGGTTTCGGGACCTACTTTCACATTCCCTCCGATCACAGCATAGGCACCGACTTGCACTGTAGGATGGATTTCCGCGTTAGGATTAATTACAGCAGTTGGATGAATGAGCGTCTTCAAGGGTGCATCTCCAGGACAGTAAGCGTGCTTAGTGTTTAAATCTTTCGGTAGCCGAAAGTGTCGGGCAGGATTCTTTCGCGTGTGAGGGCGTCGAAAATCAAGAAATTATACGATGCCGTTGTGGCATACTTATTTTGCTGCTATCCTCTTTCAGGACACCGTAAGGGCACGTCACGGTTGTGCCCCTACTAACCAGCTTTGTAATTAACTCGCAAGAGAAAACATCAGTTCGCCTTCCGCAGCGATCTGACCGTCAACTTCGGCTGTAGACCGTATCTTAGCGAAACGACGCTGTTTGACCCACAACAGTTCCACGGTCATTACCAGTTGATCTCCCGGCACTACTTGGCGGCGAAAACGGACTTTATCTATACCTGCAAACAGAAATAATCCGCCTTCATATTCGGGCACTTGAGTCATTACGACACCGCCGACTTGTGCCATTGCTTCCACAATTAGCACTCCCGGCATGATCGGATGACCTGGAAAATGTCCCTGAAACTGGGGTTCGTTAAAGCTAACGTTTTTGATCCCAACAGCACTTTTCCCTGGCACATAGTCAATAATTCGGTCTACCAGTGCAAAGGGGTAGCGGTGCGGTAACAGTTTCTGAATTTCTTCTACTGTGAAAGTTTTTTTTACATTGCTGCTGCCATCGGGCTGATCTGTGGTAGATGCAGGTGTGGGAACATCTATGGTGTTAATTTCGGTGAGGCTTGACATTGGCACTCTTTAGATTTTGGATTTTGCGTTCATTTGGCGGTGTCGGCTTTTGATTGTTGATTGTTAGTTGTTAGTTGTTAGTTGTTGGTTGTTGGTTGTTGGTTGTTATTTGTTAACCACTAACTCCTAACTCCTAACTCCTACCCAATCTAAAATCCGTTTCGCCAGTTGAATGTGTAAATTATGGCTGGCCTTGTATGCTAGGAAGTGAGCTTGGGGGAAATTTCCCAGCAAACTCAAATCTCCTACTAAATCCAAGATTTTATGACGTACTGGCTCATTTGGGAATCTTAAAGGCGGATTTACCCAACCATCAGATCCACAAACCAGAGCATTTTCCAAACTGCCACCTTTAATTAACCCCGACTTTTGTAAATGTTCTATTTGATGCAATAAACCGAAGGTACGAGCAGGAGCAATTTCCGCAGTGAAGTCAGCAGAAGCATTTTCCCGATTCAAGCTGGGTGACCAACTGTGCCATTGATTACCAATAGCAGGTAAATCAAAGTCAATTCCGTAGGTGAAACGAGTATAGGGGGCTGGGATGGCAGCAACAAAGGCATCGTCTTGACGCACCCAAATTTCCTGCTCTACAACCAAAGGAGCCTCGTTTGTGTGCTTAGTTTGTGATGTTAAGCCAACTTCAGCAATCCTTTTTGTCCACTCAAGAGCCGAACCATCCAAAAGAGGCACTTCCTGACCGTCAATTTCAATTCGAGCGTTATCTACACCCATTACCGCTAGAGAGGCCAATAAATGCTCTACAGTGCGGACAGATGCTTCCAATGAGCCTAACTGCGTTGAGAGCAGAGTCTGATTGACCGATGCTATCTGCGCCTTTATTACTGGTGAATCTGGCAAATCCACCCGCACAAAATATCGTCCACTTCCAGTTGGTGCTGGTAGTATGCGAACATGAGTATTAGCACCGCTATGCAGTCCTATTCCTGTTTGTGCGATCGGCGCGGACAAAGTGTGCTGTTGCATAAAGTTATCATTTGTCATTTGTCATACCCCAAGGCGGGATCTTGCTATGTCAATTGTCATTTGTCAAGAACGCATAACATAGGACAAATGACCAAGGATAAACTATGGGTTTGGTTTGTTGAAAGACTCAAGGCTTATCGGAATAGTATTCAGGTAAATCAAAAAATTAGCAAGCTAACGGGAAAACAGAAGAAAGAAGTTAGTGGTTATTGGTTATTGGTTATTGGTTAAGAGTTAGGAGTTAGGAGTTAGGAGTTAAAACTCCGCTCCTCATAACTTTCAAGAAACACGGGGTACAAAGTAAAGGGAAAAACAAAAGAATAAACCCGTGTTTTTATCATTCGTAGCGGGGGGTGCTGCGCCAGTGAGACTGCTTCTAACCACTAACCACTAACCACTAACCACTAACCACTAACTCTTTAAAACCTTTCCCCAATACCGAAGTTGATGCGGCTGTCCCCGGAGTCGTTGATACCGTAGTCGATACGAATTGGGCCGAGTGGGGACTGGACACGAACGCCAAGACCGTAACCGTAGCCAGTACCGTTTTTATTGAGTATTTCGGATGCCCTGGTACTGGTTCCCAAATCGGTACCAACGTCAAAAAATAGTGCCCCACTGACGACTGAGAAGACCGGGAAGCGATATTCGACTGATGCTTGCAAGAAACTACGTCCTGCAGCTAAGTGCCCTTCTTCGTAACCCCGGACGGAGTTACTACCACCAAGAGTAAAAGCTTCGTAGGGAGGTAAGTCTCCGAGTACGGTTCCCCCTTGGATGTTAAAGGCTAGGGCTTGGGCTCCCTTGGTGAAGTTAGTAAATTTGACGGGGATATATTGGCTGTAGCTACCCCGCAATCTGGTGAGGAAAATGTTGCCGAGTCCGATGGGGACTGATTGATCCAGACCGATGCGGAAGAAAGAACCGCTGGTGGGTTGGAGGGGATTGTTGCGTTGATCGCGGGCTGCACCCAACTGAAATAATAGTAAGTCGTCTTGACCAGTACCAGAAGCGCTCAGAGCGACTTGTGTGTTTGGATCGCCATTTACCCGTCCAAAATTTCTGATGTTGCCACCATCATCCTTAGTGGAAATTCGCTGATACTGGAAGCCAGCTGAAGCTGTCCATTCAGAATTCTCATAAGGATTTGGTGACAAAGGACGGGTAAAGTTTATACCACCACCAGTCCGGACAACGCGGGGGCGATCGCCACCTCCTGTTGGGTTGTTGGGGTCAAATGTGTCAATATTTTGCTTTGGTCCGTCAAAAATCAACGAAAGCGAACGGCGACGGAAAACGTTTGCTGTGTAAGAAGTCCGGAATGGATCGCCAGCAATCCAAGGGTCTGTAAACCGCAGGTCAAACAGTAGTTCCCGTACACCGACTTGTAACTCAGCCCCCAATTTCTGGTTTCTTCCGCCGAGGTTTTGCTCTTGATAGCTAATCGTACCAAATAGCCCACTGGCAGAACTAATACCCGCCCCTGCTGCAATCGAACCGCTGTTGCGCTCAACCACATTCACTACCACATTCACCTTACTGGGGTCAGTACCGGGGTCAAGGGAGATATTCAAATCTTCAAACAATCCCAGTCCAAATACCCGTTGCAAGTCTCTTTGCACAATGTTGCGGTTGAATACTTGTCCCGGCTTGAGTTGCAACTCTCGCGTTACGATATATTCTTGTGTCCGACCCCGCAATGGTTGTCCCTTCTCGTCAGTTTCCTGACCATCTTTATTGCGAAACCGAACTCGGACGTTTTCTACCACGCCCTCTGCTATTTGCAGGGTGACAACTCCATTGGATGATACTTTCGGCGCTCCAATTACGTTCGCCAAAACATAACCTTGGTCTTGATAGCGCTTGGTTAATTGTTTGACGCCTTCTTGCAAGTTACGTAAATTCAGAATATTGCCATACTGCTCTTTAAAGATTTCATCTATAGCCGTTGCAGGTATTACCGAGGCGATATTGGTACCTGGGTTGGCTTCTATTTGCACCTTGGTCAGTACGGGGTTAGGCTGGACTACAAAGCTCACTCGCACGCCTAATGGGGTGTCTTCTGGCGTTGCTTGGACATTTGAGAAGAAGCCCGTGGCAAAGATGGCGTTAATATCTTCTTGCAATTGAGAACGAGTTGTCGTCCGTCCTGGCTGGGTGCGAATTGCTTTATAAACTTGATTTTCTAATTCTGGGGTTAGTTGCCCCGTTTCTGGTCTTACCACTACCTCTGACACTAATACGCGGGTTTCTGTGGCTTCTGGGACTTGTGGTTGAATATTTTGTGGAGTATCAGATGGGGGGATGTTTGGAAAAGAAGGTGCTGGTTGTTGATTTGCAGGAGGAACGGTTGGTTGTGGTGCTGGTTGTTGATTTGCAGGAGGAACGGTTGGTTGTGGTGCTGGTTGCTGATTTACAGGAGGAACTGTTGGTTGTGGTGTCTGAGTAGGAGTAGGAGTAGCTGGTTCTTGATTGATTGTCGGAGGGACTTGCACAAAAGCAGGATCGGATACCCGAGGAAGATTTGTCGGGTTTGGAGTTCTTCTTGGGGTTTGTGCGGTTGTTTGTGCCTTCCGTCTTTGCGGTATCAGGTCTGAAGCAGATCCTTGTGTAGGGGATGATGTTGAGAAAACTGCAACAGCTTCTGATTGCTGATTTTTTGTTGGGATAACAACTGCTGTTTCTTTTGGCTTGGCAGTGACCGTTGACGATGCTGGAAATACTGCAACAACTTCCGATTCTGGATCTTTATTTTTCTGTGAGATAACAACCTTTGCTGTTTCTTTTGGCTTGGCAGTGACCCTTGGTGATGCTGGAAACACCGCAACAACTTCCGATTCTGGATCTTTATTTTTCTGTGAGATAACAACCTTTGCTGTTTCTTGTGGCTTGGCAGCATCGGTCGGTATTGTTACCTCATCTGGTGCAGTAAGTAGCGCATCTTGGAATGTGACAACTTCCGACTTCTGATTTTCTGTTGAATTATTTGCAGTTTGTGCATTTGCACTCAACGAAGTACCTGCATAGGCTGCAAACGCCACCACTGAAACTATAACCGGGGATAAGCGCATTTTACTTAAATTCCTCTTCACGTCCACACACCATCAAAAAATAGTCATTAGTCATTAGTTATTAGTCACCAGTCACCAGTCATTAGTCAATCGCACTCGGTTACAAACTGATTACCAAAGCATAAAGAAAAAATGACCAAGCTGAGTTTGTCTATTTGGGAGCAGGGGGTTTAATACCCCGACAAGAAAGAGATCGCCCATTTTGAATTGGGGTTCTGTATCCCCATCTTGTAAACCTCCTCCTTCTTCCTTCTTCCTTCTTCCTTCTTCAATCTGACCGACTTGTTCACTTGTTACTTTCTACTGCTTTCAACACTCTTTGCAAAACCTCCTGGTAAGCATTTTCTACATTACCTAAGTCTCGGCGGAAACGGTCTTTGTCCATTACCCGGAGGTTCGGATCGTCCACCGTTGCATCCCACAAGCGACAGGTGTCGGGGCTAATTTCATCCGCCAAGATTACTTCATATTGTGAGTCCAAACCAAACTCTAGCTTAAAGTCCACTAGAGTAATCCCGCACTGCTGCCAAAAGCCCTGGAGGTACTTGTTGATTTGCAATGCTAGATTGGTTATTGTAGCAACTTGTTCCTCAGTTGCTAACTCCATTAGTTGTAGGCGATCGCGTGTCAACAGCGGATCTCCTAATTCATCGTTTTTGTAATAAAACTCAACTAAAGGCTGTTTGAGAACTGTCCCCAGTGGCAATCCTGTCTGCTGACACAAACTTCCGGCCGCAATATTTCTCACCACTACTTCCACTGGCACAATCTTCACAGCCTTCACCCGCATTTGATTTGCTGCCGGACTGTCGATATAGTGCGTCTTAATCCCTTGTGCTTCTAAGTGTTGAAATAAATGGCTAGAAATGCTACAGTTAATAATTCCTTTGCCAACAATACTGCCACGCTTTTGGGCATTAAAAGCTGTAGCATCATCTTTAAAATCAGCCAACAAAATTTCCGGATTATCCGTAGTGTAGAGAATTTTGGCTTTGCCTTCGTACAGTTTTGAATTAACAGACATGGTGGGTGGTAAAGTTTTAGGCTTAATTGCTGCTTGGTGCTTTTAGGCTTAACTATTTTATCTGAAAGTTATTAGTCATCGCTCAATAGTAAGTCACAGATACGGGATAGTGACAAGGGCTGATTTTCTTTTCTATCCGGCGATATTTCGATGAAAGTGTTTTTTTACATCAAATAATTATTGATTTGGAGTTGGATAAAATTCTTAGGTAGCGTTAAATAGTATATATTAATACGGCATACTTAGTGAAGTGAGGTAAAGTTAATTACAATATGTATTTAAAGGATGATTTGATCGCTAGGTAATTTTGGTAGAATGCGAACTAAGATTTGCAATTCCTTCAGCTTCAGTTCTAAATATCTAAATATAGGAGAAAGCAGTTGAATAAAAGGAGAGAAGAATAATGAACAAAGATGATTTTCTCTATCCTCGGGGTCGTTACTACGGTCAAGTAAAGCCAGAGAATTTAGTTTTTAATGCTAATTTGCAGGAATTTGCCCAGCGAATCAGCTATATTTGTAATTTAGAAACTAATGGGAAACTGCCGCCAGGTGAAGCCTACGACCAAATCAAAGCTCTCTGGAAGCAGTTGAAACGTGCGAAAAAAGAATTAGGAATTGGCGAAGATCCTTTCAGTGGCAATGAAGGTGGCGCTGAATAATTGGATGGTGTATAATGTATATTATTGTACCGAAAAACTAGCTTTATGCACCGCAACGCACCATGATTATCAGCAGTGATATAGCGGTTGCCGTTCTCTTGAAATACATAAGGGCGGTTCAAGATGCTCACCCCACAGTAACTTCACTACTTTAATCTGCACCTCACTCAACCGAGAACCGCTATATATACGGCGCTTAATTCGTTTAATCTCTTGAATAACATATTCCACAATCCATATATAGCAAGGGTTACAAAAAAAATCTGTTATTTTCATATTGAGCTACAAACTACGATCCAACGCTGGTTGTAATGTTTTTTTGGCTGGTTCGATATGGTTTTGCCTCATTTGAACATAGCCCAGCAATGCAAGAATAATGCCTTGAGCATACTGCTGCTGCAGTTTATCGACAGGTGCAACAGGCTCTTTGAGAATGGCGATCGCTTGTTTTTTTCAAGTCCAGTCTTTTGCTCTTGACCGAACTGAACGATTCCGAGCAATCCTAAAGTCCAAGCTTCGCCAAGAGGATCTTTTAGTTCTCGTAGAATTGCCAACAGTGTTTTTAGGCTTGCCTCACTTTGCGATAAATCCGATTAAGCCGCTTTGATTCACTGTAGTCACCTGCTCGGTTTTTCAGGTTCCGATATATCTTCAATGCTTGCTCTTGCGATCGCCTTCATCCGTGAGAAAGCGGTGCTAAATCAAAAGCAAATAAAACAAAACCCCACAACTTTTTAGATTGTGAGGTTTTGTTTTTTATTTGGTGGCGGGAAGTGGATTTGAACCACTGACCTTCGGGTTATGAGCCCGACGAGCTACCAGGCTGCTCTATCCCGCGTCGCTTCGTCTCTTTAATAACTATAACCCAAAGTTTTAAATTTGGCAACTACAACATTGATAATTCTCCAATTACTTCCAAACGCTTGTATTTACCCATGCTCATAAACTTTTCGGATAGGGCTTGGGCAGTGGTGGGACTAATCCAACCCATTTGTTGGAGCAAGTGAATGGCAACGGCATATTTTGCTCGTTTTGCCCCATCAATGACTTTGATTGCCAATCCCATGCCTTCACCAAGCCTAGCAATACACTGCACGCCTTCAGCACCGGCTTTGCTCACCAGTTCTCCTGGAGATAAACGCATCAGTTCGGTATCAAATTCTCCGTCTCCCGCTACCATAACTGGGTGATGAGTCATGGCACGGACAATCCGCTCCATATCCAGGTTGCTACCAGAGGCTAGCTGGGCATATAGAGATGCCATTTGCCCGAGTTGCATCAGATATGTCGGGACACCGCAGTCATCGTGAACGCTGATAAACTCCTCTGCCGGCATTCGCAATACTTCTGCTACTTTTGTCAAAATCAGTTGCTGAACTGGGTGTTTGCGCTCTAAGTAATTATTCAAGGGCCAATGACGCTGCTGACAAACGGCTAACATCCCTGCATGTTTACCGGAGCAGTTGTATTCTAGGGAACTGCGCTTGCCTTCAGGTATAGGACATTGGAGTGCTGTCGGGTCAATATCAGCTCGCCACAGGATATTAAATACCTGTCGGACTTGCTCAATTGTACCTTTATGGGAACTTGTCATAATTGCTAAATCGCGATCGCTCAATTCATAGCGTTCTAGAGTCCCTGTAGTGGTAACTGCTAGTGCCTGAAAAGGTTTGAGCGATGAGCGGACGAATGTAGCAGTTTCTGCGTTTCCTGCGACAGAAAGCACTCGTCCTCGGTCGTCAGAGACAACTGCTTGAACGGTGTGCCGAGATTCAATAATACCTTCGCGCAACAACCTAACTTCCAATGCTGCGGCTTGAGTTCGTTTTGCCATACTCAACTGTCGAGTTAGGAGTTGCAATAGTTATGAATTCTTAACTACCAACTCCTAACTCTTAACTCCCAACTATTTAGACTAAATGCCAAACTATCGTACCAGCAACGAACAACATAGCCAAGAAAGCTTTGGTCAATTGCAAGCGTTGAAAAATCGGTTTGATTTGGTAACTAACAACTAAGCGATCGCGTGTCAGCACTTCTTCGGGTTTTGTCCAAGTCTGACCATCGTACCACCCAGATTCTTCATAGAAAATTATTGGGCTTTGGAGGCGATCGCGGATATAAGACCAACCTAAATACAAACGTGCAATTGCCAGCACTATCCCAATACTGGCACCTGCTGCGCTGATTAGAATAAAGTGAGCAAAATACTTGTGTGGGGCAAAACTTGCAGCTGCCATCGGGGAAGCTACTAGCCATGACAATCCCCAAATCCAAAGCATCTTTGTGATATACTCACGCCAAGTTAAAGTACAGTCACGAAACAGCCAAGAATTCTTTAATTCTTCGTACTCATTCAACGGCTGCTGTTCAACGGGTACTGGGCAATTTGTAACTGAGGACATCATGTTGGCTGACTCCCACCGTCGTTGGATGTGGTGAACTCCAAACGTTCTGCATGACCCCAGAACGCTTCTAGATTATAAAACTCACGCATTGCGGGCATCATCACGTGAACGATCGCATCGCCATAATCTAGCAACACCCAACTGCCTTCAGATTTGCCTTCTGAGCGCAAAGGACGGCGCTCTAATAGCGTTTCGACCATTTCTTCAATTGAGCCAGCGATCGCTCTTACCTGCGCCCGAGAATAACCTGTAACAATGACAAAATAATCTGACAGGTAAGATACATCTGCTACCCTCAACAGAACAATATCACCCGCTTTGCGTTCTGATGCGGCTTCGGCGACCGTTAAAGCTAATTCTCTGCTGCTCCCATCATTGGACTCGACTCTTGTGGGATTTGACCCACTTTCTGCAACCGATAAAGATTGTAATGGAAAATTCGCTTGGAAATAGTCAGACATTAAACCTCAGCTGCTTTATTTTGGTGTTTTAACAACTTTTCACAATTACTCACAAGCTAACAAACGGAATGCAACTGCGTGAATTGGTTTTCTTGAATACTAACAAAAAAACGGGGGTCTATGCGGTTGTTTGCACAACAGGCTGCTTAGATTTCCATCGCATAAGGAACCAATTGCGGGTGGCAATAACGCGGGGATGAATCATGCAATGTTTTTTCAGCAAGGATTTTAGGGAATAATCGCAAGTTAACCAAACAGCCCGATCAATATTTTCACTGCTAAGTTGTCGTAAAGCTTGTAATTCTGGGGTATCGCCGCGCCCTGGTTCTAGACTATCTGCTAAGAATACGATACAACTGAGCATACCCATACCTGGTCTACCCAAAGTGTGATTGGCGATCGCTTGTAATACTTCTTCATCCTTGACGCCAAATTCAACGCTCGCAACAATGGCACTAACATCGGCATGTAACAGATGAGGAGTATCTATCATCACCTCGTCTATCTCCAATCCCCGAACCCGTGCCATCTCTAAAAGTTTTTGCGGCTTAAAATATTTTGCTAAATCGTGCATCAATCCAGCTTGAGCGGCTTTTTCTCGATCTAAGTTGTAATGCAATGCTAACGAGTCAGCCATCTGCTCGACCCTGATGATGTGATTTACTCGCTCAGGTGGGACATTTTCTGATAACCAGGTTAAGACTTGTTTGCGCATGAAGGCTATGCACCCGATTTGAATAATCATGCTTGCTTTGTTACTATCGCGGGAAATACCCGCAAAAAAATAGCATAATGGGGGGCAAGGATGAATTTATATTCCTATTTTAACGGAGTTGGAGTGAATTTTTCTTGGCAATGGTAGATACGATAATTTCCAACTCCCAATTAAAAGCCTAAATGAACAATCGATATTTAGACTTGCTGCTTCGACACAACTGCTGACGAAGGGACTGGATTATCTGCGGTTATAGAGCAGAACAAAGATTCATAATGATTCAAGGCTTGCTCAAAGGAATATTGTTCTACGGCAAATTTCCGGCTGTTATAACCGAGAGTTTTGACTTTTTCTGGTTGTTTGTAGAGTTCTAAAATCGAATCAGCTAGTGCTTGTGCGTCTTCTGGAGGAACAACAACGCCGCCGCCACTTTGTTTGATGGCCCTTGCCGCTGTACCATTGTCAGGTACGGATGCCACAATCGCCCGACCGCTAGCAAGTAGCACTTGAATTTTTGATGGCATATTGAAAGAGATCACGTTTTTCTTTTGTACCACTAAGCCAACATCCGCAGCAGCCAACATCACAGGTAACTTTTCACGGGGTTGAAACGGCAGCAGCAAAACATTATCCGCACCGTATTCTTGACACTCTTGTTGCAGTCGTTGCAAACATGAAGCTTCTCCCACAATCATAAAAACAATATCAGGGGTATCTCGCAATAGAGCAGCAGCTTTGATGACTGTTTCTAAACCTTGTGTCAGAGCGATATTACCTGAGTAAGAGACTACAAATTTGCCATCTAAGTTATGAGTAGCGCGGAAAGCATTGTTTTCTTTTGCTTCATGACGGATAAAATTGACATCAACCCAGTTAGGAATTTGGACAATTTTGTCAGGATTTACCCCTTTAGCCAGCAAATTCTCCACAAATCCATCAGCAATAACGCTAATTTTCGTGGCAGTATAGTAAGCAAATTTTTCCAAAGCTGAAAATAAACGGATGACAAATTTATTTTTCAACAGGCCAACGTGAACCGCTGCATCTGGTAATATATCTTGCAGGTTTAACACTACAGGACAATTGTGCAGCAATGCTAAAACTGTAGTTGGAATACAAACTGGCAAAGATGGCGCGGTTGAAAGAATTACATCTGGACTAAAGCCGATGAGAGCAGGTAAAAAGCTTGTAATAACGAAGCTAGCATCTAACAATAATCTGTCTATGAGATTTGGCTCTGGACGAATCCACACATAACTGCGTTGAATTTTTACGCCATTTTTATATTCATTGACGTACCATTTACCGCGATATTCCTTGTAAATTTGACGTTCGGGGTAATTAGGCATAGCAGTAACTACACGCACTTCGTGTCCGCGTTTTACTAGTCCCTCTGCTAATTCAGTCATCAGAGGAGCTATACCAATTGGTTCTGGATGATAGTTGTAGGAGTAAATTAAAATCCGCATAACAAATTAGTCAGAATAGCCCTGGCTTTTTTTATTTTAACTGAGCATTTTTCTTCAACATTGTCCCTTTGCAGGAAGTGCTGATATTTTTATTTTCCTTGTAGAATCTCTTGATGTCAGTTCTTTTTCATTGAAGATTGAGTAAAATTTGATATGAGAACCTAGGGCTACGATGATATTTTTGTTACTTAAAAATAATTTAGATTTTGTTCCTATCGAGTGCTTATACGTAGGTATAAACCGTAGAGTTGTAGTGATTTTGCAATAGATTCTTCGTCCAAGGCACGATCGCGGATTAAAGGGATTAAAGGATTTCACAGAGAATCTAAAAATTAATTATTCTTGGAGTGGAATTCGACTAATCCTTTAAAATCCGATCGCGGATTAAAGGGATTAAAGGATTTCACAGAGAATCTAAAAATTAATTATTCTTGGAGTGGAATTCGACTAATCCTTTAAAATCCGATCGCGGATTAAAGGGATTAAAGGATTTCACAGAGAATCTAAAAATTAATTATTCTTGGAGTGGAATCCGACTAATCCTTTAAAATCCGTGATCGGATTGCTAATTGGGATATTACGTTTAATAATATATAAACAAAAAAGAGAACAAAAAAGGTCTTAATTTAAGCCTTGTGCTTGTCCTCTTTGATGATGTTGTTTATGAATTAAGGTAATTGATTATGCAGCACCGCTATTTCTGTTAAATACGATCGCGATTGTTTTTAAGATCAACTTTAAATCATATAGCAAGTTCCAATTCTTTTGATACTGTAAATCCAGGCGAATCACATCTTCAAAAGCTTCTATACTAGAGCGTCCATTAACCTGCCATTCACCAGTCATACCTGGTTTGACATCCAAACGTTGCCACTCAGGTACTTCGTAGCGTTCTACTTCATCCGGTGTGGGTGGTCTGGTACCGACTAAACTCATTTCTCCTTTCAGAACATTCCAAAACTGAGGCAGTTCATCAAGGCTGCTTTTCCGTAAAAAACGCCCGAAGCGCGTAATCCGGGGATCGTTTTTGATTTTGAAAATGCCCCGGTCAACTTGGTTTTGTTTTTCCAACTCGGCTTTTTTCGCTTCAGCATCCACACACATTGAGCGGAATTTCCAAATTCGGAAGCGCTTCCCCATCCATCCACAACGAGTTTGACAAAAGAAAATCGGACCGGGATCGTCAATTTTAATGGCAATGACAATGGGAATAAATAAAATTCCGGCGATCGCCAAACCGACTAGTGCCCCAATCACATCTATGAACCTTTTCATCCAGGAACGTACAGAGGGATGAGTTGTGGGTAGCTGTTCTTCAAGTTCGCGGCTTGAGGGTTGTGGTGTGGCACTAGACTCTATAGTAAAAACTTTATCAAGCCCTGTGAGATTGAGGACTGCCATCACCCCTGGGGTAACATTCCGCAGGATTAATTCTATGCCCTTTTCCTGAGCGATTTTAAAATTACTTACCAAGGCACCCAAACCGCTACTATCTAAAAAAGTAGTTTGATGAAAGTCAATAATAATTTGTTTGGGAGGTACAGTTGCCTTGATGAAGTCTTCACAAGTGTCCTTAAAGGCTACAGCCTCTAGTACGCTTAACCGCACCGGAACCTGAATTATTGCCGTGTCGTTAAGGAACGTCACCGGAAAATCTGCCTCTGTGGGTTGGCTAGTCATGGAAATTTGCACTTTTTTGCCTCGTAAACGTCATCTGCCAAACATTATTCTGTCCAAGCGAATAATCTAATCTCATGTTAATCATAAGAAATCAGAACGCTTTCGCACTTTTGCTTGGGTCGAGATATAGCGTTCGCTTGCGAAGATTCACAATAGAACAAGAAGCATGAGCGTAAGTTTGAAGTGTCTTGAATGAAGTATAAAGAATGCCCGAGTTTGGAGAAAACTGCGATGCTCGCATTCATCAAAAATTCATACTTCATACTTGAATACTTCATACTTATAGAGTTGAAAAACATCTTGCTGTTGTGCACAAGAAAGCGGATACACCAAATATCATCAAATGACTGTTAAAACTACTGTGACACCTACCGCACGCCTGGTCGAGGTCTTTTCCGCCATTCAAGGGGAAGGACTCAATGTGGGAACACGTCAAATTTTTGTTCGTTTTGCTCTATGTGACTTGCGCTGCCATTTTTGCGACAGCAGTCATACTTGGAATGCACCCGAGACTTGTAGGATAGAGCGATCGCCGGGATTGCGCGATTTTGAAATTCACCCCAATCCCGTTCCCCTACCTATATTACTCGAATGGGTTCAGCTACAAAATCTACCTTGCTTACACGATAGCATTAGCTTGACAGGGGGTGAACCGCTGCTTCATACCCCATTCTTAACGGAATTTTTACCCCAAGTGCGATCCCTTACCGGACTCCCTGTATATTTAGAGACAGGTGGACATCGCCCAGACCAACTAACTCAGATTTTGCCATACTTAGATTCTGTAGGTATGGATTTTAAACTACATAGCGTCAGCGGGGAAAATCGTTGGCAAGAACATGAGAAATTTCTCAAACTCTGTCACTTAGCACGAGTCGAAGTTTTTATAAAAATAATTGTTTCAAAAAATACTGATTTGGCTGAGTTGGAGCGTGCAGCCCAATTGGTAGCGGCAGTAAATCCGATTATTGCAGTTTACTTACAACCTGTGACACCTTTAGCAGTATCTGAACAATTCAGCGAAATGCCTGTGCTTGCCCCAACACCCGAACAAGTTTTGAATTGGCAAGCTTTGATGAAGCAATATATCAAGAACGTCCGTGTAGTGCCACAGACCCATAAGATGTTGAATCAGCTGTAAGGAGTGAGGAGTTAGGAGTTAGGAGTTAGGAGTTAGGAGTTAGTGGTTAGGAGTTAGAAGTTGGGAGTCGGGAGTTGGGAATTGGGAGTTAGGAGTGAGGAGATAAATTTTCTCCTCCTTGTCTTCCCTGCTCCCTGCTCCCTGCTCCCCCTGCCTCCCCTTATCCCCCTTGTCTTGAATCCTAATAATCGTTATCATCCAAAGACTTAGATTTGCCTTTCGCTTTGTTAGCGCCGCGCTTGAGGGCAGACAGACGGGCTTCGTATTTAGAACGCTGACGTTTGCTGGGAGTAGTTTCAATCAGAGTTTTGAGAGCGCTACCGAGACTTTTATAAGCATTGGGTAGACTGTAACCAAAACGAGTTGCGAGGGCGATCGCTTTTTCATCAGCGCTGGTCAATTCTTTTACCTGCTTTTCACCATTATTTTTTTGATACAAGCGCCAGCCTGAGACACCGCACAGAGCCATAGCTAATACCAACAGCAATCCATCTTGTACCCATAATTCACCCACAGCACCGCCTAAACCAATAGCCAGTGCTGCCATTTCCCAACCATCTTTGGGAATAGTGTCATTTTGAACCCGAGCGACTTCGTGCCAAAACAGCAAATTGCGCTGATCCATTGCCAGAGCATCCCATTTCACCAAGTCAATTTGAATTTCCACTTGGTCTTTACCAATTTCTTCGCAGCGGACCAGGGGTGGATTGACCTCAGTCGTACCTTCAACCGTGACCCAACTCTGCAACTCCGGTGGTAGTAAGTTTTTTAACCGTCGAAGTTCGCTCATTTCCGCTTTGGCAGAGGAAGTTGCATAGGATGTCATAAATCCAGCCCCAAAAATTTTCAATATAACAGTGAGAGTATTACTTTGGAGTATAGCTATTTCACTGATAATTCGACTCACTCCTTAAAAAATCTTCCCGGTTTTTGCTTTTTTTCCATCGCCGGATGCTACCAGACTTAGTTTACTCTCCTAGGGGAGGGGGAAGACCAGAAGGGGAGAGGGGGGTTTAATACCTCGACCTCCCGCAGGCTCTTTCGTTTTGAGTTAGAGTCCAAGTCCACATATACAAACCTCCTTCCTTCTTCCTTCATTCAAAGTAGACTTTTCTTAACTTGGGGACAATTGTCGCAAAAACGATGATAATTGAATGTAATTGTTAATAAATATTTAAGAGTTCATCATTTATTAATATGTCTAATTATTCCAGTACAATAGCAGCCATCATTGAGCAAACCGAAGCTCTAGAGAAAACTTTGCCACTCAAAAATGAGGCTTGCCGCTCAAAATTCTTTTTTCACCCGCAACCCACTGCTAAGGTTTGCCTTTTCTTCCACGGATTTACTGCCGCTCCTTACCAGTTTGAACCTATCTCTAAAATTTTGTTTGAAGCAGGCTACAACGTTTTAATTCCGTTGCTACCCGGTCATGGAATTGCGGGAAAATGGAATAGTAAGAACCCGCCTCCCCTGCCAACAGAACGTGAAGTATATCAGGAATTTGCGCTTTCGTGGTTAAAAGTTGCACAAAGTTTAGGAAATGAGATAGTAGTCGGCGGGTTATCTGGTGGAGGTACTTTGGCTGCTTGGTTAGCGCTTGAATGTTCCCAAGAAATTAACAAAGCACTACTATTTTCACCCTACCTCAGCAGCTACAATACAATCCTCGACTTATTCGTTGAAATTCTCCCCATTTATTATGATTGGGACGGTAAACCTGATACCGATACTATTGGCTATGGTGGATTTAAGATGCCTGCATTGCGGCTATTTTTAGATATGGGTCAAGAGATTGTGGAGCGAGTAAGATACTATCCAACAGCGCCGATGTTGGTGATTTCTAGTGAAAATGACAAGGCTATCGATCCAGAGGATTTAAAGGCTTTCTTTGAGTCTTTGATGAAAAAGCAATCGAAATCTTGGTATTATCGGTTTGAGAAATTTTTTGAGATTCCCCATACTATGATGACTGAAGCTGAGGGGAATAAATATCAAAATTTACTGAATGCTCTTGTTAAAGCTTATGTCTTGAGCGATATTAGTTGGGAGCAATTGTTAGAAATTGGTTATCATATGCTGCAAGGGAAAACTTTTGATGCTGCAGTGAAGGAGTTAAGTTTGAGTGAAGTAGTTGTACCGGAGGTGTCAAATTTTTTAGCGATTTTGGATAAGGAAATAATGATTAAGGCTCATAAATGAAGTTAATAATATTTGATATCTGTCAGTCTTTGCAGAGTTAGAGTTTATTCTCTGCATTATTTTTTTTAGTGAGACTTTATGAATTCAAATCTTCACGCCAAGTAAAAATAATTTGTTCCTCAGCTTGCCGAAACTCAATATTAAACTTATCAAATACAATTTCTCGCCCAAGTAGTAATTGTTCTCCTCCTGTATCGGTTTGTAACCATGCTACAGGAGCAATAAAAGTATGTCCATCAATTGTCATTTCAATATTCCGTAAAACGTACTCAACTCTTCCGCCAATAGTTTCTGCTAATAAAGTTGATTCTGCATCGGCTAAAGCATATCCTAAATCTTGACCAACTTTTAATGAAATTAAACTAAGTTCTGCACCAGAATCTACTAACATTGTTGTATTAATATTTATATCTCTATGCTTTAGCTTCACATAATAATTTGGTTGCCAATCATGACGGGCTACTGCACGAAAGCGAATTTGTAAAATCTGGATAGAAGCAGTGCGTCGTGGAACTAAGTAAATTGCAAAAGTCTCTCCTGAAGCTTCTGCTAATTCCAAAACTTGACGCAAGTTATCGCTATGAGCAATTAAGCCATTAGCGTTGTAGGCAACATATTGATTTTTATATGAATCTAATAACATTTGGCGGTTGCGATTCAGCCATTTCAGCATTTCACGGCTTTCATTTTGTGATGGGGTTGTACTCATAAATTTTGCCGTTAAGAAATTAATCGTAATGGTATTTACAAGATAAAATAGTTAATAAATCTTCTTCCACTTTATAAATTAATCTATGTTCATCGCTAATCCGCCTTGACCAGTAACCTTGTAATTCGTATTTCAATGGCTCCGGTTTGCCTATACCCGAAAAAGGTTCTCTTTGTATATCTTTAATCAATTCCAATATTTTTTTGAAAACTTTCTTGTCTTGTGTTGCCCACAGACCTAGTTGTTCAAAGGCTTCTAATTCAAACGCTACCTTTTTCATACTCATCTAGATCGACATAAATTAAGTTTTTCTGCTTTACATTTTCTAAAGCTTTGAGCAAATGTTTTTTGTTAGCTTCTGATTTTAGTAAGTAAGTAGTTTCATCTTCAATTTGTGGCTCAATTAGAACTATGACTTCTACTACTGCTCCTTCTGGTAACTCGGTTACCAACAATTCAATTTTGCCATCCTTCCCAACAATAGCCTTTTGTTTAATCCCATTTAGCATATTTTTTATTTATTCTCGACTTTGAGAAAACGAGCTTTAGCTACCCTATTGTAACTTGATTTGACTGATAGAACTTTTAGGCGATCGCCCTCTCCCCTCTCTTCTCTTTGCGTCGTTATAAATTTTGCAGTTATAAATTAATCAGTCTTGCGGAGGATGCCAACCAGCAAGTACCCAATAACTGCGAACTTCGAGCGCATCTGCATCGCTGCTCAAATGTAAGACTACAACTGTTGCACGACCAGTCGGTGTTTTACCAACAATACGCAAACCATCTTCAGTCCAGCAAAAATGTTCAGACCAAACTTGGGTACGAGGGTTAAAAAGTTTTACTATATCCTCAGTTTCTGGATCAATTCCTGTAGTTTTATCACTTTTATAGCCATTGCATAGTGGGCAACCTAGCCATAAGTTAGATTCATCATTGCTACCACCTTTAGATATAGGAATAATATGTTCAATTTCCAAACGTGCCATCACTAAATGCTGAGGACTCAAACAATAACCGCATCGGTTTCGAGCAGAATTGCGGACACGACGGTCTATTTCTACTGGAATATAAGGGCGAGCCATAGCTGTTAGATTAGAGCGGGTTTTATACCACGTTCAACAGCTACTTTTAAAGCTCTCGCTTTACGTACTAAGCCACGTCGGTAAACTTGCATTAGTTCATCTAATTTTTTAATTTCTACTTCGTTAAGTTCTCCCTCTTGGTTACGTGCTAACAGGTCACTAAAAACTTCTTGTTGTTCAGTTTCCATTTGGATATCGCACAAAGCTAAAACCTGCTCATTAGGTAGTGACTCAACAGGTAGTTCGGTAATAGCGCGGTCAATAAATTCTACTAATACATCTTCAAATCGCCGATGTGTGAAAGCAGCTATTTCCTTTACTCTTTGTGCTAACATATCAGGAATTTGAAGGGTCACAATTTCAGCCATAGGTTATTAACTTAGCTTTTTATCTCTTATTGTAGCGGTGAAGTTGCTACGAGTCAGTTGCAGTGGCTAAGACAAGTTACAACGAGTTACCCATAAAATATGATATTTTTCATGACTCGATAATATTAATTTATAGTATTTTTACTTATAAACTATTTTTAAATGCGCTCGCATACTGTGCTTTATAAACTAAGTTTTGTGACTAAATTTCAGGTAAGTGGCAAATATTGAGTCAGATTTCATACAACTTGACAAGTATAAAAAAATGCATTATACATTCAAGTACTAATACAAGAAACTACATGAGCCAATCTATTGATTTTGAAGCATTTCGTAATGAATGGCTAGAAGAAATTATTCAGGGGAATCCCTCGACGGTAGAACTTGGAAACCGTTTTTCCAGAAAGTTGATTGCTCATTGGCTTGATGTAGATGAATCTTCTGATGATATTGTGTATTGCGATGGAGCCGGGGATGGAGGAATTGATGTTGCCTATCTTAATAGAAGTCAAAGTATTGTAGATGAAGGTACTGAAGAGGGAGATACTTGGTACCTAGTACAAAGTAAATACGGTAAAGCTTTCACTGGTCTTGCAACTCTTTTGATCGAAGCTCAAAAAATTATTGATACGCTTGATGGTAAACGGAACAATCTCTCTTCTCTAGCTCAAGATTTGTTAGAACGCTTACTTAACTTTAGAGAGCAAGCTTCTGAACGTGACAAATTAGTAATTGTTTTTGCTACTCAAGAACCCTTGAACGAGCAAGAAAAGCGGGTGCTGGATGATATACGAGCATTTGGTGCAAACCGCTTAGGTGAAATTTTTGATGTTGAAGCAATATCAATAGCAACTATTCACCAGCGCCAGCCAATACCAAAAAAGCACGTTATCCGTATCAATATTCCACTCAATGCTCCTGATGCCAAGGGAGATAAGTTGCTTGTTGGTGCAGTGAAACTTATAGAATTATATAAGTTTATGAAAGAATATCGTGACCAAACGAGCGACCTAGATCAACTATATGAAAAAAACGTTCGCCGTTTTTTAGGAACACGGCGCAAGGTTAATAAAGCGATAAAAGATACACTTGAACAAGAACCAGAAAATTTTGGTTTGTTCAATAATGGGGTAACTATAGTCGTTAATAATTTTGATAAAGCAAATAGAGGTTTTGATTTAGTTGAACCCTATGTAGTCAACGGCTGTCAAACAACAAAAACAATTTGGAATGTATTAAAAAGCAAGCTGGAATCAGGTGGAACTGGTTCAAACTCTAAACTTAAAGAATGGAAAGAGAAACTTGATAAAGGGGTAGTTCTTGTCAAGATTGTTAAGGTTGGTTCTGATGGTCAAGACCTTTTAACTCTAATTACACGGTATACCAATAGTCAAAATGCTGTCAGTGAAAAAGACTTTATTGCCTTAACACAAGACTTTCAGACATGGCAAGAACAGATAAAAGATAAATATAATTTGTTCCTAGAAATACAACGTGGCGGTTGGGACTCTCAAAAAGGATTGCAAAAACAAAATCCTACAAATCATCAGTTTAAAAATTGGGCAAATGCTTTTGATTTGCTAAAAGTGTATGGTGCGGGCTGGCTTGGAAAAGCCGGAATAGCCTTCGGCACAAGTCAAGCATTTTTGCCTAAAGGGTCAGTATTTAAAGAAATGAATGATCAAATTGGAGTTGATGATTTGTATGCCGCTTATTTGCTACAAAAAAAGGCAAATGAGAAATATGAATTTGGTCAAAAACATAGGCAAACTCGACGATTTACTCGCTTTATGTTTTATATGGTTGTAATAGAGCTACTTAAAGCTGTGATGATTGATGCTGGAATTAAACAAACAAATACAAATGTTACCAAATCTTTCTTGAAGCTTTTCAACTCTGAGGGAATTTTCAACTCCGAGGGAAATTTAGCTTGTAATGAATTATTAGAAACAGCTGTACAAGTTACAGATGAATATATGACAGAAGGCATTGAGGAGTCTGTTTATAAAGAACCTGAATGTAAATCTGGTGATGTCAAGGGTTATATACGGGGGGAAAAACTTGGAGAAAAGGATTATTCACCCAAATTATTTGAATTATTAGCAATTCACAAAAGAACGATGAAAAGAAGTACAGGAGGTCAACATTCACCATTCAGTCTGGTTTTAGAAGCGATAAAATTAGAATAATAAAGAAGGTGCGTTAGCTGAAAGCGTAACGCACCCTACAAAATTATTTCCTTACTCTCTCCGCTATCTCGTGGAAGGGCAGAGGGTATGGTTCCTAAACCTTAGCGTCTTCCCTCACCAACTTATCCCAACCCAAATCCTTCAAACTATTATTGCGACGCAACGGACGAGTCACCAATTCCAAAATATCTCGTGCATTTCCAAAGCCGTGAATCTGAGCAAAAGTGAACTCTACAGACCACTTAGTATTAATCCCTCGCGCTTCCAAGGGGTTTGCATGGGCCATGCCAGTAATCACCAAATCTGGGTGCAACTCATTAATCCGCTGTAACTGATTGTAATTATCCGGCTTCTCCACAATCGTCGGTAATGGCGAACCCATTTCATTACAAGTCTTCTCCAGCAAGGCCAATTCAGCCGCTTGATAACGCTTATCCATGTAGGGAATACCAATTTCCTGCACAGTCATCCCGCAGCGCACCAAGAACCGCGCCAATGAGATTTCCAGCAAGTTATCACCCATGAAAAATACAGACTTCCCGCGAATAATCTTCACGTAGTCTTCCAAACCTTCCCAAATTAGGGCTTCCCGCTCATCCAACCCTCGCGGTGTAATCCCAAACACGGAACAGATTTTCTCAATCCAAGCGCGGGTACCATCGGGACCAATTGGGAACGGTGCGCCAATTAACTTACACTTACGACGTCGCATCAAAGTTGTTGCAGTCCGGCTGAGAAAGGGGTTGACACCAGAAACATAATACCCTTCTTCCAAGACTGGTAATTCTGTAAAGCGCTTCGCAGGTAGCCAACCAGAAACTTTTATACCTTGCTTCTTCAATTCTATAGTTAACTGAGTAACTACAGGGTCGGGGAGAGAACCAAACAGAACCAAAGGTGGATGGTCTACGTACTCAGACTCAGATGCAGCTACTTCTTCTTTCTTCTTACCGAAGTTGAGTAATTTAGAAATTGCGTTGCGCTCGCTTTTATCTGCTTCTGCCACAGGAGATTTATCGGGACAACGTGCAGCCATTGCAGCTAATACGGTGTCTTCTCCTTGAGTGAAAGCGTAATCTAAGCCGTTAGCGCGAGCTACAACGATGGGGATACCAATTTCACCTTCTAGCTTGGGTGCCAAGCCTTCTAAGTCCATCTTGATGATTTCCGTGGTGCAAGTGCCAATCCAGACAATCACACTAGGATTGCGATCGCGTTTAATTTGCGTACACAACCGCTTCAACTCTTCATAATCATTTAGTTGAGCGGAAATATCACCCTCTTCCAACTCAGCCATTGCGTAACGGGGTTCAGCAAAAATCATTACCCCCATCGCGTTTTGTAAGAAGTAGCCACAAGTCTTTGTACCAATTACCAAAAAAAAGCTATCTTCAATCTTTTGATATAACCATGCCACGCAGCTAATTGGGCAGAAGGTGTGGTAATTACCAGTTTCACATTCAAAATTTAAAGCTTGTGGTTCAACAGCAGTCATTTTGGTTTTCTCCCCGTGTTTTTTAAAGTTAGGAGTTGTTAAGAGTTATGAGTTGTGAGTTGTAAAACTTTCTCTTGGCACCCTTTGAAAAGGTGGAATAATAAAGTTACATAGGCGGTGTAAGTTATGAATTCTTATTCCTAACTCCGAACTCCGAACTCCTAACTCTTAACATTTAACTCCTAACTAAATTAATTGTTGGGGAAGAGACGAGCAATCTCAGTGTCATCAAATGCATTTGCTGACAGCTCTCCCCCTAAAAAGATTTCGTTATCTACTCCACCATTTTTGGCGGTTCCCTCTTCACCCCAGACATCATCAACAATGCGAAAGGCATCTTCTTCTGATGAGCCGAAATCGCTTGCGGAAGTGGCATTCATGTCCATATCCTTCAATTCATCGAAGGAAATCTCGCCAAACTCATTATCTGATTCTGGGCTGGGTGTGTGGTGAAAATCACCTTCATAGCCTTTGTTAACGGGCATTTGGATCGTCTCGTGTTGCACCGCATCGGCTACCATGAGGCTTTCTGCTGCCATCTGGTCAGCGTTATCTTCATTCCCAAAGCCATTGATTTCTTGATGCATCGTGGCTTCTTCATGGGTTTTTTCTCCCATTAGAGTCGCGGACTCCTCTGCACGATCCTCTGAATGTACTTTAGGGTAAGCAGAATTACCTAGAGCAATATCTGGGTCGAAATGTAAATCCAGCACTTCAACCAAGGTATCAGCGTCGGGATTCAGTTTGGAAAAAGGTAACATCAACTGCGCTAGTTTTGGCTCCAGGGCGTTGACAACTCCCAGGATGAGGTAAGAAGGCGGTCGCTTGCCACCATCGGGCGTGTAGACTGATTCAACCTGCATATGCAGCATAATCCAGTCGCGATTTACCTGAAAGAATTGCAACCACTTGTGCTTTAAAGAATCTGTGAAGCTGTAAAAGAATGCCATATTGTCCCCCATCCTGAGAAACTAGATGATTTATACAATCATCAAGTCTAGTTGCTCTTCCGGATTAGTAACTGGGGGTTTACCCGGATTTAAGTAAAAATCAGACAATAAAGAAAATAATTCTCTGTCTGGGGTGTCGTTCGGTACTACACCTTCTGGACGTGAGAGAATTTGGTCGGCGATGTTGAGATAATAGTCGCAAACGTAGTTTAGTGAAGGATCTTGTTCTGCCATTTCAAACAAAGTCTTACCCTTAACGCGGGAAACCCGAATATCTTCAATTAGTGGTAAAACTTCGAGTACGGGCATTGGTACTGATTCTATGTATTTGTCAATCAAGTCCCGCTTAGAGGTCCGATTGCCAATCAATCCAGCTAAACGCAGTGGGTGAGTCCGTGCTTTTTCGCGTACAGAAGCGGCAATTCGGTTGGCTGCAAATAAGGCATCAAAGCCGTTGTCAGTAACAATCATGCAGTAGTCTGCATAGTTGAGAGGTGCTGCAAAACCGCCACAAACAACGTCACCAAGTACGTCAAACAATATGACATCGTACTCATCAAAGGCGTTGAGTTCCTTCAGTAATTTCACGGTTTCGCCAACTACGTAACCGCCACATCCAGCACCCGCAGGCGGACCACCAGCTTCTACGCAATCGACACCGCCATATCCTTTGTAGATTACATCCTCAGGCCAGACATCTTCGTAGTGGTAGTCCTTTTCTTGGAGGGTGTCGATAATTGTCGGAATCAAGAACCCGGTAAGGGTGAAGGTGCTGTCGTGTTTAGGATCGCACCCAATTTGGAGTACTTTTTTGCCGCGTTTGGCTAGGGCGACGGAGATATTACAGCTGGTTGTGGATTTACCGATTCCACCTTTTCCGTAAACTGCTAATTTCACTGTTGTTTGCCTCTTATCGTTTTTTGTCAAACTCGCTCTAACACTTGCCTGCACCTAGCCGTTGTTAGGCTCCGCGTGAGGTCTTGAGTGTCATTATTGTATAACTCGAACATAAAGGAAAGGGGCTTGTTATCTGTAAAATGGTGATATCCGCTGAATTAAGTCGTATTTAAGAAAAAATTATTTAAATATCAGCTAAAAAACCTTAAAAAAAGTCAATAATGATAAAAAATAATATTTATTAACCTTTTTTTATAAAAATAGTTACAAAAGACAAAAGTCTGTAATTGCTTTGAAATCTATACTTTTCATTAAAAGTGTTGATGCTCAAAGCCGTTGATTTCGTCTTATTGATATTGATTAAGAGTTGTTCTGTGATTTTATTGATATATTTTGGTAGAAGAAAATTGCCCGAACCGTATAAGAGTGGGGCTAAACATACAGATCCTCACCTACGTCGGCTAAAAGTCCTACAGCTTCGGCAAGTAGGTTTATTCTTATAGCCACACACAAATATGGTGCGGGATTTTGAAGGGAGGTATTCGTTAAAGTAGATAATTTATTGTGCCGACTTCCCAAATATCAATAATTGTTACATTTTTATACGTATACGTATTTTCAAGTCTGGTAGATTCAGGAAGCATCTTCTTCCAGATTCCCCATTTCTTGTAAAGATTGCCAGCCAGCTTGCCACTGGAAACCATCTTGTAATAATTTGGCATTGAGCCAGAAGCGGACATTAGGGTCACAAGCAGCGACCATTTCGGCATAAACCCACTTAGACTGATTTTTGCGGTTCACGACTTGGAAATGTCGCCATCCATCGATTTTTTGCTGTGCAGTCCACTTTGAACCGAGTAAATAAGGAAACTTCTGTTTTTTAGGCATTTTTTTATTTGTTTAGTTGTTGGTGGTTAGGAGGAAGTAAGAGTGGAACAATTAATTCCTTTTCTCATCTGCCCACTCCCTATTAATCGACTGGATACCCACCACCGCTGAACTTTTGACAAGAAAACTTACCATTTTGCTCTACACACAGGGAAAAGAATTTAACATAGTTATGGCTCCAACAGGTGTAGATAGTATTGTTAATTTTGCGTCTTTTTTTGGTGAGTCTTTGCTGAACAAGTTCATTAGGGCAAAGAATTTCTAATGTCGCTGTACCATCTTCTTGTTCTACAAGACGAAACAGACAGTCTTGTAACATTGCCCGACTGCTACTGTCGAAAAACCGCTTAAAACGCTCTAACTTTTCGCCAAAGGTCATTTGGCTAATGCGCTTGTTAGGAAGAAAGTCAGATTCAATGTCTTCGTCTTCAAAGTTGTAAGGGTCATTCATCTTTTTGCATCCATTATCCGACCTGGGATCGCAATTATCTCTCTTGCAAACTCCTCTCCAAAGTATTTGAGCCAACGACGAAACAAGTACCAATAAGTATCACTGATACTTTAATTTTAACGTGTTGTTAGGGTCAGAGCCCCGGCTTTTTTAAGAAGTCGGGGATCTTTCGAGTCGCACCACTAATAGCATTTTGGCATAACATCTTGCAATTTCTCTCAAGGGACAATTACAAAACTTTTTTGAAGCGAAAATCAGTTATTGGCACTAGGTAGCTTAGGTAACTGACTAAGTTTTTTTGACCACACCCTTTTGTAATCTTCCCTCGCTCCGTTATGATCTTTAGCCTTAGAGCGGGCATTACCCCTCCTAATATAAGCGTTGGCATCATGGGGATTGAACTCTATAAACTTGGTGTAGTCTTCAATTGCTCCGTTAAAGTCTTTAAGCTTAGAACGAGCATTAGCCCGACTCAGATAAGCTTCGGCATCGTTGGGATTCAGCTGTAATGACTGGGTATAATCTTCAATTGCTCCGTCATAATCTTCAATTTCATACCGAGCATTACCCCGGCTAATATAAGCTTTTGCATGGTCGAGATTAAGCCCAAAGGGCTGAGTGTAATCCTCAATTACTCCCCTGTCGTCTTCAAGCTCGACATCGGTATAAACTTTTGGATTAGTGGGATTAAGCTGGAGGGATTGAGTATAATTTACACTGACTTCTGGCTTGTTTTCAAGCTCAGAAAAAACTTGCTCTGAGTCAGCAACGGCATAGTCAGGATTAATACTCATAGCTTGGCTGTAATCGGCAATTGCTCCCTTATAGTCTCCAAGTTGAGAACGCATAAGCCCCCGATTACTGCGAGCTTCAGCATCATTGGGATTAAATTTTAGGTACAAATCAAAGTCTGTCATTGCTCCTTTGTAATCTCCAAGGTTTTGACGGGCAAGCCCCCGACTGTAGTAAGCTTTGATCCCCTTGGGATATATTTGTAAGAACTGGCTAAAGTCTGCGATCGCTCCTTGATAATCTCCTCTTCGAGCTTTATCCTCTCCTTGGCGATACAACACCTCAATAAACTCATGCTGGTGGCGGAGTTCTGCCGCAGCTTGCTGTCGCTGAATGACGGTGCGTGACATAGTTATTACATTACGCCGCAACTCAAATTGTGCCATCACTTGGTCACTTAATACCCGTAGTCCCTCTACCTGTTCTGGACTCAAATCCCGTGGCACTAAATCTATAACGCATAAGGTTCCAATCGCAAATCCATCAGATGTAATTAGGGGTGCGCCAGCATAAAACCGAATGTTAGGATCGGAAGTTACCAAAGGGTTTGTTGCAAATCTACGATCTGCCAATGCATTCCTTACGACCAATGGTTTTTGTTGCAAAATCGAATAAGCGCAGAATGCTACATCCCGGCTAGTTTCATTCACTGTCAATCCTACCTTCGATTTGAACCACTGCCGACTCCCATCCATAAGGCTGATTAGCGCTATTGGGGTGTCGCAAATTTGTGCAGCCAAGAACGTAAAATCATCGAATACTTTTTCCGGAGCAGTGTCGAGAATTTGATACTGCCGAAGTGCATTGAGCCTAGCTATTTCATTGTTAGGCAGTGGCGATTGTGAGTTCATTTTTGGAAACCTCTAAAGTCTGGGTTGATAAAGTGAACAAAATAGGGGATCACCTTCTTGACTATATAAATTGGCAATTCTTAAAAACCACTCGTAATGAGTAAATTTAGCACGTAGATTATTTGTAGTAGATAACACTAACTCTCAAAATACTACTTACAAAGGTATCATGAGCAAGCGTCTGCGGCACGCTGACGGGGAGAAAATCCGGGTTACCCACCAAAGACAACAGACAGATGCAAGAGAAATTAGGGGGAAATACCACTCAATTAATGCGTGAACACCGATCTGTGCTAATTGCTCAATCTTTTTACAATGACGATATAGAATTATTTTTTCTTCTATTTACGTTAAAAAGCGCAAGAACCGCGGTTTCTCACACAAACAGCCTATGCAACCAACTAACCCGAACCAATTTACCGAAAAAGCGTGGGAAGCGATCGCCCACACTCAAGATATCGCCAAACAGTACAATCAACAGCAGATTGAAAGCGAACACCTGATGAAAGCGCTGCTGGAACAAGATGGACTTGCGAGTGCTATTTTCACTAAGTCTGGTGCGAACCTGCAAAAACTGCGTGATAGAACTGAACAATACATCAAAACTCAGCCGAAAGTCTCTGGTAGCAGCACTTCTATCTATTTGGGACGCAGCGTAGATACACTCTTGGATCGAGCAGAAGGGTATCGCAAGGAGTTTAAGGATGAATTTATCTCTATCGAACACTTATTACTCGCTTATGCTAAAGATGACCGCTTTGGCAAAAATTTTCTCCAAGAATTTGGATTAAACGAAGCGAAATTAAAGAATATTATTAAACAAGTTCGTGGGAGCCAAAAAGTGACCGACCAAAATCCAGAAGGCAAATATGAAGCACTGGAAAAATATGGGCGTGACTTAACAGAAGCTGCCCGTCAAGGTAAACTCGATCCAGTGATTGGTCGCGATGATGAAATTCGCCGCACTATCCAAATTTTGTCCCGTCGGACTAAAAATAACCCGGTGCTGATTGGGGAACCTGGTGTGGGAAAAACAGCGATCGCTGAAGGTTTAGCACAGCGGATTGTTGCGGGTGATGTGCCTCAATCCTTGAAAGACCGCAAGTTAATTGCCTTAGATATGGGTAGTTTAATTGCGGGGGCAAAATTCCGGGGTGAATTTGAAGAACGTCTGAAGGCAGTATTAAAAGAAGTTACCGAATCCAACGGCAATTTTGTTTTATTTATCGACGAAATTCACACTGTCGTCGGTGCGGGTGCAACCCAAGGGGCGATGGATGCTGGTAACTTATTAAAACCGATGTTAGCGCGGGGTGAATTGCGCTGTATTGGGGCGACAACTCTGGATGAATATCGCAAGTATATTGAAAAAGATGCCGCCCTAGAAAGACGCTTTCAGCAGGTTTATGTAGACCAGCCAAGCGAACAAGATACTATTTCTATCTTGCGGGGATTGAGAGAACGCTATGAAAACCACCACGGGGTGAAGATTTCTGATAGTGCTTTAGTTGCAGCGGCTATATTGTCTAATCGCTATATTTCTGACCGTTTTTTACCAGATAAAGCGATTGATTTGGTGGATGAAGCTGCAGCCCGTCTGAAAATGGAAATTACTTCCAAACCTGAAGAACTTGATGAAATTGACCGCAAGATTCTACAACTAGAAATGGAGCGGCTATCTTTACAAAAAGAAAGCGATGCAGCTTCTTTTGAGCGTTTGCAAAGACTGGAAAAGGAACTTGCAGATTTAAAGGAAGAACAAAGAACTCTCAATACTCAATGGCAATCTGAAAAGGGGATTATTACCAAAATTCAGTCTGTTAAACAAGAGATTGAACGGGTTAACTTGGAAATTCAGCAAGCAGAACGCGATTACGACCTCAACCGGGCTGCTGAGTTGAAATACGGCAATTTAACAGAGTTACACCGTCAATTAGAAGCAGTAGAAAGTGAATTAGCCCAAGCACAACGGACGGGAAAATCTTTGCTGCGGGAAGAAGTTACAGAATCTGATATTGCAGAAGTTATTTCCAAATGGACAGGAATTCCCATCAGTAAATTGGTGGAATCTGAGAAAGAAAAACTGCTGCAATTGGAAGATGAACTGCACCACCGTGTCGTCGGACAACATGAAGCTGTAACTGCAGTGGCAGACGCAATTCAACGTTCCCGTGCTGGTTTAGCAGATCCCAACCGTCCGATCGCTAGCTTTATTTTCCTCGGTCCAACGGGTGTAGGTAAAACTGAATTAGCGAAAGCTTTGGCGGCTTATCTCTTCGACACTGAGGAAGCGCTGGTGCGGATTGATATGTCTGAGTATATGGAGAAACACGCAGTTTCTCGCCTCCTCGGTGCGCCTCCTGGATACGTGGGATACGATGAAGGCGGACAACTCACCGAAGCCATTCGCCGTCGTCCCTATTCGGTGTTGTTGTTCGACGAAATCGAAAAAGCACACCCAGATGTATTTAACATCTTCCTGCAAATCTTGGATGATGGACGTGTCACCGATGCCCAAGGTCATACGGTGGACTTCAAAAATACCATCATCATCATGACCAGCAATATCGGTTCGCAATATATTCTGGATTTAGCTGGGAATGACGCACATCATGATGAAATGCGCCGTCGGGTGATGGAAGCAATGCGCAATACCTTCCGTCCAGAATTCCTCAACCGGGTGGACGAGCAAATTATCTTCCACGCTTTGCAAAAATCAGAATTGCGGAATATTGTCCAGTTACAGGTGAATCGGTTAAGAGAAAGATTGAGCGATCGCAAGATGTCGTTAAAACTTTCTGAATCCGCTCTTGACTTTTTGGCAGAAGTAGGATACGACCCTGTATTTGGGGCCCGTCCTCTGAAGCGGGCAATTCAGCGAGAGTTGGAAACTCAGATTGCGAAGCGGATTTTGCGTGGTGAATTCAACGACGGTGACAGCATTCTTGTGGATGTGCAAAATGAGCGTCTTGACTTTCAGCGTTTGTCGGCTCCGATGTTAACAACCTAAAATGTGCGGCTACCTCACAGGGATGGATCGGTTACAGGAACATACATCCTTAAGGGAGGTAGCTGTAACGTGTACGCAGTTCATGATGGCTACTTAGAAAAAAAAGTAACAAGAAAATCATGTACTATTTTGTATTAATACCCAATATTTTCAGTAGTTAGATTGGGTCTTATCTACCTATGACTAAAGCTACATCTCTTTTGATAAATTTAGAGCGTGTCTGGCGGGTGTTACTGAAAAAATTTTCTGTTCCAATTGCTCTTGGACTAAGTTTGACTGTATTCGTTGCAACTGCTTTTTTAGAACCAGCTTACATAGAAAAGGATAACAATACAGATAATCAGGAAAAGGCTCAATGTACGGATAGTATTTCGTTAAACTACATCATTTGCAAAGTAACAAATTCAAAATTTTTGGGACAAGTCCAAAACTTTAGCGTCATTCTGGCAGCCTGTTTGTACATTTTGAGTGCAGGTGATCGCAAAAAACAAGCTGAGCTTCAAGCATGGCAGTTGATTGACGGCGCTCGTGATATAGAGACAAGTGGTGCGAGAATAAAGGCATTAGAAGAATTGAATGAAGAAGGTGTTTTGCTTCGGGGACTTGATGCCGATGGAGCCGATCTAATCGAAATTAACTTACCAAAAGCCAATCTAGAACGCGCAAATTTAAAAAATGCGTTGCTCCAAGGCGCTAATCTTAGGAAAGCACGTCTTTATCAAGCTAAGCTTCAAAATACCAAATTACAAGGGGCAAAGCTTCAGGAAGCATATCTCTGGGGTGCAAATCTTGAGGGTGCGAACCTTCAACCGCGTGAACCTGAAATTGATTCCCAGTCCTCGATTGAGCAAATTACCAATTTACAAAGTGCAAAGCTTGGTAAAGCCAATCTGAATAAGGCAATTTTAGTACAGGCTAATCTAAAAGAAGCTGACTTGCGTGGGGCATTTCTACGCGGGTCTGATTTATGCAAAACAATTTTAGAAGATGCAGATATTTATGGTGCTGCATTTGGTGGTGCGAACAATCTAAATATTGAGCAAATCAAATTAGCAAAAAATTGGAAAGAAGCTAAATATGATAAAAAATTCTGTTTAGCACATCAAGAATATAATCTACTTTCTGATGAAGAAAATATAACGATAAATACAAGCGATAATCATGAAGAGCCTGGGGAAATAAAACTATTGGGACTAGTACATAAAATACTGTCAACAAAGGAAATTGAGAAGCGTAAAGAAATAGCCGAAATCCGCCAAAAAATTGCTGAATTAATTAATTTAGTAGACAGCAACCCCTCAGTTTCATTAGTTAGCAATCCGCTTCTTGAAGACCTCACAAATGCCGCTGAAAGATTGATATCAGATGATAAAGTATCTGAGGATTCACGCATCGATGAAGCAGCAGAAATGCGCTCAAAAATTGCAAATTTACATGAAGCAGCACGCAATCGGGATGAGAAATATAAAGAAGCTGCTAAGAAAAGGCAAGAAGCTAACATGCTTGAAGAGCCTTTCCGAATTGCAGGTAAATGGTTAATTGGGAATTATCAGCAGATTAGAAACGAGGGAGTTAGATATTATATACAACAAAAACAATATGCACGAACGATGAGTGAAGAACTTAATTGGCTTATGCAACTTGAAAACGATATTGACAACGTGCTGTCACATATTGCAACCAGTCTTGTCAATCTTGAAAAAGAACCACCTAGTTTTAAAGGATTTGAATTTCAACTACAATTTCCCATTCAATCTGAAGTATTGCAAGTAATATATAATGACGTGATTCCCAAAATTGTAAATGAGCAAAATAATGTACTTACTGAAAAAGCAAAGGAAATTTTATACTATGTTTTAAAATCAACGATTAAAACTCTCCAGTAATAGCCATGCGATCGCTTATCTCGTAATCTTTACCCAGAGGATGTTTCGAGCCTTTTTTTTTGGGTAATAATTTTGGTACAGTGCGAAACGCATAAATCTAGGTTTTATAAGGCTTTGAGAGATGTGGTGAGAAATCCGGGTAAATAGATTCTGGTGTGTGAAGCCACCATGTCAGAAAAAACAAGGGTAGCTTCATGAGGGCATGGGAGTATCCCAATTTTGCACCAATAGCCAAAGGACTGTAACTCTTTGTCTAAAAGCTAAAGTCCTCACTTAAGAGAACTGAAGAGTTAGATTGACAGATATTTTTGCACAATTGGAATGCTCTCCAAGGGCATTAGCCTGCACAGTTTTCCCAGTAGTCATTATAGTGATTTTTTAACCAGGGGTTTTGATTCATACATTGAATGATTTGTGGGCATACTTGTAGCCCCTGCTCATACTGGTATATATATACCAGCAACTCATTGAGAGCAATTGTCATCTGTTGATTTGCCCCAGCTTCTAAAGACGCAGCTTGGTAACGCAATATTGCAGCTTTGTTCAGATCATCATACGGATTTGCCATTAATTCATTCCTCCTTACAGAATAAATACCTATTGACAGGAAAATAATGGTGATTAGCTCAGATTTATTTGGCTACACATCAATAGGGAATCGCGTAGTAATAATTACACGACTATTTATTTAATATCGGTATAATTTCAGTAAGTTTACGTAAAATTTATTTCTCTAGATAAAGACTTTATAAAACAACAGTCTTAAATCCATAAAAATACTTACAAGCTTTACTCAGCAAGAGTTTTAGCCTTTGCATCGCTCTGAAAAACTCTTAACAATTAATTTCTCGGACTTTGCTTATCATCGCAGCTTTGCTAGCAAGCGATCGCTTAGTATACTGCCAAGAAATAAATGCCCAGCCGTCACACTTAGATCCTGTCTTCGACACGCTAAGTCCCAAGGGGACTGGCTTCGCCAACGCGAACGACACACACGAGCAGTTAAGCACACGGCTGGGCATTTATTTTTATGGATCGCTCTTACGGTGGACGGTCACCCGATACGGGAAAATAAACTGACTCTATAAAAGCCTTAATTCTAATTTCACACACAGTTTTGTGACTATCAATTAACTGAAAGCGATGTCTTTTACTCGTTGAGGGTAATGCTTCTGTTTAAGAACAACATTGCCAGACAATGAGAGTGACAAAATTAAATTGACCGTAACTTCACAAGTAATAGTCATTATTCTTACTTTTTCGCTTGTCAGAGATTAATATTTTTTTCAAGGGCATTGCGTATTGAAAAGAGATTTTCCCTACATGAAAATAAAGTATATTTGCCTCATACTTACACTTGAGTTCGGATTGAAATTACATAAATCCCTGCTTTCTGTGCCAATTACAAGTAGATTGCTTATCGAAACAGTCTGAAATCTAAAATACAGGATTGTCAGCTTTTCCTAACTATTGAATTCAGTTAATACCAGGTGTGACAAGCTTTTTTTACCTGAAGAGCAAAAATTTGCTTGCCATATTTTTAACTTGATTACTCAGTAAACCTAGCTAATAACTAATATGAAGTTTTGTAAAAAGTTGCCAAACTGGCAACAATACTTGGTTGGATTTGTTATTCATTTACTAAGCAGGGTCGTTTAATTGATGTCTACCAACTGAACTCCACAAAGCATTTTTAGAGAGTGCATAATGGAAGACAATACTCTACCACCAACCGAGTATCTAGGATAAACACGAGAGCTAACCAATTTTTGCCTGAAAGAAAGAGAAAACTTTTCAATAATTCTGTTCACTGCAAACAAATTAGATGGCAATATTGGAAAGCGTTACAGTAATTTTTTAACAAACACCATCAGAAGATGATAGGTCAATTACTAGCAGGACATTATAAAGTCCTTCAAGTATTGGGTGAGGGGGGCTTTGGACAAACCTATATAGTTGAGGACATCCACCTTCCTGGAAAACCTCAATGCGTTCTCAAACATCTCAAACCTACTAGTACAGACCCTGAGGTTTTAGAAAGTTCTAGGAGGTTATTTCAAAAAGAAGCTGAGACATTGCAGTATTTGGGCAATCATGACCAGATACCGAGGCTTTTAGCTTATTTTGAACAAGATCAAGAGTTTTACTTAGTCCAAGAATTGATTCTTGGGCATCCCCTGAGTAAAGAATTACCTCCGGGGAAGAAGTGGACGGAAAATCAGATTGTTCTAATGCTGATTGAAGTATTGAGCATTTTAGAATTTGTCCACACTCAGGGGGTGATTCATCGCGATATTAAACCGGATAATTTGATTAGACGTACCAGCGATCGCAGATTAATCTTGATTGACTTTGGGGCAATTAAGCTGATAAGGAAACAAACGGCGATCGCTACCGCACAGCACAACATCACAATTGCCATTGGGACTCCGGGTTATATGCCTAGCGAACATACCAGACGCTTACCCCGTCCCAGCAGCGATATTTATGCTGTGGGAATGATGGGCATCCAAGCATTAACCGGAGTATCTCCCCGTGAACTTAAAGACGATCAAAATACCGGGGAAATACTGTGGCAAAACCTGACGGATGTCAGTCTTGAGTTGGATGCTGTGCTGAGTAAGATGACCCGCTATCATTTCAAAGACCGTTATCAGAGTGCGAGTGAGGCAATAGTAGCACTGCGGGAATTGGTAAATCCTGATGACATTCCTCCAATCGAAGCTGTTACGACTACTTCCTTACACGAACTAACATTGGAGTGGGTAGAAGCGGGACAGATTGTGACTCGGGCAATTTTGGAGAAGCAACAAAGCAACAACTTTGGTGGAGTCCGTATTGGTCGCGATCCAGAAACTTGCGATATTGTTTTATCTGAAGCAACAGTATCAGCGCTGCATGCAGAAATCTTCTTTAATTCCCAGATCAAGAGATTCTATTTGCGAAATCTGCGCCAAAGGAATCCGCCAATTGTTGATGGGCAAATGCTTTTAGCCGGAGAAATGCCGCTTGCCATCGGTAGTAATTTGCGGTTGGGTCAACAAAGATTGAAAGTCAGTGATATCACTCTCAAGAACTATCCTACAGAATACACACCTCGGGAATATGCCACAAACGACCAGATGGGACAACAACCTGTAGTTAAGACTGTATTACCACCCAAAATCAGCAATTTTGAGCAAAATATCGCTTCATATGTACCCCCGACTCTTTCCCCGTTTTGGTCTTATTCGAGCAAATTACTGTTGTTAATTGGGGTGGGTGCAGCTGCTGTATTGAGTACGGTTGGTGGTTTAGTTTTATCTAAGACTGGGAATTTTGGTGCGACTCGTGTGGAACGAAATTCGATATCCCCTTCTGTGCAACTATGCCGGGTGATTTTTCCAAATGATGGAAATTCGGTAAATTTAAGCCTGCAACCGGATTCACAAGCGAAAAAATTGAAACAATTAAAAACAGGCGATCGCGTTTTGTTTATCAAAGAAGAAGGTGATTTTGCCCAAGTTAAACTTGCTGATGGTACTCAGGGCTGGATTCTCAGAAATCAGATCCAGCCTTGCGTCTTGCGTCCCACACCTTTTCCACCGAAACAGTAAAAAGATTGCGCTTCTTCGGCTACCATTCGTTAAGCTATTAGTAGGTTATTTGTCTGCTTATGTTACAAGTAGATCCTCCTTACTCCCCCAAAGAAATCCTCCCGACGATGTACGATCTCAAGAGTGAAGATCGGTCGGAACCAGGTTTGCCTGACGAATTTCATGACTTTCAACCCCAACTGTTGCGGGAAACCTTCCGTCCAGTCACTTATCCGATGGATGAAGTCTTTGTTGGCAGCGATTTAAATCTTTACTACGATAGTCTTCATCCTCTCTGGTACAAACGACCTGACTGGTTTGGAGTAGTTGGCAATACTAGATTGTACGAAGGCAGAGAGTTACGCTTAAGTTATGTAATTTGGCAAGAGGTTGTCAGTCCATTTGTAGTGGTTGAATTACTTTCCCCCGGTACCGAAAAAGAAGATTTTGGGCAGACTGTAAGGACAGTAGATGAACCGCCAACCAAATGGCAGGTGTATGAACAAATACTGCGCGTTCCTTATTACATTATGCCTCCTACCCCCTGCCCGTGCCCCTCGCATTGGTGGCAGGTTATTGATGTGTAGTGCGGGTCTACCAAGATGGTTTTGACATGGAAAATAAATTAAGAAACAATTGTTTTTTATTTAAGTCTTTAGAATTTATCCTTGGGTGAATCAAAACCGTTGAATAGTGGATAATACAACCCGGAATCATCGGGTGAGTCAATGTAGTTTTTAGCAGATACCAAAAATCACATTAACCAAAGATGGAATGTTATGACCCTAGAACAGGTTCAAGCTTTTTATGACCTTCTCACAAAAGACCAAGGTATTTATGACCAATACTACAATAAGTGTTGCTGCCGGGGCTTTTTTGGTATCTGGAATTGGGACAAAACCAAGATTGTCAGTTTTGCGGCTTCTCTTGGCTACAACTTTACTGAAAGCGAGTTAGACCAAGTATGGTTTGAAAATGATGCAATCGTTACCGAGTCTTCCGTAAATTCCTCAGAATACGGTTCGCTATCTCAGGTTGCAATTGGCTTTTAGTAAAAGCTTTTGGCAATTAGGTAGAATCCGTTGCTATGGAAATAATATATTTTTTTTAACGCGGAGGTACAGAAAGAAAAGTTTTGGGAATAATCGCGATATCAGTCGCAAAGATAGGCTGTGGCGCATTTAATTTGCATTACTAGGGCGGGTAAGAGGTCCACCCCCACAAGAGATTTATTAAATTTGGATGTGCAAATTAGAAAACTCATAGCATATAACTGAAATCTTTAAAAAACGACGTTTAAAACTTAAAGACGCTTCCTCATCACGAGAAAGCGTTTTTGGTTAAAAAGAAGACCCAGGGTGATTTAAAAACTCCTTCTCTTCAGGAGTGGAGATTCTACCTAAAACCGCATTCCGATGGGGAAATCGCCCAAAACGCTCGATTACTTCTTTGTGACGAATTGCGTAATCGATGGCACTGGCACTATCAAGGTCATTACTGAGTTGCTGAAATAAACTTACTGCTTTGCGTTGATGTTCCAGGTTTTCACTGTGTTCAAATGGACAATAGATAAACCAGCGTTGTACAGGTAAGAATTCTCGGTCAAAGCCTAGTCCTACAGCGTGTTGTGCCGCTGAAAGGGCTTCCCAGTCAGTCGCGAAGGCTTTGTCCGTACCGCGAAACATATTTCGGGGAAACTGATCCAATAGTAGAATCAGTGCGAGGCAGGTTTCAGGCAAATCAACCCACTCGTCCATATGTCCTGCCGCAGCATGAAGGTAATCTTTAAGAAACCGAGTCCGGATGAGTTGATCGAACTCAGGTTTTTTCGTAAACCAAATTTCCTGAGGTTTTCCATAACCCGGTTCATTTGGCTGACCAAACCAAAAGTCGAGAATATCTGACGCCTGTAACATGGCTGTTATTGACCCTTACAAAGGACTTGTCGCATTTTACGCATATTCGCAGGCAACTCAAAATTCATCGCTTGTTGAATCAAAATTGACGGGATGGGAATATTCGGAGTGGCTTGGACTGTGTAAGATAATAAAGTGCCATTTCCACAATCTTTGAGTTCTAAATCGGCGCTAAAATCGTTAAAATTGCCTTTTTCCATACGAAATTGGATTTTTTGGCCAATTACTTCCACTACGTTCAGGTAAATTTCCACTTGGGCTGTGAGAAATAGAAAGGCTTTTTGCGCGGCTTGATACAGTCGCTTGACTTCCCCCCTTTGAATGATTTCGCTTTTAGTAACATTGGGAAAATATTGCACCCAACGGGGATAGTCTGTTAGTTGTTCAAAGACATGCGATCGCACCAGGGGTACATACATCCAAGCGGTGACAGCACCACCCCAAGCTGTGTAGGGTCGTACTTCCAACAAAATTTCACCCTGCATCAACAAGCTTTGTTTATCTTGACTCAAAGTCATGTCCGAACCAGTGGTAACCGAGTTTGAGATAAAAAACGCAGACATAATATTTTCAGTCACTCCTCAACACATCCAAATCATGGATTTTGAACCGCAAGCTATCAACGTTGATACAGTCCAACCATTAATTCTAGTTCCAGTTAAATATACAAGTTCTCCGGAAACAGTTCTTCTCAGTTCATTATTCCCTAAAACGAATTAAAATCATGTCTTTTTTGTCACATTTTATTTTACTGGTAAAAATACTTAATTGGCTGCCAAAATTGTACAAGATACGATGGAGGTTTGATTTTAGTTGCAGTTAGAATGGCTTTAACAAGATTTGAGGGAAATTCAGTGAGCCAATCTTCCAAACTAAATCGTACATTAATGCAAGCTTTCGGGATGTTTCTCGGGATGGCGATCGCTGTTTACGTACTTAGAGGCTTTGGTCTTCCCTTTCTCACTTCTATTCCCGGTGGAATTATTTGGCTGTTGTTGCTGCTGGCTGTGATAATGGCTATTCTCAGTTACGCACAAAAAACTTGGTGGCGTTTTTAATTATTTGAGGAGTCGGAAATAGGGAGACAAGGGGGAAAATAACTCCTAACTCCTAACTCCTAACTCCTAACTCCTAACTCGCAATTGCTAACCCTGCTAAATACCCGGTAGTCCAAGCACTCTGGAAGTTAAAGCCGCCGGTAATACCATCAATATCCAGAATTTCTCCGGCAAAGTAGAGTCCTGGTACCAGACGGCTTTCCATTGTCTTAAAATCAACTTCTTTTAGCTTCACCCCTCCACAGGTGACAAATTCTTCTTTAAAAACTCCTTTGCCGCTAATTAAGTATTGCCCAGCCGTTAATTGTTGGAGCAACTGATTTAACGTTTTGTTTGATATTTCCGCCCAACGATTTTCTCTACTAATACCGATGCCAAAAATGATGTATTGCCAGAGACGGTGGGGTAAGTCAACACCACGATGTAAGGTGATCGCTTTTCTTGCCCATTCATTTTTGACAGCTAATAATTTTTGCAGCACTTCTTCTTGGCTGAAATCGGGCAGCCAATTTATTGATAATGTGGCTTGATAGCGACTTGCGTGTAATTCTCTTGCACCCCAAGCAGAAAGTTTCAGCACTGCTGGCCCACTCAAACCCCAGTGGGTAATTAACAAAGGACCTGTTTGTTCTAATTGGGTTTTGCTGTCGGTTGTTATGCGTAAACGTACAGGGTTGACGCTGACACCTGCTAGTTCTCGGAGTTTTTCATCTTTGACGTTGAAAGTAAATAAGGAGGGTACAGGGGATTCAATTGTATGCCCAAACTCCTGAGCGATTTTATAACCTGCGGGATTGCTACCTGTCGCCAAAAGTAGGCGATCGCATTTTAAACTTTCTCCCGTCTTAAGAAAAATCTCAAAACCCCCTGTCTCTGCCTGCAATTTTACTGATGTGACTGGTGCCCTCGTATGAATTTCAACACCAAAAAAATTCGCAGTGTTTGTCAGGCAATCCACAATTGTTTCTGAATTATCTGTGATCGGGAATATCCTTCCATCAGCTTCAATTTTTAACTGTACTCCCTGGTAAGCAAACCAAGAGAGGGTATCTTTGGCTTGGAAGCGGGTGAAAGCTCCCCGTAGTGCTTTGCCCCCTCTAGGGTAATTTTGGACTAATGCAGATGGTTCAAAGCAAGCGTGAGTGACATTGCAGCGTCCACCACCAGAAACGCGGACTTTTGCCAATAGTTGCTGACTGGCTTCGAGTAAAATAACATGGGCGTTAGGGTTGTATTTAGCAGCGGCGATCGCGCTAAATGTGCCAGCTGCCCCACCCCCAATAACTACAATTTGCATAAAATAGTCAAGAGTTTAGAGATTAATTTTCCAGTCAACAGTTAGCAATCCATAGTTTAAGAGTTTTGATCATTGACAAATTATCCTCGCTGTCCTTTTTAATACCCCGACCTCGCTCATGTTGCCCGTTTTTAGTTGTAAGGCACGTTTGCGCTCTTAATCTTATAGAGCGCAAAGCTGCCTTGTCTGAATCCACATCTTGTAAACCTACGAATTCCTTCTTCCTTCTTCCTTCTTCCTTCATTCAATAAGGTGGATAAGCAAAATCATCTTCATCGACCTCGCTCATGTCGCCCGTTTTTAGTTGTAAGGCAC
>JAHHGZ010000078.1 GCA_019359595.1 Cyanomargarita calcarea GSE-NOS-MK-12-04C
CATCTTGTAAACCTACGAATTCCTTCTTCCTTCTTCCTTCTTCCTTCATTCAATAAGGTGGATAAGCAAAATCATCTTCATCGACCTCGCTCATGTCGCCCGTTTTTAGTTGTAAGGCACGTTTGCGCTCTTAATCTTATAGAGCACAAAGCTGCCTTGTCTGAATCCGCATCTTGTAAACCTACGAATTCCTTCTTCCTTCTTCCTTCTTCCTTCATTCAATAAGGTGGATAAGCAAAATCATCTTCATCAGCATAGACGTAGGAATTAGAAACTGCAGCCATTGCCATTTTAGGCGCTTCTAATTTGATAGCTTCTTTACCAAACTCTTTATGTTCTTCAAAAGTTTTAGCAATTATCCCAGACTCAACAGAGTCGGAAGCTATGAGGTAATCTGTTAAGGTTCCACCTGTAGGATGTTTATAGTCTACAGTAGAAGCTACTAAAACTGTATTTTGGTCAACGCCTCTTTCTTCAGAGTCAATTATCGGGCAAAAAACTCCGTGAGCGTGAAATAAAGGTCCTTTTGGCGTTACAGATTGCTTGCGGTATAAAGCATAAGCCTTTTCTAATTCGACCACAAACCCACTAATTGGCCTACCTTGTTGATAGTCGCAGTAAGCTTTACTAAAACTTGCTCCGGCAGCGCCATTTAGTGTTAGTTGCAAAGGTAATTCATGTAAAAATTTTTGATTTTCCCCTACCACAAAAATCAAATAGCGAGTAAAAGTTTTAAATTTAAGTTTGTCTGCTAAAAAAGCGTCATAATTTTCTTTGAGCGTGCCTAATTTTAGCCCCGTTTCCCGGTCTTTTACAGACAATGGACCCCGACGGACTATGACTAAACGTGGAGTGCTACTTATGTATACAGTTTCGACTCCAGAGCTAAATATATGTTCTACCTGTTGCCAATTATCATCCGGTTCAAAGCCAACAGCATGGGCATTATCCAGCTTAATCGCCAAACCGTGGGGCTGAATGCCATCGTTGCCATACCGAGGATTAATCATCTGACACCAAGGGATGACTTGAGAAGGCGGTGCATTAAATTTTTCGTCTTCAAAGTCGAATTTTGCAGATGCTTTCATCGTTAGAGTTTGTCAAGAGTGTTGTATGCTTCAAGTTTATCCAATGTGGGGAATGGTTGGCTTTTGGGGAGTCAAGCACAATAATTCTACGATTCACCCCTGCCGAAGAAAAGGAAAACGGCGATCAGTAAATCTACTACCTACATTGGAATAAAGGAAGTAATCCATTTGTACCATTCTGCTCGGCAAATTAAAAGGCGATGAAGTAGATTGTAACAAGAACTGTTTACCACAAAGGTAGGGATTTGCTCAGGAGCGATTTTGAGTCCGAGACTAGAAACGCCAACCCCTATCACCACCAGGACTTGGCAACTCCAAAAAAAACGGATTTAACGGATAATTTGGTAATTTAATAACTATAAAAATGTTCTAAATTATACTTGTCTCCGGGAAATGAAACAGTTTTGCGATCGCCACCATCGAACCTGAAAACCGTTATTTGATAATATTTTTAATAGTTTTACCGCAAAATCTATGGCGACAAAATCTAAATCTGTAATTGACGGTAACGATGCAGCAGCCATACAAGCCGCACTATCTGGGGTGGCTGTATGCGATCGCTCAATTTGGGGACGCATTCAAGTTTCAGATAGCGATCGCCTCAGATTTTTGCACAACCAAAGCACTAACGATTTCCAAAGCCTCAAACCAGGACAGGGCTGTGATACGGTAATGGTCACATCTACTGCCCGCACTATTGATTTGGCAACAGCTTATGTAACAGAAGATGCTGTGACTCTGTTGGTTTCACTTAAGCGGCGACAGTATCTGATGGAATGGCTGGATAAATATATCTTTTTCTCTGACAAAGTGCAATTGACTGATATTACTGATGAAACAGCAACTTTGAGCTTGATTGGGTCAGGAAGTGATGCGATTGTCGAAAAGTTGGGTGCAGGAGCAATTATCGGTCAACCATACGGCAATCACTTACTTGTCCCCCTTGCTTGCGGAATACAGGTACGTGTGGCTGTGGGTAGTGGTTTAGCTTTGCCGGGATATACTCTGATATTGCCAGCTACAGACAGACAGACACTGTGGCAGAAAATATTAGAATTGGGTGTAGTGGAGATGAGCGAGCGTGCTTGGGATATGTTGCGAATTTTACAAGGTCGCCCAGCCCCAGAACAGGAATTAACTGATGACTACAATCCCCTGGAAGTTGGTTTATGGCAGACAATTTCCTTCACTAAAGGTTGCTATATCGGACAAGAAACTATTGCCCGGTTAAATACATATAAAGGTGTAAAGCAATACTTATGGGGGATTCGTTTGACCGCTCCTGCTGAAGTGGGGAGTGCGATCGCAATTGGTGAAGAGAGAGTTGGTAAACTAACCAGTTATACTGTAACCCCTGACGGTCACTTTGGGCTAGGTTATATCCGTAGCAAAGCAGGTGGTGTTGGTTTAAAAGTGCAAGTGGGAGAAACCGAGGGTGAAATCGTAGAAGTCCCATTTGTTTCTCACGAATACCCATCGTAGGGGCGGGGTTTTCCCGCCCATCCAAAGTATTATTGCAGTATGGGCGGGGTTTCCCCGTCCCTACTATTTCAGAAAGGTATCAAAATAGTTTCCTCTCTATCCCATCCAGCACCTTGACAAAAGTCATCAATCCAAGAAGCTAAATTAAAGTTACTACAGGCGTGTGCTTGATTAACTTCGCCTGGAACATCTTTTTGTGGCATCTTGACAAGTATGCCTTTGTTTTCAATATTCGGGGCGATCGCGAGGGAACCGAAAGCTTCAGGAAAACTCTGAATCTCGGTTTTAGTTGAAATTTGCGATAAAGGTTCAGGAAATATCTGAATCTGAGTCTTGGCTGGAATTATCGATAAAGGCTCTGGAGGGTTTTGAATCTGAGTCTTGGCTGGAATTATCGATAAAGGCTCTGGAGAGTTTTGAATCTGAGTCTTGGTTGGAATTATCGATAAAGGCTCTGGAGAGTTTTGAATCTGAGTCTTGGCTGGAATTATCGATAAAGGCTCTGGAGAGTTTTGAATCTGAGTCTTGGCTGGAATTATCGATAAAGGCTCTGGAGGGTTTTGAATCTGAGTCTTGGCTGGAATCGCTACTATAGTACTTTCACTTACATTCTGCGGAACAGATTCAGTTTGAAGTTGAGTGAAAATTTTAGCAGGAACTAAAGGTTCGCGTTGCTCTGGTGTCTCTTCATAAGACTCACTTTGGATTTGGGTGAAAATTTTAGTAGAAACTAAAACTTTAGATTCCTCTGGTTGCAGTGCTGGAAACTCGTAGACCTCAGTAATTCCACTAGTATTAGCTATAGTTTTACGTTGCGGAATTCTCGTCCGAGGAGATTCTGGTCGCTTTTCAATTGAAGAATTGCTTTGTGTCGGTTCTGGGGGTGCTGGTTCTGGAGGTGTTTGAGTCTCTAATTGAACTAGATGTAACTGCTCTTCAGGATTGAAATTAAGACCCAAAGCGGTAATAATTTGATCCGGATTGCTATTCAGTTCCAAGATAAAAGGTAAAATCTGGTCGAGTTGGGGTTCTAAGACAGACAGAGTAGCCAAAATAAAACCCGACGAAGGGCGACGTCCACCATCATAAGTTCCCCAAATTCGCATTTTGATTAACCAGGAACGGTTTTGATGGTAGTAATTTACCCACTTTTGTTTTAAGGATTGGCGGAGCTGCTGAATTTCCATTGGATATCTCACTTCAGTCAACAAGAGTGCAGAACTCTATAAATTAAAAATATTAATCGGTTTTATCCTCAGGGATGAAACCGATGATAGAGCATCTGCGTCACTCGTTGTCCCATGAGGAGATGCTGTTCTACCACTAGAGGTACTTCGTTTGGGCGAACCCCGCTATACCAGACTAAATCTGGCAATACGAGCACCATTGGACCATTACCACATTGTCCCAAGCAAGCGCTGGCTGTTACTGTAACTTCGGGAACTAGCGATGCTTGAAATGCTGCTAATACTGAAGCTGCACCTTGCTTGCGGCAGGTGCGATTTTGGCACACCCGCACGCATTTGCTATCCTGGGGCTGGTCGGTTGTGGAGTTTGATTCTTGGGAGATACTAGTCATTTTTTAACAAACCGCAGAGGCGCAGAGGACGCGGAGGGGGGGAGTGGAAGAGTTAGGAGTTAGGAGTGAGGAGTTAGGAAGTGTAAAAGTTATGAGCGATCGGTAATGAGTTTTGACTTTTTAACTCGTTCTTCCTAATTCCTAATTCCTAACTCTTAACTCTTAACTAACTAATTTAGCGAGAGTCCTTTTGATGCGAGCCATTCGGGGTTAAATATCCGCGATTGGTATCGGGAGCCGCTATCACACAGAATTGTCACAATAGTGTGTCCCGGACCCATTTGAAGAGCTAATGCGATCGCTGCACCAACATTAATCCCGGTGGAACCACCCATTAACAAGCCGTCTTTTCGCAATAGTTGAGAAACTACTCTTAAGGCTTCTTTATCGTCAATCTGAATGGCATCATCAGCGGGTGCGCCTTCCATATTGGCTGTGACGCGACTGTTGCCGATGCCTTCAGTGATGGAACTGCCTTCGATTTTAATTTCTCCTGTTTTAATATAGCTGTAAAGTCCACTTCCCATTGGGTCGGCGACAACACATTTTACATTCGGATTTTTCTGTTTCAGGAACATTGACACGCCGGCAAATGTGCCTCCTGTACCAGTCGATGCTACCCAACCATCAATTTTTCCGTCTGTCTGTTCCCAAATTTCTCTTCCTGTGGTTTCGTAGTGAGCGCGACGGTTGGCTAAATTGTCAAATTGATTAGCCCATATAGCATTTTCCATCTCAGATGCGATTCTGCCAGATAGCCTGACGTAGTTGTTGGGGTCTTTGTATGGGACTGCGGGAACGGGACGAACTTCTGCGCCTAATACCTTGAGTGCATCAATTTTTTCTTGAGACTGGGTATCGGGAATAATTATCAGGCATTTGTAACCCTTGGCATTGCAGATATGAGCCAATCCAATACCAGTATTTCCCGCAGTTCCTTCAACTACAGTGCCACCGGGTTTGAGTAAGCCTTTTTCTTCAGCATCTTGAATAATATATAGTGCTGCTCGGTCTTTGACAGAACCGCCAGGATTGAGATATTCTGCTTTAGCGAGGATTTCGCAGCCGGTCTGTTCGCTAAAGCTGTTTAACCGGATGAGGGGTGTGTTGCCAACGGTGCCGATAAAGCCGTTCTTGATATCCATTTTTAGTTTACCTAACTTCTCTATATAAAAATTTTGGCTTATTAAGGTGAGTTTCTGTGAAGCTACCAAACTTTACTCATATTAAGTACAAACCCAGGCAATACTGTCTCCCCACTCACACTTGCAGGATTATCCAAACATTCTTCTGGCATTCTGGGACGATAAATATAGACTTTCCGGTGTTTTCTATCAATCAACCAGCCTAACTGGACTCCTGGCTCTTTCATATATTCCTCCATTTTGTCTTTCAATGGTTGGAGGTTGTCAGAAGGGGATCTAAGTTCAAGCACAAAATCTGGACAGATAGGGGCAAATCTTTGCTGCTGTTCGCGTTTAAGAATATTCCAGCGTGATAATTTAATCCAGGAAGCATCCGGGGAGCGTTCTGCACCTGTTGATAAAGTAAATCCTGCACTGGAGCTAAAAGCAATACCTGTACCATCTTCATCTGTCCAGTTCATTAGCTGCTGAATTATTCTTCCTTCTCGGTTGCCTGACTCTGACCCAGTGGGTGGCATAATTGATATTTCTCCAAATTTATTCCGCTCAATGCGTAAGTCTTGGTTAACCTGACAAAAGTCATAGAATTGCTGCGAATTCATTTGTAAATCTGAAGGCATCCGCAACACAATCGAAGATGAAAACATAAATTTATACCTCAACCCTTTTGCTTTTTTCTGTGAAGCTACCAAACTTTACTCATATTAAATACAAACCCAGGCAATACTGTCTCCCCACTCACACTTGCAGGATTATCCAAACATTCTTCTGGCATTCTGGGACGATAAATATAGACTTTCCGGTGTTTTCTATCAATCAACCAGCCTAACTGGACTCCTGGCTCTTTCATATATTCCTCCATTTTGTCTTTCAATGGTTGGAGGTTGTCTGAAGGTGACCTGAGTTCAACTACAAAATCCGGACAGACAGGGGCAAATCTTTGCTGTTGTTCACGTTTAAGAGTATTCCAGCGTGACAATTTAATCCAGGAAGCATCCGGGGAGCGTTCTGCACCTGTTGATAAAGTAAACCCAGTACTGGAGCTAAAAGTTATACCAGTGCCATCTTGTTCTGACCACATCCACAATTGCCCAAATATATTACCTTCTCGGTTGCCTGACTCTGACCCAGTGGGTGGCATAACTGATATTTCTCCAAATCTATTCCGCTCAATGCGTAAATCACGGTTAACTTGACAGAAGTCAAAGAACTGCTCGTCTGTCATTTGCATTGATGGCGGAATTTGCAAAACCAAAGGGAATGAAAGCATAGTATTTTCCTCAAGGTTCTGATAGTCCTTGATTATTTTTATATTTATTCTCCCTCATCAGAAGCTCTACGGGCGTAAGATTGTGAGTTATGGTATTATCAAAAATTTTCCGGAAAATCTGTGTAGCCGGCTGAATCTTCTACCTAAGCAATTTTGATGCTTTTGGTTGAAATTTGAAAACCAATTAAAAACAGTAATTCCACGGTTGAATTTGTATTGATTAGTACATTAAGTTACAATTATGTAGCTGTTGATGCTGACATCGTTTTATTGTCCTAAACTAGGTGGACTAATCGTGAAATCTCCGGATGATTACAATAACGAACTTGAACGTCGGGAGCGTGAACTCCGACAAAAAGAAATTGAATTACGACTCCGAGAGTTAGATTCTGATGTTAATGGTAAAAATATCCAGTTTTATCAAACTACTAAGGATCAACCAGACAAATTAGAGAAACCGTGGAAGCAAAAAACTATCCTCGGTTTAAAATTATTTGGTCTTGGAGTTGCAGCGCTTGTTGCTGTGAGAATAGCTTCTGTTTTAGCAGGAGTTATCATTGTGGGAATGTTGGCGTTTGTTGCATATAAACTATTTTTTGATAATAAAAAAGCATAATTTATGGATAATTTTATTAATGATTTAGAGCGTGTTGCTCAAGTTCGTTCTGAGATTTCTGTTTGTTTAAGTCAAATTGCTGAGACAATAAATCAGGCAGAGTTAGCAGATTTTACATCAGGTAAGCTGAGTTTAGAACGCGATATTGAAGATATAAAAGTTGCGAGTAATAACCTAAAAAGTGGTGTATTTCGCCTTTTAGTTTTAGGTGATATGAAACGGGGAAAAAGTACTTTATTAAATGCTTTACTTGGCGAAAATTTATTACCGAGTGATGTGAATCCTTGTACTGCCCTATTAACAGTTTTGCGTTACGGTGCGCAGAAAACTGTTACCGTCCATTTTAATGATGGGAAAAGTCCACAGCAGTTAGATTTTCAAACTTTTAAATATAAATATACGATTGACCCCGCTGAAGCCAAGAGATTAGAACAAGAGAAAAAACCAGCATTTCCTGATGTTAGCCATGCAGTGGTTGAATATCCTTTAGCACTGCTAGAAAAAGGGATAGAAATTGTTGATAGTCCCGGCTTGAATGATACAGAAGCACGGAATGAATTATCCTTGGGTTATGTGAATAATTGTCACGCAATTCTGTTTGTGATGAGAGCATCGCAGCCTTGTACATTGGGTGAGCGTCGCTACTTAGAAAATTATATTAAAGGTCGGGGTTTGACGGTTTTCTTCTTAATTAATGCTTGGGACCAGGTGAAGGAATCTTTAATAGATCCTGACGATACGGAAGAATTAAAATCGGCAGAGGATAGACTGCGGCAAGTATTCCAAGCTAATTTAGCAGAATATTGCTATGTAGACGGTCAGAATGTTTATGAGGAGCGAGTATTTGAAGTTTCCTCAATTCAAGCATTACGACGACGTTTGAAAAATTCTGAAGCTTCATTAGATGGAACTGGCTTCCCTCAGTTTATGAATGCGCTGAACATTTTTCTGACCAGAGAAAGAGCGATCGCCGAACTCCGACAAGTCAGAACCTTAGCTAGAGGTGTTTGTAATAATACCCATGAAGCTATTGAAAGACGAATACCATTACTTGACCAAGATGTCAATGAATTAAAGCAGCGGATTGAGTCAGTGGAACCAGAGTTTAGCAAACTGACAGGTATCTGCAAGCAGTTTCAAGAAGAAATTAGGAATACAAGAGATAGTGAATCAAAGGCGATCGCTGATTCTTTCCGCACCTATGTTTTAAATTTAGGTAATACTTTTGAAACAGATTTCTTGCGTTATCAACCAGAATTAAATCTGTTGGATTTTCTCAGTAGCGGGAAGCGAGAAGCATTTAACCAAGCATTACAAAAAGCTTTTGAGCAGTACATTGGTGATAAATTTGCTGCTTGGAGCTTAACTGCTGAAAAAGATATAAATGCAGCTTTCACGCAACTTTCAAAAAGTGCCGCTAAGTATGGTAACTATTACAGCAAAATAACAGACCAAATCAACGAAAAGTTAACCGGAGAAAAAATCAAAGTTAACGCTTACAGTACCACAGAAGAAGATAATTCCCCTGGATGGGCAAAATGGGCAATGGGATTGTTATCTTTGTCTCGGGGAAATTTGGCTGGTTTTGCAATGGCTGGAGCCGGATTCGACTGGAAAAATATCTTATTGAACTACTTTACTGTAATTGGAGTTGGCGGATTAATTACAGCAGTTACAGGTGTGTTTCTTGGCCCAATTGGTTTCGCTTTGCTGGGTTTGGGTGTCGGATTTTTACAAGCAGACCAAGCAAGGAAAGAGTTAGTCAAAACGACAAAGAAAGAATTAGTCAAATATTTGCCACAAGTTGCAAATGAGCAATGGCATACTGTCCACGATGCAGTTAAGGAGTGTTTTGAGTCTTACGACAAAGAAGTCAGCAAGCGGATTGACGATGATATTACATCTCGAAAATCTGAGTTGGATAATCTTCTGAAACAGAAGGAAACACGGGAAATTAATCGTGAAACAGAATTAAAGCGGTTGAAAAATTTGCAGGAAAATGTATTCTCACAATTGCAGAAGATTGAAACAGCGTATAGTAATTTATTAGCCTACTACAGTTAGCTTGAGCCTCACCCCTTTACTCTGCTCGACCCAAGCAGAGAGGGGGGTTGAGGGAGGATTCTGCTAATTTATGAATTAGAAGAGGGGGGAGTTATGAAACCAGACAATCAAAATTATAAAGAGCTTGTAGAATCTCTAAAATCTGCATCATTATTACTCAAGTTATACCCGAAATCGCAACTATATCAAGATATAAATACCATTTGCAATCACTTAGTTAATCCTAACTTTAGAATTGCAGTATTTGGACCATTCAATCATGGTAAATCAACCCTGCTGAATGCCATGCTGGGTAATCGGACTTTACCAATTGATTTAATTCCCACTACGGGGGCTGCAATTACTGTTAAATATGGCTCTGATGTGCGGACTCGCATCATGTTGACAGATGGTACAGAAATCTATCGCAGTGGAACAGAAATTTTAAAAGAATTTGCCATACTTGATGGTGATAGACAGATGCGAAAAGATGTTGCATCTGTAGAAGTTTTTTGCCCTCATCCCTTTTTGGAAACAGGTGTAGAATTTGTTGATTTACCAGGAACTAACGATAGAGAAGCACAAGATAACTTAGTCAGAGAACAGTTATTAGGAGTAGATATAGTAGTACAGCTACTAGATGCACGTAAGTTAATGACTTTGGGTGAGCGAGAAAATTTACGAGATTGGTTGTTGGATCGGGGTATTAAGACAGTTATATTTGTCGCTAATTTCCTTAACTTACTCGAACTCGAAGAACAAAAACAAGTTCAAAATCGTTTACTATTTGTTGCTGAAAGTTTTCGTGCAGAATTACCACCAGGTTTTAGCAATCTATATCGAGTTGACGCTTTACCCGCTTTAAGAGCAAGATTAAAAGGTGATGTTGCTTTATCGAGTAGCAGTGGTTTAGTGGCTTTTGAAACAGCTTTGCAAAATATTGCTGCTATTCTGCAACAAAATCGCAGCGGTATCCGTTTGCCAAGAGTGCAAAATATAGCATCTCAATTACAACAATCTTTAAAAGTAAAAATTGACCCTATATTTAATGAAATTAAATCCTTTGATGATAAAAAAAATGCCAAAATAAATATCAAACAACGTGCAGAAGAATTAATTAAAAGAGGTTTTTCTGCTAGTGTTTCTGAATTTCGGGATTGGTTAAATATCTCGAAACTACTTAATAAATATCAGTCTGATGCCGCAGTTGCACTAGCTCAAAATAATTTTAAAACTTGGCAAAAAGATACTTTAAAAAAAGATTTAGCAGAATTACAACTAGCTATAGTTAAATGGCTTTATCAAGCCTACGAATTTTTTCAAGCAGAAAGACCAGAGGATTTAATAATCACCTTTCCTCACGAACCACAAGTTACGTTACCTGAAAAACCAAACACTTTCGATGATTTAAGCGATCCTGGTTCTATTGCTGTTGGTAGCGGTATTGGTTGGTTGTTAGGTGGACCTGTAGGTGCGGCTGTTGTTGGCAGTATTTCTTATATTTTGAATAAGAATATCCAACAACAAGATGAAAAAGTATCAAAGGAAGATTATCATCAGCAAGTAGCAAAAATTTGTATAGCTACGGCTGAAGATTATTTGCGTGAATTTAGCAGTCAAGCTTTATCTATTTTGGCTGCATATGAGAATCAAGCGCAAAAAGTAATTTGGCTTGAAGAAAATCAAGAACCGCAAGAGATTACTAGTAAACGTGACGAATTGCGACGGTTGCAAAATGGTTTTAATCAGTTGTATCGAGAGTTAGAAAAGGCAAATATATCTGTACAAGGTTATCAGCTTTATGTAGAGATGCCTAGAAAGGAGACAAGGAGGACAAGGAAAGATACGGGAAATTATTCTGCACCACCTCCACCACGTAACTCAGCTTCATCTACAAAGCGAGTTGATACAGCACCACCTCGGGTGGAAAATCGGGTTCCTAATATGCCACCACCACCTTCTATGAAACCACATGAAGTAGAAGCTGCATTTCGGACTTGGGAATTTGATGAAGAAATAGAGCAGATGAAAGCGCAAATGAGTGGGGGTGGTTTTAGGAATAAACAACAAAATACTAATCAAAATAATGGCAATCATAAAGCACAATCAGCACATAAAACGCAAATAGAAAAGGATAATATTGCTCGTGCTTACGCTAATTTAGGTTTACAAAATAGTGCTTCAATGGCTGAGATAAAAGAAGCGTATCGAGCTTTAGTGAAGAAATGGCATCCTGATTTGTTTGTTGGTAAGCCGCAATTACAACAAGAAGCTCAAGAAAAAATGCGCATGGTTAATGAAGCTTATGGAATGTTATCTGCTAAAAATCGTTAAGTTTTTTATTGAATGTTTGGAAGATTGCACAATTATAAGGTGTATTTATAAGCTCAGGTTTATCAATAGGATTTTTAAGTTTTGTTTCATACGCTCTCTATATAGTTTCGTGGTATGCAAATTATATTAGCGAGAGGAGGATTGAATTATCTTGTCCCAGTAGTATCAGGGTCAACGCCAAGCCCCCTCAATTGCTTTTTCAATTGCTCCACCTGCAATTCTGCTTGCTGTCTGGCCAACCTTTCCTGCTCCACCTGCAATTCTGCTTGTTGTCTGGCCAACCTTTCCTGCTTCACCGCTTGCTTTAACTCTTCGGGAATTAGCAACTTTTCTTTAGTGTCCTCCCGATAAAAACCAATCAGTTGCCCCTCAACTTGCAACCGCAACTCCAAAGGTTGACTGCGACCATCTGTAATTGGCTCATACTCTTCACCTTGCAACCGATACCCTTGCAACTGCTGCTCAATCCACTCTCCTTTGGGGTCAAACAACCAATACTCCAGCACCCCTAACTGTTCATATAGCGTTTTCTTAGCAACAGTGTCTTGGTCTTTAGTACCTTGAGAAGTCATCTCAAAAATGACTACAGGCACTTGTCCCTCTTCCCAAATCTTGTAATTATCTCTACCTCCAGGCAGAACGTTGAATATCACCATGACATCTGGAGCTACCCGCAACCTCGGAAAGCCTTGGGCATAATACAGAAACTGGTCACCCAAAACCGTTGCTTGCCTACCTTGCAAATACTGCCTCAAAACTTCTAACGTCACTAGGAGCGCATATAAATGAACGTAAGTTTCTGCCAAGGGTTCACCGTCCGAACTTGGATAAAAAATTCCCGTTGATTGGGAAGTAGGTAAGAGACTAGTCATGTTTAGCCACCTTTATTGAGGGGATGACTGGGTGATTTTATTATCTCATTTGAGAAGATTCAGTGGAGCGATATCGGTTGATAGTGTTTGAAGAAGAAAGTTTATATTTATATCAAAAAGCCCTCTCTTTGAATAAAGAGAAGGCTTTTTGATTTAAAATTAATCCTGGCACCGAGCTATTTTGGCGTAGGGCTACCCCTAAACTATCGTCGCCGCAGCAGCGTTTCACCTCTGAGTT
>JAHHGZ010000047.1 GCA_019359595.1 Cyanomargarita calcarea GSE-NOS-MK-12-04C
CACCGGAGATGATGTTGTTTCCGTAAATCAAGGAACCTGCTACTGGTTCGCGGATACCGTCAATATCTACAGGAGGTGCTGCGATAAAAGCGATTACGAAGCAGATGGTTGCAGCTAGCAAGGTGGGTATCATCAATACGCCGAACCAGCCGATGTATAGGCGGTTGTCGGTGCTTGCTACCCAGTTGCAGAACTGTTCCCATACGTTGGCGCTTTCGCGACGTTGTAAGGTGGTTGTCATTGTTTTATAATTGCGATTTGTTGTATAAATTAGGCGGCTTGGTCTCCGTCTATGAATTAACTATAAGCTACTTTACAAAAATTAAGCAAACATTTAACTTTTGTTAAATTTATAATACTTATTAGTTTTACTTATTTAATAAGTCAATACAGTTCGTTAGATCCCCGACTTTTCAAAGGATACCCCTGGCGCTGAAAGGGTAATACCCCTTATTATCTCGACGAAATCCCGCCGTCACCATAGAATGTTGCGGCTAATTGAACATAGGCGCTGAACGCTTACCGCAGGTAGCCGACCTGCGTAGGCTAAATCAAAGAATTTAGCCCACGCAGGTCGGCTTCATATCGATAGCTTCAGGCTTCCAACCTGCGTTATGTCAGGTATGCTAGAGGGCTGTTTGTATCAACATTGGAGGGTCAGACCCGCTATTCGCCAACAGTATCCGTAAAAGTTGTCGAGGATCTTGCGGTTTCTCCAATTCAATATGGTGGAACACTAAGTTTTCAACAAAACTTATCAGTGTTTACCCGAACCTGATATTACTTCTCCGTAAACGTCCAAACACCATCATCCCAATCCGCATCTGATGGGGGTTTGTGCAACCAGTGCTGGCAACGTCGCACATGTAACATTGCCGCTTGGTCAAATTTGTGGATTTCCAATACTTTATTAAACTCCGAAGAAGCAAAGTGAAATTGGCGATTTAGGTAATATCTGCGACCTTTATGATAATGCTCGATCGCTTCTTCCTTTTCACTGCTAATCGGATCGGTACGCACGCCCACAAGCTCGTAGATAGCGACTGGTTCGTTTCTGCCTTTGACGCGAATGAAGTCTAGTTCTCTCGCCCACACTTGGTTTTGGCAGGGTTTATAAGTGTTATCGCTGATGATAATATCACAACCATACTGCTTGCTAACGCTTTCCAGTCGAGAGCCAAGATTAACACCGTCGCCAATGGCTGTGAATTCCATCCGCTTGCTCGAACCAATATTTCCACTAATTACAGTATCAGAGTTAATACCAATACCGATATTAATTCTGGGTTTGTTATCTGCATAGCGACGGCAGTTAAAGTCTTGCAAGCGTTGGCGCATTTCTAGGGATGTTTGCACAGCCATCCAAGCGTGTTCTTGTAGTGGTAGGGGAGAACCAAACACCGCCATGATGGCATCACCGATGTATTTATCAAGGGTGCCCTTATGTCTAAAAATTGCTTCTACCATAGACTCAAAATATTCGTTGAGCATACTCACCACTTCTTCTGCTTCCAGGTTTTCAGTTAAAGTTGTGTAGCCGCGAATATCAGAGAATAATATCGAAACTTCTTTGCGATCGCCTCCTAATTTTGCATCATCCAATTTCAGCAATTCTTCGGCTAATTCCTGAGTCATGTAGCGATACATAGTACTCTTAAGGCGTTTCTCATCGCTGATGTCTTCCATCACAACCAGTGTGCCCCGCACCTGCTGGTTATCGCTAGCATCAGCGATAGTATTAATCGACAAATTAATACTATGTTCTTGCGTACTATTGCTTAGAAGAGTTCGATCGGGATAATATTGTTGTCGTTGTTTGTCATCTGCTGCGTGTAAAGACTCCTGACACCACTTGCTAAAGTCACCTTGCTTGATCGCAATCGCTTCAGTAATTAATTTACCTTCTAGGCGGTCTTCTTCCTGTAAACCTAACAAGCGTTTGGCGCTTTCGTTGGCAGCGATGATTAACCCAGTTTTATCGGTGGAAATCACCCCATTGGAAAGACTGCGGAGAATATCTCGTTGAAGAAGTTCTTGTTGCTTGACTGTGGCAAACAACTGAGCATTTTGCAAAGCGACCCCTGCTTGAATATTAAACGCTTCCATGAATTCTTCATCATTGCGGTCAAAACTCGCTTGGAAGCAATCGGGGGCTTTGGGCCAATATTCCGGATTATAGCGAGGAAAATCGCCGTTTTTCTTTTTATTTACCAACTGGGTAACGCCAATCAATTGTTGGTCAGCGTTAAATACTGGCATACAAAGTAAACTACAAGTACGATAGCCGTTTTGTTGATCCATTTGTTTAGCAGTCGCAGAGTCTGGATGCTCGTACAAATCAAAGGCAATATTTAGTATTTTTCCAGATGCTGCTACCCTACCAGCAAAGCCTATACCGATTGGTACTCGTAATTCCCTGGTTGAACCATCGCTTTGGGTGATCTTTGTCCACAGTTCTTGGCGATCGCGATCTATTAACCATAGAGTACTGCGATCGGCGTTCATTAATTCCTTGGCTTCATCCATCACCCGCTTCAGAGTGTCTTCTAAGTCGAGATTGCTTTGAGAAAGGGACTTAATCGCTTTCATCAATGCTGCGGCAGCCCGTTGTTTTTGAGTTGCGACATAAAAAGAACGCGAAGATTCTAAAATTAAGCGGATGCTGGGGGCAAACTCCTGAAATAATTGTTCATCAGCGTTGGTAAAGCCTCTAATATCAATGCGTTCCGATAAATGTGCATCATGATGATTAGGGGTTTTCAATAGTTTATTTAGTAATTGCACTACCGCCACCAATTGTCCATGTTCGTTTAACAACGGTAAAGCCAACATGGTGTATGTACGGTAGCCGGTTCTTTTTTCTTGTTGTTGGGCAAAAACCGAACGGGGATCGCCATAAAAATCGAAGGGGATATTAACAACTTTCTTAAAAGTCGCAACTTCACCAGCAATTCCTTTATCAGATGGAATGCGGATTTCTAAAGAGCGATCGCCTTCTCCCTCTGCGAGAATTGACCAAAGTTCTTGCTTTGCCTCATCTAATAAAAATATTGTTGTTCGGTCTGCACTCAGTAATTCCCCGGTCTTTAAGGTGATGGAATGTAACATTTCTTGCAGAATTGTTTCAAAGCCTTGGGAATCCAACATCGACAGAGTTTGATTGACAATCTGTAATTTTTGTTCGACTTCTGTAACTACCTGTTTAAAAGTACCTTGAGTTAAGGGAGCAAGAAACGTAGAAATAGTTCCCTGCCTTTTGGCAAGAGAACCTATAGGAGAGCCATTTTGCGGTGAGTTGCGGTTTTCTTGATTAGAAATATCAATAATTAAACCGCAACCAGGTTGATGCACTGACATAACGATTTTTTGATATAGGATTTGGCTTTACGAGTCTTTTACAATGCTCTTAAATTTATGTAAGTTTTGCTACTAGAAACAAATTACTTAGCATTATCCACAGTTTAGTCTGTGGTTCTAGTCAGCGTCAGCTGATGGGGGGACTTAAGAGTTAGGAGTTAGGAGTTATGAATTTTAACTCCTAATTCTTAACTCATCGTTCCTAACTTTCTTAAAATGCCTTGCCGATAAAAAAAATAGAGTCCATTTTCTTGCCACGTTCTTTGACGGGAATCAACTGATACCAAAGAAATACCCAAATTAAGGCGATCGCTTTACCGTTTGCCATGACTGAGCTCTAAGCCGAAACCAACAGTAGCTAAGGTGTTGGTTGTGGGTGTATCTCTAGCACTAATATTCTTTAGTGGTACTGACATCAATAAAGGGAACAACTTACTTACTAGTTTGTGACTTTTTGAAGATTGGGATGGGAAGTTCTGCAAAAGAGTAATGCCCATTATCCGTGAGGAGGAAATCTTGGCGATAGCCACGAACGCTTCCCAAACCACTATAGCCAAACTGTTGTGTGGGTACAGGGCACGATCTGGATCTGCTAACTGGACGTTGCCTCGTACCAGCAACCTGTCGGGAGATAAGAAGCGTACGCACTGACCTGACCCCGCTGGGTTAAAAAAACGACTTTCTGGGGAACTGTTGTTTATTGTGGCATTAAATGCATCAGTTGCAAAACTAAATTGCGATCGGCTGTTACATTGTGTCCTGGAGTTCGCTTAACACAGCATTAATATTTACAATTATTGGCAGGTTAAATTTTGGGCGTTGAGTAAATTATCCTTATCAGTTGTACCTGTTACTATTATGCGTCCTGAGGGGGTAAGGTATAATTCTTGTGCTTCGATAATATTATCTCCCAATTTCCAAACGCGAGTTCCCGCTTCTTCCTGGACGTTATTGAGTTGAGCGATCGCACCCACATTTCGGTTAAAATTGCCACATTAATTTCGAGGAGAATGAAAGATCCCCGACTTCTTTAAGAAGTCGGGGATCTGACCCTCACAATTACTTCAGAACTTTTTTGTGTAAGTTGTGCTGATTATTAAGCAATACTTAGACTCGCCTTGATAATGACATCATTGTAATCAAAGTCGCCACCACCAGCTAAATCCTCAAATCCCCAGACATTGTCTCCCAATAAACGGATGTGGTCAACTTTGTCAGAATTAGCCCCTAAATAGGCAAAATAAGCTTGGTTGTTTTGCCCATTCAAAACTTGATCCACTGTCCCATTGCTAATGATAAAGGGTGCATAAATACCCCCTCCTGCTAGCTGTTTGCCTGTAATATTGGCAGTACCTTGATTTGTTACCGATAAATCGATACCAGCAATTCTTCCGCGTACTGCTGCTTGGGCATAACCTGCTTGTGTGGGAGTCAAATCTACAGTCCCGTTACCGTCGGTATCGATACCACCAGTCGCATCAGTAACACGATAGAAACCAACAAAGTTGTTAAATGCGGCTTCACGGTTAATTGTAAAGTCTGCCTTTACTTGCTGACCTGCCAAAGAGCGTAAATCAATGACTTCTCCTTCATTACGACTTTGTAAAGCCGTTCCGAGAGGACGAGCTTCGTCGGTTTTTGCGGCTTTAATATTAAAACCTTCGATGTTTAAGTCAAAACCAGCCTCGTTAATATTGGAAATAAAGTTGTTGGAAGTGGAAAAGACAATCTGCTTAGATTTTCCATTTTTAACATCATCAGCGGTGCCGTCTTTAATCAAAGCGAAGCCCAGTTTTGAGCCAGGAGCAAATTCTAAAATCCGGGGAAGGTTGCCATCGAAACCTGTAGGTTTATTAGTAATTACCGAAGAAATTACTTCTGCATTACCACTTTGTAACAGTTGTTGCAAGTTAATATTACTTGAGCCGTCAAACTTAAATACTACTAACTCGTTGAGAGGAGCATTGGAATTGTTGTAAGGCTGAACGGTAAAGCGTAATTTAGTCGCACTACCAGATTTAGTCCCAATCACACCTGGGGTTGTAGTTGCTTCAATACCAGCGCTGCCTGTAAACCCAGTTAATACACTATCGCTACGGACGCTCAAGTTTTGAATCCGCGTATCTAACGCAGGTGCGACATCTGCAATACTGTAAGCAGTGGTTGCAAAATTTGCAGCCAGGAATTCTGCAAATGCATCTTGCTCACCACCAGAATTTGCGAAGCTAGCTTTTCCTGGGTCATAGGTAGCTGGAGTAACAGCTGCGTCTATCTTCCCATTCAGGTTTAGGTCTGTAGTTGTTTCCCCAATTAAATCGACCCGATTCGCAAAAGTGGGATTTGCTTTGATAAAATTAGCCAAGGGATAATTATCACCACCATCAGCGAGAAAGCCAAGGGTGATAATCCGAATTCCCCGGTCTTTATTTCCTTGTACTAGACCATTTTGAACTAAGGCTTCTTTGACAGTACCATTGTCGTTGAGGATAGCAGCAGTTTGAACGCGCTGACCTGCGGCTTTGGTTGGGTCAAAGCTAAACGATATACCACCAATTTGCGGGAATTGACCGGGAGTTGCACCAGCTGCTGTTGCTGCTACACCATGTTCGAGAATCGCCTTTAATTGTTCAGCAGTGACTGTAACAAGGGTAAGTGCGTTATTAAACGAGAGAGCATTTTGCAATGCCGGTTGGGAAATACCACCCTCTGGTCTTCCAGATAAGGGGTTTCCTTCGGGGGGAATTTTAACTGATTCGATTGCGCCAGTTGGTGTAAAGACGCTACCAATATTATTCCGGATACCACCACCGTTTTTCAACGAGACAGCTACTGTTGGGTCAAGACGCTTTGCATAAAAGAGGTTCGCATCAGCTGTCAGATTTCCCAAGTTAGTTTCTTGGGTACGCACATCAGCGCGATCGCCATTGAGGAATTGTTTAGTAATACCAAAGAAATTACCGTCTTGCTTGACAATTACCTGACGCAGTGCATCGGTAATTGCTTTAATTTCTGGGTCTACTAAATTTTGGGCATTGAGAGCGGTTACTCCTTGAGCATCGGTCGCGTAAGCACCACTGATTTTGGGGTCAATGCTGCTAGGAATAATCTTACCCGCAGTATCAAATTCGACTACCAAGCGACCGACATATTTATAGTTACCGTCGGTGTTAATAATGGCAATATCTTCCCCAGTGGCAGATTTGGTGAGGATGGGATAATTACCTTGTTTTGTATCCCCGGCTCGCAGACGGTCAGTAGCATCAGTTAGGAGAGTATTTGAACCACCCGCCATAATAATGTCTACATCTTTGAGTAGACCTGCCAACTGTTGCTCAATCGCAATTTGCTGCATATGAGCGAGCAAGACAATTTTATTGATACCAGTTGCTTTCAGGGCATCTACGGATTTTTGAATTTCCGCAGCCAGTGCAGCGATATCAGTTGCGTCTGCTGGTAATACACCAACGCTACCGGGGGAAGAAATTCTTCTCAGTGTGGGTGTCGTCGCACCAACAACTCCTATTCTCTCGCCATTAGTGGTAATTACGGTACTCTTGGCAATTTTGTTGGGGATAGTGCTGGCTTCCTGACCGTCAGCAGTTACTAAAGGAGCTAAGTTAGTGTCAGGAGCAAAATTTAAGTTTGAGCTTAAGTAAGGAAATTTCGCACCCGGATAAGCACCATCGGGAGCAAGTAAAGACTTAACTAAGGGAGTACCTAGGTCAAACTCGTGGTTTCCGAACGCGATCGCCTGAAAACCTAACTCGTTTTGAATGACAATATCAGCACGACCTTCACCCGCTTTACCCACTAAAGGAGCTAAAGAAGGGTCTGCGGCTGCATTTAAGAACAAACTGGGAATGTAAGCATCTCCTGAGGAGAGGAGAATCGTATTCGCATAATCCGGCAGTTTGTCGTTGTTAGCATCCTGATTTTTGAGTGCGTTGAGAACAGCACTAAAGCGAGGTGCATCATCTAATGCAGGAATACCAGCTTCTTGGTCGGAAGCGTGGAGGAGTTGGAGTTGGAAATTAGGTGCTTCAATTTCGTATAAGGTTGCAGTTTTGCTGACTTCGTTTGAAACTGCTAACAGTGGTTTACTATTAGGACTGTCGGCAGCAGCAATGAACTTCAACCCTTCTGGACTAATATCACCCTCGGTGCGAATGTATTGAACAAACTGAGGTGCAGCAGGGTTACTCATGTCATAAACCATGACACCACCACCAGCACGTTCTAAACCAATAAATGCATAGGGTTTACCGCTGACATAACCGATAGTTGCAGCTTCTGGTTCGGGTCCCTTATTATCGGAACGAGTATCAAACTGGATCTCAACGACGTTATTGGCATTAACGTTCTGGTTGGCATTAAACAGTGTAGGTGTTTCGGTAGAGGTAATCTTTTCTAACTGGTCGCCACTGTCAAATACTAATTTACCTGTATCATCCCAAACTGAGAAAGAACGAGCGCCAAAAGCGTATAATTTCTCAAAATCTGTATCTGCGTCGGTATTCCCAAGGGTATTGGTGATTGTCAAGCGACCGAGATTTTCTGGCTTTTTGAGGTCAGCTGCGTTCGGGAAAACTGACGGGTCTAAGGTAACGCTACCAATTCGTGTTTCTTCGTTGAAAATTACCCCCTCTTTGTCGTTGGGAGCAGGTAAGACATTATCCGCTGTGGGACGGATGCGGGAATCGCCTTCGTTGGCAGTGATATAGTAGGTTTTGCCAGCTACTTGGAACGATGAAACTGCATCCGGTTGATACATCCCCAAGACGGGCCAATTTTGAATATTGATTTTACCGCCACCAGCGCTGGTACCATTAACATCGCGATCGCTGGCATCAATACCATTTCCTGGTAAGCTGTGGTCTTTGAAACCCAGAGGGACAACGCTTTTGACTGTACTAGTAGCAATGTCAACGATTGCAAAAGCATTATTCTCTTGCAAAGTGACGAAAGCTGTTTTGCCATCAGAAGAAACTGCTATATACTCCGGTTCAAAATCTTTGGCTGCGGTAGCATCCTTCCCAAAAATTCTGATCCCTTGTCCTCTTAAAGCAGCTTCCTGACCATTAAAAGCTGTGAAAGCGGCAGTAGTAACTTTAGTATTATCTAAGGCTGCAATATTTCCGGAAACGTCAATAATGCTAATTGAGCCTTCTGGGTCAATTGCGTAATTTTCGCTGGGTTCGCCTTCGTTTGCTACTAATACTTTGCTACCATCTGGGGTAAAGGTAAGCATATCGGGCAAAGCACCTACAGTCACCTGAGAAAGTGCTGTGGCATTAGCAACATTAGCAGCGGCATCAAAAAATACTACTTTACCTGGGTCGGTGGCATTAGTCGCAGAAATTGCCACTGCAACAATGCTGTTATTAGTACCTATACCTTTTCTAACTGCTACACTTTGAATTCCTGCACCAAAACTGGAGAGGTCGATATTACCAATCTTTGTCGGTGTTGTCGGGTTAGAAATATCAACTACCTGAAGAACTGGCTTGCCTGCAACTTCTCCAGTTAAAAACAAGCGTTTAGTTTTTGGGTCAAAATCAGAAATCTCCGCGCCGTCTAGTTTAATAGTACCAGCAAACTTTAGTTGAATTTGATTAGCCATTATATGTGTAATTAAAGGGTTGTGGTTGAGAAGACTATAAGTTAAATGCTGTTTCAACGAGATTCTGACTGACTCTAAGCTTTACTTTATCCAAATTAAAGAAAGTAAGCTTTATTGTTCAGTAAAACTCTAGATCGAATGGCAAATACTTTTCCTATCGTCACTAATTTTTGTGAAATCAAAGTTTCAGCATTCTCAAATTATCTTAGTAACATTAAGCAATAATTACGAAAAAGTTAAAAAATACAATATAGTTTTTCATTTCGGAAGGATTATTTAATCAATTCCTAACTCAAAAAGTTGAGTTGGCTTGACTTCTCGCTGGAAATTGAGCTAAAGCTAATTAAGTGTATTCAACATCAAAAATGTATAAAAAAATAAAGAAACAATGAATAATTGTACTGTTGTTTCGCCGTAATATCTATCAAGTATCATTATGCTTCAGCCTTGTTAATGCCGGGTTCTCGCATTTGAGTATAAAAATCTTGAATCAACGGCACTGTATCGGCATCATTCACAAACTACAGAGTCGCTAAGGTACTTTGCACACCAATACCCCAGCCTATTTATCAAGCTTACCTGGCAAACCCCAAAGACCCATTGAATGCCAGATATCTCCGGGTTTTACTTGATCGGGTGGGATTATCTCAAATCGCTAATTCCCAATTTGGATAATAATCTGAGTTGTGTTCAAATCGCTCATATCTAGATTCCCGACTTCGCACTCATTTGTCGGGAATCTTATTTTTGAAGAAACGCTATATGTATATTGTTATGCGTGGCGGATGTTAGATGCATATCTATATTGGGCATTATAAATACAAAGGGATATTGCTCGTACATATGTCCTATTAGTTTGGGTGTTTCAGCCATTCTTCGCGGAACCCTTACACCTAATACTACAAACGTACGATGTGCAATCTGGTACTTAACTAAATATAAATTCTAAGGATTTGCGTAAACGTCTAGGATTTTGGCAAGTCAACTTTGATGTGGGGATGCAAAGATGCATTGGTACCTCCCTTTTTTTCAGGGTTTTTGCATTTTTCTGAAATTTTTATCAATAAATCAGTATTGAGACAAAACTCAGGACTGAGCAAAATTTGGTTGAGGTGGCTACTATACATTTTAGTTTTCTTATAAACCAAGAATTTTATGTCCCTAGAATTTTTAAATAACTTTTTTTTCACAGGACAGTTTATACCTCATGGACACTGCTACCTCTGGAAGCCGGGATTAGTTACACTGCATATCCTTTCGGATTCGCTAATTGCATTGGCTTATTATTCAATTCCAATTATGCTGGTTTATTTTGTCCGCAAGAGACAAGATGTGCCTTTTAGTTGGATATTCTTGATGTTTGGCACATTTATTATCGCTTGTGGTACAACCCATTTGATGGAAATCTGGACGCTCTGGCATCCTAGCTATTGGCTATCGGGATTTCTCAAATCGATTACTGCTTTTGTATCTGTATATACAGCAGTATCGCTAGTGCCGTTGATTCCTCAAGTACTAGCTTTGCCAAGTCCGGCACAACTGGAAATGGCGAATGTTGCCCTCCACAAGGAGATCGCAGAGCGCAAGCGGGTAGAGGTAGCACTGCGAGAGTCACAGCAAATGTTACAGCTTGTGATGGATAACATTCCACAATTCATTTTTTGGAAGGATAGGAAATCTGTTTATCTGGGTTGCAATCGCAACTTCGCACAAATGTCAAGTGTTGGCAGTTCAGAGAATATTGTTGGCAAGACGGATTACGAGTTGGCATGGAAGAAAGAGGAAGCTGACTTTTTTTTTGAGTGTGACAGCCGAGTTATGGATGGGAATACACCTGAATATCACATTATTGAATGCCTCATACAAGCTGATGGCAAACAAGCTTGGCTAGAAAGTAATAAGATTCCACTTCACGATTTAGAAGGAAATGTTGTAGGGATTCTTGGTACTTTTGAAAACATCACCGAGCGGAAGCAGGCAGAAGAAGATATTCGTAATGCTCTAGAGAAAGAAAGAGAACTTATTGAACTTAAATCTCGTTTTATTTCTATAACCTCTCACGAATTTCGCACCCCTCTATCTACAATCTTATCTTCTGCCGACATCCTTGAATTTTACAATCAAAAATTGAGTGAGGATAATAAAAATAAACATTTGCAGCGAATTAAAAATAGCGTCAAAAACATGATTGAGCTATTAGATGATGTGCTATTTATTGGAAAAGACGAAGCAGGAAAACAAGAGTTAAAGCCAAGACTATTTGAACTTGTGCAGTTCTGTAGTGGTTTGGTGGAACAAATACAAATAAGTACTAGTCATAAAATTACTTTTAGCAATCAAGATGAATATATAAATGCTTGTATGGATGAAAAATTGCTGCGGCAGATTCTCTGTAATTTAATTTCTAACGCCATCAAATATTCACCTCAAGGGAACACTGTATATTTTGATTTAGTTTGTCACTGTGGAGAAGTAATTTTTAAAGTTCAGGATGAAGGTATTGGCATTCCAGAAAAAGAACAAGCCCAACTATTTACTTCTTTCCAAAGAGCTAGCAATGTGGGTGCTATACCAGGTACAGGTCTGGGACTAGCAATTGTCAAAAAAGCTGTAAATTTACACAATGGCAAGATTGTTATAGACAGTCGAGTCGGAGTAGGTACAAAAGTAACAGTTTCAATTCCAATCAATTACCTAGAAAATAATAAATGAAAAACATTTTATTGATTGAAGACGAGGAATTGCTTCGAGCGAATATTGCAGAAATGCTTACTCTTGAAGATTTTTATGTTATTGAAGCGGCAAATGGTCGCATCGGCTTAGACTTAGCTCAAGAACATATACCGGACTTAATTATTTGTGACGTAATGATGCCGGAACTAGATGGTTATGATGTGTTAACTAAATTGCGCCAAAATGCAGCTACAGCCATGATTCCTTTGATTTTCACCACGGCTAAAGCTACTCAAGCTGATTTACGCAAAGGGATGGAACTAGGTGCAGATGATTATGTCACTAAACCATTTACAGCAAAAGAATTGCTGAATGCAATCTCCACTCAGATGGAAAAAGCGATCGCATCTCACAAACGGACAGAAGTAGCTTTACATCAAAGCCAAACGCGATTTGCACGCATGGCAGATAATGTCCCAGGGATGATTTACCAATTTCAGCTTCTCAAGAATGGCACATTCAGCTTTCCCTACGTTTCTTCTGGGTGTCGAGAACTTTATGAACTAGAGCCGAATGAAATTCACACAAATGCAGAGTTGATATTCGCAATGATCGATCCTGACCATCTTCCTGGTTTACAGCAGGCGATCGCTATCTCCGCTGAAACCTTAGAAAACTGGGAATACGAATGGCGATCTATGACAGCTTCTGGTGAGCAGAAGTGGTTGAAAGGAATTTCCAAACCTGAGCAGCAATTAGATGGTTCGATTCTCTGGGATGGCTGCATCATTGATATCAGTGAACGCAAACAGGCAGAAGAATTGCTAGAAGCCAGAGTCGAGGAGCGCACAGCAGCACTGCGTCAGAGCGAAGCCCGGTTGCAGCGACTGGCAGACAACGTGCCAGGGATGATTTATGAATTTCGTCTCGACCCTGACGGCACAATGTCCTTTCCGTTTGTTTCTTCTGGATGTCGAGAAGTTCTGGGAATAGAACCGGAACAGTTATGCCAAGATGGGTCGCTAACCTTTACATATATTCACCCCGAGGATATTTCCAACGTACGGGAAACAATCACCCGCTCGGCACTTACCCTGGAAAACTGTGAATATGAATGTCGGATAATCACTCCTTCTAATCAACAGAAATGGATCAAGGCAATGGCACGACCAGAACGACAATCGGGGGGTGAAATCCTTTGGTATGGTTCTCTGGTTGATATTAGCGAAGCCAAGCGTGAGGAAGTTGTTCGCAAACAAACTGAGCAACAGCTTCAAGAGCAAGCGCAGTTTTTGCAAAGTATTTGGGAAGGTGTAGATTATGGCATTTTTGTTCTGGATGTCTTAAATGACGGTGCAGAATTTCGCTACGCCAGTTTTAATCCAGGTATAGCAAAAACCAGTCCAATTCTGGTAGAAAATCTCTTGGGAAAAACGATGAATGAGGCACTATCTAACGAGATGGCGGATATTTATCGTCAGCGTTACAGGGAATGCGTCAAGTCTGGCAAAAGTATATTTTTTGAGGAGCATTTTTATACTGATGGCAAGGAAACTTGGTGGTTGTTAAATGCAACACCTCTGTTAGACTGTGCCTCACGTATTTATCAGATCGTGATTACAGCGACTGATATCACAGAACGCAAACAGGCTGAAATTCAATTGCAACAACAAGCTCAGGATTTAGAAAAGACCCTGTACGAACTGCAACGCACCCAAGCCCAACTCATCCAAAACGAGAAAATGTCCTCCCTAGGTAATATGGTTGCAGGTGTTGCTCATGAAATTAACAATCCGGTTAACTTTATTCATGGCAATCTAATCCCTGCCAGTGAATACACGCAAGACTTACTGCGATTGCTAGAACTCTATGAACAACACTACCCCAATCCTCCCCAAGAAATTGAAGCAGAAATTGAAGCCATAGACCTTGGTTTCCTCAAGCAAGACCTGATCAAACTTCTCCAATCGATGCGAGTTGGAACCCAGCGCATTCGTGAAATTGTTCTGTCATTGCGGAATTTCTCCCGTCTTGATGAAGCCGAATTTAAGCAGGTGGATATTCATGAAGGTATCGACAGTACCCTGATGATTCTGCACAACCGACTAAAAGCTAAATCCAATCATCCAGACATTTCAGTAATTAAAGAGTATGGGAAACTTCCACTCATTGAGTGCTACCCCGGTCAACTCAATCAGGTATTTATGAATATTCTGAGTAATGCAATTGATGCCTTGGATGCTTCATTTATCGGACATCAAGGACAAATTCGCATTCACACCGAAGTCGTCGATTGCAACCAACTAGTAATTAGAATATCAGATAATGGTCTGGGAATTCCCCAAGAAATAGTTTCAAAATTATTTGACCCTTTCTTTACTACGAAAGATGTTGGTAAAGGCACAGGGCTGGGGCTATCCATCAGTTACCAGATTGTGGTAGACAAACATGGTGGGGAATTATCTTGCCACTCTACACTTGGACAAGGAGCGGAATTTGTAATTAAAATTCCGATTACTCAGATAAGAGTATGTTAGTGATATTACTAGTACAGCTTGGCAAAAGTAAAAAGTAAAAAGAAAGAACATCTATGTTGTAAGCTTTTTACCTAATGGAAGATGGTAGCTTTATTTCCAAAAGACCTGTACTAGAATTTTTTAGCACATCCTATGAAGTCCACCCCCAGCCCCCTCATCGCTTGCGGGCTATCGATTAGAGGCTATGCGATAGATTCTGACAGCAAGCCTGACATATCTAATACTTGCTGTGAGAAAACATCCGCTTGTTGTGCAATTAGTGTGCGCTTGTTATCATCCAACCAGATATTATCCAAAGTTAATTTCCATCGTGATAGTTGAACTTGAATATTCACTAATTCCTCAGCTTGTTCTGGTTCAATTTCTGCTGCTATCCACTCAATAAACCACAGAGTTTCATCTGTTACAATTTGAACAGCCTCTTTATAAGCAGTATTAGAAAATGACCTAATACGTGCCAAGTTTGACGCTATATGACCCAAGCGAGTGGCTACTTTCTCGCTTTGAAAGCGTGCTTTTTTTTCATATAAATCCTGGTTCATAACCACCAATCAACCCCCCAAATATCTAGCTGTCTACTGCCATCTTCTAACAATGCTCCTTCACATTCGGAGTGTCTTTCAGCACCTCCAGCTAAAATACCTTTTTCTATATCCACTGCAACCTTAATATAAACCCTCAAAACTTGCATCATCTGCTCGACTTGTTTTAAGGTCGCACGTTCTTTAATGATAATTATCAAATCCTCGCCCTATTGCTTGTACTCAAATTTTAACAGCTACAATTGTGTATATTCACATTTAAATGTTTCAACATATATATAGCAATCCGAAGTTAAGCAGGAGAAAATACTTAGACAAGAAGTACGTAATTATATGCGTTTCAGTCCATTTTATTTCTCACGTAGGTGAAGCCAGCCCTTCGGGCTTATGATTTCGGGTTGCTATAGATGTTCATCTTCTTGCTCAACAGTGGTATTTGACTCTCAGACCGAATAACTACGGTTCATTCAGCACCAGTGTTGAATCAGCCGATCGCCCAAATTCTTCTGGTGCATATTGCAGATGAACTTCAGCCCCAGGATAGATGAAGGTGCCGGGAGTCACGGAACGCACTAAGTAATGGAGGCTGTAGACACCGGGTTCTAAATGGTCGGCAAAAGCGGAGATCCGATCGCTATATATTGTCTTATAGCCAAGTTGCCAGCTATCGGCTTTGGAGAGTAATGCTGCAGTCTTGGTTTGGAAACTATCATCCACAGCTTCAAAACCGGCTGGTAGTGGATCGGTGACAATGACGCTATCTACAGGATGATCGGCAATAATCTCTAAACCAATATCAAACACCTGTCCGGTTTCTATTGTCAATGGTTGAGTGGAAACGGTGAGGTTTGAGGAACCCAGTACTTTTTCTTCGTTGATGCGGTGAATTTCTCGTGTCACCCGCAAACCGTTAAATCTTCCTGGTTGATTTCCTTGCAAACGGTAGCGATAAGTTAGTAAATAGTGCAAGGTACCGTTACCATATTTTTGCAAGATTAAGTCATTGCGTCCCCGTGGTAATTTATCCGCAGGTAATTTTATTTCTAAATTTGGATTCCGGTATCCTTGAAAGCGATTTTCTCCCAATTTCTTCCCAGCTAATTTTGCAGTAGCTGTGAAATTTGGTGGTGTGGGTTGGAGTTGACTGTATTCGACCAAAGCTGTCAGTGCTTGAGCATTTTCATAGCTATTTTGCCAGGTTCCATTCCGTCGCAATGCCAGAAGACTTTGGAATAGTTTATCTATAGTTTCTGGTTTGGCATTTTCGGCAATTAACAAGCGTAATGCTTCGGCTTGGGCTGTGGTATTTGAATTCATCCATCCCCATTTACTGGGTAAACTCACAACTGCTGTCCGACCAGTTTCATATATATTCTGTTGCAGTTTGGTTGACAGTTGTTTAGATTCGTCTTGCCATTCTGGAAATTGAGCTAAATATCTCGTCAGTTTAATTTGAGTTACTAAATCAAAAGCGTTACGTTGTTGATAAATATCTGTTAAGAAACTATTGCGTTTATCTTTTAATTCTGCTAGAGCTATTAATGCATTGAGTTGCATTTGACTTTTACACGGTTGCTGTTTACAAAACTCATACTGTCCGGGGTTTGCGAGTATTTTCTGCAGATATTTTTTGAGACTAGGGATTACTTCATTTCCCAAACCGGGGAATACTTGATTCGCTTTGGCTAAAGATTCTGCGGCATAAGTAGAAATCCAGGGATCTGATTTTTCTTGTCCGGGGAAAGCCGCAAAACCACCATCAGCGAGTTGGAGTTTTTGCAATTTCTCAATTGCTTGGTTGGCTTCTTGATTCAGATTCAACCCGACTCCCCATTTTCCAGAAAGACTTTGCAAACTAGCAGCAATTATCAACTTACTTGCTGCGGGTTCTGTGAAAGGTAAATCTTCCTGCTCAAAAACTTCTTTTGCAGGTGCTTTGATTTCTGGAATCAATGTACTCGCTAACTGAATGTCTAACCCTCCACCATCAGGAATGATATTTTTATCAACATTTAAAGGAATCTTTACTTGTTTCTGGGTGACACCAGTTTCTACAACTTGTTCGGTAATTTCTAACGGCTTAATTTCTAAAGGTACTTCAAAAGCATCATCTGTACCATTCAGCTTAGTCGTAAAGCGAATTTTTCCGAATCCCACATTACTCGCTATCATTGGGAAGCGATAAGCACGAGTTGTTGATTCGGCTGCTGTAGATAGGTTACATCTAATGTCTCTACAACTCTTATTGTCTGCAAACTTCACGACCCCACCAAGTTCACCATTAATTACCAAAGTCCCCATTTTCCCAGTGCTATTAGTTACCGATAACCCTGCTTGGAATTTATCGTTGGGACGGGCAAATTGTGGCAAGATAGCATTAGTTAACAGTGCTTTTGTGGTGATAAAAGTTCCTTCACCATTGCCAAACCGCAGATTTCCATCGGTCGCAACAGCCATGACTCGCCATGTGGTTAAATTATCAGGGAGTTTAAACTTGATTTGCGCTTTACCCCAATCATCTGTAAGGACGGAACCGTTGTAGTAAGCTAAAGGTCGAAAATCGTTGCGAATCCGGGTATTTGCTGCACCGGCTGATAAACCACCACCATAACCCCAACCTTTGGGTAAAGCTACAGATTGTTGCTGTACCACCACATCTGGACGATTGTCGCTGAAACGGGTAGATATAGGCTGTTCCGCATAAACTGTATTTACCAAATCTGGGGGACGATAACCAGAAAGTTGCAGTATTGCTTCATTCACCACCATCACCGTAAGTTGTCCTTTGGTGGGGTTTCCTTGGTTATCTTTTAATTCCAGTTGGATTGTTTCCTCTACACCGGGTTCTAGTGAAGTTTGCAGTGGTGTAACTTGCAGCTTTAAATATTTATCTTCCAAGTCCACTTTAAAAGGTGTAAAGCCAATTTTCACCAGTTTATCAATACTCCCCGGTTCTAATTCCTTTAAAGGTTTACCCTGTCTGACTAATACCGCTTGAACTGCTGCATTTGGCAGCATTTCTGGTGTAACTTGAAACTGAATTTGTGGCGCACCCCCCTTGACTTTCGTAACCTTTTGATATACAGGTTTGTCTTTAACAACAGCAAAATACAACTCTGCTTCTGGGTAGGGAGATTGAATCAATGCTGTTGCAGTTTCACCAGCTTTATACTCTTTTTTATCGAGTTTTACTTCCAATTTATCTGGTTCTGTTCCACCCCATGCTACAGGATTTTCTCCAGTTACCCAAATTTGCAAATCTGTGATAGCGTCTTTACAATTTGCTTGAATGCGGTAAGAACCAGATTCAGTTGGTGTCAGCGTTACCGATTGGGGAGTACTTGCAGATGTAATTTCTGTTTGTGCGACTGTCTTATATTCAACTTGATTCTTTTGCGTCTGACTACCTTCCACAACCTGAGTGACGCTACTATATTTCATCTGTTGCAATTCTAATCTTACCCGTTGACCTTCAGTAGCTCTTCCTGTCGGGTCAGTAACGATAACTTCCACAGGAAACGCTTTCCCTGCATCAGCCACAAAATTACTTTTTAACCCAATGAGTTGGTTGCTTGGCAATGCTGTAAAAGTTTTAGAATCCGCTACCGACAGATTAGAAACATCTGCAACTTGTACGTCTACCCGATAAGTCATCGCATAAGGTAAATCTTTTGTCACTACAACAATTTGACTGTTTTTACCATCAGCATCTAACTGAGTAGTAGTCTGCAAAACATCGCTAGTTATAGAGGGAGATTCTTCTGGATAAAACCACTGTCGGCCAAAAGTAAATTCTTCTCTACCTTTGGGGATAAAATCTGCGCGATCGCGTGTTACAAAGTATTTGGCTTGTCCTCCTTGTACAGGAGAACCAAATAAATAATTACTTGCGGCTTTTAACTGTATTTTTTCATTAATTAAAGCAAATTCTTTATCTAAAGAAAGCTCAACTTTAAAATTTGGCGGTTTAAATTCAGCGACCCGAAACTCACCTGCAATTTCAAGCCCATTCTTTCCCTTTGCCTTAATGGAATAATACCCTAAAGGCTGAGTCTTGTTAATTGGATATTCTAGAGAAAAACTTCCAAATTGATTCGTCGTTTGATTGCCTAAATCAGTCTTTTTCCCATCCGGACTTACAAGACTTACTTGATAAATAGCATTCTTATCTTGTTGAATAGTGCCATTTTGTAAATAATCTGCGAAACCAGTAAATGAAGCTTTCTCACCGGGTTGATATAACTGTCTATCTGAGAAAATTACACCCCGTGATTCTGGCTTAATCTCCTGCCAACCTGCATCAACACCATAACCATAAGAACCGCTATATTCTTCTGTACGTGAAAATGCCCAATCTTTATCTTCACGGGCAATGACTAATAACTGTGGTGATTTCTCAAACCTGGTTTTACCTGCAAAACATTGCTTCAAGTTTTCAGCATTTAGCTGTAAATTACCAGTTGCATCAGTATTCCCAGATGCACAAGGTATAGGTTGCGGTCGATTTTTCGCTTCTAATTTTGACTCATAAATTTCGACAGCAACTTTCGCAGGTGAGCCATCAGCAAGATGATGCACTCGAATTAACCCAGAATCAGGAAACCACTGGGAAAATACACCCAAGTTTGTTAGCTGAACCATACCATATGTTATCGGCTCTCGCCAAAGTTCCTTACCATTTTCCTGATAATTATTAGTACGTGCCTGCACACCATAAGCTAACATCCCCGTCCCAGTTCTCAACTTTTCCCGTAGAGGAACTGCTGCTTCCAATAACTGATTTTTCTTGCCTGAAACTTTAAAACTTTGCCAATCAACAACCTTCGGTAATAAATTATTGTCACCCTCTTTAGGATAAGCAGAATTAAAGTAAACTAAATCTGTTGGTTGAACTGCTTTATATGCCGCTTTATACTTTGATTCTGGTAAATTGACTGTAGAAATATTTAACTGTAAATCCTTACCGTTGGGAAAAATATTTAAATCCGCTGGAACCGAAATATCTCCAGCTAAATCTCCAGTCTCGTATTTAACTGCAACAGGCTTACCCAAACTCTGTCCAAACTTATCCTTTAGATTCCCACCAATAGTAATGGTATAAGACTTGCCAGGTTCTAAAGCATAAGGATTGATACTAACTATTTTATCTTGGTCATTTGCCTGGATCAATCTTGCGATCGCTTTTGGTGCCGGATTAATTTGAATACTTTCCAGTGCTGAAGCTGCGACTATGACATTATTAAATTCTAACTGCGGACTGCCTTTACTAAACCTTCCATAAGCTCCACCCGCATCTGGCTGTCCGTAAAATTTAATCCCCTGAAATGCCAAAGGTGAATAAGTCGCTATCTTACTCGCAAAAGCTGTTTCACTAGACAAATTTCCCTCAGATGGAAGTATTCCAGGGGAAAATTCTAAACGGTAACGAGTTGCTCTTTCTAAATTTTGTTGCGGAGTTAAATTATATGTCCAATTCCGTGCAGATGGGTCAAATTTTTCTAGAGGTTGTTCTTCTTCGGGCTTTTCTTCTTTTGCCAATTCTATCTTGAATTGTATTCCCTTATTTTTACCTTCTGGGATTAATTGTAAATGTTTTTGTACTGATGTTAAATCTAGTTCTACATTTGAGGTAAATTGTAAGATTTCTTTTAAATCAATAGGTGCATCGTCAGGATTCTCAACCGGATTTTTACCGGGTAAGTTAGTTAATTTGATAGCTTCGGTGTTAAAAGTCCATGCTAAATCTTTATCGAGACGATGTTTTTTTAAATCTGCTAAATCTGCTTTGAGAGTGACTTTAAATCGAGTTGCTTTTGGTAATGCTTTATCTGCTTGATAGCCTACCATGCGGGGTGTCAAAAATCGAAATTTTCCACCGGGTAATGTTGGGATTAATTCAAATTTTTGTAATATTTGCTGTTGCTCTACACTATCTAAGCTTTCAACTGGAATTAAAGCTTCTTTAAATCGGATGCGGATTTGTTGGAGTGGTTCTGCATCTCCAATTGGACTTATTTGTTCTATCCAGTCTGGTAAATTGGGTGGCTTCAATTCTGCGACTGCTGGAAGTAGTTGTTTGTTGGAGAAGTTGATTAAATTGCAGCCGGTGATTCCTGTTAATGTGAAAATAAGGAGGATTTGTATTAGTATTTTGGTTAACATTTTGGGTTATAATGAATAAGTTTTATCGGTCTAACCTTCGCGTACTTCGCGTCTTCGCGGTTAATTTATAATTTTTTTCTAGAGGAAAGAGAGTATATGAAGTTTTAATGGATTTATTGTAAGTTATTTTTTTTGATTAACCGCGAAGACGCGAAGTACGCAAAGGTTGGAGAGGAAAGGTAAATCATTTAGGATTGATATAGATAACCAATGAAGTCAGAGAATTCCGGAAAATCGCTAAATATCTTAATCATTTAGAGAAATTTAATTTTTGGAAATATCTCCTGATAGAAGTTAAATTAGTGCGTCAAAATAAGGATAGGTTTTTCTGGGTGAAGGATTGGCTGATGAAATTAGCTAGGCACTGGCTTATCCAATTTAAACGATTTTTTCGGCATCAGTTGTATCGCAGAATAACTCAAATCATACTGGTGTCGCTGCTGATATGCTTTTTAGTGCGATCGCTGCCTTTTTTAGCTCCTATTCGGAGTGCGGATATTGCCCAAGATAAACAAGCGATCGCTTTCACAGATCGGAATGGTTTACCGTTGGGAACTTTACTCACCCTGAACAGCGAACATACTGCAGTTGTTCCCCTAAATCAAGTTTCTTCTCAATTTATCCGTGCGATTATTGCTGCGGAGGATGGCAGCTATTATCATCATGGGCCTTTGGATATGAAAGCGATCGCCCGTGCTGTTAAGGATGCCATTCATGCTAAAAGAGTTGTTTCTGGTGCTTCGACGATTACTATGCAATTGGCCAGGATGTTGGATGCTTCTGAGCGCAATTTGTGGGGTAAGGTGAGGGAAGTTTGGCTCTCATGGCGGTTAGCTGCGGGGATGAATAAGGATGAAATTCTAAGAGCTTATGTGAATCGTCTGCCAATGGGGGGGAATATTTATGGTGTGGAAGCTGCATCTCGGATCTACTTTTCTATACCTGCAAGCGATTTAAATTTGGCGCAAGGGAGTTTGTTGGCTGCGATTCCCAACAATCCGACTTATTTTAATCCTTATCAACATTGGAAGCGTTTGAAGCAGCGACAGAAGTATGTCCTGAATAGGATGGTACAGGATGGTTATATCACTCCCGCTGTGGCTGAACGTGCGTATGCGGAAAAGGTGATTTTTGAGTCTCGGCAAAAAGGAATTATTGCTGCACCGCATTTTCTGTTTTGGTTGTCTTCTCAAAGAACTCTAAGAACCCCACCCCTAACCCCTCCCCGCATGCAGGGAGGGGGACTAGAAAAAACCCCACCTCGTATGCAGAAAGGGGGACTGGAAAAAACCCCTCCCCATATGCAGGGAGGGGAACTGAAAAAAACCCCTTTACCTCTATCCCCAGAGCAGCCAAGGTGGACTTCTCCTATCCGAACGACGATAAATCGGCCTTTACAGCAGTTTGTGGAAGCACAGGTACAGCAGGTAATTGAAAATCTCAAAGGAAATAATGTCCACGATGCTGCAGCTTTGGCAATCGATAATCATACTGGGGAAGTTTTGGCTTATGTCGGTTCGCCGAATTATTTTGATGAGGTAAAATTAGGGCGTAATGATGGTGTTCAAGCGTTACGTCAACCAGGTTCTACTCTTAAGCCTTTTTTGTATGAGTTGGCTTTAGAAAAAGGTGTGATTCGTCCTAATACAATCTTGCTGGATGAGCCTACCTACTACGCGATTCCTGGAGCGAAACTTTACAGCCCTACAGATTACAACAAAACTTTTCTCGGGAAAGTCCGGGTGCGGATTGCCTTAGCCAATTCTCTAAATGTGCCGGCAGTAAGGGTATTAGAAAAAGTAGGGGTACAAAGTTTTCTGGAACGTTTGCGGCAACTGGGGTTTGAACATTTAACTCAACCTGCCGAATATTATGGCTTGGGTTTGACTCTCGGTAGTGGTGAAGTCAGTCTCTGGGAGTTAGCAAGGGTTTACGTCACAATGGCAAGATTTGGAAATGCCACCCCACTGCTTACTACATTCTCCCCACTCCCCACTCCCCGTTCCGTACTCCCCAACCCCACAACTTGGCAATTAATCGCTGATATGTTGAGCGATCGCCATGCTCGGGCAACTGCTTTCGGTGTAGACTCTGTATTGGCTTTACCGTTTCCTAGTGCTGTAAAAACTGGCACTTCTTCTAATTTTCGCGATACTTGGACTGTTGGCTTTACTACCGATTACACTGTGGCTACTTGGGTAGGTAATTTCAATGGGGAACCAATGCGTCAAGTTTCTGGGGTGACTGGGGCTGCACCTTTATGGAATCGGATTATGTTACACCTGCACGAACATCAAGAACCCGGAGGTTTTCTACCGCCAAAAGGTTTAGTACAACTACCTATTTGTGCAATTTCGGGGTTAAAACCTACACCTGATTGTTCGTCAGTAGTTCAGGAATATTTCTATCCTGAAGATATCGCTGATGAAAGTAAGCCGGAAAATAAATCGAGTGTGGTTGCGAAGAAGTTGAGGATTTTGTCTCCGAATGATGGTGCTGTATTTCTGCTGTATCCCGGTGAAGAGGGGAAGCAAAAATTGGAGTTTAAGTTGGCTGGATCGGATGGGTCTGTTGAGTGGTGGCTGAATGGGGAAAAGCTGGGGACAGATGCATCCAGTGTATTTTGGAATTTGCAACCAGGGAAGTGGACTTTGTCAGCTAGAAATGGTGAGGTGACGGATAAGGTAAGTTTTCAGGTGCAGTTAGCTAGGATAAAATCTTCTCGTCGAGGTTTTTCCGTTGTGAGTCCGAGAAGGGAATAGGAGTTAGGAGTTAGGAGTTTGGAGTTTGGAGTTAGGAATTAGGAGTTAGGAGTTAAAACTCATCACTCATTATGACATTTTTAGCCCTGAAATAAATTATCCCTTCGGGACGCTGCGCGAACGGGCTTAAAGCTTAAACCCATTAAAATGGGTTAAAAAGCTTATTCAGTTAGCTTTAGCTAACTTTAGCTTTCAGCCCGAAATTTATTTCAGGGCAGATTTAAGGCTTATTGAGAATGGTGCAAGATGTGAGATTACCTAGCTCAAAGACAGCTTTTTTGTTTATTTTTGTGTTTTTTCGGGAATTTACTAGCTGTAATGTGTTTATAGAGGATGAGGTCAAGGATTTTTTGAGAATTTCCTCTACTTCTTTGGACTGACTACCACTCTCAAATTCACCCTTAAAAGCAATATCGAGGTGGGTATCATGACAACCACACAAACTGACTCGAAGAAACAAGAACACAAATCAAGCAAGAAGAAACAGTCTTTTCCTCCAGTTAGTATTGGTACTCCCCGAGTACCTGTGCAACAACACAAAACAAATCACGAGTATGAATTGCTGAGTGATTGGGATCATGCAAGTTAGTTAAGGATTAGTGGTTATTTGTTAGTGGTTAGTGCTCCAAACTCCTAACTCCAAACTCATAACTCCTAATTCCTAACTCCTAACTCCAAACTCCTAACTCCTAACTCCAAACTCATAACTCCTAATTCCTAACTCCTAACTCTTCCCCTACTTCCCCAGCCGATGATTTGCAGCTTGGTTTAATAGAGATTCCGCAAAAGCGATCGCATCTTGAGCCGATTTCCCTCCCGCTAGCTGTGCTAGTTCTTCGCGTCTGGTGGTAAGGTTCTCTAAGGCTGTAACTCGCACTACGGTACGCTCTTCTTTGTGTCCATTGTTTTCTTTTTTACCCGACCATTCCTTGATGCTTTGCTTGGAAACCCTAAAATGACGGTCTGCCATTGCTGCTACTAGGGGTTGATGAGTGACACATAATACTTGTTGCTGCTGACTGAGCTGATGAAGTTTTTCGGCGATCGCTTGGGCAACTCTTCCGGAAACACCCACGTCGATTTCGTCAAATATCATTGTCCCTGGTGCGTCTGTTTGAGAGAAACAAGCTTTTAGTGCTAGTAAAAAGCGGCTCATTTCTCCACCGGAGGCAATTTCTGTTAAGGATTGTAAAGGTTCTCCGGGGTTGGGGCTAAACATAAAGGTAATTTTATCTGCACCGGCGAGGGTTGGGGCTGTGGGTACAATCTCAATTTGAAATTGGACTTTTTCCATCGCTAGGGGCTTGAGTTCTTTCACCAGTCGTGATTCTAAAGTCGCTGCAGTTTTGCGGCGCAGTTGAGTTAATTTATCACAAGTGGCATTAAGTCTTTGTTGACATTCTTTCTCATGTTTTTCCAGACTTTCGATTGATTGCTCGGTGTCGTTAAGCTGGGATAATTCTGTTTGAATGCGTTGGTAATAGGCTAGAGCTTCTGTGAGGGTAGGCCCATATTTCCGACAAATTTGTTTCAACTCCCCAATTCGCTCTTCCACCTCTTCCAAACGGTGGGGATCTGCTTCCAAATCTTCACCATATGTATTTATCTGACGGGCAACTTCCACCACTGCTGTTTGAGCATCCCGCACTAAATCTAATAACGGTTGCAGTTGAGTATCGTATTCCACCATGTTAGTTAACGACACTTCGCTATCCCCCAGCAAATCTGTCGCTGTGGGATTCTCACCCTCAGTTTGGTATAGAGCCTGATAAATTTTGTAACTCATCTGTTGCAAATCCACCACATGATTCAGGCGTTCCCGTTCTTGCTGTAGCTTTTCTAACTCATCAGGTTCGCTGAGGTTGGCTCCTCCTAATTCCTGCACTTGATAGGTAAGTAAATCCAATTGTTGCAGCCGTTCCCGCTCGCAGGTGCGGCGACTCTCTAAGGCTTGATGAGCCGTGAGGTAAGCAGCAAAGACGGTGGCGACGTATTGGCGCTGCTGCATTGCAGAATCCCCGCCATATAAATCCAACCAATCGCGGACTTGGGCTGACTGTCCCACCTGTACAGTTTGACCTTGGGCGGTGATTTCCACTAGGCGATCGCGCAATCCTGTCAACATCTGGCGATTCACCAAAACTCCATTCACCCGCGAACGACTGCGGATATTACTGCTAGTAGCGGTAATTTCTCGACAGACAACTACTGAATTTTCATCGATTAAATCAATTTCTTGTTCGCTCAACCAAGCAGCTAATGCGGAATTGGATGTAAAAGTAGCTTCTACCATTGAGCGACTTGTGCCGGTGCGGATGACTCGACTTGAGACTTTCCCACCCAACGCTGCATCAATAGCATCCAATATAATCGACTTACCCGCGCCAGTTTCCCCAGTTAAGACATTTAGTCCAATGCCAAATTCCAGTTCCAGTTCGTCAACGAGGGCAAAATTTTCTATTCGCAACAGAGATAACATTTAATGAAATTCTCCCTGATATTTATCAAAAACTCTTACGGGTGGAGGTTGACACGGTGACAAAGGGACTATTAGTAGAGGAGGACTTGAGGGAGAGGTCATATCGGAAATTTACTAATTTCGCTTTACCGAGCTTCACCGCTTAATTAAAAAATTTATTGTAAGAGGAACTGCCTTAATTGCTGTGGGGTTTACAACCCATCAAGAGCAATAGTCACTACTATATAAATAAGACTGACTATTCAAGTGTACCAAACCTAGTTTCATGTAACTTACTATGTATATTCCCGTTGATGAGACATTTTTTCAATTATCTGTGTCAGCTATTGAGAAAATGTCTCAATAAATAATAGAACTAAAATTTTTCTAAGCAAATACCACTTAAAGTAAGCATTCAGTAAAAATATTTATTCCTTTTTCTGGATGCCAGTTGCTAGCAAATTGTTACAATATGTAACGTGATGACTCCAACGCGGTGGCTTTATCCATGAGTGCTAAGACAATTTCCTCTCCTTCCCAATCGCATAATGAAAGTGCCCTAGCCTTGGTTGTGAATAACCCAGCGCTTTTAGATTCACCAAACAAGGCATTGCTGACACCACTTACGGGTGCTGAATTACCTTACGACCCGGTGGCGATCGCTTCATATTACCAAAATAGACCCCTGCAAGTTTTCCGACGGATTTTGACAGTTTTGGCACCTACCCTATCATTTGCCTTTGGGGTGTGGTGGGATGCCAAGCGGGGAGTCATCGTTAAAAAGGATCTACGTCGGGCCATTCAGTTACGAGAACTGCTGACACGCCTAGGACCTGCGTATATTAAAATTGGGCAAGCTTTATCTACCAGACCTGATTTACTGCCATCAGTGTTTGTGGAAGAACTCACTAAGCTGCAAGATAAATTACCAGCTTTTCCCAACGAAATCGCTTATCAGTTTATTGAAGAAGAATTGGGTGGTCGCCCAGACCAGATTTACGCCGAACTTTCCGCAGAACCAATCGCGGCTGCTTCCTTGGGGCAAGTATATAAAGGTAAGCTGAAAACGGGTGAAGAAGTCGCGGTTAAAATTCAACGTCCCGACTTACGCGAAAATATCACCATCGATTTGTATATCTTGCGCGGACTTGCAGGATGGACGCAGAAAAGACTCAAGAAGGTGCGCAGTGACTTAGTTGGAATTTTGGATGAATTAGGCGATCGCATTTTTGAAGAGATGGATTATATCCATGAAGGACAAAATGCCGAGCGCTTTTTTCAACTTTACGGTCACATGAAAGACATTTATGTACCGAGAATTTACTGGGAATATACCAACCGTCGCGTTTTGACGATGGAGTGGATTAACGGTACGAAATTAACTAATACAGAAGAAATTACTGCCCAAGGTATAGACGCTCGTTACTTAATAGAAGTGGGTGTCCAGTGTTCTTTGCGACAATTGCTAGAACATGGATTTTTCCACGCTGACCCTCACCCAGGTAACCTGCTTGCCACCCCAGATGGCAAATTAGCTTATCTAGACTTTGGGATGATGAGCGAGGTTCAACCAGCACAAAGATATGGTTTGATTGAGGCGATCGTTCACGTTGTCAACCGCGATTTTGATGGTTTGGCACAAGACTATGTAAAGTTAGATTTCCTTTCACCGGATACCGATTTAACACCAATTGTCCCAGCTTTTGCCAGTGTATTTGCCAGAGCGGATGGTGCTAGTGTGGCCGAGTTGAACATTAAAACTATCACCGATGACCTCTCCAATTTGATGTATGAGTATCCCTTCCGCGTACCACCCTATTACGCTCTGATTATTCGTTCTCTGGTGACGCTCGAAGGAATTGCGATTTTTATTGACCCCAACTTTAAAGTCTTAAGCGAAGCCTATCCTTATGTTGCCAAACGTTTGTTAACCGATCCAGCACCCCAACTGAGAACATCTCTGCGGGATTTATTGTTTAAAGATGGTAGCTTCCGCTGGAATCGTTTGGAAAACTTGTTAAAAAATGCGCGTAGCAATCAAGAGTATGACTTTAACTTAGTTGTGAATCAAGCAGTTGATTTTCTGTCCTCAGAACGGGGTGATTTGATTAGAAATAACTTAGTTGATGAAATTTTTAAAGGAGTGGATGCTCTGAGTAAAAATGCCCTGCATAACGTCACATATATGATCAGGGAACGAGTCGGTATAACAGCAGTCAATGAAATTCCTTCTGCGACAACAGAGCAGCAACAAACTTTAGAGCATATCAAACGGATCTTGAATATTCTCCAAGAAACCCGTGGTTTTAATGCTACACAATTAGGTTCTCAAATTAGCCAGTTGCTTTTCAACCCCGGCATACAACGTTTGGGACAACAAATAGCAACAGGCTTGTTCCAAAAAGCGATCGCACGGTTATTAAGGGAATTGTTGGCAGGGGAGAAACAGTTAGCTGTTAGGAATTAATCATATATATCCAGATCCCCGACTTCTTAAAGGATACCGCGGTTAGACCTACCATTCGACAGCGGTATCCGTAAAAGTTGTCAGGGATCTAAATTTTCACTTAGGTCAAGCATGGGTCATTAAATATTGACCATTACCATTATATTCACCATCACAACTGGCGAAATTGCGGGAAAGCCAGATTAAATAGAATCTCCATATCCGGCGAAACTTGGCATATTCAATACCGTAATTTAAATCTTTTACTATTGCCTGACTATCGTCAAAATTCTGCAACCAGGTAGCAAATGTTTTAGAGTAATTAAAGCCGTTGAGATACCATCTTTGAATTGTTTTCAGGTCTTTGTTATGGCTGGGAACTGCATCATATTTCCAGTAACGACCCTGGGGGAAAATGTACTTGTGTGTGTAAACGCTGGATATGTTGTTTGGAGTACGGACTGTAATGATGTGAATAAAAACTTTTCCATTATCTTTCAGAAAAGAAGCTAATTTTTGAAAAGCTTTTGTTAAATTTCCAACATGACAAAAAACACCAATGGAGAGGATTTTGTCAAACTTTGTCTCAAATTTAGCATCATTTAAATCTCCTTCATATAGACTGAATCGACCTGAACTGAGGTGGCTTTCAGGGTCTTGCATCTTATGTCGGATATATTCACATTGTTCGTGGCTCAAATTTAAACCCGTGAACCTGACATTCGGGAACTTAGAAAGAATATAATTCGGAACACATCCCCAACCACATCCAAAATCTAAAATTTCGTCTCCGTCCTTGATGTCTAATTTTTCAATTACATCGTCAATCATTTGGATCTGAGATTGCTCAAGGTTTGATGCTCCTTTTTCCCACAATCCCATACTGTACTTAGGATAAATAATTTTGCTATCACCTAACATTGTATTCAGCATCGTTTGAGGCAAATCGTACTGAATCTTCATTAGCTCCCGTGAGTCTTCGGCGATATTCTCAGTTTCTTTTAGTACCCATTCATAAGGGGCAAGCAAGGAAGGAAAATATTTAAAGAATATGGGCATACAGGTATCAAAAAGCCCTTGCAAAACCGGATCGGGAACTTCTAATCCATTAATATAAGCCTCTCCTACTGCCATTTGTACGCTATTGACGACCTGTACCACTCCACGGGTTGCTTTGTAAGCTAAAGTGGTTTTGGTATTTACATCTCCCACAAGAGGTATATATTTTTGAAAATCTTGTAGTGTGGTGTCAGTATTCATAATCAGCCCCCAAATTATTTAAACTGCTAAATTCCCAGCTTACATAGTAAATTTGAGGAACTTGTGAGGATGATTTAGATTTTAGATTTTGGATTGCTTAAAAATATGGTTATAAATAAAATATGAAGCCCTAGGATAAGCGTCAAGAAATGTCCGGTAAAAAAATACACCTAACCTACTTCATAATATTTTTGGATATTCTTTTATCTATCCGGGAGCAGGGGGGTTTAATACCCCGACTTATTCAGGTCGCCCGTTTTGAGTTTGGGTCCCAATACCCATCTTGTAAACCTCCTCCTTCTTCCTTCTTCCTTCTCCAATGGTACTCCCTAAGACCGACAATCTTCGTCTTGATGACTGCCATTTTTATCGCGTTTAATAGTTTCTTCTAAGGCTTGAATTTGTTCACGACGTGCTTCCAACTCCAAGGAACGACGCGCCAAATCTTGGTTTTGCAAAGTCAAATTTTGTCGCCACTGTTCTGCGCGATCGGCTTCCTGTCGCAAAAAATCAGGAGTCATCCCAGTAGTCAAATAGGTTTGTACTAGATACAATACCCAATTGGTTGCATCTTCGATTCTATCGATGTCACCTGTAGGGGAAAGTTGCACTATAACCAGCAGATTCTCGCTCATCGTGTTTCCTTTCCCCAGGAGAATAAAAGCTTCTTCTGGAATCATTGCCCAGAAGTTTTCCCCCTCTTGACGCGCTAACAACCGCAACTGATGTTGGTCTAGAAATTCATTTTTGTGTACTTGAGCTAGATATAACATGAGTCCTAAGTCCTGAGTTTTTAAATTTTGAGTTTTGAGTTTTGAGTTTTGAGTGCTTAAATTCAAGCTTTTTCAACTCATAACTCTCACTCAGCACTCAGAACTATTTTGATTATCCGGGAGTTGGGGGTTTAATACCCCGACAGGGGACAGGATCGCCCGTTTTGAGGGGTTTCAATCGACATATATAAACCTCCTTCTTCCTTCTTCCTTCTTCCTTCTTCCTTCATTCAAGTTAATTCGCGCAGGCGATCGCGCAAAATTTCCGCTTGTGTTTCGGCTTCTGCTAAGTTGTCTCGCACCCCTTCTACCACATCTTGTGGCGCTTGTTCGACAAATTTAACATTACTTAACCTACCTTTGAGCGAATTAATTTCCGCTTCTATCTTACTAAGGCGTTTCTGGAGTTTAGCGCTAGATGCGGCAATATCCACAACCCCAGTCAGGGAAAGTAGTACTTGTACAGTACCTACAACCCCAGCAATAGATTTTTCTGACTCTTGTGGTGGTGATGTTGTTGGCTGTAAATTCCCTGCAATTTTATCAGCAGTCGGTTTAAATACCTGCTGCCAAAACCTTTGTCTGGCATCAGCAGACAATAAATTTTTCACAGTGAACCAACTGGCATAACCAAAACCAACTACGGCAAAAAATTCCCCAACTATCGGAATATTATCAATAGCATCCGCCACCTGAAAACTCAATCTCAGCAAGTAAATAGCGCCAACAATGATTACTAGCTTTTTCCAATTAATTGGTTTCTTTATACTAGCAACCGCTTGATTTTTTGGAGTACTTGCAGCAATAGTTAAATTCTCAACCTTTGCCAAATCCTTAATATAAGACTCTCCAGCAGTGAGGATTTGCCTTTCTTTTGCGCTGTCACTTTGTAAAGAAATCGTGACTTTGGCCGCTGGCTTTACATCGGCTTCCGCTCGTAAATTGCGAATTGTGCGAATTGTACCAAGCAACAATTCAAATTGTTCTTCCAAATCAGGAACAATTAAACTTATATCCGCCTCTGGATAGCGTTGTAAAGCGATACTTTCCTTAGAATCTGCTGGTTGTTGGACAAGAGTGTGCCAAATTTCCTCTGTAATATGTGGCATATAGGGATGAAGCAGCTTCAAAATCCCTTCTAATATATATCCCAGAGTTTGCTGTGCTACCTTACGCGATGCAGGGTCCGCATCTGGTTGCAAGCGAGATTTCAGCAACTCAATATACTGGTCGCAAAAATCACCCCAAAAAAATTCATAAAGTCCCTTTGCAGCTTCACCTAAACCGTATTTATCGATGTAATCGTTAGTTTGTTTTGCTACTTGGTGATAGCGAGAAAGAATCCAGCGATCGCTTAATTCTAAACTCTGCTCTGGGTTTCCGAGTTGTGCTGGAGTTTGACCATCCAAATTCATCATCACAAACCGTGCTGCATTCCACAACTTATTGGCAAAATTGCGGGATGCTTCCACCGATGACGATTCATTCTTCTTGCGATCGTAATCGACGCGGATATCTTGACCAACCCCTGCAACTTCCTTAATTAACGTATAGCGTAGGGCATCAGTCCCATATTTATCGATTAGCAACAATGGGTCAATCCCATTACCAGCCGATTTTGACTGTTTCTTGCCATTCTCATCCAATACTAAACCGTGGATGTAAACATCCTTAAACGGCATTTGACCTGTGAAATGCGTTGCCATCATCGTCATTCTGGCAACCCAGAAAAAGATGATATCAAAGCCTGTCACCAAAGTCGCTGTAGGGTAATATTTCGCTAAATCTGGGGTTTGTTCGGGCCATCCCAAAGTTGAAAAGGGCCAAAGTCCAGCAGAAAACCAAGTATCCAACACATCCGGGTCTTGCTCCAGCTTGACATTTTCGCCAAACTGTGCTTTTGCTTTTTCCCATGCCTCAGCTTCCGACTTTGCCACGACAAACGGCGTACTGTCAGTAATTTCGCCACCCGTTTCACTCACAGCATACCAAGCGGGGATTTGATGTCCCCACCACAGTTGACGGGAGATGCACCAATCTTTGAGTTTTACCAACCAATCACGATAAACCTTAGTCCATTTTTGGGGGACAAACTCCGGTGAATTTTGTTGGTCGAGGAATTCCAGAGTTTTGTCAGCCATTGGGCGAATTTTGACAAACCATTGAGTCGAGAGCAGAGGTTCAATCGCGACTTTTCCGCGATCGCTATAAGGAACAGTATGCTTATAATCCTCCACCTTCACCAGCGCACCATCATTATCTAAGCGAGAAATAACATTCTTTCTAGCGACAAACCTGTCTTGTCCTTGGAACTCACCGGCATTTTCATTAAGAGTGCCGTCCTTATTCATAATATTGATAAACGGCAGATTGTGACGCTTACCCATCTCAAAATCATTTGGGTCATGTGCAGGGGTCACCTTTACACAACCAGTCCCAAAAGTTGGGTCAACAAACTCATCGCCAATAATCGGAATTTCCCGATTCATAATTGGCAGAGTTAGGGTTTTCCCAATCAGATGTTTGTAGCGTTCATCACTGGGATTCACTGCCACTGCCGTATCACCCAACATCGTCTCCGGTCGAGTCGTGGCTACTTCCACAGCACCAGAGCCATCGGTCAGAGGATAGCGGAAATGCCAGAGATTACCATTAGTCTCCTTCTGTTCCACCTCCAGATCGGAAACTGCCGACTGACTCGCAGGACACCAGTTGACTAGATAATTACCGCGATAAATTAACCCCTCTTCGTAGAGTCTGACAAAAGCTTCTAAAACAGCTTTGGATAAACCCTCATCTAAAGTGAAGCGTTCTCGCGACCAATCTGTCGAGACACCCAAACGCCGCAACTGATTCACAATTGTCCCACCAGACTCCGCCTTCCACTGCCAAGCGCGTTCTAGGAATTTCTCGCGTCCCAAATCATAGCGAGTTTGACCCTCTGCCTTGAGTTGCTTTTCTAAAATCGTTTGCACTGCAATACTGGCATGGTCAGTTCCCGGTAAAAATAGGGCATTGCGTCCCTTCATCCGGTGATAACGCACGAGAGTATCAATCAGGGAATTATCAAAAGCGTGTCCCATATGCAAGCTGCCGGTGACGTTTGGCGGTGGGATAACGATGCAGTAGGGCTCGCCATCTTTGGTGGGGTCAGCTTTATAGGTTTGGTTTTCTTCCCAAAATTTCTGCCACTTCGCTTCAGTGGTAGAGGCTTCGTATTGGGTGGGGAGATTGGAGTTTGTTGCGGTCATGCTGGGAAAACTAACTATGCAAGGACTTTTATAAATTTTGCCACAGGGATGGAGAGGGCTTATGGAATTTAACCGCGAAGAGGCGAAGTACGCGAAGAATATGGAGGAAAGAAGGATGAAGGAATTGGATGAGGAGTTGGAGAGTTGGAGTTTGTTGCGGTCATGCTGGGAAAACTAACTATGCAAGGACTTTTATAAATTTTGCCACAGGGATGGAGAGGGTTTATGGAATTTAACCGCGAAGAGGCGAAGTACGCGAAGAATATGGAGGAAAGAAGGATGAAGGAATTGGATGAGGAGTTGGAGAGTTGGAGTTTGTTGCGGTCATGCTGGGAAAACTAACTATGCAAGGACTTTTATAAATTTTGCCACAGGGATGGAGAGGGTTTATGGAATTTAACCGCGAAGAGGCGAAGTCCGCAAAGTAAACAAATTTGAAAGTAGCAACTGATTGTAGAATTTCTGTATTATATTCTATCCTTTATCTTCCTTCGCGTACTTTGCGCCTTCGCGGTTAATAAAAAAAACTCCATGCCAAATAAAACCATCTCCCGTTCCCCCTGGACTTACATCCCCACCCGGTTATCCGTCATTTTTTGTTTTGGTTTGCTTGCTAACTATTCCTGGGATGATTGCACTATTTTTTATTCCTTTGAGTGAGGAGGCTTAAAGGGAGCAATGACCCGTATAATATTCAGAGTATGCAGAGTTACAGAAATTAAAATCTTACTGAACAAGGCACTCTTAAAAGAGAAAAAAAGGGTTTAGATTGGGGATTTACTTTTATCTTTTAACTTTTTACTTATGAGTTTTGTTCTAGGAGTTGATGGTGGTGGAAGTAAGACAATTTGTGTTTTAATGGATGATAAAACTACAGTGTTAGGTCGCGGTGAATCTGGAGCTTCTAATTATCAAAGTGTCGGTATTGCAGCAGCTTTGCGGTCAATTGAATCTGCTATTTATGCTGCGGTTAATCAAGCATTGAACTTTGCAGACACTATCAATATCAAAGCTATTTGTTTGGGTTTGGCAGGTGTAAGTCGTCCCAGAGATTTTGAAGTGGTAGAGAGTATTCTTCAAGAGTTGGAAAATAGCGAAGTTTTACCTATTACTTGGGCACTTACAACCCCATCCCTTCTCTTAGTGAAGGAGCAAGAAAATATAGTGATTTGTAATGATGCTTTGATTGCTTTGGTGGGGGGAATCGGTGATGATGTCGGAGTTGTGGTTGCAGCCGGTACTGGTTCTATAGTTTTTGGACGAAATCATCAAGGAGATACAAAGCGAGTTGGTGGTTGGGGCTATATTTTGGGGGATGAAGGTAGCGCTTATAAAATAGCGATCGCTGGTTTGCAAGCTGCCATGAAGTCATATGATGGACGTGAGATATCAACGAGTCTTATAGAAGGTTTTCAACAGCATCTTAATTTAAAAAATATGGAAGGTTTAATCGAAGTAATATATAGCTCAAGATGGGGTGTCAAAGAAATCGCTGCTTTGGCACCAGTTGTTGATTATTCAGCAGCAAATGATGATAAAGTAGCAAATTCAATTATTGATGATGCTGTGCAAGATTTGCTTTTAGCTACTTCCACTGTGATTGATGCAATTTTTCCGCAGAACCTTTCTTTGCAAGTAGAGCAAGAAATAAAAAATAATCTATTTGAAGTTGTGACAACAGGAAGCGTGTGGAGGGGGAAGTCTAGGATTTGGGAGAGGTTTGAAGCGGCTATTGTGCAGAAATATCCTGCGGTAAAGGTGATTTTTCCAAGATTTGAACCTGCTGTTGGTGCAGGTTTGTTAGCGTTGAAGCGGTTAGCAGGGGTGGGGTTGCAAAATCACGGCAACATTTCATAAATCTCCAACGGCAAAGCATCCGGGTCTTGAAAAAAAGTAAACTTCTTACCAGTTATTTCATCAATCCTAATATCTTCTACCTCAACACCCTGAGATTTTAAGTAACTCACACTTTGCTCTATATCATCAACTTCAAAAGCCAAATGCCTTAAACCACAAGCTTCTGGTTTACTGACTCTCTCAGGTGGATTTGGGAAAGAAAATAACTCGATTTGGTGGTTATCTCCGACCTTTAAATCTAATTTATAAGAATTTCTCTGAATGCGAAAAGTCTCTTGAATAATAGAAAAACCTAAAACTTCAGTATAAAAATATTTAGAACGTTCGTAATTAGAACAAATTATAGCAACATGATGGATGCCATTTATTTTCATAAAACTATATGATATATATAGCGCTTCCTATGCAGACGAGCTACAGATTTATCAGCGTCCATCTGCGGTTTTAAACTCTTTAATGTATATCATTTTCCAATCCCAGAGAGAAGAAATAAATAACATTTAAAAAAGCCTGCGAATACAGGCTTTCTATTAATAAGTTGAAAATATCAACCACCAGCGACTGCAGGAACGATACTCACTTCATCACCATCTTTTAACGAAGTACCAGCACCATCCAAAAATCGGATATCTTCGCTATTTACGTAAACATTTAAAAAGCGTCGCAGTTGACCCTGTTCATCGCATATCCGTGACTTGATACCAGGACAAGCTTTTTCTAAAGAATCCAGCAGTTCAGTGACGCTATTACCATTACATTCTAGGGTAGATTGGTTGTTTGTAAATTGCTGAAGAGCGGTGGGAACTAAAACTTTTACAGCCATAGATTTAAAAAGAGAAGAGTTAGTTGTTAGTTGTTAGTAGTTGGTTGTTAGTAGTTAGTAGTTAGTAGTTAGTAGTTAGTTGTTAGTTGTTAGGAGTTAGTGATTAGGAGTTAGGAGGTTAAGAGTTAAGAGATAAAAATTATGAATTTTATTTTTAACTCCTCACTCCCGGTTATTAACTTTTTACTCCTTACTCCCAACTTTATTCCTAACTCATTACTCCTAACAACTAACAACTAACGACTAACAAATAACTCTTAACTAAACTGAAGCCTGCTGCCATTCTAAGCGATCTAATGTACGCGATCGCTCTAGGGCACGTTCAAAGCTATCGAGTTTTGCTTCAATTGTCAACGGTTCGCCAATATAACCTTGGATTGCTTCTTGGGTTTTTAAGCCGTTACCGGTGATGTAAACTACTGTGGTTTCATCTGGGTCAATCTTGCCTGCTTCGACTAATTTCTTCAGTACAGCAACGGTTGTACCACCAGCAGTTTCAGTAAATATACCTTCGGTTTCCGCCAACAGTTTCATGCCTTCAATGATTTCTGCATCATTGACTGACTCAATATTACCGTTTGTTTTCTTCGCAATATCGACAGCGTAAATACCATCGGCTGGGTTACCAATTGCGATGGATTTGGCGATTGTATTCGGTTTCACTGGTTTGATAAAGTCACGTCCTTCACGGAAGGCTTCGGCAATGGGGGAACAACCATCAGCCTGTGCCCCACTGAAACGAACGTTTTTACCCTCAACTAAACCAACTTCCACAAATTCTTGGAAGCCTTTATAAATTTTTGTGAACAGCGAACCCGATGCCAGAGGTGCAACGATGTGGTCTGGCAATTCCCAGCCCAGTTGTTCTGCTACTTCAAAGGCTAAAGTTTTGGAACCTTCTGAGTAATAAGGACGCAAATTAATATTGACAAAACCCCAACCTTGTGTATTCGCTACTTCACAACAGAGGCGGTTAACTTGGTCGTAGTTGCCCTTCACAGCCATCAAGGTGGGGCTATATACGAGGCTACCCAGGATTTTACCTGCTTCTAAGTCGGAGGGGATGAATACGCAACAATCTAAACCAGCATAGGCGGCGATCGCTGCTGTGGAATTTGCTAGGTTCCCGGTGCTGGCGCAGGCAACTGTGGTAAAGCCCAATTCACGAGCGCGGCTAAGAGCAACTGACACCACCCTGTCTTTGAAGCTGAGGGTGGGCATATTGACGGCATCGTTCTTGATATAAAGCTTGTTTAAGCCCAGACGACGTGCTAGGCGGTGGGAGCGCACTAGGGGAGTCATGCCAGTTCCCACATCAATTACATTGTCAGTGAGGACGGGTAGGAAGGGACGATAGCGCCAAATTGAATTTGGTCCAGCTTGGATTGTTTCACGAGTGACAGTAAGACGCAGGTTGTTGTAGTCATACTTGACTTCCAATGGCCCAAAGCAAAACTCGCAAACGTGACTAGCTTTGAGTTCATATTCCGTGCCACATTCCTTACATTTGAGGGCTTTTATGGAGGATGTAGCCGTAGTGCCTTGGGTTTGAGTAGTTGTCGTCTGAGTCATAACCTAGCTGTCCCTGTGTTTCCGTCAACTTGTGAATCGATGCTACCACGAGCAAAAATACTCGTCAAACATACCCGACTAAATTTGTCGGGATTAGTTTGGCAAAGATTTAGGAACTTACGAAAAAAATGACCCTATGGGATAGGGGTGTGTCTGGTTAATTCTGGGGGGGATCTGAGCCTCACAACACGTCAAAATTAATGAAATCAACTAGTAGTTCGCCACATTAGTGCTGTAGGCGATCGCCACCCTTTAATCATTACAGAAAAATATTATTCTCCCCATCTCCCTCAACTCTTGTCACAAGTTTGTCACAACATGAGGATTAACTTTAGTAATGCAATCAGATTTGATATGCAATTCCACACTCGAAACTACTGAAGTTTGTAAGTAACGACTGTTTAGCCAAGAGAGAATCTTTCTATTACCACATCTAGTGGAGACGCTGATTTTTGTATCTCTGCTAGATATTTTTACATAGATACTTTCTATCAATAAGTAATTATTTACAAACACTACTTACCAATCAGTAATTCGCGTATTTCCACTGAAGCAGTTGTTGTTCTAAAAGCCTATATTCAGGATTGTCAATACCTCTTCCGGATGAAAAATACAATAAATAAGAATTAGATTGAATTTTCTAATTTTAGCCAGGAGAACAGTTGAAAAGTCGAATATAAATACACAACTTTCAAGACTTTGGGCTGATATGACTTAGTAATTCTTGCGGGAATTTGTAGGTTCAATTTTGCCTGTAAATAAACAGAATTACTCGATTCAAGAAACTAGGAAATTACATGAACTGTCACAACAAACTTGTTAAAAATAAGCACTCAAATTTATACCGTTCTTTGGTATCGACGGTATTATTGACTAATGGAATTTTCCAATTTGTAGCTCCTGTATTAGCCGCAGGGACAACAGCAGGTCAAGACATTAGCAACACGGCAACTGCAACTTACGAAGACCCGAGTGGGACAACAATCAACGCCACTTCTAACACTGTTACTGTCACCGTGGCAGAGGTCGCTGGTATCAACATTAGCAATGATGGAGTATTGGAAGCCCCAACCGTTGCTGAGGGTGGAACCCCTGGTACACCAATAGTGGCTGGTGACAAAGTTTACTATAACTTCACAATCAAAAACGTCGGTAACGACCCCACAAAGTTCCGCATTCCAGATAAATCTAAAGTTAGTATCACTGGTCCTGGTACTGTCGAAAAACTGCAATACCAAAAACCCGATTCGACGTGGGCAGACTTTAACACTGCTGGTGAAGACACAGCTTCAGTTCCAGCCGATGGTTCGCTCAAGGTGCGAGTTGTCGTAACTGTCAATTCTGGTGCCAAAAAAACAGACCTGATCGAAATCAGACTTGGTAATACACCAACTAACGGTCAAGACAAATTACGGGATACTGCCAACACCAATGACGATGACGTTTACACGGTAGATAACCTTGATAGTAGTGGTGTTACTGGTGAATATGCTGGAGTGCTTATTACCGCTCAGGAAGCTAGTAATACCCAAAGTGCTACTGTCGGTGGCTCGACATACGCTTTTGCAACGGTACTTAAGACTAGACCTGCTGATAGCTATGACGATAAAGGTACTGCCAAGCTGAGTGATGACACACTCAAATATGATTTGGGCTTGAAAGTCGAATCAACCGCACCAAGTCCCAGTACTCTGATTCCTGCAGCATTGGTGGGTACGACGGTCAAAGGCTTAACAGGTAACCGAATTTTAGTATCTGATGCTATTCCTAAAGATACTGAACTAGCGGTGGCACCGACTGTTTTCCCGGCTGGTTGGAAACCTGTTTACAGTATTACTCCTGTTACCACCAATGCCATTGCTGCAACTTGGAGTGAAACCGCACCAACGGATCTAAAAACAGTAACTCGTATCGGTTTTGTTAACGATCCAGCGACTGTGACATCCGTTGCTGTTGGTGCAGAGGTGAAAACCTTCACAGTGCAGGTAAAAGTTAAATCTACTTTCATTGGTACAACATTAACAGTTAACAATATTGCCCAATTGTTCGGTCAAACCGATGGCGTCCCGATTATAGATGCTAATGGTGATCTGATTCCAGACAACTTTGTATATGACGAATCTGGTGACAACAAGCCCAGTAACTTCAACGATGATGGCACTCCAGCGACAGGTGTGGATGCTAATGGAAATGGTTTACCTACCGTCACTAATGGCTATGTTCCTGATAGCGCAACGTTAACCGCAACTGGCACAGACACTGGTAACGACAACAGTGGTAGTGGTCCAGGTGGTGAAGCGAACAGTTTCCCTCTGACTCAAGCTATTGGCTCGGTATTGAATGGCCCCAATACAGCCCCAGATGCTATTGGTTCTACAACACTTAACACTGACCCCAAATATCAAAACGATGACTTCACCAACAAATCTTCAGGGGTTCTTGCAAATACTAAACCGGGAGACAAAATTGATCCAGGGGAAGTAACTTTTACCAACACAGTAAAAAATACCAGTACCAAGACGAACGACATCTCACTGATTCCTACTTCACCAACTAATCTTGCGGATCTGCCAGCAGATACGAAGATAACTCTTACCTTTAGCGGTACATCAAAAGTTTATGTTTGGGATGGTACAAAGTTTGTATTTGATCTGGATGGCAATCCTGCAACAAAAGGTGACCAAACAGCTATTGATGATACTAGTAAGTACATTACTATTCCTGCCATAGCAACGAACGGTACCTCCAGCTACGAAGTTAAGGTAGATTTACCAGCAAACACTGAGCTTTCTACCGATACGCTGAAAGGCTACCCAGTACCCATCACTGCGTTTGTCGATGATGTAACTCCTGGTTTAGGCACAGAAACTGCCAAAAATACCACCATTGACCAGGTTTATACTGGATTCCTCAAGATGCTGAAGGAGTCGAAAATTCTCAAGGGAACTGGTCCAGATGTGCAGAGTGGTGATGAGACCTTTAGCAGCAATCCCAAGAAGCCTGCACCAGGGAACATCATTGAGTATCAGATTAAGTACAAAAACATTTCTGATGCTGCACCTTCAGGTGGAAGTGGCAATGTGATTTTGGAAGCCAGCAAAGTCAAGATTACTGAAGATGGTGCGACTGGCGGCAATAACTGGGCGCAGTACACCACTAACGTTCCCGGTACTGCTAAGGATTCTGTACCTGCAAAGGCAACTGTGACTTTCTTTAATAGTGCAGGTGTTGCTGGTTTAGACGACTCAACTGTCAGTAAGTATGAGGATACGTTGAATACTGGAGAGAAACTTGCACCGCAGGAAGAAAGGACTTTTGGCTTCCAACGCAAGGTGAACTAGAAACCTAACCCCCCCTTCCCCTCAGGGAAGGGGGGGTTTCAAAGCCTCTCTCCTAGGAGGAGAGAGGTACCCTGCGGGAAGCGCTTCGCTCTATGGAGAGAGGTTCTAACTTTCCGGACAAATATTGTAAAAACTTTGTGAAGTAGTCCGCCAAATGAGAGTTTCTTCACAAAACCGGGAAAGATAATATCAGCAATCAACCAACATCTGCAACATTTTGGAAGTTTTGAGATTATGAAGATGAAGTCTATTTCTATTGCAAGTATCGGCGCGATCGCCCTATTAACAACGGTGTCTGCAATAGATGCGATACCAGGTGTACCAAGTATCTGGGATATGGGTTCAGCGATCGCCCAGAATTCTCAGCAAAAAGGGCAATTACAACTACAATTAAGCGCTGAAAAGCAAGTTATCCAAAAGGATAAGGAAGGGAAGCAAAAGATTACCTGGCAACCTTTGCAAGGTAACGTTGCGGTGCAATCAAAAGATGTGTTGCGTTACACCGTGAGTGGGGAAAATAAAGGCGATCGCCCAATCAAAAATCTCGCTCTCAATCAACCTATTCCCAAAGGGATGGTGTATCAACTGAAATCTGCAAGTATACCCACTGGTGGCAAGATTACGTACAAAATTGATGGGGCAAGCAGCTTTGTGGAAAATCCAACTGTCCAGGTGAAGCTCCCCAACGGCAAAGTAGAAACTCAAGCAGCACCGGCAAGCGCTTATACCCAAATCCGCTTGAATATTGCATCTGTTCCAGGGAAGGCAACAGTCAAAGCGAGTTATCAAGTACAGGTGCGGTAATTAGGAGTTTTGAGTAGGACTTATGCAAAGACCCTGCCAAACCCTCTTTCCTTCCTGTTCTTTGCGTCCTACCCTCCGCGAGCGCTCCGCTTATGTGGTTCATTTTCCGTTTGAGTAAAAAATTTTTACCGACACAACTTACGTAAAAACTTTCTAACACTCTTATTCCTTGGGGTACTCGGCGGTTTATTTTTTACTCTCTTCAAGAGAAGATTACTTATGAATCAACCGCGAAGACGCGAAGTACGCAAAGGTTAGAGGTTAGAAAGAAAATAACAGACAACTCCCAAGGGTATTATTTTAAACCCAACATTTAAGAGACTACTAAGTTAAAACTTTTTTCATACACACATTTAGCAATCAGTTGGCAATGCACTGACGGCAAGTCTTGCTGCGCTTGAATACAGGGTAAACGTAAATTCACGGTTTTAAATTTTTACAAACAAATATCCATAAATTTATCAGCCAGAACCGTGGCATCTCAGAGGAGAAATATTAAGTGAGCCGTCCTCAAAAAAAAGAGCAAATTAATTTCAACAATAACTGGTTGCAAAGATTAGCCGCAACCGTTCTTGTAGGAAGTGTTTTGCATAATTCCATACCAGTGGAAGCGCAACAAATTAAAAATCAGGTTGCGGCTGTTCCGATTACAAACCAAGCTAGTTTTACTTATACAAATTCTGCTAATAATTATACTTTTGAAGGGCGTACTAGTCAGCTAGAAGTAATTAACACTCCATTGGTTGACCCTTTAGGGAAAATTTTAGGCTGTGGTGGTGAACTTTTAGCTGATTATACTGGTTTTTCTGTTGGTATCTATGAGCCGAGTTCTAACGATCCAACAGGTACAGAGTTGGGAAGATTGGTTTCTCTGACTCGTACAGAAGTGCCGAATATTCCCGACAACAATATTCCCGGTGGTTTGGCACCAAATACTGATAATAAAAATCCGTTTGTTTTAAATAATGGCGAACCTAGAGGTACTTACAACTTTTTATTAGATCCAAGTAAGGGTCAACTTGACTCCGGTAGGACTTACATTTTACTTATCAATCCGCCCTCGAATACAATATTCAGTCAGCGACGCATTAAGATTCAAATCGGTGAAAGCACGGGTAGTGCTAGCAACAGAGTTGTTAGTTATACGGCGACATCCTTGGATGGTCTGCCAATTAGTATAAACGGGAATACTACGTTTACAGATACGGTTGCGGTGGTTCCCAATGCCGAGACAATCGGACTGAACTTATTAGCTCTGCCATTCCAGACGGGTTTGTGCAAAAAAAATCAAGTGCAGATTATCAAAACAGGCGATCGCGCAACTGCGGAACCTGGAGACACGGTAATCTATCGTCTCTCAGTAAAAAATCTCGCTGAAGTTGGTTTGAACAACTTAGTTCTCACCGATAACTTACCTTTAGGATTCAACTTTTTACCAAAGTCTGTCCGGGGAGAGTTAGATGGTCAACCGATTACTATCACCTCAGAGCGCAATGGTTCAACGGTGACATTCCGCACAGATGTAACTCTTTTGGCAGCGAAAGTACTGAATATTGCCTATGCGGCTCAATTAACTGCTGACGCTATGCGTGGTACTGGCCTTAACAGTGCAATTGTGAATGCTCAACGTGCTGACAATCGCTTTAATACCAAAGATGGACCGGCAACTCACCAGTTAAAAATTAGACCGGGAATTGTCTCCGATTGCGGCACGATTATCGGTCGTGTATTTATCGATAAGAACTTCGACGGTGAACAGCAAGGGAATGAACCGGGAGTTCCAAATGCGGTGATTTTCATGGAAGACGGAAACCGCATCACCACAGATCCAAATGGTTTGTTCTCCGTAGCCAACGTCTTACCAGGAAATCACACAGGTGTTTTAGACCTAACTAGCCTTCCCGGTTACACCCTCGCTCCCAATCGGAAATTCCGGGAACGCAATAGCCAATCTCGCTTAGTGCGTTTAGAACCAGGTGGTTTGGTACGGATGAACTTTGCAGTCACACCTTCTTTTGAGGAAGTCAAGAAATGAAACCCAGGCTGTATCGTGCAACTACTTTTACCCTTTACTTGTTGGCGAGTTTAGCATCAACCATCAGCTTGATTTCCTATCCAACCACAGCTAAAGCAGAATCTTCTCAAGAGAGAGCAAAGGAGAATCTGAATTCCCCCACTACTCCCATTCTCAAAATCCTGACTCCCATCCCTGACGCTATTCTCGATATCTCCTCGACTTCGGTGATTCTGCAATTTCCCGTTGGCAGTCAAGTCGAGTTGCGAGTCAATGGTCAGTTAGTTGAGCGATCGCAAATTGGACGGACGGAAACTGATTCCAAAACTAACTTGGTAACGCAGACATGGTATGGTGTCTCTCTGAAAGAAGGAGAGAATACCCTTTCTGTAGGAGTTGCGGAAATTCCAGAAGCATCTGTGACACAGAAGGTAGTAGTGCGAGGAGCGCCAAAGCGATTAACTCTCTCAACTGTGGAAGCTCGTATCCCTGCTGATGGGCGTTCTACAGCGACAATCAAGGGTCAACTCATTGATGAAAATGGCAATCGCTCTAACCGCGATGCTGTTATTACTTTGATACCGAGTGCAGGGGAGTTTGTCGGTGCAGATTTCAAACCAGATCAACCAGGTTTTCAGATAGAGATGAAGAAAGGAGAATTCACTGCAAATCTCCGCTCTGACTTGAAGGCACAAACTGCGAGAATTCGGGCAGCCTCTAATGATTTGGAAGCCTTTACCCAATTAGAATTTGAGACAGCGTTGCGTCCTAGTTTGGTGACTGGGGTTGTGGATCTGCGTTTGGGTGCGAGAGGTACAGATTATTACGGTAGTTTCCGTGATTTCCTCCGCCCTGACAAAGATACAAGAACCCAGGTAGATTTCCACTCGGCGATATTTGCGACGGGTGCGGTTGGGGAATGGTTATTTACAGGTGCATACAATAGCGATCGCACAATTAATCAAGATTGTAATTGCGATAATCGCTTGTTTAAAAGTTACCAATTCAACGAACAAAATTATCCCGTCTACGGTGATAGTTCCAGCAGTACTTATGTAGCCCCTTCAACTGACAGCGTATATGTCCGCTTAGAGCGATCGTCTGGCATCGCCGGAGCCAGCCCTGATTATTTCATGTGGGGTGACTACAACACTGAGGAATTTGCCCGCTCATCCCAGCAATATACCTCCATCACTCGTCAACTCCACGGCTTCAAGGCAAACTACAACATCGGGAACCTCCAAGTTACGGGTTTATACGGTAATAACGTCAAAGGTTTCCAACGGGATACGATTCCTCCTGACGGTACTAGCGGTTATTATTTTCTTTCTCGCAGATTGCTGCAACCAGGCAGTGAAAATGTCTTCGTTGAGTTAGAACAACTGAATCGTCCCGGTACTGTCATTAAACGTAAAGAACTTAGTCGTGGTCCAGACTATGAAATTGATTATGACCGAGGCACCTTATTATTCCGCGAACCAGTTCTCCGCACTGATGTAAACGAGATAGGGGAAGTTTTGGTAAGACGCATTGTTGTCTCGTATCAATACGATAGCCAAAATTCTAACAGCAATATCTATGCAGGTCGCTTGCAGTATAACCTTGGACGCGGTGCAAATCAAGAAAGTTGGTTGGGAGCGACTTATGTCCAAGAAAACCAGGGAGTACGCCAGTTTGAACTCTACGGTGCAGACGCAATGATATCTCTGGGTTCAAGGGGTAAGTTAATCGCAGAATATGCCCATTCCAACAATAACTCAGACCTGATGGGATTGGTCAGCGGTGATGCCTATCGTTTGGAAGCACAGGGACAAATTACTAACGGTTTGCAAGCCAATGCTTACTATCGTTTTGCCGATACAGGCTTTGCCAATAATGCCACCATCAGCTTTGTACCCGGTCAAACTCGATATGGAGGACAACTGACAAGTAGACTGACCTCAAGCACTAATTTGCGAGTCCAATACGACCATGAAGATAATTTTGGGATTGCTCCCCAACCGCTAAATACCTTTGAGGAACTGTTTGCACCCCGTTCTCAGGCTGTTCCTGGTAGTAAAGTTGATAATTCATTAACGACAATTTCTGCTGGAATTCAACAAACCTTGGGTAAAGCCACCTTGGGTGTTGATTGGATTCATCGTGACAGACAAGACCGGATTGCCACAAGTAACCTGGGTAGTAATTCCGATCAATTGCGTTCACGAAGTGCGGACTCCGTCCGTTCGCGTTTAGCCTTCCCCCTAGCCAATAACCTAACCTTCCAAGCCCAAAATGAGCTTACCTTATCTTCTAGTGCTGATAGCGTATATCCAGACCGTACTATCCTCGGGTTAAATTGGGCTGCCATTCCCGGCATTAATCTTACCCTAGCGCAACAGTTTTACACTGGCGGTCAATTTGATGGTAACTCCATCACTAGTTTGAGTCTGAATGGCGAACATAAATTAGGCACAGATACCACCATCACCGGTCGTTACTCGATTTTGGGTGGTTCCAACCAAATGACAACCCAAGGAGCCATTGGACTAAATAACCGTTGGACTATTTCCCCTGGGTTGCGCTTGAATTTGGCTTACGAACACGTATTTGGCAGCTTCTTTGGCAAGACTGCAGCGGGTTCGCAATTTGCCCAACCCTTTACTACAGGTCAAGCTGCCTCATCCATTGGGTTTAACGGTGGAGATAGCTACAGCATTGGTTTGGAATACACTGATAATCCCAACTTCCAAGCCAGCGCTCGTTACGAACATCGCACATCTTCCAACGGTTCCAACACCGTGATTTCAGGAGGTATTACAGGCAAACTTTCCCCAGCCCTCACAGCCTTAGTCCGCTATCAACAAGCAGGCTCTTCCAATCAAACACTCTCGGCACTAGGAGATACAGCTAACTTGAAAGTGGGTTTAGCCTACCGTGACCCCAACAGCGATAAATTTAACGCTTTATTGCGTTACGAATATCGCAAAAATCCAGCCACAATTCCTGACAGCATCCTATTTGGTAGCGGTACTGGTGCCGAAGACAATACCTTTGCCGCAGAAGCTATTTATGCCCCCAACTGGCAATGGGAATTTTACGGTAAATATGCCCTGCGTAATAGCACCACTTATCTGGCTAACGACTTAATTGGTACGAGCATGGTCAATCTGGTACAGTTGCGAGCTACCTATCGCTTGGGATACAGCATGGATTTAGTCGGTGAAGCCCGCTGGATTGGTCAATCTGACTACACAGAAACAGGCTTTGTTGTCGAGACGGGTTATTATCTCACCCCCAATCTCAGATTGAGTGCCGGATATGTTTTTGGGAAAATCGATGACCGTGATTTCTCTGGTACGCGTTCTGCCGGAGGTGCTTATTTAGGCTTAACGGTTAAGCTGAATGAACTATTTGCTGGTTTTGGGCAACAAAAAATTGCTCCACCTCAGCAAAAAGAATCAGTGGTGCAAACTCTCCTAAACACAAAGACTAAGCATAAAAGTGAGGGAAGCAAAATATGAAGCACCAGAAGACCGGAGCAAGTAAAAGAAAGCTCAATAAATTTACACTGCAATATTTAGGTAGTTTTATTAATAAAAGCCCCGCTCCAAGGGAGCAAGCAAAGAGGGGAATCAGGGGTAGGATGAGCTTTGACAACATTGGTTTGGCAGTTTGCTTGCTACTAATAACACAGCCAGACATTGCCATCGGTCAAACTCAGGATTCTCAATTACGGGTGGTAGTAAATAGTAATCAAGATACTATACAAGCCGATGATGTGCTGACATTGCGAGAAGCGATCGCCTTAGTCAATGGAACTCTGAAAGTAGATAAATTGAGCCAAAAAGAAAAATCCCAAGTCCAAACCACAACTGGGAACTCTCGGATTGAGTTTAATTTACCCCCCCAACAGACTACCATTCAACTGGAGGAGCTATTGCCAGCGATCGCTTCACCCGGTATAGTAATCGATGGCACCACTCAACCCGGTTATGATGCCGCGAAATCACTGACAGCGAATTTTAAAGTTTCAACGCCAGTTGTAGTAATTACACCAGCACCTGAGAAAGAAATATTTCGCGGCTTGTCAGTAATAGCCGATAATGTCACTATTCGTGGGTTAAGTCTTTATGGTTTCACCTCCATTCACCGCGAAACCGCCACCACTCCTCCCGCTGATATTTTTATTTCCTCAAAAGATACAGTAAATCATACTCAACCACCGGAAAATACGGTTATTGAAAATAACTGGTTGGGTATCCCACCCAACGAAACTATGCCGCAAACCACCTCTGCGTTTGGGGTATCTGTATTTAACGGTGTAAACACAACTATTAAAGGTAACCGCATCTCCTATCACGACGGTAGCGGCATCATTACCGGGTTTCGTGCTGAAGGAATGCAAGTTAGAGAAAATATTATCGTCGGTAATGGTTTGGCTGGAATGCCTGATGCGATTAGGTTAGAAGGTGCTGTTAATCAATCCCAAATTAAATCTAACTTAATTTGCGCCAACGACGGTAGCGGCGTATTTATGTTTAAGCCAGAAGGTTCAGTACAAATTAAAGACAACCAAATTAAGTTTAACGGTCGTCGCTTCCGAAGGGCTGCAGTTTACGTCATGGGTAACAGCAATCAAATCGCTGACAACGAAATTAGCAATCAACCTGGTGCAGGCATTGTTGTCACATCGTACCCCAATAGCAGCAGCAACTTCATTCAAGGCAACCGCTTCTCGCACCTCGAAGGACTCAGCATCGACCTCAATACCCAGTATAACGTCGGTGTCAAAGACTTCCAAAATGGTGACGGGCCAAACCCCCAACGCAACTCCCCCAACCGTCGTTTAGATACAGCAAACGGTGCAATTAACACACCGGAATTTCTCAGTCAAGAATTTTTCTTTACAAATGGGACACCCGTCAAAATCGATGGTAAAGCCGAACCAGGTTCCCAAGTCGATTTATACAGATTGAGTGAAAACGACACTCAGTACGGTGTTTTAAGCGAACCTTTAGGAAGTACCAAAGCCAACGATAAAGGACGCTTTAGCTTTGATGTCAGCGAATTAAAACCCGGTGACAAAATTAGTGCGATCGCCACTGATAAAACATACGGCACATCAGAACCAGCATATCCAGCCGTAATTCAAGCTCTAGACAAATCCAAAATCCCTACAAGTAAGGTTACCCCGTCCCTACCCATCCCAAAATGTCTCACAGCCACCGTCCCCGAACCACCTCCAACCCCACCAGAAGAGCCCCCAGCAACCCCACCAATCATTCGGTTAGAGGTACCGAAGAATGTCCATTTTGCCCTTGATAAAGACTTCATCAGCCCCAACAGCAGCAAAGTACTGGATAGAATTGCCCAAGTATTGCGAGAAAATCCCTCAATATTTGCGGAAATCCAAGGACATACCGACCCCCGTGCAAGTAATGCTTACAACGAAGACTTGGGGAAACGCCGCTCCAAATCTGCGAGAAATTACTTAATTCGTCAAGGTATAGCACCAGAAAGGATGACAATTCGTACCTTTGGCGAACGTCAACGTTTAACAACAGGTAGTGACAGAATTGATTATGCCCGCGATCGGCGTGTGGAATTTATTTACAAAGACATTCGGGGAATTGAAGTAATCGTTCAAGAAACCGACTTGCAACCAGAGTAAGTTTCGAGAGGGTGATGCTTTACTCCTTTGCGGTCTAAAACTACCTATTTTCTCTTAATAGGACTTACGCAAAAACTCTCTCAAACTCTTATTCCTTTGCGTACTTCGCGTCTTCGCGGTTAATCATTCCATATTTTGTGCGTAAGTCCTATTTAACCTCTAACCTTGGCTTACTCGGCGTACTACCCTACGGGAAGGCGAAGCGCCTATGGCGGTTAATTTATAAATAATTTTCTTCCGGGAAGGGAGTAAAGCATCAACCCTTCCCACTTCTATCCACAGTAAATCTGGATAAGAGTGGTAGATTTTCGTACACATTGGGCAACCTAAAAGCGAGCCTTATCAGTACGGCAATTCTTAATTTGCAGTGAATGAACCAATTAATATCAGGAGCAAGTGAACCATTAATGAGCAAACATCTTTTAGCGGCAAATAACAGCATCCCCAACCGCTATGGACGACTATTAGGTAGCCTTGCTCTATCACTGTGCGCCCTGAGTTCGTGGATGCAACCTGTAAATGCTGAAGGTAGCCGCACGCTTTACCCCTCAACCGCTCCGACAGGTAGTAGCAGAGCTAACCTAGAATGGCGTACCAATTTGTACGGCAATCTTGTAAAGCGACGAACCTTACTTAAAGTATATGCTAATCAAGGAGAATATATTCTTTTAGGTTCCAGCGCTGTAGAGCAAGGCAGTGGCGATATCCTGGTTTATAACCCTAACACATTTACAGGCAATGTTGGTGATGAGAACATTCCAGGGACACCTGATTTTAAGTGTTCTACTCAACCAAATAAGAAACCTGGGCAGGGCTATATCTCCAGTCGTGCGCTAGAGTTAGCAGGTCCACAGTCTGTTGATGGCACTGCCAACACTACGGGCTACATCCCTTGCTACTACAAAGCCCCATCTACAGGAGTTTACAATGTTGTTATGTACGGGCCAATTGGAGGAGACTCCGGAGCAGATGGAGGGCCTACTGGAGAGTTGGATATGGGCTCCCCTAATAACTTTAATAGCACTCAGGGAAGTACTGTTGCAGCTTGGGATGTAACCGTACGTAGCAGTGACCCAAAATCCACAACAGACATAAACGGGCGGTTATTCAGCTACTATCTCGCCCTATTTACTGGTAATAATGGTCGTCCCCTCAATTTCCCGATCTACCCCATCACAACAGACGGTTACAAATACAAAGTAGAACTCAGAGGCTTAGATCCGAATGGATTCGTTATTTTTGGCAATCAAGTAGGCTTTTTCGACAGCGATGGTAAAACACCTCTTTACCACGATATCCTTGGGCAAGACAGTCAAATTAGCAATCCGGATGGTAACACTAAACTGGCTCGGCCCCAATACGGCACCTTTTTTAACCCCATTGACTCCACTGTACTTTCATACATCGATCTTTACGCAACAGATGGCAGATACGATGGAACTGGTGTTCCTTCTTCTCCCGTAACTCCCGAGGTAAAGGACTTAAAGTTTACAGGTACAGCTGGGGCAAATAACAGCTCTTTTGGTACAGGTGGAACTTTTACCTTTGATAGCAAGGAAAAAGGCAACTACGAAATCGTTATCAGTCTAGATGGTGTAAATTATGATCCCACCAAAGCCCAAAATCGTTCTCTACGAGGAATTATGGCAGCGGTTGGTGTGCAATCAGTTTTTTGGAATGGAAAAGATAATAGTGGCAAAGACTTTCCGGTTGGCACTAATTACAAAGTCCGCGTCAAAGTCCATTCAGGTGAATACCACTTTCCCCTGCTCGATGCCGAGAACAATTTCACTGGTGGTCCCACCATTACAATGCTGAATGGCACCAATCCTCTAGGTAATACAACCGCATTTTACGACGACCGGGGATATACAACTATCGGTGGCATTAACGTTGGGACTCCAGGTGCTGTACTCTGTGGTGTTGGTCAACCATCACCTACCTTCAGCAACACTATTAGTGGCTTTAACACCGAAAGCAACAACCGGAAATTTGGTCAATCTGGCAACCAAGGTAACCCCGGTAAAAAATGCGACCCAGCTGGATCTTTTGGAGATACCAAAGGATTGGATATATGGACTTATTTTCCTGCTTCCGCTCAAGACAGCCAATTGAATATCATAGACTCTAAATTGACTATTTCCGGTACCCTCTACAAAGACAACGACGGTAACAGTAAGTTTGATAGCGCCGAACCCACTGTACCTGCTGGCATTACTGTCAAACTCATTAATCCTACTGATAATTCAGTTATAGCCACCACTACTACAAACGAATATGGCGCTTATATCTTCACTGGTGTTACAAGTAATACCAATTATCAAGTCCAAATTGATCCTAACGATTCCAAAATTCCTACTGGGTTTTTCTTGAGTACACCGAAGAACTTAACCTTTAAGGTCACTACAGATTCACTCTCAAATCAAAACTTTGGCTTTAATGTATACCAAGTTTCATTAGACGCTGGCAAAGTCATAATCAACGAAGCATTTTACAAGGAAACGGGCGCTACTGCCGACACAAACGATGAATTTATTGAAATATATAATGCTTCCAACTCCATAGCTAACCTGAGCTACTGGAAACTGATGGATGGTAACCTAATTCAGAACAACATTGATGGCATTAATGGCATTGACAGTATAACTAGCAAGTCCAGCCCATACCTTTTCCCCAACGGAACAACTTTAGCACCAGGAAAATACGCTGTTATTTGGATTGGGAAGAATAACCCAAACCATCAATCGCCTAAAGCAACAGTTCAAGCGTGGTTAGAACAAACTCCCAAGCTCAACAACGATGGTGACGACATATGGCTTTACGATAACCAAAATCAGATTGTTGATTATATCGCTTATGGTTCGGGTTCCGAGGTCAATACGCCGCCCCCAACTTTTCTCAATCTGTGGAACAGTACCTATCAGTCAGCCTTGGCTGGGGCTCTAAGCGGCCAATCTATCAGCTTGACAAAAAATGGATTAGATGGCAACACCAGTGCCTGCTGGGAACCAACTACAAGTGCTATTGCCAAGACACAGGGATGTACAAACTATCTACCGACTAGGAATACCGACACTACAGGCAAATATAAAACCAGCGTTGGCGCGAACAATAACGATCCTGCCAAGCTAGTCTTAGTCAAACGAATCACTAAAATAAACGGTGCTGAGGTGACTGAGTACGTTGATGACACAACCTCTGCCAAGAAAAACGACGATAACGATCCCAATTGGCCCAATTCTAATAGCGGCTTCAGTACATTCTTGCGGGGTGCTATTAATGGTGGCAAAGTCAAACCAGGTGATGAATTAGAATACACAATTTATTTCCTGTCCAGTGGCGAAGGTGCCATCAAGAATGTCAATATCTGTGACTTGGTGCCTAATAATAGCAGCTTTGTTGACAATGCCTTTGCATCTGGTTCTGGCATTGCCCTACAAATTGGCTCGACAACTAATCTGACAAATGCAAATGACAGCGATCGCGGTCAGTATCTAGCTCCCGGTACAGCAGCCCCAGGCACTTGTAACAAAGTTGATATTTTGAACGGTGTTACTCCACCTAACGCACTATCAGCGGCTCAAAACACCACGGGAGCCGTGCTAGTTAATGTGATTAATGGTTCAACTACTTTACCAGACGCTGCACCTGGGAGCTTGCCATACGGTTTTATTCGCTTCCATGTCAAAGTCAAGTAGATATTCTCTCACAGGCGAATCCTTCCACATAAGGTCACATTATAGACAAGCCCCCCAAATCCCCCAAAATTAGAGACTTTCAATTTTATTCTCGAACTGACGGTAGGCTTCATGGTTGCACCCCCAAAATTGGGGTTCGTGGGCTTCAGATTTGGATTAATAAGTAAAACTGATAACACTCATCAGGTTAACAAAAGTTAAATACCTATCTTAATTTTTGTAAACAATATACTATTGAATTCATAGACGGAGACCAAGCCGCCTAATTTATACAACAAATCGCAATTATAAAACAATGACAACCACCTTACAACGTCGCGAAAGC
>JAHHGZ010000048.1 GCA_019359595.1 Cyanomargarita calcarea GSE-NOS-MK-12-04C
ACCTAGTTTGACTCTTCACTTTATTCCACCCCAGACTCCTACAGAAAAGATTCTTGCTACTATTTGGAGTCAAGTTTTGGGCTTGGAGGTAGTTGGTATCTATGATAACTTTTTTGAATTGGGGGGAGATTCTATTAAAGCCATCCAAGTGGTGTCTCGCCTAGCCCAGCAGAATCTTCAACTCAAAGAAAAGCATCTATTTCAATACCCAACTATTGCCGAACTCGCCCAAGAAGTGGTTTTTACTAACCAAAAAGCTGAACAAAAGTTAATATCTGGTATAGTACCGTTAACGCCAATTCAATCTTGGTTCTTCTTAACTTACGCAGGCGAAAAACATCATTTCAATCAATCTTTGATGCTGGCGACTCTTGGGCGCCAGAATGTGGATGCTCTACATCAAGTTGTACGACAAATCCAGATTCATCATGACGCTTTGCGGTTGCGATTTAAATATGTCAATGACCGCGTTGTTCAGGAATGTGGAGATGCAGATCATCCTTTCAGTTTTGAAATTGTTGATTTGGTAGGGCGAGTTAATGCGATCGCACAGCTAGAAGCTGAAGCCAATCAAGTTCAAGCTAGTATGGATCTCGAACATGGTCCTTTAATCCGGTTTGTTCTCTTTCACCTTGACCAAGGAGACCGACTGTTAATGGTTGCTCACCATTTAGTTATTGATGGTTTATCCTGGCGGATCTTATTGGAGGATATATCTACCGGATACAAACAAGCCTGTGTCGGTTCAAAAATCAAATTTCCAAGCAAAACAGACTCTTATCAACGATGGTCAACAGAGCTTCAAAAATATAGTACCAGTCATCAGTTTCAGGAAGAACAAAAGTATTGGCAGCAACTAGCCAACACGGTGGTAGACGAGTTGATAATCGACTTTCCAGAAGCCGAAAATCTTGTCTGCGATAATTGTACTTTAACCTTTTGCTTAACCCCAGAGCAAACAGACTCACTATTAAAGCAGGTTCACGGTTCTTATAACACCGAAATCAACGACATTTTGCTTGCATCTCTAGCACAGGCCATGAATGCGTGGTGTGGAGGTCAGCGTTTTTTAATTGATTTGGAAGGACATGGACGTATAAGTGATATTGACACAGTAGATGTCAGTCGGACTGTGGGCTGGTTTACAACTATTTACCCAGTTTTAATTGAACTAGTTAGTAATACTGTTACAGAATATCAAATTAAGTTTATTAAAGAAATGCTACGCCGAATTCCTCTCCAGGGCATTGGTTATGGTATTTTGCGCTACTTAACACAGCCGCAAAGCGATTTGATACACATTCAGCCATCTATTTTGTTCAACTATTTAGGACGTATTGACGAAGACATTAGCTTGAGTATGTTCGATTTGGCTGAAGAATCATGTGGTGATTTAATTAACTCTCAATCAAAACGAACGCATGAACTAGAATTTTCGGGGATTGTTCACGCACGGCAGCTAAGATTTTCAGTGACCTTCAGTGCTAGGCGGTTTAAGCAGCAAACTATCCAAAAGCTTTTAGACTGTTATCAAGAGGCATTGCAAGGGATTATCGAACACTGCCAGCAGCACACTACTCCTGTAATTACTCCTTCTGATTTAACTTATAATAATCTGAGTTTGGAGGAATTTGATGAAATTTTTGCAGATGAATAGTTAATACAACTTACCCATTAGTTGGGAAAAAATAAGATTTTGTTGCCGTTTTTGCGTAATACCGTTTCACCTTTTGCCTAAAGTCAAAATCTGAACGTGAAATGGTATAAGTCCTGGTTAAAATTCCACGTCAAAAAAATTGGATGACTTTTTATGAACACAGACCAACGGGGAAAAGCCATAAAAGGTAAGGAAAATTTAAAGGATTTGTATCCTTTGACACCTATGCAAGAGGGAATGCTATTTCATTCTCTTTACGACGAAAGACCAGGTACTTACCTAGAGCAAGTTTCTTGTTCAATTACTGGTGATTTTAACGTTGAGCTATTTGAGAAAAGTTGGAATGAACTGTTCAAGCAGCATGATATTTTGCGAACAATATTCATTCCTCAGAAAGCTGCACGACCTTTACAAATGGTTTTAAAAGAATGCCAAATTAACTTTCAATATCAAGATATTCAACATTTAGGAAAACAGCAGCAAAGCGAGTTTTTGGATAATTACCAACGGGAAGATATCCAAAAAGGGTTCAATTTAGAGCGGGACGTGCTAATGCGAGTAGCAGTTTTTCAAACGCAATTTGAGCGTTATGAAATACTTTGGACTCATCACCATATTTTGATGGATGGTTGGTCTTCTAGCTTAGTGCTTAGTCAGTTGATCGAAATTTACAAAGTATTAGTTGATGGACAAACTCCAAATCCTAGCCCAGTTCCACCCTACAGTCATTTTATTCAATGGCTGAAACAGCAGAATACTGAGGCTGCTAAACAGTACTGGCAGCAATATTTACAGGGCTACGACTATCCAGTGCGTATGCCAAAAAGCTCGTTTCTGGAAGAAGGTTATCAATCATCTACGTACAGCTTTCAATTAGACGAGCAGACTACAGAAAAATTAAAGCATTTAGCTCGCAAGTTCCAGGTTACATTAAGCAGCTTGATTCAAAGTATTTGGGCTATCTTGCTCGCAAAATACCACGATGTAGATGATGTAGTTTTTGGATCGACGGTATCGGGTCGTCCATCAGAAATTAAACAAATCGAGCAGATGGTTGGTTTGTTTATCAATACTATTCCCGTACGGTTTCGGGTCGAACCATATTTGACGTTTGTCCAACTAATTGAGCGCGTTCATAAAGACGCGATCAAAAGCAAAGAATATACGTATTATTCCTTAGCAGATATCCAAGCACTGAGCGAACATAGATCCCATTTGATCGATCATGTGTTTGTATTTCAAAACTATCCTGAACCCGACCAAGTACGTGATGCTTTAAATACTAAAAACTATAAATTTAATGTTGAAGCGTTCAAGCCTATAGAGCAAAGTAATTACGACTTTTCGGTAATTGTCATTCCTGGAGAGCGATTGAAATTTCGGTTTTTACATAATGCCAAGGTATTTAGTACAACATCTCTTCAACGGATCGAAAGCCAGTTGTGTCAGATCGTACAGACTGTACTGCTAGCTCCGGAAACTCCGATCGGCGATATTCAGATTATTAGCGATCGCGATCGACAGTTGATATCAGAATTTAATCAGACTAACTTTGGTTTTGACAAAGAAAAAACCATAGTTGACTTGATTGAAGCACAGGTAAATCTAACTCCGGATGCAACAGCAGTACGTTTCCGTAACAAAAACCTCAGCTATCGCGAACTCAGTGCTAAGTCTGACACTTTCGCAGATTTTTTATCCGCAAAAAATCTAGTCCAACCAGGTGATGTCATCGCAATTATGGTCGAGCCTTCCGAGCGTTTTGCGATCGCGGTATTGGCTGTGATGAAAGCAAGATGCGGATTTTTGGCATTAGATCCCAAAGCGCCAATAGAAAGAAATCGGGCAATTCTCAAAGAATCTGGCGCAAAAGCAGTAATTATTGATACTACAGTTAATGTAAATATTAATACTAGTAGTATTTTTGCTATTAAGTATGAAGATAGCGATCGGCATATTATAGTTTCCAATATCTATCCAGTATCACCGCAAGACCTTGCCTACATCATCTTTACATCTGGTTCGACTGGAAAACCGAAAGGTATTGCAGTTAAGCATTCCAGTCTTTTTAATTACATTTATTGGTGTTTAAAATTTTACTTCAAAGGGCGAGATTTGGGAAATATGCCGCTATTTACCTCTCCTGCCTTCGACCTGACGATAACTAGCATCTTCTGCCCTTTAGCTTGCGGTAAAACTGTGGCGATCGTAGATAGGGAGGAAATTGACCAAACCCTCAAACAGATTTTCGATTTGGGAGACCAAATTGACACTATAAAACTAACACCATCACATATTTCCGCTTTAAAACACCTCAAAGTTAACCAAACTGCCATCCAAATAGCAATCGTGGGTGGTGAAGAATTAAATAAAGAACAAATTGAAACTTTGCAGGCCTTGAATCCAAATATAGAAATTTACAATGAATACGGTCCAACAGAAGCAACAGTGGGATGCATTGCTGGTCGAGCAAAACCAGACTGGATTACCATTGGCAAACCCATAGCTAATACCAGAATTTATATATTCAACAAAAACCTGTTGCCTGTTCCCATTGGATGTGTCGGCGAAATTTATATTGCTGGTTTGTGTTTAGCCGACGGTTACTGGCAAGATCCCCCCCTGACTGCAGCCAGTTTTATCACACATCCCTTAGAGCCAAAAAGTAAACTTTATCGCTCGGGGGATCTAGGCAAATGGCTGGAAAATGGAGAAATAATTTTCCTCGGTCGAAAAGACGACCAGGTAAAACTTCGGGGCTATCGTTTAGAATTAGGCGAAATCGAAACTTTACTCAAACAGCATCCTGCAATTGATGATGCTGTAGCGGTTGTCAGTGAATCTAAAAATTTACAGGCTTATCTGATACCTAATGCTTTGCACCACCTGTCAAATCAAGGAAATTCATTGGATACTTTGGTGGAAAGTATATCTTCTTTTCTGAGTAAGCAGCTTCCGGAGTACATGATTCCCAAGAGTTTTGAATTTGTGGATCGGTTTCCCTTAACTTACAACGGTAAGCTTGATAAGAAAGCATTGCTTAAAGCAACTGGACTTCTGAGGAAGCAAAACAAAACTGACGAATTTAAAAATCATCTAGAAAAGACATTAGCTGAAATTTGGCAGGATTTGCTAGGGATTAACGGGGTGGGAGTTGACGATGATTTCTTTGCCTTGGGTGGTCATAGTTTAAATGCGCTAGTTTTACTTTCGCGGATTCGTAAAACTCTCAAAGTTGAAATCCCCCTGAAATCTGTCTTTGATTTTTCTACGATTCGGGCACTAGGTGATTATATTTCAGCCCTCCAGATTTCTCGCACGGGGCAAGGAAAACAACAGATGACCTTGTTCAATCCCAAAAGCCATAAATACATCTTTGCCTTACCTACGATGTTTGGTTATGGAATTGCGTTTAAAGGGCTTGCTCAATACCTCAAATCTTACTCAGTATATAGCTTGGATTTTATTGAAGACGAAGATCCCATCACTAGCTATGCAGAATTACTTGAAGAGACTCAACCTCAAAGTCCATACTTTTTATTGGGCTACTGTGTGGGAGGAAACTTGGCTTTTGAGTTAGCGAAAAAGCTGGAGCATCGCGGTCATCAAGTTTCTGACATTATTATGCTAGATTCCGCTGTTCGGAAATGCAAGCGAAATGAAAGTGATGCGACAATTCAACAACAAGTTGATACAGAAATTGCCTACTACTCTGAATTTGTCAAAGATGACCCAGATTTAAGTATATTGTTAAGCCCAGAATTTCAAGCCCAGCTAAAAGCGAAGACAACTGCTTACATCCGCTACTTAAATAATAAAGTCAACGATGGACAAATTAAGGCTAATGTCCACCTCATTTGGTCAACAGACCCAAATAACATAGATAGTTGGGTCAACATGACCGCAGGAAATGTGTTTGTCTACAAAGGTTCGGGAAATCACGGTGATATGCTTACGGGCGAACACTTGCAGCATAATGCCCTCCTCACAAATGAAATTTTGGATCGGATTTTCCAAAACCAGCAAACTTAAAGAGGAGGATATATATTGTGTGTGAAACACCAATTAAGATGTTTTTCTTAGACCTTGAAAAAAAGTTACCTTTAGTAATTGAAGCCATTGCTTGCGGAGTAAACTTATACTCATGGGCAGCTAATAACCGAGAGTTTATCGAATCGCATATACTACAATATGGCGGTTTGCTGTTTCGGAATTTTCATATAGAGAACTCATCGGACTTAGAAACGCTAATCCGCGTTGTCTGTGGGGAAACTCTTGAATATCGAGAGCGTTCCTCACCACGTAGCGTTATTGCTGGCAAAATCTATACCTCCACAGAGCATCCTGCCAATCAAAGTATTAGCATGCACTGTGAAAATTCATACCAGCAAAGCTGGCCAATGCGAATTTTCTTTCATTGCCTAACCCCAGCAACAGTTGGTGGTGAAACCCCAATTGCCGATACTCGTAAGGTCTTAAATCGAATTAGACCTCAACTTTGTCAGCAGTTTATTGAAAAAAAGGTGATGTACGTTCGCAACTTTTATGAATTTTTCGGCTTACCGTGGCAAACCGTATTTCAGACAACGAACAAAGCTGATGTCGAAACATACTGCCAGGAAAACGGAATTGCAGTGGAATGGCAAGCGGACGGATATCTGAAAACACGAGCCGTTAGGGAGCCTGTACTCAAACATCCCAAAACTGGAGAATGGACATGGTTCAATCATATGATGTTTTATCATATGAGCGCCCTCGATCGAGAAATCCAAGTGGGCTTGCTTTCGTTATTCAAACCAGATGAACTACCAAACAACAGCTTTTATGGTGATGGAACTCCTATTGAAGACTCAGTAATTGAGGAGATAAAGCAGTGTTATCAGGAAGAAATGGTCTTAGTGGCGTGGCAGAAGGGAGATGTACTAATGTTAGATAATATGCTAGTCGCTCACGGACGCAAACCGTACTCTGGGCCGCGCCTGATACAAGTTGGGATGGCACAGCTTTGGCGGGGTACTCTTGGAGGTAGTGATGATAAACAAGATTTTTGATAACTCACCAAATCTATTAAATGTGGTCAAACAGCAATTGATGGTCATGAGCCAGCAATTAGAGCTTTTAGAGAAAATTCAACATCCTGCTGATGGGTCACGTGAGGAGAAAACTGAAGAATTACTTGTATCAAATCCCTCTCCCACGTTACCAGCAATCCTACCCCTGACACCAAGCAAACAAAAATTTTCTGATTATGAGCTTTCCCCTGCCCAGCGCAGTCTTTGGCTTCACGCGCAGATGGACTCTAGCGCTATTGCCTATAACCTTTGTATGTCTTTACTTTTGGGAGGAAATTTACATATTGAAGCGCTACAGCGAGCTTTTGAGGCAATCGTAACTCGCCATGAGTCATTAAGGACGACCTTTGTCTTAATAGGAGACGAACTCAGGCAACGTGTGCATGAAAAAATTGATATTCCCCAAGAATACATTGATATTTCTGGAGATGAGAACCCCGAAGAACGAGCATACGAGTATGGGTTTCAGGAAGCTTACAAACCTTTTGATTTGACACAAGGACCGCTTCTGCGAATAACAGTGCTTAAACTTTCAGATACCAAGAATGTTTTGTTACTTAATATTCATCATCTTGTGATTGATGGTTGGTCTTTTGACATTCTCGAACGCGAAGTATTTCATTGCTATGCGGCCTACAGTTCAGGACAAGAACCGCAACTTTCACCCTTACGCATCCAGTACAAAGATTATGCTGCCTGGTATAATGAATTGCTTAAATCTGATGAAATATGCAAACAGCGCGATTACTGGCAAAACAAGCTTCTTGGTGCGCGACCTGCGTTGAATTTGCCAACTGATTTTCCTCGTCTACCAACCTCCAGATTCAACGGTGATGTTACCCTGCTTGTTTTTGATCCCTCGTTGACAGCCGCCATGAATAGCTTCAGCCGCAAACATAATATTAGTTTATATATGCTGTTGGTAGCGGCAGTCAAAACCCTCTTTTACCGGATAACTCAACAAAACGAAATTATTCTTGGAACCAGCTTTGCCGAACGTTCTCATCCCGATTTCAAGGGGCAGATTGGCTATTTTATCAATCCTCTGGTTCTTCGGGATATTATTGCAAATCATCAAACTTTCTTATCATTTTTGCATCAAGTCAAGCAAACTATCTTGGAGGCTTTAGACAATGCGCTATATCCATTTGATGCTCTTGTCAATGACCTGCAACAAATAAATCAGGATTTAGAACCTTCATCTTTGTTTGAAGTGCAAGTTGTGATGGAACGTACCAAAATTCACACCCAAGAAAATGAATTATTAAAGATATCAGTATTTCAAAGCATTGTGCTTGCCAGTAGATTTGATTTAATCTTCAACTTTGTTGAAACCGATTATCAGTTGCGGCTTGACATTGAATACAAAACAGATTTATGGAAGCCCGAAAGAATTCAGGTAATGAAGGAGCGACTTTATGCTTTAATCGTAGATATTATTGCCTATCCTGATAAAAGACTAGATGATTTAAACTTTCGGACTTCTGATGAAGAGAAAGCTGAGGAAACAAAGCCTATGTTTAACTTTGATTTCTAGGGAGTAACTAGCTATGGAAATAGATATCCGCAGAGTTATCTCTGAAGATTTCTGGATTGAACAATTACGAGGATTTGAACCCGACTGGTTTGCCCCATTGAAGAGCCAGTTGGACAATAGGGACTCTACTAAGTATCAGTTATCTCCTTTTCCCCAGTCAATCGATGACAGGTTAAAGCAGTTGACTCAAGGCATTCCAACAAGTACCTATGTTTTACTCAGTACAGCAGTCTCGATTCTGCTGTCAAAATATACGGATGCCAAAGATATCCTCATCATTACTCCCGGACTTTTAGTTTCAAAAGAAACAGAATTAATAGATAACATTCTTTTTCTTCGGCTGCAAATCCCCACAGACGCAACTATCCGAAATCTGCTCAAAATTATTCAAGCTGTAGTCAATCAAACACACAAGTATCAAGACTACGATATCGATGCTTTACTCAGACGATTTTGCTTAGATGGCCGCAATCCTGATCCTCTTTTTGATGTAGGGTTCAGCTACTCTGCACTTAACAAGGCTACTTCATTTAGCGATAAAGTGAAACTTTTATTTCACATTCAGGAATCCCAAGGACAACACAGTCTTTTTATTACATACAATCCTGGAATTTTCACGGAAACTATTATCAACCAGATGACCTCACGCTTGTTCCGTGTGCTGGAATATGTCCTCTGGCACCCAGACAGCATGGTTGCTAAAGTCGAACTATTATCTGAGGCTGAACAAACAACTCTCCTCAAGGAATTTAATGCAACACAAGCATGGTATCCACATCAACAAGTTATAGACTGGTTTGAGGAGCAGGTTGAACGCGATCCACAGGCAGTGGCAATAGTTTGCGAAGATCAAGTGCTTAATTATAGCGATTTAAACCAAAGAGCAAACCAAATCGCAGCTTATTTAAAATACCACGGAATTGAAAAAGAAGACCGAGTTGGTCTACTCTTGGCACGTTCGGAATATTTAATCATAGCTATCCTAGGTGTATTAAAAGCAGAGGCCGCTTACTTGCCAATTGACCCAGAATTGCCTAGAGAACGTATTCAATACATGGTTACAGACAGTGAGTGCCAAATTATTTTGAGCGAAGCAAGTCAGCAAGATATATGGGCTTCACTAGAAATTTATGTAGCAAACATCAAGGAAATCAAGGTAGAGAATGTCACAAATACAACTAGAAATGGCCATCCCCATCAACTGGCTTATCTGATGTATACGTCTGGTTCGACTGGGTTGCCTAAAGGAGTGGCAATAGAACACCGTAGTTTAATGAACTATTTGTATTGGGCAAGCAAATACTACTTTGAGCGATATCCCCAATTGGGAAATACGGTGTTGTTTACCTCCCCTGCATTTGATTTAACTGTAACCACCATCTTCCTTCCCTTATTACGAGGTAAAAAACTGTATATTTATGGGCACAGTTCACCTGAAGTGCTTTTGGAAACTTGCTTTGGAGTAGACTCCCAGATAGATACTTTGAAGTTAACTCCTTCCCATATTCAGATATTAAACTATATTCCTGTTACTCCTAGTAATATCAAACTGGTGATTGTCGGTGGTGAAGAACTAAAATTGAATCACATCCAGTTGCTAAGACAGCGGAATGCGGATGTAGAGATATATAACGAATATGGACCGACAGAAGCAACTGTAGGATGTACTGTGGCGGAAGTTAATGTCAAAAAAATTACAATTGGCAAACCGATCGCTAATACCGAAATTTATATTTTGAATCAGGAGTTTCAACTGCAACCTATAGGGGTAGCAGGTGAAATATATATTGGTGGAGAAGGTTTAGCTCGAGGTTATTGGAATCGTCAAGAACTTACGACACAAAGGTTTTTGACAAATACATTTAGTGAAATAAGACGCATCTATCGTACGGGTGATTTAGGACGATGGCTGCCGGGGGGAGAGTTAGAATATCTAGGAAGAAAAGACAGCCAGGTGAAAATCCGAGGATATCGGGTGGAACTAGCAGAGATTGAGCAACAACTGTTGGAGTACAAACAGATAGATGATGTAACGATTATTGCTCAGGAATCTGGCGAGACTGACAAAGAGTTGGTCGCTTATGTTGTTGGGTCAACCACTATTGATATTGCAGATGTGCGAAATTACTTGGAACAAAAGTTACCAAATTATATGATTCCTACGCACATCATCTGTCTAGACAGATTACCCCTGATGGCAAATGGTAAACTCGATCGAAGAGCGTTACCAAAACCTGAAGAACTAAAGCAATCCGCACCAGATAAATATGAAGCACCGCGATCGCAAATAGAAGTACAATTAGTCCAGATTTGCGCGGAAGTTCTGACACAGAAGCAAATTGGTATTGATGATAACTTTCTTTTACTTGGAGCCAATAGTTTAAAGATAATTCAAATCGTATCGCGGGTGCGTCAGTGGTTGGGAGTTGACCTCAACTGGAAAGAAGTCTTTGGCAACTTAAATGTAAGGAAATTAGCTCTTATTGTCCAAGCAAAGCAAGGGAGGCACCTGCCTTTAGTTGAGAAAGTAGCCCTTACAGAATATTACCCCCTTTCCGAGACTCAACGTCAGTTTTGGGTGTCAGTTCAAATGGGAGCCGCGATCGCCTACAATATTCTAGGTGCTGTATTGATGGAGGGTTGCTTGGACAAACAGGCACTCCAAAAAGCATTTAGTTCTATAGTAAACCGACATGAGGTTTTACGCACGACTTTCATTCTCGTAGATGGTGAACCAAAGCAGCGCATAAATCAAGATATAGATTTCTGGTTAGAGGAACGTGACTTCAGCCAGGACGCAGATCCTGACAAAACTGCTAGGTTAATAATACAGGAAAAAGCAGCGCGATCGCTCGATTTGGAAAACGGACCGCTTTTCCAAGTGCAACTATTACAATTAACACAGACACAGCATCTGTTGATGATTAATGTTCACCATATTATTTTTGATGGCTGGTCGATTAAATTGCTGTTGCAAGAGTTGGCTGTTTTATATGAAGCTTATCAACGCAAACAGGCAAATCCACTTCAACCACTAGAGTTTCAGTATAAAGATTATGCTGCTTGGGAAAATGCCTTTTTGAATAGCAACCAAGCGCTGGTACATCAGACATACTGGCATCAAAAGTTAAAAGACTACGTCCGATTAGACTTACCTTCTGACTATCCACGATTAGCAAATCAAACTTTCAAAGGTGCGACGATACCTTTAAACCTAACTTCTAACTCCCTCCAGAATATAGAAAAATTCAGCCAGCAACACGAAGTTAGTCCATTCACAATTATTCTAGCGACACTCAAAGCATTACTGCATCGTTATACAGGCAAAGAAGATATTATCGTTGCCACACCAGTTTCACAAAGAACACACATTGAATGGGAAATTCAAATTGGTCTTTTTCTGAACATGATTGTCTTGAGAAATACAATTAATGCACAGGACAAATTTATCGATTTAACCCAAAAGATAAAACTTACTTCTCTAGAAGCCTTCACCCACCAGGCATATCCATTTAATCAGTTAGTGCAGGAGTTTGATATTCTACGGGTTCCTAGCAGAAATCCGATTTTTGATGTGGGTTATACCTGGATGGATGAGATTGGTTCTCAGATGGATCAAATTACACTTTCTCACCTCAAGGTGACGCAGATTCCATTGGAAAGTGAGCAAAAGACCTCATTTACCGATCTTTGGTTCTATTTTGAAAAACATGCTGATGAAATTAAGGGTTATTTGACTTACAACTGCAATTTATTTCGAGAAGAAACTGTATGTTTTCTCAAAGAAGCATTTATTGCTATTTTAGAACAAGTATTCAATCATCCACAAATTGAAATTAGAGCGCTGAATATTTTTGCGGAAGCAGAAATTAGCAATACACAAGTTAGTGTAGACTTAAATCTTTAAAAAACTTAATTTTTTCGACCCCGTTAAAATTCACAATCAAGGATAAAAACAATGTTAGTGCTAGGACTGAGTGGTTTTTTTTCCGAAATTGAGCGAGACTTTATTCCTAATTTACCATCTTGGTATTATCATGATTCTGCTGCTGTTTTAATGGAGAATGGGAAAATTATTGCCGCAGCAGAAGAAGAACGGTTAAATCGAATTAAACATACCAATAAGTTTTGTGTTCAGAGCATTCGTTATTGCTTGGAACAGCACCAAGTTAACATCTCAGATGTTGATTATATTGGTTTTTATTTTGCTGAAAACTTTATTGACTATTCGTTAAACCTTGAATATATTAAAGCTAAAAACATTCCTTTAAAGTATGCAAGAGAGTTAATCATCTCTCTTTTGGCAAAAGAATTTGGTTATCAATTTCCCCCCGAAAAATTAATCTTCACCTCCCATCATCAGGCTCATGCTTATTCTACCTATTTTCACTCTGGCTTTTCTGAGGCACTGGTTGTAGTCATGGATGGAAGAGGTGAAAGTGAATCAATTACTATTTTCAACGGTCAACAGAAACAATTAAAAACACTCAAAAAATATCCTGTGGAAATTTCTTTGGGAGATTTTTACCAAGCTGGCACAGAATTACTTGGCTATTCCTTATTTGATGAATATAAAGTAATGGGATTAGCTCCTTATGGAAATCCCGAAAGATTTCGCTCTTATTTTCAATCTTTGTACAATTTACTTCCCAATGGGTGGTATGAGTTAAATCCTTGGGGAGTCCATACTCTGTTTTTAAAAGAGAGATTTTTTCCTAGACGTAAAGAAGAAGACTTTAACCAAACTCATAAAGATTTTGCAGCCAGTTTACAGGAAACCTTAGAAACGATAACCAAACATATTCTTACCCATTGGCAAAAAATTACCGGACACACAAAATTATGTATGGCAGGAGGAGTAGCGCATAATTGTTCCCTTAATGGTAAAGTCCTTTACTCTGGTCTTTTTGATAAAATTTTTGTCCATCCAGCCTCTCATGATGCTGGAGCTGCAATTGGAGCTGCAATGATGGTAGACCAAAAATACAATCATCAATTTGCACCTTTGCCACTGGTTAATGTCTATTGGGGTTCTGATGTTGGTTCAAATGATGATGTAGAATTTATTTTAAAACAATGGAGCGGATTTGTAGATTTTCTGTTAATGGAAAATACTCCTGTTGAAGTAGCAAAGCTGATAGCGACAGGTTCGGTTATAGGATGGTTACAAGGGAAAACAGAGTTTGGACCAAGAGCATTAGGGAATAGAAGTATTTTAGCTGACCCGAGGGTAAGTGAAAATAAAACACGTATTAATGCAATGGTAAAAAAAAGAGAAGGTTATCGTCCCTTTGCTCCTTCTGTAATTGTTGAAGCAGCAGACGAAATTTTTGAACTACCGCAACAGGCATCTTCTTTTGGATATATGACGTTTGCTATTAAAGTTAAGGAAGATAAAAGGCAGTTTTTAGGTGCTATTACTCATATCGATGGTACTTCTCGTATTCAAACTGTTACCAAAACTAGCAATTCAAAATTCTGGAATTTAATTAATGAGTTTGGAAAAATGACTCAAGTACCTGTGCTTCTAAATACCTCTTTTAATAACAATGTAGAGCCAGTAGTCAATTCATGTTTAGAGGCAATAACTTGTTTTCTAACAACTAATTTAAATTACTTAGTTATCAATGATTTTTTAATCACCAAATTGTCTGTTAGTTGGAAAGACTACTATCAAAAGATGATTCTTAGTTTAGTTACTTCAGCGCAATTGAAAGAAGTTAGTATGTTTAATTGTCAAGAGCAAAATTTATCTGCTCACGAAGTTTATTTTAGCTATACCGGAGGCAAATCATTATTGATTATGCCCGAAACTTATAACGTTTTAAAAAAAAGTGATAATCGACTAACAGTAGAGCAGATTGCCAATAGTTTAGAGATTTCGGAAAATAAGCTTGAGGACTTAACTCAAGAACTAATAAAACTTTGGGAAAATCGTTTGATTAATTTCAGACCTTTACAAAAAGATAGCAATAGAAGGATAACAAAACAATGATTTATATAGATTATCTTCAATTACCGCAAATTATTCCTATTGTTATGCAATCATCGGATACCAATGCAGACATAACAAATTGGATAGAATCTAACCAGGAATTAATTCAAAAAGAATTGTATAAGTATGGTGCTATACTTTGGCGAGGATTTAATTTAGATACAGCCCCTGCTTTTGAACAAGTTTGCCTCAAGCTTTGTTCAAATTTGTTTAATGATAATGGCGAACATCCTCGTGAAAGTATCAGCGGAAACGTTTATACTCCGGTCTTTTATCCTAAAAATGAAAAACTGTTGTGGCATAACGAAAATTCTTTCAATTATCATTGGCCCAGGAAAATCTTTTTTGGTTGTTGTCAACCAGCACAGCAGGGAGGAGAAACAGTGATTGTTGACAGTCGCCAAGTTTTCCAGTTAATCGATCCCAAGATTCGGGATAAATTCATTGAAAAGAAGGTGATGTATCTTCGTAACTATAATTCTAGATTTGGGCTAAACTGGCAAACTGTGTTTCAGACTGAAGATAAGGCAGAAGTAGAAGCTATTTGCACAAAAGCTTTCATTGATTTTGAATGGAAAGATTGCGGGGGCTTAAGAACTCGTTCTGTACGTCCCGCTGTAGTAAATCATCCTCAAACCAAGGAAATAACTTGGTTTACTCAGCTTCAACATTGGCATATCTCATGCTTAGATATGGAAGTGCAGGAGGCTCTGGTGTCATCATTTTCAAAAGAGGATTTACCCCGAAATTGCTATTACGGTGATGGGTCTGCCATTGAAGACTCCATCATCTCAGAAATTTCTGCGGTCTATCAGAAGTTAGAAGCAAGCTTTCCTTGGCAGAGCGGAGATTTATTAATGCTAGATAACCTCTTAACTGCTCATGGGCGTAATTCCTATGTCGGAGAACGCAAGCTGTTAGTTACAATGGGCGAATTAAGCAGCTTTGGCGACATTTAAATTTATCAACTCACAAAACTTCACAATCCAAAGAGAGCGATTTTTTTTCGGGGTAGATGGACTGGCAATACGGGAAGATGACCCAATGTCCGAAGTTTTCTTTTGATGGATAAAAGCATTGACCGATCTCAATACTATTTCTGATTTATTTTTGACTTTATAACATTTTTAATATTTATCAACAATTGTACAGGCTTGTTTATAATATTTGCGACTTAGGAAAGCTCTACGCCCAACCCTTATGGGTAGCAAAGAGGAATTACGGGGTGTCCCAGGGGTCAGATTGAACCTCTGGGAGTACATCAAGATTTTCGGCTTCAAGGATTGGGATGAGCCATTCTTTTGGATGGGTTGCAACGCTTACACCGTCATGGGTGCAGAGCAAGTCTATTGCGTTTTTTATCATTAAAGCTTTTGAATGATGATTTATAGCGTTTCCTAGTTTGCTGAGGTACAAATTTATCTGCGTCTATCTACGTGCTACCGAAGCGCCTACTGCTCTACCTCACGAATGTGGGAATCGCTATATACAGCAAATTTCAACTTTGTGAGGTACAGAAATACCCCTCCCCAACCCTCCCCTTGGCAAGGGGAGGGGGTGTACTTCATTTACTTGCAAAGTGCTGTACGTATAGGTAGGTACAAGATATGAGCCTCCGACAACGAATGATAAAAACACGGATACCCGTGTTTCTTCAGAAATACGCCCTTTGGACCGTTCGCGGTCATTTTTTATTTGTTTTTTTCAAATGTATTATCTGAATCTTGTATTTTTATGTATATTTTGTTCAATTTAAATTATCACTCATCTGGTGTTTCTACTGAAGCAATACCAATTGATAGCTAAATCAAACTTGGTGAAACTCATGTTTTTAATTGTTATTTGCTCTGCTTAATACTTACATCAATTTTGACTCTTGGTTAGACTGTATACTCGGAATTTTCTGGTAGGGAAGGGGAATACACGCGATCTAATTTATTTAGTTCAGTATCATGAGAGACATATATATGCAAAAATGGCAGTTAACGATTGTTGTATTGATATTAGGAGCGATCGCCTTTGGTTGTCACCCCTCTCCAAAATCCGAAAACTCCAATCCATCCACCGATTTCAAACAGGGTGTCAGGAATATGCAGTTGAAAGATTATAATGGAGCGATCGCTAATTTCAAGCGATTTTTGCAGGCTAATCCCGAAGATGCCAATAGTTATTATAACCTAGGTGTGATTCACGCTGAATTAGGAAACCCCAAAGCCGCAATTAAATATTTCAATAAAGCCATTGAGATGAATCCCAAGGATGACGAAGCTTATAATAGCCGGGGTATGGCTTATGCTAAATTAAAAAACCGCGAAAGGGAAATTGCAGACTACGACCAAGCCATAAAAATTAACGCCAATTTGGTTGAAGCATATAACAATCGCGGAATTGTCCGCACTCAGATGGAAGACTCAATGAAGGCAATTGAAGATTTCAATCAAGCCCTACAAATTGACCCCTCTTTTCTGGCAGTTTACTACAATCGCGGAATTGCTCGTGTTAACTTGGGAAATAATAAGGGAGGAATTGAAGATTACAACAAAGCGTTAAGTTACAATCGTAAAAATGCAGATATTTATCAGCATCGAGGGATAGCTCGTGCTAATTTGGGAGATTATCAAGGAGCAATTCAGGACTACAATGAAGCGCTAAAAATTAATCAAACTCTTGAGAAAAATAAACAGGAAATTCGCGATTATCGCACTAAATCAGCCAAGATAAGTCGCGACAATGCCGATATCTACTACAACAGAGGCTCTGTATATACTAAACTGGGAGAGCATGAGAAGGCAAAGGAGAATTATACCTACGCTTTGAAGAACAATCCCAGTTTAGCCTTAGCTTACTACAATCGCGGTCTTGCCAACTTTAAGTTAGGACAATATTATGAGGCGATTGAAGATTTTAGCCCAGCTATCAAAATTAATCGCAACTTTACTTTATCTTACTATAATCGAGGGCTTGCACACCGTCGGTTAGGAAACTTTCAAGAGGCTATTTCTAATTTTAGCAAAGTTGTGCGAATTAACCCTAACTCTGCTGATGCTTACTACAATCGTGGATTTGCCTACATTCAACTAAAAGACTCTGAACGTGCTAGCGCTGATTTACAAAGGGCAGTTGAACTGTTCCGGAAACAAGGAAAAGCAGATGAAGCAGAAGAAGCACTCAATCTAATGGAGCAACTTATTGACACTCCCCACTCCCTACCCTCACCCTAGCCCTCTCCCTGGGGAGAGGGGAGACAGAATTCTTGTCCCCTCTCCCTTGGGGAGAGGGCTAGGGTGAGGGTAAATTTAGCAATTCATACCCGGATTCAGCAACGCCCGTTCTTTGCTACTATCCTTGCAATATTGGATTGCTAATTAATTATTTTTTGGTATCACAAGAAGAGCTAATTAATTATTTTTCGGATTCTTAATATTTTGATTTTTCCAAAACCCGATGCCTTCGGGTACCCTGCACCGAAGGAGGTGACTGCCAACTATACAAGTAAACGGCAACCATTGGTTCCTGCGAATAATTGGGCTGGCAATAGTTGGATGTGAAATCTGCTGAATTTGAAAAAATCGGGTATCTTTAGCGAAAAGTATTTTTGACAATAATTCGGAAAGTCGTCACGTATCGTTGTAGTCCAGCACGTAAGTGTATATTTTTCATGTGTCGTCAAAAATCAGGGTTGCTACATATATGAGTCATAATATCTATGCGCTACTAGTTGGTATTGATGAATACGTAAATGTTTCTCCACTACAGGGCTGTATAAATGATATAGCTGCAATCAAAGAGTACTTGGAAGGGCGGGTTGATACTGATGGATACCAGTTACATCTGCATACGCTAATTAACCAAAATGCTACCCGGCAGGCAGTAATTGATGGTTTTCGTCAACATCTGTGCCAAGCTGGAAGTGAAGATGTGGCATTTTTCTACTATGCTGGTCATGGTTCTCAAGAGGAAGCCCCGGAAGAGTTTTGGGATATAGAGCCAGACCGACTTAATGAAACCCTGGTTTGTTATGATAGCCGCAGTCCGGGGAGTAGGGACTTGGCAGATAAAGAATTGAAAAAGCTGATTGCAGAGGTAGCAAAGAAAAACCCTCAGATTACGATTATTATGGACTGTTGCCACTCAAGCTCTGGCACCCGTGGTGACATAGAAGCGGACACCTTAGTGCGTCAAGCCCCTATCGATAGAAGAAAGCGATCGCTAGACAGTTTTATATTTTCCAATTCAGAAGAGCGTAGTCTAGCAAAAAATACCACTGACTGGACTTTACCACCAGGAAAATATATTTCTCTAGCAGCTTGCCGCGATCGCGAAACAGCCAAAGAATATAACGTGGGTGGGCAACGTCGGGGAGCATTTTCTTATTTCTTACTCGATACCTTAAAAAAAGCCAATGGCAGTTTAACTTATAGAGATTTATTCAAACGTACTAATGCTTTAGTTCGCAGTAAAGTTGCGTCTCAATCCCCCCAATTAGAAGCAACAGTACTGGATGATTTAGAACAACCGTTTTTGGGGGGAGCGATCGCCGGACGCAAACCTTACCTTACTGTCTGTTATCACAAAGATCGTGAGTGGGTAATTGATGGGGGTGCGATTCATGGAATTCCTCAACCATATGAAGATGAAACAACCTTACTGGCATTATTCCCCTTTGACAGTTCCCCCGAACGGATGCAGGAATTGTCAACGGCGATCGGTGAAGCTAAAGTCATTGCGGTTATGCCTTCTCTGAGTCAAGTCCAGATTAGCGGTATTGAAAGTTTAGAACCAGAGATGACTTTTAAAGCAGTTGTCACTAGTCTACCCCTACCACCTAAAGGTGTTTTGATTACTGGTGAGGAAGCAGGAGTGAAATTAGCTCGGGCTGCACTGCTGGTGATGGGTTCAAGAAATCAGCCCTCACTATACCTGACTGAAGTTACAAGCCCTGAAAATGCGGAATTTAAGTTACTTGCTCGTAATGGGCAATATTTGATTACTCGACCACCGGATGACCGTCCAATAGTTGCTCAAATTCAGAGTTATACAGAGACGACTGCCTTGCAAGCGATTGAGCGATTGGAGCATATTACCCGTTGGACAAATATTGCTGAACTCTCCAGCCCAGCCACCAGTAGCATTCAAGCTTCGGCAGTGCAAATGGTAATTTCTCAGGAAGGGCAAGAAGTTAAAGATGCGACTATTAACTTGCAGTACCAACAGCAAAATGGTAGGTGGAAAGGTCCGACTTTTAAACTCAAACTCAAAAATACCAGCAATCAAGAACTTTTTTGCTCCCTCCTGGATTTGACAGACCGCTACGCAGTTAGTCTCGAATTGTTGGAAACGGGAGGTGTTTGGCTCAAACCAGGGGAGGAAGCTTGGGCATTGGGAGGTGAAAATATCTATCCTACAGTGCGAGACAAACTCTGGAAACAGGGAATAACTGAGAGCCAAGATATTCTCAAACTGATTGTTAGTACCGCTGAGTTTGATGCTACCTTGCTCAGACAAAATGAGTTGGACTTGCCACATTTCCCGGAAAGAGAACCAGGCCGAGGGAGGGGAACGCTAAACCGTTTGATGAAGCGCGTGCAATGCCGCGAGCTTAGATCCGCACCAGAGGAAGAGGAATATGACGACTGGATTACCAGTCAAATCAACATTACTACTGTGCGCCCCAAGTCAGAGGATTGTCAGTAACGTTGTGGATAAGGGAGGTTCAGAAAATAGTATTCAACTGTGGGACATTCAGGGTAATCAAATTGGACAGTCCGTGAAAAATGATCAGGGTTTCTCTGTAGCATCTATTGCTTTTAGCCCTGATGGTCAGCAGATTGTCAGTGGTAGCACTAGCTATACAGGTCAATCTTTTGTATGCTTATTGCATCTACAAGTAGATAGTTTAGATAAGAAGAAATTATGCAAACCGATTCTTGGTAAACTTAGGATGGTTGCCTTTAGCCCCGATAAAAAAACAGTTGCTATTGGTCAGGATGATGGAGGGGTATACTTGTGGAATTGGCAAACTAACCAAATTGGTCAACGCTTTGGTGGAAATGAGCAACCCGTTTTATCTATTGCCTTTAGCCCCGACAACAAAACCATTGCTAGTGGAAATAAAGATGGTAATGTACGTTTGTGGAAATTAGATGGAACTCCAATCGGCAAAGATCGAGCAGAGGCTTAAGGCGATAGAGTCTCAAGTTACCCCTCTTAAATCTGAAATTAAAAAAATTATCAGGAGTTTTAACCATGAAACAAACAACTCTTCCTATTAATTTATCTCAAGAAGAAATTAAACAATTTTGTCAACGTCATTCGATCCGCAAGTTGTCTTTATTCGGTTCAGTATTAAGAGATGATTTTACAAGAGAAAGTGATGTTGATGTTTTAGTAGAATTTGAACCGGGAAAAACTCCGGGTTTAGCTATTATTACAATGGAAGATGAGTTATCAAATATAATAAATCGCCAGATAGATTTAAGAACATCAGCAGATTTAAGCCGTTATTTTCGCGAGCAGGTCTTAGCAGAAGCGATGCTTATTTATGAGCAAAATTGATGATTTCACTCGGCTAAAACACATAAGAGATTCAGCAAAAGAGGCATTGTCTTTTGTGAATAATCGCACTAGAGAAGATTTAGATCGCGATCGGATGCTGTCTTTAGCTCTAGTAATACCGTTTCTTTGTGAAGCTGCATATATTAACCCCCGGCTACGCCGTCCCCCCTTGCCAAGGGGGGACTACAGGGGGGTCTTGATTATGTGCATCTTCATACAGAATTGGTATAAGATTAATTGAAATCATGGGTGAAGCAGCTAATAATGTTTCTGAATCTTGCCAAACTAAGTATTTAAAAATACCTTGGCGACAAATTATCGGGATGAGAAATCGTATTATTCATGCTTATTTTGATGTTGATTTAGATATTGTCTGGCAAGTAATCACTCAAGATTTAGGTTCACTTTTAATTGAGGTTGAAAAGGCAATTAAAGATTTAGAAACATGAATATGGGAACAGGTAACAGTTTAGCATAATAGGTTCGCTAGAAGCAATGATGATGAGCGTTTGCGCCCCTCAGTTCCTCTATCAGTTAATTAGGATACATAAATTTGACGAATTGCTGATAGAGGATTGAGAAGCAACCAGATTTTGTTGCTTGTTGGTCATTCCCCCCTTCCTAAAAACAACCAACAAAGGAACTGTCTTTATGTCTGAGTTCTCTAAAAATCTAGCATTTATCATCGGCATTAACAATTACACAAACGGTATTTCCCCTCTACAGAACGCGGAGAATGATGCCAAAAAACTAGTGGAACTCTTGCGCGAAAAGCATGGTTACCAAGTGTGGGTGTGCTTAAACGAATTTGCCACCCTCAGTAATATCAATCAACTTTTAGAAAAAATACTACCAGAACAAGTAAGTGAAAATGACCGCCTGCTGTTTTACTTTGCGGGTCATGGAATTGCTCTCAACGGCGATGATGGTCCAGCAGGTTATTTAATTCCCCAGGATGCCAAACTGGGCGACACCAAAACCTACCTAGCGATGACTAAGTTGCAAAAATGCTTGGAGAAACTACCCTGTCGCCATTTCTTGGGAATCCTCGACTGCTGTTTTGCAGGAGCCTTTCGTTGGTCAAGCACTAGAGATTTATTAACTGCACCAGAGGTTATCCACAAAGAACGTTATGACCGTTTTATTACTGACCCCGCTTGGCAGGTAATAACTAGCGCAGCTTCTGACCAAAAAGCCTTAGATGCATTTAATTTGAATACAGAGCGCGGTCAAAGAGGTAATCATTCCCCCTTTGCAGCAGCATTAATCGAAGCGCTTGCAGGTAAGGCTGATGCCTATCCTCCTGCTACTAATGGTCACTCAAGTGGAGATGGGGTAATTACTGCTACCGAACTCTACTTGTATCTGCGGGATGCAGTTGAACCAGCCACAGAAGAAAATCGTCAACGGCAAACTCCTGGGATTTACCCCCTAAAGAAGCATGATAAAGGGGAGTATATTTTCCTAGCTCCGGGACATCCACTCAACTTACCACCAGCACCACCTTTAGATGTATCGAAAAATCCCTATCGTGGTTTGGAATCATTTGACGAGGAACACAGCCAACTGTTTTTTGGTAGAACTGAACTGGTAAAAAAGTTGCAGATTTTTGTCAAAACTCATCCCCTAACAGTGGTGTTGGGTGCTTCCGGTTCGGGTAAGTCTAGTTTGGTGAAGGCGGGATTAATTCCCGAACTACGGAAAGAAACTACCAAAAAATGGTTTATTATACCACCCATCCGTCCTGGTGAGACTCCCTTACTCGCCTTAAATAATGCTTTGAAAAATGCCCAATTACCAGAGGTAGAGGCACAAAATCCCCAGCAGAACCTGGCTCGGAGCATTGATGTTTGGGCGAAAAATCACCCCAACTCTAAGTTATTACTGTTTATTGACCAAAGCGAAGAAATCATTACCCTCTGTCAAAATGAGGATGAACGTAAAGAGTTTTTCCTTCTTATACTTAACGCAATTAATGCCCATCGGGATAAATTACGGGTAGTCCTATCCCTACGCTCTGACTTTGAACCCCAAGTCAGAGATGCTGGTTTACAGTTTGTCCCCACAGACCTGAAGTTGGGAAATACTGTGCTGAAAAATCGTTGGCATACGGGAAGATTTATTGTACCGACGATGACACGAGGGGAACTGCGAGAAGCGATTGAAAAACCCGTAGAAACACGGGTGATGTATTTTCAGCCCCACGAACTAGTAGAAGAATTGATCGATGAAGTGGCGGATATGCCGGGAGGATTGCCCCTGCTTTCTTTTGGCTTGAGCGAACTGTATCTCAAGTATTTAAAGCGACAATGGGATGGAGAAAATAGAGGTATAACAATTGACCGAGTGCTGACTCAAAAAGATTATCAAGATTTGGGAGGAGTAATGCAATCACTGACTCAAAGGGCTGATGAGGAATATGAGACGCTAGTTAAAGAAAATTCGGCTTATGTCCAGATTATCCGCCATGTGATGTTGCGGATGGTTGCCCTTGGTGGTGGTGTGTTAGCACGCAGACAAGTCCCGTTATTGGAACTAGAGTATCCGCCTCTTAAAAATGGTTTAGTTAAAGAAGTAATTGAGCGTTTTACGAAAGCACGGTTACTGGTGAAAGGAGAAGATGCTGATCGGAATCCCTATGTAGAACCAGCCCATGATGCTTTGGTGCGGGGGTGGCAAAGACTGCTGAATTGGGTAAAAGAGGAGAAAAACTTAAGATTGCAACGGAGGTTGACTCCTGCGGCCCTAGAGTGGAAAAGCAAACAACAGCCACGGTTTCTTTGGAATGCTGACCCCTACCTGGATGTGTTGCAAAAAGAGGTACTTAACTCACAAAACAACAACTGGTTAAACCAAGTAGAAACTGAGTTTGCGCAACGAAGTATTAAGCGAAGACGTAACAACAGCATTACCCGTTGGAGCCTGGTAAATGCTGCATTTCTAGTATTGAGTAGTGTGACTTGGATTGCAATTAATAAGGCTATTGATGCTGAAAACAGATCGCTTGAAGCTTCTAGTGCTTTAACAGAAGAACGTTTAGCCTCTAATCATGAGTTAGAAGCGCTTGTAGAAGGTATTAAAGCCGGAGAACGTCTAAAAAATACGTTTCCATTTGTGGTTAGGGAAGATACCAAAATGCGATTTATCCTTGCTTTAAGGAAGATAGTTTACGATCTGAGGGAGCGCAACCGCATGGAGGGACATCATGGGGATGTTCAGAGCGTAGCTTTTAGCCCTGATGGTGGGGTGATTGCCTCAGCAAGTGCGGACAATACCATCAAATTGTGGCGGCACGATGGTAAAATACTCCAAACGCTCACAGAGCATAAAGGCGGGGTTTTTAATGTCAGCTTTAGTCTTGATGGTCAAATTCTCATCTCCGCTAGCTCTGATGACACCATAAAACTGTGGCAGCGTCAGCCTAATAACACTTTCACCTTACTCAAATCGATAACAGACAAAGAAGGAATTGGGGCTGTTAGTTTGAGTCCGGATAAACAAACGATCGCAACTGCTACAAATGCAAATGCTAGAAAAAAGTATACCGTAAAGCTTTGGCATTCCGATGGCAAACTACTCTCAACTTTTCTTGAACATAACGATCAAGTTAGGGATTTGAATTTTAGTCCAGATGGTCAAACTCTTGCTTCGGCTAGTTTGGATCGAACTATCAAACTCTGGAATGTAAAAAACTACAAGCTAGTCCAAAATATAAAAGGTACTCAATACTTCTTTGGAGTACGTTTTGTTGATAACCAAACAATTGCTGCGGCTAACGCTGACCATACGGTACAACTTTGGAATGTCAAAGGTCAACAAATCGGCACTTTGACAGGTCATAGCGATGATGTACTTTACTTGGATGTAAGTCGGGATGGCAAAACGCTCGCTTCTACCAGTAAGGATCGTACAGTTAAAATTTGGAGCCTAGAAGATCGCAAAGAACTGCAAAATATTGAAATTCCTAACGTAACTATCAATCAACCTAGTTTTAGCCCGGACAGCAAAATGATAGCTTTAGCTAGTAAAGAAGATCAATCTGTACATATCTGGAGCCGCAATGGTATGGTATCGCCAACAATTTTACAAGGTACTAGCGTTAGTTTCAGCCCAGACAGTCAGATAATTGTCTCAGGAAATAATGATGGTACTGTGAAGTTATGGCATAGAAATGGCAAGCGATGGCGGACTTTTAAAGCACACAATCAGGCCATCTTAAAAGTAAGCTTTAGTCCCAATGGTAAAACAATTAGTTCTGTTAGTCGGGACGGGACGCTAAAACTCTGGAATCTTGACGGGGAATTAATTAACACTCTCAAAGAGAATAAAAATCGTGTTTTAGGTATGAGCTTTAGCCCAGATGGCAAAACAATTGCCTCAGCCAATAGTGACAAAACAGTGAAGCTTTGGGATTTCGATGGAAAAAAAATTACATTACGTAAACCTTTTGTTGGTCATAATGCGGATGTTACGAGCGTGAGCTTTAGCCCAGATGGCCAAACAATTGCCTCAGCCAGTAATGACCAAACAGTAAAGCTTTGGGGTTTGGATGGGAAATTACGCAAAACTTTTCCCGGTCATAATGATAGAGTTTTAGATGTCAATTTCAGTCCCAACGGTAAGATGATTGTGACCGCTAGCAGCGACAAAACTGTAAGAATTTGGTATTTAAATGACCAATCTCCTAAAATTCTTCAGGATGGAAAAAACAGTTTTTTAAAAGCTAAGTTTAGCCCTAACGGTGAAACTTTAGTTTCAGGAAGTAGTGATGGAACGATTAAACTTTGGAATCTAGATGGCAGTCTGTTGCAAACCTTGCCAGGGGATGATACTTCTGTATTTGATGTCAGTTTCAGTAATGACGGTAAAATTATTGGTTCGGCTAGCTTTAAACAGAAAGTGATTCTTTGGAACTTGGATTTGGATGATTTGCAAAGACGCAGTTGTAGTTGGCTACATGACTATTTGAAGAATAACTCAAATTCTAGTCAGAGCAACGTTTGTCAGCAAAACTAGCTAAAACTCACTATTCACCTTATCCAATATGCAAAATTAAATTAAATTCCGTTGGTTAAATTGATGAATTAAAACATCTTGTGAGATAATTATACTTTGTACATTGACTATCACAACCTCAATTTTTAACGCATATGCCACTACCAATTTATTCCAGTCATGGAAATGATCCCAAATTCCAAAGGGCTAACGATTTATACGATGAAGCTATGGATCTTGCTGCTAGACATGACAAAAAAACTGCCATAGAAAAACTGGAAGAAGCAAAGTCTCTCTTGGAAAGTTGTAATGAGAAGTCTGGACTCGAAATAGTAGAAAACGAAATTAAAAACCTCAAAAGATAACCAGTTTGAGCAATTGACATAACTAAGCTGTATATGTCTATTTTGTTGCATCCCTATCGCTCATTTATGAAGGTTGATTTACTGCGATCGGGTGAACCCTGATTTACTATGTCGGCTTGGGAAGTTAGGCAAAATTTGGGTCACACAATTATAATATAGGACTTACGCACAAGATACGGAATAATGAACCGCGAAGACGCGAAGTACGCGAAGGAAATAAGAGTTTAAGAGAGTTTTTGCGTAAGTTCTATAATAGTACATATTGACAAACCTACGCCTTCTGAACAGCAGGTAGTTTGGGCAGAGTTTGAGAAGTTAAAGACTGGTCAAGTCGTGAAGGGAAATACTGTTAGGTTATGGAAAGAAAATCCTTTTCACCCATCTTTGCACTTCAAATGTGTTAACGATGAGGAAAACATTTGGTCTGTCAGGATAACCCGTGGTTATCGAGCAGTTGGCATTTTCGAGGGTGATACAGTTACATGGTTTTGGAACCGGTTTAGCTTAAATTCTTTTTATCCTCGCTGGGGGGCTAATACCCCGACAAGAACGCAGGGTCGTCCATTTTGAGTTGGGGTTCTGTATCCACATATATAAACCTTCTTCCTTCTTCCTTCATTCAAGTCATACTGTCAACTCTCAACGGTTACAACAATATATTTATATATTCTCGTCGTTTTTCCGGAAAGTATCATATACAGCTAGTATTTAACTATGTAGTTTTGTTAATTTTAAACTAACAAAAAAACCTTTCTGCGCTCTGCGATACCATCGCAAAAGGCTGCATCTAGATAAAGCGGTTGAGAGAATGAATGGGCTGGGTGTTATTCCTGTGACTTAATACTTTGGTTTTATGTGTTGGTAGTTATACCATTTTTCTGTGATGATGCGCTTCGATTATTCAACTGTAGAGACGTTCAGAAGAAAGTTCTGCACAAGGTTTGCAAGCATTACCTAATTATTTCTTCAACCGCAGTCTTACACAAAATTGGTAGTTACGCATTCATTGTACTTAAGTATTAACGGAGAAGGGAAAAAAGCATGGAAGCATTGAACTTGACTGTTGCTTTGTTAGTATTAGGAGCAATGACATATAGTCCAAAGGCTAACGCCAATCAGGAATTAGACTTAAACTTACCAGAATTGACCTCGGGTATCAAACATTATGAAGTGGGAGAATATCAAGCGGCAATAGAAATTTACAATCAAGCAATCAAAATCAATCCCCAAGATGCCTCTTGTTACTTTTATCGAGGACTTGCTCGCTTTGAGTTGGGCGATAATCAAGGAGCGATCGCTGACTACAATCAAGCTGTTGATATCAATCCGCAGGATGCTCTAATTTATTTGCACAGAGGGAATGTTTATTTTGAGTTAGGCGATCGCGAACTGGCTCTAGCTGATTACGACCGAGCCTTAAATATCAATCCCCTTATTGCTACAGCCTTGATAAATCGGGGTGTTGCTTACTTTGAATTGGGAGATAATGAATTAGCGATCGCCAATTATGACCAAGCCTTAAATATCGCTGCCAACGATGTCCTAGGTTATTTAAATCGGGGTAATGCTCGCTTGCAGTTGGGAGATAACAAAGGGGCAATTGCAGATTACAACCAAGCTCTTCATCTTAATCCTAACTTAGAGCAGGGATACAATAATCTGGGTGCGGCTCGCTTATTGTTGGGAAATAGCTTAGGTGCAGTAGCAGATTTCCAGCAAGCGCTGCTAATTAATCCGCAGTCCACCGCAGCTTATAATAACCAAGGTGCAGCCCGCTTGCAACGAGGAGATTACCAAGCAGCGATTGGGGATTTTCAGCAAGCTCTGCTAATTAATCCGCAGTCCGCCGCAGCTTATAATAACCAAGGTGCAGCTCGCTTGCAGTTGGGAGACCCCGATGGTGCGATCGCCGATTTCAAGCAAGCACTGCTAATTAATCCCAACCTGGCCAAAGCTCATTATAACCAAGGTGCAGCCCGCTTGCTTTTGGGTCAACACCACAGAGCAATTGCCGATTTTACTTCTTCTTTGGAGATTAATCCCAACCTTGCCACAGCCCACTTCAAGCGCGGCTTTTGCTATTATCTTGTAGAAGATACATCCAAGGCTCAAGCTGATTTTCTTCAAGCTGCGGAACTGTTTGAGCAACAAGGAAGAATCTCTGATTCGCACTTAGCACTCGATATCCTTAAGGAACTCAGGGATCGTTGAAGACTTCTTCCTTCTTCCTTCTTCCTTCATTAGCCGATTTTACTTCTTCTTTGGAGATTAATCCCAACCTTGCCACAGCCCACTTCAAGCGCGGCTTTTGCTATTATCTTGTAGAAGATACATCCAAGGCTCAAGCTGATTTTCTTCAAGCTGCGGAACTGTTTGAGCAACAACGAAGAATCTCTGATTCGCACTTAGCACTCGATATCCTTAAGGAACTCAGGGATCGTTGAAGACTTCTTCCTTCTTCCTTCTTCCTTCTTCCTTCTTCCTTCATTAAAAAATAAACGTACTCCGCAATATCCCAATTGTAACTGGGTCGCTGCTTGGTGAGTGGCCTGGTTCCAAAATATGAATTATCGCTGGAGTAATGCTGATATTATCTGTTACTTGAAAACGATAAAAAGCTTCGATTTGAGTAGTTGTCCCCGGTTGTCCACCTGCTCTTCCTAAACCTGTATTGATAAAATCGGGAACGTTGTTTCCTGTAGGTAAGTTGCTACTAGTAATTTTCGGAGGCTGTCCGATATAAATTCCACCCAAATTTCCTTGTTTGAATAGATCGGGGAAATTCATAAACACCATGTAATTTGTTGTTTCGACATTTCCCGAGCGTCCAGGAATATTAGATTTAGTATAACCGCCCCACGCCCCTAAGGTAATGCGGGGTGAAATTTGCCAATTTACTGTAGCACCAACAGCATTTGTTTGTAGCGGTAGTTTTTTCCCTGTGCTGGGATTAGTCGCTGTTAAACACTCATCTCCAACGAAATCTAGCAGACAACCATCAGAGGAATAATTATTAACGTAGTACAAACTAACATCAACACTGTCAGTTGGGGTTAATAATAATTGTACACCTGTTGTTGTATTTCCATCAAATAAACCGCTACCTTTACGAGGATTTCCCGGATCGAAACTAGAATAAAGTGCTTGAATGCTGGCACGTTTGCTGAACTGCCAATCAAGTGCTACACCACCTTGACCGAATCCAGTATTTAAAATTGGGTTTCTTTGGGCAAATAATGATACTGAACCGGTTGCAGCGTTTTCTACTCGATTTGGGCCTCGAAAAGCACGAGTCATATCTACACCAGATGTTCCTACCATTATACCCAAATTCTTTGTCACTAACTGGTGATAATGAAGGTCATTTATGATGAGACTATTATTTGTCGGAAATTCATAACCTAATAAAACATCATTCCTAGAAACATTATTATTAAATCTCGGTGCAGTAGTTCCACCACTAGCTAAAAGACCAGTGACTAAGAAACTTGAGGGACTGAATTGGCTGGTTAAATATAATTGCGTTAAGTTAATAACATTGACATTTGTCCCAGCATCTTGTGTATCTTTGATGCCATCTCTAGGAGCAACATCACCACGGTTGTTACTGCGTCCTTGAATGCCGACTATTGCCAGTCCGCTAAGTTTAGTTATGGGAGAGAATTGGTTGGCTTGGAGTTGTGTATTATGCGCTTCTAAAACATCAACTCTACCCCGCAGAGTCTTTAACTCGGCACCAAATTCTGCTTGTAATTTCTGTAATGTGGCTAAATCTTCACGACGGGTTAAATCACTTGTAGCTGTGCCGATTAATTCATTAACTCTATCTAAACAAGCATTTAAACCCGCTGCAAATTCATACCGAGTTAAAGCCCGATTTGGGCGATAGTTAGCATCTGGATAACCTGAAATGCAGCCATAACGTTCTACTAAAGATTGTAGTGATTGAAACGCCCAATCTGTTGGTTGTACGTCTTGCAGTTGACTTACCGATGTGACCTGTGACATTGGTTCATCGGGTGAGACGGGGTTAGCATAAACGCAAAGTTGTGTAAATCCGTTTATCCCCGCAACGATAAACAACGGGAGTATCCAGTTACTTTTTTGGCTGCAAATCAGTCTAGCTTTCAACTTTTACACTTCACTCACATATACACTGAATCATATAAAAATATTCAATATTTCTTTATTGTGACATTAGTAAATATACTGAATTTATTCTCGCTGTTCTTTTAAAGACCCCGACCGGATTCAGGGTCGTTCGTTTTGAGTTGGGTTCCAATCCCATCTAAAAAGCTCCTTCTTCCTTCTTCCTTCTTCCTTCTTCCTTCTTCCTTCTTCCTTCTTCCTTCTTCCTTCTTCCTTCTTCCTTCTTCCTTCTTCCTTCTTCCTTCATTTTGGCGACCCTTCTGGGCAACTGTTGATTAACGCGAGTATAAAAGGAAAATCCAGAAGTTAATTTTACACTAATAACATGGCAAATCGCCCGCGCAAGCTGACGTCAAAGCCTGGTAAACAAAATCAACCCCCCAGAAGGGCAGTAAAACCTGTATCAAAAAAGCATCGAGGAAGTTGGCTGCCGTCAATGTTGGCTCTAGCGCTTTTGTCGGGTAGTGCTGGTCTAATTGGCTTGTTTGCCTGGATTAGTTTTTTATTCATCTTCAATCCCGACCAATTGGGTTGGGTAAATAAACTTTTACCAGAATGGGCAAAAATTTCTCTCGCTCGGGGCGATCGCCCGCAAACTGTGGTACAAATTCAAGCTATTATAGACAAACAAGGACATATTGCGGGAGAATCCTTGCCAATAGATGGAGCCACAACACAAGCTTTTTTGCTGCCAGTTTTCAATCAACGTCCTAATTGCCAATCTAATTGCAAAGAGTTAATTGAACTCCGAGTTTATCAACGCTCAGATGAAATCGAGTTTGAATCTTTAACAGAAAAATACTACCATCTGGCAACTCAACTCCCAGTCAAAGGTCCAGAAGAAGCTTTTGTAATTGCACCTTTGGTGGAAACGACCAAAGAGAATCAGGGTTCTAACATAGAATTGCCTTTAACTGAAATTAAAGGCTTTGAAGGTGCGCCATCGTCGGGAATTTGGTATTATTTGCGGGGTGAGCGGACATCGGGAACCAATGCGATCGCCTACGGTCATGTCGTCCACTACAATAGCAAACGCAATAACCTACAACTGATGTTGTCTTGGACAAGTCCCAACGGACAGTTACCCCAATGGCAGCAAGTAACTGGTGGCAATGTCAAGGAGTTAGTTGTCAATCAAACAGTTGCTTTAGAACCGCAACTACGAATTTATCAAGTGAAATCTACCAATTCACTCAATTCTGTCCTCTTGGAAGAAATTTCCCTGACACCACCTGCACTGAATAATTCAGCTTATAAAGATGCGTTGTCAATTGCCAAAAGCGGAATGTGGACACCAGCTTTTGAATGGTTGCAATTCATCTTGAAACAAGGCAAAGCAAAAATTCCTCCCTCAGCTAGAGCCCAAATCGATCTGATTCGCTGGCATTCTCAACTCACCAAAGCCCAAGCTGAGAAAACCTGGGCTTCCCCCAGTCAACAAGTTCTGGCAGATTTAATCGATGGACGTTGGGAAAAAGCTTTACAAGTGTTTGAAGCATCACCTGCTAACGCTCAAGAAATTGCCACTTTCCTGAAAGCGGATGGTGGTAGGTTGTGGAGTCGGACAGAAGCGGCATTGCGAGTTAATCCAAATCGTCTTGAGGTACAAACTTGGAGTGCTTTAATCTTAGCAGCCCGTCACGGTAACGCACGAGCGAATTCTTGGTTGCAAGAACAACCCAAAATCTCCAAAGAATCCCTCACCAAAATTGCCAGTTTGTTAAGACAACTCGAAGGTGAGGTAGTAATAAAGCCGAATATGAATGCTATTCACCCTAGTAAAATAGTTGGTTCCGCTTCCTTGAAAGCGAGAATTAATCCCAGCGACTGGCTGCAACCAAATCATCAGTCAGATATTAAATCTACCTCGAACCAATGGTATGAGGTGGAGGTGAGCGCATTTCATGACGGCAAAAGCTGGCTAAATTCTCCCTTTAACAACTTAAACCCACCCAAAACTGATAGTGGCAAATTTTTATGGAATACTTTGGGGATAAATTCTGACTCTAACATTCAGATAGTAATTTGGCAGCCAAACGGCGAACAGCAAACAACGAACGCGACTATCAAAGCTGTACAATTGCGCGGTGGAGTGTTGCGCTTATTAGCTGCTGCCTCAGATGTCGAGACGGGTAATTTAGCCTCTCTACAGCATCCCCAACCTTTAGCACTGACAAACGCAGCATTGGAATGGGTGCAACCATCTGCCATTACTATAGAACAACTATATCAAAAAGATTCCCAACAAACAAAAACAATTTTACCGACTGTCTGGCGCTCTTTGCAAGCATCCGGTCAAATACCAACTGGTGCCATACCGAACCTTCCCGAAATGGTGCAAAAGTTGGGATATTGGCCCGTACAAGTGCTGGATTTAACTGGCGACCAAGAACCAGAAACGATACTCACTATCTCAAAAGAAGCATTAGCATCCCTAAACAAACCACTATCTCATACTAAGGGAGGAGATAAAAATCTATCTCGCCCCCGTAGCCTAATTTTGTCAAATAGCGGTATAGTAATCTATAGTGATTTCAGTAGAAACTCGGAACAGGTATTGACAGCGATCGCCAAAACTAGCGATGGACAGTCTCTAACTTTGCTGGTAGAGAGTGCTGATAAATATATACTGAAGCGTTGGTCAGCAAAGAGTCAGCGCTTTGAATAGCAGCCCCTACTAAACTTTGCACTGCCAGAACGCAACCTTCACTATTCGTTAGCAACTAACGCTATCCGTTGTTGTTTCAGATTTTGCAACTGATACAACAAAGATTCGACTTCTGCTTGCAAAGTCAATAACTTGACTTGTTGGTCAGTTTGGTAGCAGGTCTTACTTGACTCGCTCGCACGCAAACTTTCAGACTTGACTTCAGAGACACTAGATGTACATGTAGGCATAGTTATTTAGACCTAATCTCAGCTCACACCATTAAAAATACTATAATATTGTATATTTAAGAATCATTAAATCTTTGTATAGGTTCCATAGATTAGTGTAATGGGTTACTGGAGCTAGGTTTAAGTGACTTTTGCTATACTTTTTTTGTTCCCCATCAGATATTCACAATAGCGGAATGCACCTCCTAGCGAGTGGGCTTGCGATACCTTCGGTTACGGGTCGTATCACCAATATTTATTTATCCAAAAGGACTGGGTTACTTTTACTGGATGTGGAGAATATTAAAGGATTGGCAGCGTTTGAGTGAGGTGGAGTGTGAACAACGTTTTTGAGTGCGCTAGTATAAAATAATAGCCCCACCTCTGTAAGTAGGGTGGGGAAGAAAAAGATTGAATATTTAAACTTGAATGTCTCAGGGTAAGCTAATATCAAGTTTGTCCGCCATACCTAGCAATCAATTCTTCTTTAGATAATTGCATTAGTAAAGGAGTAAATTCGGATGGTGGTAAAGCTAATATTGGTTCAATAATTGCGCTTAATTCTTCATCTATGGTTCTAATATCGCAGGATATTCGGCAAATCTTCCGAGTAATCCCAGCACTTGTAAATTATACGTTTGCTGTACTGAAGGAGTAAATAAAACGTCGATTTCTTTAATTTCTCCTGACACTTTTTCTGATGTTTTTACCTCTCCATAATCTTTTACAGCAAATTTCAACTTTGTGAGGTACAGAAATACCCCTCCCCAACCCTCCCCTTGCCAAGGGGAGGGGGTGTACTTCATTTACTTGCAAAGTGCTGTAGTAATTCTTCTAGATAATCTTTGGCGAACTTGTCATGTATAAAGCGCGTCATTTGATTGCTAATTTTTTGTAGATGCAAGTATTATTATTTTAAGTACGTGGGAACAAATAAACCTAAAATAAAATTTTGTTGATAGGACGGACGCTTAAGCCCATCCCACAAGAGTTTTATGTATCTTGTGGGGTGGGCTTAAGCGTCCGCCCATTTTATTTTGTCAGTTAAATTTACGTTTTAGTTTGCAAGCAACACCTAAAAAACCCAACATTAGTAGGCCGAGGAAAGAATTAGGTTCTGGCACTGACTTACGCTCAAACACTTCACCTTTTAGTGCTGGTGTACTATTCGGCAAGCGGCGGTATTTGGTTGCTTGTTCATAGGAATAACCAAGGCTAATTAATGTTGGTTCGCTAAATTCTGAGCCCAGCAATTCCACACCAACTGGTAAACCATCAGGTGTAAATCCCGCAGGTAAGACCATAGCGGGAAATCCCGTAAAAGAACTTAAAAGTGAGTTGCCTGGGTATCCTCCAGGGTATGGAGCGCCGATTATACTTGGCTTCAGGGTCATAGTTGGATACAAGAAAGCGTCAAGTTTTTGCTCATTTATGACATTCTGGAGCGTAGTTTTTAATTCTTCTTTATTTTGAAGATAAAGCTGATAATTGGGATTTTGGTCAGGAGTTAATGTTGTTTGATCAACAAAGCGCAAATATCCTTCAACAGAATCTGTGGGGAGGACTTTCCCTGAGTCCAATAATTCTGTAAGAGATTTATATGGGGCCTTATCTCCAAGACTTGCGAGATAATTATTGATATCAAACTTAGTTCTATATTCGTAACCAGAATCAGCAAATGGATTGGTTCTGACAAAAAAATCTAAGTTCGGAATTTTTACGTCAAAAACATCAGCCCCTTTTGCTTTCATGTCCTCAATAGCTGCATTCGTTAACCCTAGCACATCCGGGTCAGCAGGATTTTTCGCCATGTCAGCTTCAACCAGTTCCCGAATTACGCCAATTCTCTTGCCTTTGAGTCCATCTGGATTGAGAAAGTTTGTATAGCTAGTGGGAATTTTCCCAATGCTATTTGCCGTCACAGGGTCGAGTGGGTCATATCCTGCCAAAACATCAAGCATATAAGCAGCATCAGTCACATTCCGTGCAATCGGGCCTCCAGTATCTTGAGTTGAAAGCAGGGGAATAATGCCATTCCTACTGGTCAACCCGATAGTTGGTCGAATGCCTACCAAATTGTTGATGGATGCAGGCCCACGAATTGAAATTGCCGTATCTGTAGCAGTTCCAAGTGTGGCAAAGTTGGCAGCGATCGCAGCCCCACTACCACCACTCGAACCTCCAGGAACTCTATCTAAAGCATAAGGATTGAGTGTTTGACCGCCCAAAGAACTAAGGGTGGTAACATCTAATGCAAACTCATGCATATTAGTTTTACCGAGGATAATTGCCCCTGCATCCCTGAGCTTTTTGGTTTGAAAAGCGTCATTCGGTGGAATAAAGTCGAACAGAGCCAGAGAACCTGCAGTAGTTGGTAAATCAGAAGTGTCGTAATTATCCTTAAGAAGGACTGGTATTCCGTGTAGGGGACTTCTAGCACCTTTAGTTTGACGTTCTAAATCCAAAGAGAAAGCTGTTTCCAAAGCTTTTGGATTAATGGTGATGATAGAATTGATGCTAGGTCCTTGCTTATCGTAAGCATTGATGCGATTTAAATATAATTGCGTTAGCTGCGCAGATGTCAGCGAACCATCATCAAAAGCTTGATTGATATCAGCAATAGTTGCATCTTCTAGTTTAAAAGTTCCTGCTAAAACATTGGCAGGTAAAACGCTTAAAGTTAATGCAAATGCTGTGACTGAAAAAATAGCCCGGTTGAAATTTTTAAGCATAATTTAAGTAGTAATTCAACAATTAGCCCTAAGTATTTATTAAGCCAGGACTTATGATATTGTCACAAATCATCATCGGTGTGTGACGCTAAAAACCTTAATTTACCGTGCAATATCTATCTAAGCCTCACACACCCTACGGTTATTAATGTACCAGTTACGTAAGTCCTATAAGTATTGCTGAATTATGATATTTTAATTTTTTAAAGCATATTTTTGCGTATTATTACATAGTGCATCATAATACATAACAGCACTGATGTCAATTTAGTTACCCATGAACGAGCTGCATCTAGAGTGCGGATTTTGTGTTTTTAGGCGATAGATTTGTGCGATGTCTCCGACGACCTGTCGGTTCGCGGTTCGGCGGATGATAAACTAAACCACATTTAATTTGCATATTTTAAATTTATGTAAATCTTGTGGGGGAGCCAGTGCGTTGCTTATTTTCCCAAGGCACGTTTTGGGGGGAAGCGGAGGAACATAAGCTGCCGCCCCGTTGTAGCACCTGGCGTTGGGCTTCTAGGCCGCCTAAGATATGCAAGTTAAATGTGGAACAGCTTAATGAGAAAATTGTAGAGTAGTTTCTAATCCCTCTAAAAATCGTGTTGCCGCCATCCAAATCACGAACTGACAGACTAGAAGCCGGAAAAGCCTTGCGTTCAGTTGTGCCGCGTTCTACCCACAAAAAGTGGAATCCTCCCGTGGAACGCGCTGACCCCATCGATTTGCTAGAAACATCAAATTCTGGACGGCTGGTTAATTTGATACCAATCCGTTACGGTCGGATGCTGAAATCACCGTTTGCCTTTCTTCGAGGATCGGCAATTGTGATGGCGGCTGACCTGGCTACAACACCGACAACAGATATTAGAGTACAAGTATGTGGCGACTGTCACCTACTCAATTTCGGTGGGTACGCAACACCAGAGCGCAACCTTGTTTTTGATTTAAATGATTTTGACGAAACTCTCCCAAATTCACCGTGGGAATGGGATATAAAGCGGCTGGCAACAAGCATTGTCCTTGCAGGTCGCCATATCAAGATTTCAGCTTCAGATTGTTTGACCGCAGCGAGTACAGCAACTCGTTTCTACCGAGAACACATGAATAAATACTCTCAAATGAGCGCTTTTGAAGTATGGTATTCGCGCATAGATGCCAATGTATTGCGTGAATTTGCCAGCCTTCCCGACCACCGTCAGCGGATTGAGAAGTATGTAGACAAAGCGCTAACCCGTACTTCTGCTGGGGCCATGCCAAAGTTAACCGAGATAGTTAACCACCAATGGCGCATTGTTGACAACCCACCATTAATGTATCATTTACGACCTGGTGATTTACTAGAAGAAGAGGTAGAATCTGTAGCCCAGCGTTATCTCCAAACTTTGCGAGATGACTTGCACGTCTTACTTGACCGCTTTCGTCTCGTTGATATTGCCATTAAAGTGGTAGGTGTTGGCAGTGTTGGTACCCGCTGCTTTGTCGCTTTATTAATGACAGAGGACGATGAACCACTGTTTTTACAAATCAAAGAAGCCCGTGCTTCTGTATTAGAACCCTATACAAGTAAAAGTATTTACCAAAACCACGGTCAGCGGGTTGTCACAGGTCAGCGAATCATGCAAGCAGCGAGCGATATGTTCCTCGGTTGGAGCAGCGAACGGGGACATGACTTTTACATTCGGCAATTACGTGACATGAAAATTGCCGTTAACATCGAAGATTTCTCTAGTTCCGAATTAATTGGCTACTCAGCATTATGTGGGTGGGCACTCGCTCGGGCCCATGCTCGCTCTGGTGACCCGGCAATGATTAGTGGTTATCTTGGTAAGAGTGATACCTTTGATAATGCGAACGCAGACTTTGCCGTTGCTTATGCAAATCAGACCGAGTGCGACCATCAGGCATTAATTGCAGCGGTAAAATCTGGACGAATTTTAGCAATTGAGGAATCATAAAATATAAGAAGGAAGAAGGAAGAGGTTTATAGCGCAATACGCTTGGTGTTAAGGCTAAAACTCACCCTACAGAAATTTTATTTTGATTTTATAAATATGCTCTAAGAACTTCAACTGGAAATTAGAGATTTGAAATAAAAGGCAAAGTTATGACAAATTCAGTACCTTGACCGAGTTGAGAGTTTACAGCAATCTGACCGTCGTGTTTTGACTCGATAATTTGTTTGGCAATAGCTAATCCTAAACCAGTTCCTTTACCGACTACTTTAGTAGTAAATGAATGGTCAAAAATTTTGGCTTTAACTTCTTCGTCCATACCTTTAGCATTATCCGAAATAGTTATTTTTACTCGATTATTTTCTACTGAAGTGATAATTTTAATCTGGTTTGGATTTGCTGTAATTTCGTCAAAACTTCTTCCTTGATTTGATTCCTCTAATGCATCAATTGCATTAGCGAGGATATTCATAAATACCTGATTTAATTGTCCGGCAAAACACTCGATTTTGGGAATATCACCGTATTGTGTAAGAACTTGAATTGCTGGACGTTGTTCATCTGCCTTGAGACGATGTTTAAGAATGAGCATTGTGCTATCTAAACCTTCGTGAAGATTAAATGCTTGCTTGAAGTTGGTATCGGCTAATTCTTTCTAATTCCGGAATCACTTCAGTTATTACTCGTCCATTCCCCCCGACAGATTCAAGAATCTTTCTTTTCCATTCTTGAATTTGAGCATCACTTTCTGTTAGTAATTGTCCCATCAAATCCCGGAATGCCTGCACAAATGCTGAAAAAGGAATATTACGATTAAATTGGTCGTATTTACCCTTAATAAAATAGCCATTTTGCTTCACAATTGGTTTATGAACCTCATTGACTACAGCAGTTTTACCAATCCCCGATAACCCTGCAATTAACATTAATTCACTACTTCCTCGAACAACTCGCTCAAATGCATTTAATAGTAGTTGAACTTCATTTTCTCTACCGTATAATTTTTCAGTAATAATAAATTTATCGCAAATATCTCGCTGACAAATTTCAAAATGAGATATTTGACCAGTTTCCTTTAATTGATATAAACAAGTTTGCAAATCATGCTTGAAACCCAGCGCACTTTGATATCTATCCTCAGCATTCTTTGCCATCAATTTCATTAGAATATTAGCAATAACCGAAGGAATCATCTCTTTTTTTCCCCCTTTACCCCTTTCCCTTAAATTCGGTGGTTGTTTGGCAATATGGCAATGTACTAATTCCATTGCATTGTCGCAAATAAACGGTAAACTCCCCGTTAATAACTCGTATAGCGTCACACCCAAAGAATAAAAATCGCTGCGGTAATCTACTCCTCGGTTCATTCTTCCCGTTTGTTCGGGAGAAATGTAAGCAAGAGTTCCCTCTAAAATATTGGGACTTTTAATTTCTTGGGTTTCTTTGGGAAGAAGCGAAGAAATGCTAAAGTCGATTAATTTTACTTGCTTGCTTTCAGGGTGAATCAGGATATTTGCAGGTTTAATATCTTTGTGGATGACACGGTTTTCTTCGAGTACTTGAAGAATCTCGGCTAACTGTAGCGCTATAGTTAAACATTCCTCCAAAGATACCACATACCCCGTCTCCAGACTTTTAATATATTCCCGCAATGAAATTCCCCCAAAATCCTCCATCAGCAACATATAACCATTGCGGTAAGTTTCCAAACCCAGAGGATAGACAATACTGGGAATATTCAGATTCTTGGCAATCGTATACTGATTGCGAAACTGTAATAACTCGCTGAAAGTTGGATATTCCGCTGATAGAATTTTGATGACCACCCGTACAGAATCTGAGTTCCGCATTGCCCGATAGACAACGGTTCTCGACCCCGTATATAGTTGCTCAACTATTTGATATCCAGGTATAAATAAATTATTTACTATATTGGTCATTGGTGCTAACCCCTTATTAGTGTTTTATATCAAATCCGGTTGATTGCTCACCCCCGTAAAGCTGTGCAATAGTCCCCTCCCGTTCATGTGCGGGGAGGGGATAAAGAGGTGGGGTTGAGAGAGAAAAGGAAGTGTAGCCCCACCCTTCCAGGGTGAGGGCTATAGGATTTGTGTGTACACCGTAGCTTCCCTTGTAGGGAAGGGGATTAGGGGGTTAGGTTTGAGATTGTGGTACAAAGGGAGTGAAAATCACTTAATGCAAGACGCAATTCTTAGGCGATCGCCTCAAGTTAATATGAGTTTATAGACAAAAGTGCATCTACAACAATGGCAAAACCCGCAGATACAAGCACTAAAAAACTCATTAGTCTTGCACCCGATAATTGGGTGCGATGGGTAACAAATATTCCCAATATTAAAGCAGGCAAAATTGTATCAGGAGAATTTCAATGGATAAGTAGGGAAAGTGATGTATTAATTCATGCCACTAGTCCTGAGCATGGAGAATTTCTGGTATTAAACGAATTACAATTACGCTACAGTTCTAATATGCCCCGACGAATAAGAGCTTATGCAGCACTCGCAGAGGAGAAATATAAATTACCAACTTACCCGGTGTTAATTAATATTTTACAAACAAGTGATGTGGAAATACCTACAAATTTTACATCAAATCTTGCCGGGTTAAGGGCAATTCAAGATTATCGCGTAATTAATTTGTGGGAAGTTGATGTTAATGTTGCTTTTCAACAACCTTTGCCATCATTACTTCCATTTGTACCAATTCTCAAAGGAGGGAGTGATGAGTCTATAATTAGGGAAGCACTGCAAATTTTGCGTCGGGATGAAGACTTAAATCAACTGGAGACGGTTCTGGCATTTTTTGCTACTTTTGTATTAGAAAGTGCCTTAGTTCAAGACATCATGAGGTGGGATATGGGAGTTTTACGCGAGTCGCCCTGGTATCAAGAAATACTGCGTGAAGGAGAAGCACGGGGAGAAGCACTGGGAGAAGCACGGGGAGAAGCACGGGGAGAAGCACGGGGAGAAACCCAAGGACGGAAAGAACAAATGCTTTCTAATATAGAAATGAGCTTAGAGGCTAAATTTGGTAGTGAGGGATTGGAGTTAATGCCGCGAATCTCTGAAATTACGAATTTGGAAGAATTGCAGGGGATTTTGCGGAGTGTGGTTTTAGCAAGTTCTTTTGAAGAACTACGACAAATTTTATAACAATTTAGAATCCCCTGACTTCAAACCAGGGGATTCTAATTGTTAAGCTTTGTTAAATTTTATAAAACACATTGCTTTGGCCAGAAGTTTTCACAAAGTGGCGCATATAGTGCGGTCTAGTTGATAAACCTGGAGGTAAAACGGTATTAGTGGTCAATAATGAGTGATATTTTAGAGAAATGCATTCTTGTTAAATACCGTGACTGTGAGCCTGTCTGTTGCTAAATCTCTTCGCCAACCCTGGCCTGGGCTAATAGAAGCCTATCGCGAATACTTGCCTGTGAGCGAAAAAACGCCTGTGGTGACGCTGCTTGAAGGTAATACTCCATTGATACCAGCTCCCGCTCTAGCAGAACGTATCGGCAGGCAAGTGCGGGTGTTTGTCAAATACGATGGTCTAAACCCCACTGGTAGCTTCAAAGACCGGGGGATGACAATGGCAATTAGCAAGGCAAAGGAAGCAGGGGCAACGGCAGTAATTTGTGCGAGTACGGGTAATACCTCCGCAGCAGCAGCGGCTTATGCCAAACGTGGGGGAATGCGTCCTTTCGTGTTAATTCCCGATGGTTATGTGGCTCTGGGTAAGTTAGCCCAGGCACTGCTGTATGGGGCAGAAGTCTTGGCAATCAAAGGAAATTTTGACCAGGCCCTAGAAATTGTCCGGGAGATGGCTGATAATTATCCTGTCACTTTGGTGAATTCTGTTAATCCCTATCGCTTGGAAGGACAGAAAACAGGAGCCTTTGAAATTGTCGATGCTTTGGGTGATGCTCCAGATTGGCTGTGCATCCCGGTCGGAAATGCCGGGAATGTGACAGCATATTGGATGGGTTTTTGTCAATACCATCAAGCCGGAAAATGCGATCGCCTGCCGAAAATGATGGGATTTCAAGCAGCGGGTGCGGCTCCTTTGGTGAATGGGAAACCGGTGGTCCATCCTGAGACAATAGCTACAGCGATTAGAATTGGTAACCCAGCGAGTTGGGAAAAAGCGATGGCCGTGAAATCTGCGAGTATGGGGAATTTTTATGCGGTGACTGACGAGGAAATTCTCGATGCTTACAGGCTTTTGGCTTCATCTGAGGGCATTTTTTGCGAGCCGGCCAGTGCTGCTTCTGTCGCAGGGATGCTGCAGGTGAAAGAGCAAATTCCGAGTGGTGCGACGGTGGTTTGTGTTCTGACTGGGAATGGGTTGAAAGATCCAGATACTGCGATTAAACACAGTCGGAGTCAGTTTAAACAAGGGATTGAGCCAGAGATGAAGGCTGTTGCTGATGCGATGGGGTTTTAATTTTTGGGCGATCGCTTGTTGATGGTGGCGATCGCTTTGAAAATTTTCTCCTAAACCAACCTGGGTGGGAATGTTGGGTAATCTTTCGATAACCTCTGCACCCCGACGGATTTCGCATGGGGTTCCTTAGACAATTTATTCTTTAAGCTTTCTCCTTCCGGCAAGATATCACGAAAGGTTAAAAACATTTTTTCAGCAGCATCTTGTACACTTTTTTGCTGATTGACCCAATTAGTTAAATCTGCAGGTTTAACTCCTAAAGCTTTTGCAGCACTGGTTCCAACAGAACATATGATAGTTTTAGCCATTTTATAATCTCCTCAAAATATTAGTACGGATTTTGAACTTTACTAATTAGCTCAGAGAAAGCACAATAAATTACGCCTATCAGGTTTATTATTTTGATTCTAAAATTGGTAACCCTTGTTCACCAACAATATAATCTAGTGAATGTGGTTGTGCTAGTTTTTCATTTTCAACAAACCATTTGAAAGATTCTCCATCTTGCTTTGGAGCCTTAGTAGTTCTTGGATAGTGAATAGGTTTATCAAACCCTTTTGCAGCTTGTAAAAAGGCAGCAATAAAAGAAACTTGTTCAAAAGCTTTAGCATAAGCAGCTTCTACTGCTTTCTGGAATTCTTGGCTACTATTAATTGCTACTGTTTGCTCTGGTTTATTATTTGCTATTAGGGTACTATAAAACTCTTGCCACTGTTTACCAGTCTGTAAATCTGTGTCCTCAATATTGAGTTGTACGCTACCAAAGCCTAAAGGTTTACCACCACCTAAACGATAAAAGTTATTTTCTGGTAACTGCAGTAGCCAAAGAAGTGCGCCTAATTCAACAGAAGATAAGTTAATAACATCAATTTCAAAACTAAATTTAGTTTCTGGTTTAACCCAAGCTTTAATTGTACGGTTTTGATTATCTTGTATTTTTTCTAAGCGAAGATACTCAGGGAAATGATTATCAATCGGACTTTCCGTTAGATTCGCATCCCAGTATCCATCTGGAAGCTGATGATGGGGATAAACTTTTCTACCACGCAAACCTTGACCATTTTGATAACCTTCGGCTTTTCTAGTATCTGTTCTTAAAGGTTCTCCGTTGGGAGTTTCTGCAACGTAAAAACGAGTTTGTTCGGGTTGGGGTTCTCCCAAAATTGCTAAAGGTAAGCCATGTTCAAAGTCCTCAATAGCATTATTGGAATCGCACTTTACCGAGCTAATTCTCAGTTGACCTTTATATGAACCTTCCCCATTTTGATTTACCCAACCAAAAACTCTATCGGCTGGGGATAAATCTTCTCTTTTTCTTGCAGGTTTGAGAGATTCATCTAAAAGACTTTCTGGGTTAACATCATATAATCCCCTACTAATCATTACTGGGTATAAATCTATTACATTATAATCATTGCCATTTCTTTTTACAAAAGCATAACATAGGGTTCTGTTAGATAAATTCCACTCTATGTCCTTACCTATTATATGACGCGACCATTCAGAATTATTAAGCGCAGGTGGTCTTTCCATTCCTTTTGCAATTTCATCTCTGTGTATTTTTTGGTAGTTGGTAATTAGTTCCTTCCATTTTTTTTGTAAGTCGGGAGTTAACTCAATTTCAATTGCTTTCTGCTGATGGCAAAAAAATAAACGCTCATCGTGCTTTTTATCAATATTTTTATTAGTAACGCATACATAACCATCAACTTTAATCATCTCATCGTCTGTTGGTTGATGTGTGCCATGTCCTTGTACTCGATTCGGTTCGTTTCCAAGATTTTGACCAGCAGGTGCAATTTTACGTACTCGCCAGTATGTAAATATAGGATTACCTTGTCGATTGGTTTTCTCGTATTTTTCTAGCCATGCAGTGACTGCTTGACCATGTTGAGGAAGTTGACCCCCTTGATATTTAACAGCGAAGGGAGAAATTCGAGTATCTCGGCTATTATACCTTGGTAACCAAGCTGCATACATTGCTCCTTGGGGTCTACCATCGTTACCAATGCTAGATGTACCTGGGTAAAGATAAATTTTGCCATTTTCAATCCGTGCCGGAACCATCTGCAATCCAATGTTGGCAGGCATTCGATAGGCTAATCTATCTTCATGCTTCTCAAACACAGAAAGTCGAGAATTTGTTACAGCCTCATAAGCTGACCGCAACATTCCTTTAATCGAAGTTGGAGGTAAATAAGGCTTTCCATCTATATCAGTACGAATAGGGTAAATTTTATGCTCGTTACCTGTGGCATTAGCAGCATCAGGAATAAGTAAAGGTGTAGCAACAGTCAAGGTGACGGAAATTTTGCCACTCCACAAATCATCTTGATACGAACCATGACCGTAAGGAGTGCGATCGCCTAGTTCGCCGTTTTGTATTTTATCTGTATTTCTGGGTAGTGCTGGGACAAAATTATAAGGATTATGGAAATCACCTGGTATATTTGTGGTGGATGAAGTATCGTCTTGTCTAGATTTTGCAGATTGCAAAGAATCAAATGTCTTTCCTTTCTCTCTAATTTGTGTTGGTTGACCACCAGCTACCTCAAATTCAACTTCTATGCCATTTAGTTGAGCGATCGCGCTTTTCTTAGTCTTTAAAAGCGGGGAAGATAACTCTGATTCTTTAACATTAAAACTTACCTCTTTACCCTTGGGATTAATAAAATTAACTTGTAAAGTTTTATTCTTGGTGACAATTAATTTACCTTCAGTCATTATTTCACCTCCAATCCTGTTAATCTTTCTTCTACAACGGACACATTACCGTATTCTTCGTCAGCTTTTAGATATTCAATGGCAGTGAGATAAACTCGCTGATTTGTATTTAAACTAGTCACAGGAACATTAATAGAACCAATGCGAGATTTTGCAAGCTTTTGCCATCCATTGTTTGCTGATGTTTTTACAGATTCTCCCCAAATAATATATTCTTGTTTAATTATATTGAAGGCTATTAAAGGAGAAATACACTCTTGTAAATAGTTGCAAATATCAGATTCAGAAATTAAGACAGCTTGACCTTTTCCACCTAAATTATTTAACCAACGTAATTCGCTAGTTTCATTAAAGGCTCTGACTTCAAAAACATCATTAAGAGTTATAGTTTCTCCTTGAAAGTTAGTTAAAATTTTATCAGTTGTTACTTTCGCAAATTGGCAGCACGTAGGAGAATAAAGTAGTGCTATCCCTTGGTTGCCATTATTTGATAACGCAGCAGCACAGTTTTTTAAAGCTTCGGATAAAGTAATATCACTGCTCGTGCGTCCGTATAAAGTAGGCATTATTCACTCTCCTTAACAGGTTTCTGTTTTTCAATCCAATCTATCCAGGCATCGTTGAGAGTCTTTAAAAGTTCTTGGTTTAATCCAGCGATGTTTCCATTCGAGAATGTTACATTTTCTAAGAATTTTAAAGAATCTTTTAGATTGCGACCATTAATGATAATGTTTGCAACTTGTATTGACCCCATGCCTCGATTTGTGCCATATCCTAAAGGAATACGATTGTCAGCTAAATCGCGAAGAATTAGAAAAATTAGAGCAATTCCTGCTAGTTGTAATTCTTGTAAACGCTTTAAATTCAACTGCAAGCGGATTGGTTGCCAAGTTACTCCCATTGGTTCAAGATTGCTATATAAAAAACCATCGGCTGCACCTCCTGTCCAACGGTCAACCGCAACATGAAATGCTTGTTGAGTGGTTTGTAATTTAGCATTATCTAAAGCTTGTCGCAAATCAGAATTTGTTTTAGCAGTTTGAATATCCCCCCAAACTTCAGGTTTCATTGCGGTATTTGCATAACAATCATCTATATACAGCGAACCAATACCTTTGTTGCTTTTATTCGACGCTTTAGCTCTGACACCAAATAAATCTTCAACTAAAGGAACTTCCATCTGCTCCATAAAATCTTCTTTCGTTTGCCAAGAACAAACAGTACGAATAATGCGTTCGGCTTGGGTGCGTAAGGCTCCTTTGATTGAGCTACCAGGCAAAACAAAAGTAAGATGATTGTCAATTTTACTCACTAAAGGCAAAATATCAACAACAATTCCGTCTCCCTCAGCTTTTACCATCAGTGAGCTTTGTGGCTGCCAATGGATTTCAATCGTTATTTGAGGAGCTTGAGCAAGTGTGCGATCGCCATTGAGTATATCATTGAGTTTCAGGCGATCGCTTTTACCCTGAAGCATCTTTAACATACCACTGCGATCGCCTAAGTTATGTTGGTGGATACTTAAATTTTCTAGCTTGACTCTTCCCAAACCTCTGGTTTTAGCTGCACCTAAGCGAATGTCGCCATCTTCTAACGCTTTGAGTAATTGAGCTAGCAAAGTTTTGCCATCGTCAGATTTGGAATCAATATCAAGGGTAATATCGAGAGGGATTTTGCTTCCTTTAGGCAAAATAGCACGGTCATATTTTACTTGCTCTGCGGCAGTTCCCCAGATGCGATTAATGCCCACTCCATCACGAATTTCAGCTATAGCACCTTGAATAGGAGCATCTTCGATTAGGATAAAACTGGCATGACCACCTCTCCCATTTTCATCTTGAAATCCCCATAAAGTTTCAAGAATGTTCTTGTTAACAAAACTTTGTTGCATCCAACCACGTAATGCACCTGCCAGACTAGTTCCAGGAATGTAATATTGACCTTGACCGTTGGTAGCTAAAGCTAAATCGACTTGAGGATTGCCGTCCATGCCACCGACATGAATTGGACTTTGGGCAACCAAAGTACCTATAACTTTAAGCCGCGCTCGAATCTTACGTGCCATGCGACTCGACTCCTTGTTCTAAGTTTGAATCTTTTTTTTCTAAATCGCGTTTATGGGCGCGAATGCAGGCATCAATAAAGGTTTGTACCGCTTCTGTCCAAAGTTGGTCGGATTGTCCCCCTTGTAAATCTCTTTGTCCGTTAGAGGTCAAAGTTATACTTGCAAAATTGAGATTCAGTATCTTCCATATCTCCTGGTTATCAGAAATAAGTTTGCGAATTTTTTGCAGGGTTTGTGGCGACCATTTATCTTTACGGTTTGGCGTATCTTTCAAATTATTTAGCCATTTAGTCACATATCCTGGTTGCCCTACTTCTTCTGGTTTCTGGAGTTGTCCAAGTATCGATCTAAAAGCTCCTAGTTGGCTCATAGTGGGCTGATTGGGTTTTATGCCAATGCGACCAGCGGGGCTTGCTGCTATTTGTAAAACTGCCCGACGGATTTCTTTGCGCCATGCTGCTTTTTCGATAATACGGGCATAAGAAAAAGCGCGATCACTATCAACTATCAATTGCCCAAATGAATTAGATGAACTATTTGACGATTGATTATTGCCTTGGTTTATTTTTTTAAATTTTGATGTTCCCGTCATCAATATTGGGTCGTTAAAACAAATTTGACCGTAACCTTCGACTCGACGTTCGCCAATACCACTTACTTCTATTTCTGCTAATTTTCTTGTTAATTCTGTTAGTTTTAGCAGTTCATTTTTTTCATAATCCTTAATCTTGAATACAATACAACTTCCTGCTGCTAGACCGACTAAAGAAGGTCGAGGTAATCCCCATCGCACTTGCCAAGACTCTATTCTCTGTTGGCGAGCTATTAATGAAAGTTTTTGACTCTCTTCCCCTTGAACTTCAAATTTGACACCTAGATGTTTTTCTAACTCTTTTCTAAAGTCGTCAATAGAAGTGCTTGGTCGCAAACGCTCATCTCGTATTAAAACATCGGAAAGCAGCCAAACTGTTAATTTATCCTCGTTATTATCTATCTGTGCATTCGTGTTTTTAAGAGTAGGAATTTCTATATATACTGCACCATAATCATCCTTTTTTGATTGCCCTAAACGGTCTTCCCCTTTAAGAAAATCCCACCAATTTTGTTTCTTTTTACTGAGTTGTTCGGCTAAACTTTTTCTTAGCCTTAACTGGGCTTGTAATTTAGTTCCTGGCTGAATGGCTTCATAACTATAAACTCCTCCTACATCTGATGTAGGTCGCTGATATTTATCTTCAATTGTATTGTGGGTTCCTATTGTCAAATTAACTTTAGCGTACTCTGGTAAATTAGACCGATTGGTAGAACCTATGTAACCAATGCGATAACCTTTTAGCTGTTGATTACCCAATGGAGATTCTAAAAAACGATTATAGACCGTACCACCCTTGTCAATCCCACCCCCTAATTTTTCATAAAATAGTGCTAGTGGAACAGGTCGTCCTTGCTGTCCATCAACTTCTAAAGTCGCATTGGTAATTAAGATATCACCACGAGCGATCGCGTTCCCAAAATTAACACCTAAATGAGCAAGTTTTCTAATAACCAAACGTAATAAATGCGTACCGGGAATATAATCAAGTGTTTCGGTTATGTTCCCGACTGTTCGTTTTGAGATAATCAGAGGAGATTTAGTAGTAATTTTTAAAGCGTATTGTAGCCAATTATCATTTTCGGCTTTTTCAGGTTGAGAATATTCTCCATTAATTGTATTATTTTTATTCCTATCTTCTTCTTCCACTTCAGGAACGCATAGAGGTTCTTGATTAGCTTCTAGCCAATCAATCCAAGGCTGGGTATTCTCTTCTTGATTAGTATTTTTGTTAATAATTACTAACTGACATTTGCCTGCACCTCGTCGTCGCTTTCCCCCCAAACGTTCTAATAATTTAGTTCCAGCAATTAATAACGAGTAAGCTGCACATTGTTGATGCTCATCTTGAGGTAAATTCAACTTGCATTTTAGTTCTAGGATTGTTCCACCTCTAACCATTTCTTCAAATCGCAGAAAATCTTCTTTTGCACAACCAGATTCAGCTTCTATTTGAATACCTGGTTTCACAAAAGTTAAAGCTTCTTTTAATTGAGATTTATCTTTTAATGCCTTCCTCAATTTATCGGGTAAATAAGCTGCACGAATTGATAATGCAGCTAGACGTGGAGGTGTTTCTATTGCCTGTGTAGCAATACTTGGTTGTTCTCCAAATAAATAATCTACCCATTTTTGCCAACCACCATTTTCGGTTCCATTATCTAAACCTAGCGCAACTAATTCACAAGCATCTCGCCAAATTCCTGTTAATGTCTTAGCAGGAATATAAGGAAATCCATCTTTCTCTCGTTGTACTAAGCTATCAATATCCCCTGTTGTACCTGCACCAGAGCCGATATGCCAGTCACTGAGCATTTCTAATGTAGCAGTAAATGATTTTTGAGGAATTATTGTTGGTTTATTTTTTAGATTTGTAGTGATAGAAGGAGTCTTTTTGTTAGTCGAACTTTTCTGCTTGTTGCTCTTTTTAGCGTGCTTATTGCCCATTATTATTGTCCCTGATATCTAAAAATTCTGCTACATCTATTGCATCTAGCAATCCAGTCATATAAATTTCTGTTACGGATTCTTGCTTATTTTTGCTTTCTGAAATTTCTACAGTGGGTTCTTTCTCAAACAGAGAATCTTCGCTTCCCGCTAGTTTTACAATTTCTTGATTGCGATAGCGATCGCGGATTAATTTATATCGTGCATCTGCAACTTCTTTACCTAGAAATAATCCTGTTCTGAGGTCGTGCATTTGGCTATTAGGCAGTTTTCGTTTATCTTTATCTTGCACATCTGTAGCAACCAATATTTCAACTTTACTATTTAGCTTTTTCCAACTATGAAATTCAGCCCAATCTTTACCATTAGCTTCTTTAAGTTTACTTATATCAGTTACTACATAGGGTCTTGTATGGAGTAAAGTCTTTTCTTTTGGGTTATTAATCTCTAGTTTGTCTCGAATGATTTTAAACTCCACATCACTAGAATCGTAAAGAATATGAAAATCTAAAGCAGAACATGGATAAGGCTTATTGGTAGCATTAACCACTTTTTTCTTCACATTTTTAGCTGATTGCATCAAATCTTCTGCTAAATCGTAAGCAACCGAAAAGGGAAAGTGGGGTTTAATTATCGCTATACCAGCACAAGCCGAAAGTCGTTCTACTTTGAGCGCTTGTTTTGCAATGATAGGAATAATGCCATCAAAATGTTCTTGAGAGTTTGTTTCTATTTCAAAGTTAATCAAAAAATTTTCAATAAAGTTCAGAGCAGATTTTCCATCACAAATAACAGTTAAGTCATCTCCACCAAGAATTAAAGGTATTACGGGAATTAAGCCATCTTTTACACCTTTAAAGGCATCTAAAGATAATAGAAATGCTCGTTCGGTACATTCATCTAGAGCAAGTGAAAACTTTCTATATTTATCTACATAATCTCTATTATTTTCTGTATATTCTCCAAAATTAAGAAAAATTTCTCCTAATCCATTACCATCAGCATGAACTACAGCTAGCCATTCTAAAGGACGGTCTAGTTTTTCTTGAGAGTTAGAATCTTCTTGATTATCATCTGATGTTTTTTGTTTTCTAAACTCTTCATCTAAAACTCTAACACTACGAGCAAATTTAATATTTGGCTTTTCTCTTTTTAAAAGCTCCTCAATTCTTTTAAATCCATCAATATTATATTTGCGTTTACTACTACTAACTTGAGAGCGAAGTACAACTTTACTTTTTCCATCCTCTTTAAATTCTTCTAATTTAGAAGCTGGTAAACCACTCGTCGAACATTCGTCAATTACAGGTAAACGCAAAAAACGCAAATTAGGAGATGGTCTTTGAGAACGCACAGCCTCAAATTTTTCATGAACTTTACTGTTAATTTCTTCTAACTTATTTGTACTCCAGTCGAACTTTTCATAAACACCACAAATATCTAATCCAGGTGCTTGAATAAGAGCTTTATATGTAACTATTTGAATAATTTTTTGAGCATCTTCTTTATTCCTTGCTAATAAAAGTGCTTTACCAGAAGTTGCAATAATAACTTCAATCCGATTCTCTTCAGAATCTTCAATACGTCTATTTAATTGTAGATTTAGTAGTTTTCTTCTTAACTCCTCACTTCCAAATTTAGTCCAGAGAGATAGTTGGGGAATGTTGTTAACTTCTGCGACTGCATCTAGCACCCACTTTGTTCCAGCACGGTATGTTAATTCAGAAGCACCTATATTTTCTTTGAGCTTATTAGTTGAAAAAATGTAGTTTTGATTACCAGACGTTTCAATTAGTACTAAATACATAATTTATCTCTAAATTTTTGAAGATTTGAATTTTTAATTTGTAAACAAGATTGTAGGATAGGGAATAATAAGATTGAAATTATCGATCTCATTGGGATGCTAAAAATATTCTTCCTTTTGACCTAAATTTACCGAGTTATATCATGTCCGGCAAATCACTTACGATTAAACCCCGATTTGAATCCACCAATGAAAACCAGTTAACCCTTGAATAAAATCTTGCATTTTTAGCAAAGATTGGCATCTCTGAAATAAAACTTCCTCC
>JAHHGZ010000049.1 GCA_019359595.1 Cyanomargarita calcarea GSE-NOS-MK-12-04C
GTAAAATTCAGGTAACATTTTCAATTGGTAGGTCTTATTGCAAATTGAGGCCTATCTTTTTTTATCACAAAATGTTACATGCTTTACATATAAAGCTTTTCAGCCTATTTCGTCACCCCCTCAGATATAATGCACAGTCGGCAACAATTAGACTGTCAACTTTCATTTGTTTTTGATACTCAACTGCTATCTTTCCGAAAGATTGAGAATCTGTTTGATTCCCAGATGCTGATTTAAAAAATATCGGTATATCTCCATCCCCTGTACATATTAATTCTATCAGAAATTGCTTTAAATCTGGTCTGTGGTCACGAGAATATCCATAGGTTATATTTATCGCTTGTTTTGAATTTAATTGTAACTCTTCTTTTTCGTTTTCAAATATAACTTCTGGTAAGCATGATTTATATTCTCCATGCATATGGAGAGATGATGAATCTAAGTGTGATATTAATGTAGATATTTGAAATTTTTGTACTACATTTAAGCTAATTGCTAAAAATGTTGTGTCGAGTCCTTTCAAAAATAATTTATCCAGAACTCTACCAAGTTTATCATCATTTAAATATTCTGGCTTTACTCCTTCTCCTATTAAATGTTCACATGGAATCGACTCAAAATACTTCGGGAACATATACAAAGGTTTAGAAACAAATCCCAAACCATTTAAAATCATTGCTTTGACAACATTTCCAGAATTTACTTTTTCTTCTTCTTCAACTCCCAATAAATCGTTAATAATTTCTACTAATCCAATTGAATCTACTATTCCTGCGACTATCCCTAAATGGTCAATATTTTGTATTTCAACATCTTTTATATTAAACATGGCAGCAGAATTCTCCTAATAATTCTGCTTTTATTTTCACATTTTTACTTTTGTCAAAAATTAATTTTTCTTAATTCTTTAATCTTTTTGACTCAAGGAGCTTTTTCTTTGACTACCCAATAATCTCAATAGTAACTTTGTACTTTGAACTAATGCCACTAATTCTTATTAGTTCTCTTTGGCTATGACTTGTTTGTAGGTTTTATGTACTACTTTCTCAATATTTTTTTGATGTGTGACAGTTAGGGTGCGGAATGTGGGCTGTAATAACCCAGATTCCCAAACTTTGCTAAATATTTCTCTTGCTTCTTCCCCAGCTAAGTGTTTTTGAATTTCTACTTCAACACTTAGCATTTGTTCCCAAATATGGCGGGCTGTAGGTAAAAAGACTCGTCCATTGTCATGGAGAAATAGGGGCATTATTCTCTGTTGATTCCAATCATCGGTGTAAATTGAGATACGCCATAACGACCAAAAGCCTTGGATATCAACGGTTAATCCCGGTATAGTAAGGCTGGGGATGGGTTGACCTTCGGCAAAGCTGGTTTTTGCCATTACCATTCCCCGAATGCGGGCATCTTCTAATGTTAAATGTTGGGCATCGGGTATTGCTTCTGCCTCTGTTGCAGTAAATACTACATTGTTTAACTGTTCCCCTGTGGGTAAGGTGAGGTTCCAAGTTTTATCTTGTTTTTGGATAATTCCACCATGCGATTCTCCTGCGGAGACGCTACGCGATCGCAAATAATTAATCACCATCCTTGATGCGGGTTGTTAAAATCGACTCAACTTGTTCTTGTCCATCCAGTTCCACCCATTCTTCGGCTGCAAACATCGGGAACAAAGTTAATTGTTCTTCTGGTTCGCGTAGAACTTGCAAGCGTCTTTCTAGGGTAGTGCGGATAGCGCGGGTAGAGGATGTGACTAATCTCTGCATCAAAATCATTAAAAAGCCGACGTAACTTTTTTTCTGCTTTAGTGCTTGATTGTAACCTTCGCGCACGTAGTCGGTGACAGCTTTGTAAAGTTGGCGATGTTGCCAGTGTTTTGCTGACCAAGAAACGGGTACAAGCTGGGTTTGTCTGGGTTTAAATAAAGGTTCTCCTTGGGCATTAATGGCACGGCGTTTTTCGGTACGGATGACGTAGGGTTGCACCCTTGAGCGGGTGATGCTGGTAATATCGGGGAAGGCTACGGGGTCTAAAAGCGAGATGAGGCGATAAAAAGCATCGGTTTTGCCTTGGTGGGGTGTCGCAGAAAGTAAGAGGAAATAGGGTGCAGCTTCTCCAAGCCCTTGACCGAGTTTATAACGGGCTACTTGGTCGGTACTACCACCCAAGCGATGGGCTTCATCTACAATTACTAAATCCCAACCTGCGGCAATTAAATCTTCAAAGCGATCGCGGTTGTATTCTGCGAGTTGTTCTTTTGTCCAACCACGACGTTTATCCATTGGTTTTACTGAGTCCATTGGACAGACAACTTGGTTAAATAATGTCCAAGAATTTTGATTTTGTTGATGTTGAATCCCACCAACAAAAATCTATTTCTGATAAGTTCTTACCATTTAAACTTTTATAACTAGGACAGTCCTGGAAACGAAAACTGTCCCCATCTGGTAATGTAACCCTCAAACCACTTTCTTCAAAAATCGGCATACTTATGCTTGCAAATCTAGCCTTACATCGTCTTCATATAACTGGATTGATGCGTCAATAATGGGATTATCAGGCATTCCTTCTTTCAAGTTATGAAATTTTACACTGATATTTTCTAAACGTTCCAAACAACACAGTTGAATATTTTGCTGATGTCTACGTGCTAGTAGTTCAAACTGCTTGAGTACGAAGTAACTGTGAGTAGCCATGTAAATTTGTACACCAACCTGGCTTAGTGCAAACAGCATCTCACACAAAGCGATGATGGCACGGGGGTGCAGGTTTGTCTCTGGTTCGTCAAGAAATAGAATTGTACCCTCCTTGATTGTTCGATTACGGATTAATGTAGTTAATATGCTAATTTTTTTAATACCCTCCGCTACCTGAGACATATCATATTTTTCACGTCCCCGCTTAAAAACAAACCTTGTTTTTTCTACTGAAAGTTCTCCTTGAAATAGCGTATGTAAATTAACTAAAATATCTTCTAATGGTTTATCTAGTTTTTTGAGAGAACTTGGAACTCTCAAAGCTTGAATCAAATCCTGATAAGTTTGGTCAAAACCAAATATCCGGAGTTGTTCATTTATCGTTGCTATAGCCTCAAAAGCAGTGAGAATTTCTTTTGTAGGTAAATATAATGCACTTAAATTTATTTTTTTACCCTCACTACATCTTGTAATAGTATCTTTAGTATCTTTTCCAAAAGAGAAGCTATATTCATCTCCTTGTAATTGTGCTTCTACGTTTAAACGATTACCACCTTTACGGACTATTTCACCGAGTTTTAACTTACTAGGCTGATATACCCAAAATATTTTTTCTGATAAGATTTCTTTCCAACTTTTATTATCAGACTCTGAACCCTTAGTATATTCTTCAAGGCTTTTAGCGATGCAATAAAGAAGTTTTAAGATATAAGTTTTTCCTGTATCATTTTCACCAATGATGATGTTAATTTTTTGATGTTCTTGCCATTGAAATCGCGTAAAAATACCGAAATCCTCTAACAGTAAATACTCAAACATTATTTTCATTACCTTTAGATGCTTCTCTCGCTAAATCTAACAAATGAGATTTGAGTTTATACACCTCAGTTTCACAGTCAATCAGCATCTGTTTTTGCAATCCTTGACACATTATGATTAAATCATTACTATCAGCACCAGTACCCGAACAAATTTCTGCGAGACTCATTCCCGCAGCACTATTACTCAAAAGTCCCAAGATTTTTGCAGCTTCGGGGGTAACGTTAACACCCAAACGCTGTTTCCAAAAAGCATCGATGATAATTTCTAGAGGACGAGAATCTAATTCAATACGAAAGCGGTTATGCTGTTCGTCGGTTTCGACAATAGGAGGACGACGTTTTGCTTGATTCCAAACACGGTAAACTTCTCGTAAGCCAGAACCTGCAAGTTCGGCAAAACCAATTAATTTTAAAGCACGAGCAATTAATGGATTTCGGGCTGTACTAGTACCCCCATTTAGCCTTTTTTCGTCTGAGAAGAAATCAGAGATAGCAATTTCTTCTGGCATTGGTTCGCTTTGTTCCCCCATCAATAATAAGCGAACAACGTGCATTACCCTGCGAATTGGCTTTTGAGTATCAACCAAAAATAAAGGTAATTCGCACAAAGGTAAAATTCCTTGTAGGGTTTCTTCTAAAGTTGCTAATGGATTTTTATGATTAATAATTGTAGTAGCGCTAGTTTCGTTTAAACCTTTTAAATCATGACCAACATCATTCCTGAGTTTTAATAATATGTCTAATTTACCTTTTGCAGGGCTTTTTTTTTCTGAAAGCATAGGGAAAACTGAATTTGTAGCGGGTGAGGAGTTGCCAGATTGGAAATTGCTTGGATAACGCTAAGAAAGTGACCAAAAGCTAGATTACCCTGAAATTTGGTTAATGCGTCTGGTGGTGGAAATGTTGTATTTTCTCTTGCTGCAAAGGAAGCGATCGCTAATGCACAGAGGTAACGAGTGGTAACTTCCGCACAGCGCAGAATTTGGTCTAACTTTTCGGCTTGGGAACGGGCACGATGGATGCTAGCATAGGCATAAGCAATAGGTTGGGGATAGGTTTGCTGCACTTGGGAGAGCATGATAATTAATTTTACCCAGGAAATACTGCTTTAAATTATACATATATGTTTGAACAGTGGATGCATTTTTTACGGATGAAACAATGATAAAGCTATTAAAGACTGGTATCAATAAACTTTCAAATGGTTTAAAGGTGTAAAAATGGAAACTACAACTAGAAAGCAAGCATTGTTAAAAGCTATCTACGAACAATTAGAATTAGCCTATGAAGACACTTTAGAAGATGTCTTAGAATTGCTCAAAATCCGTAAAATCGAAGATGAAGAAGACATTCAAGCGTTTAAAGATGCGGAAAATGAACCGACTATTAGCTGGGAACAATATAAACAAGAGTTAGAAGCGGTTTCTTCGTTGATGACAATTAGTTCTAGCTGAAGAATTTCTTTTACCGTCATCCGTTTTTTATCATACTCTGCTACCTGTTCGTCAAGAAAGTACATTTCGTCTCTTGGGGTAAAACGTTGTACAAGTCCAGCGTAAAATTCGGAAGCGGACAGGGGAACTGTTACACCACGCTGGATATGGAAGGCTACCATGCGGTCAAATAAGAGATAATTTTGGCGTTCGGCTATAGTTTCGGCTGTTCCGTTTTTAGCGACGAATACGGGAAGTTTTTCTAAATGGGTGCGGATAAATTCCCAGCTAGCTTCTTCAGTTCCGGCTTCTAGTTGAAAGCGTCATCCCCGTTCCACAAAACCCATCAAAAACAATATCTCCCGGTTCTGTGTAGTGCAAAATATAACGCATAATCGCCTTATGTGGCACTTTAGTATGATAGGAATGAGCATTATAAATAGGGTCGTTTTTCCCTTCGCTCACATCTGCGCACCAAGGCTAGAATTACAGCTAAAATCAACATCAAGGGATGTCCTTGACGATAAAGTCATCCGTTATCCCCTCAAACTCAAAAATTATAATGAATTGATTTTGACTGGCTATGCTACACCAAGAATTTTAGTTGTGGTTATAATTCCCGAAAAATTAACAGACTGGTTAAAAGAATCAGAGGAAGAATTATGTTTGAGACACTGTGCTTATTGGGTTTCTTTACGAGGAATGCCACCAACAAAAAATACTACAAATGTTACCGTAACTTTATCTAGAGAAAACCAATTTACAGTTGCTGCTCTTCAATCGATTATGCTCGATATTAGTCAAGGAGTTAAGCCATGAAAGTTATAGTTCGGGATGCGGAAATTTTCAGAAACATCGAATTAGAACAACTGCAAGATTATCTGCAATCCCACGATTGGCACTTCGATCGTCCCTTTTTAGATAATGCCACCATTTGGGTAAAACAAGAAGCGCAGCGCGGTCAGTTTGAAATTATGCTACCCAACCGAAAAAATCTGGGTGATTATGTCACCCGCATCAGCGAAGCTGTAGAAACCCTGGCAACTGTTGAAAATCGCTCTCAACTTGAAATAATTAGTTTACTTATAACCAATTACCCCAATATTACCATCCAAGGAATAGTCACGCAAATAGCAAGTCCTAATGGTAATATCCTAAACGGAGAAATTACATTACTCGGTGTGGTTATTGATAAATTACGACCAGTAATAACCTTGCTTGCTGACTATGAATATATTCTAGCGATTAAGGCATATACCGAACGTTTACCAGTTCTGTGTCAAGGAGATTTAATCAAGGAAAATGAGAAATTTATCTTGAAAAATCCCCACCAATTTCGTCTTGATGAAACATACCATCATCAGGCTGTATTGAGATAGTTATTAAGGATAAATCAAGCTCACGAAAGCGTCGATTAATTTGACGACTAATCAGTCTAAACGCTTCTTTTTGAACGATATCTTGATAAATCACAGATTGTTGCATAACTTCCTCCCGCAAAAATTGACGAATCAAATCATTATCAAATCGCAAACCAGCTAAAATCCCTAAACACCCCGTGATATTTTGTTGTTGTACTATATCTGGAATTCTAGCTACTGTTTGTGCAACTTGCGATAGCAAAGTTGTTGGTGAGTCCGTTCGTGTCAAAGGTGCTAGGGGTAAAATTCGATTTGCTGTTTGTAGAAAGGTAACAGAGTCTGCACGAATTGGTTCTAGGAAAAGTTCTGTTTTGAGTACATTGATATCTTGCGTTTCCACCCCAGCAACCAACGCACAAAGTCTGTTGGATACTCTTCGGCTAAGTATTTACATGCGTTGTCTTAACTCATTGGATTTGGGATTTATTGCAATTTTTTTATCCTTTAAAAAATATACCTTTTGTAGTGCGGATATCTCAATTTTGTACAAAAGCCAGGGACTATAAGACAGGGACTTATAGCTTACGTCCTCTGGAAGAGGACTGATAATACTTTTCAAGGGCATTATTTGACTTATTGGGGCTAACACCAGGAATGGCTCAATTAGTGACGCAGGGTTCAAAATTGTTAATTAAATTTAGCTCGAATTCCGATGACAATTAATAAACTACCAAAAAATCAAGATAAAAAACTTCAGATTCTCGAACATCCTCTAGCAAAAATTGCTGGCAAATTTGAAGGAGAATTCTGGGAAAATACCCTCTTAGAAATTCAAAATTTTCGAGAAACAGAAAAGCAAAACATTAACAAAACTTTAGATGATAAATAATTTTTATTTTAAATGTACTTTACTCTATATTCAAATTACTACAGTGAGATTATTGTTTCACTCGTGCGATCGCCTGCATCACGAGACCGAAGGTGTAAAGTAATCTCCGTATCGAGTCGCTTGAGAAAAGTCAGGAGTTTACCTTCACTAAAACGTTGAAATTCCCCCTTCATTAAATGAGATACTTCTGGTTGTGGGATACCGAAAAGCTCGCTAATTTCGCGCTGCTTTAGATTACGTTGTTTCAACAGACGCAGTACCTGAATGCCAATTTTTCCACGGGTAAAAAGTTCCGAAGCATCTTCTAAACCAAGGTCAGCAAATATATTACCACTGCTTTCTTCAAAAACAGGTTCTTGTGTCATGTTTGTTTTTCCCTTTCCTGTACGTCCCTATAGCGTTGTTTAATCAAGTCAATATCAGCCTGTGGGGTTTTAATCCCTTGGGGGAAATTCTAATGCGTAGCTCATTTTGGAAAACAGATCGAAGCTGTAATTTCTTGCCATGTCAGTTAAAACGGGTTTAAGCTTTAAGCCCGTAGGCGAAGCCTTCCGAAGGTAATTTATTTCAGGGCTTAACTAGCAGTATTGGGTTGGATTAAGCAAAGCCTAACCCAACAAATTTTACAACATATCTGGTGGATGTTCTCCTAATTTCACCCACATTTTCCGCACACGAGTTAATTGTGCCCGATTCATTTTCAAAGCATAAATAGTTACTGTACCGACTGAAGTTAGTGGAATAATTTCTGTGCCATCTTCACTCCAAGCAAAATGCTCAGACCATAATTGTTGCTGTGGATTAAACAAAGAAACTTCTTGTTGAGTATCTTCATCCAAAACTTTTTGACGGGATGCTTTATAACGATTACAAGAAGGACAAGATAAGCACAGGTTATCAAAAACTGTTTCTTCACCAGCTGATAGCGGAATAATATGTTCAAACTCAAAAGTAGTTACAGTCAATAATTCAGCCGTATGGCAGTAAGCACAACAATCAGCAAATTTAGTCCGAATTTTGCGTTGTAAATCAACAGGAATATAAACACTCACGCAACTTTTGTTATCCCTTTAATTTTTAAAGTATATCTAGCCCTAGTTTTAAGAACATTCAATTGGTCAACCTGTGCTAATAAACGGTCTAAATTAGTTTTTTCTTCAACAGATAGCATATTATCAGCATTTCGAGCGAGTAAATCATTCAACTCTACTTGTGCTTTTGGCGACAACATACTTTCCGACAAGGCTTGTAATTCTTCCAAGCTTATGCCAGTTAAAATCTCATTATCTGCCGATGAATATGTTAGCTGCTGGTAAGTTTGTAAATCTAACAGCACACCAATTCGTTCTCCATCTTGATTAGTAACGTACTGCAATGGTTCAGACATGACAAATATTGACGTTCATCGCTACTAATTATAGTCTATCAACTTCTGGCTATTCTAAATTCACCACTAAAAACCCATCTATAGGATAAATTTTATATTCTGGATGCTCCCGTTCGGCATAAATTAAATGATTGTTTTCAACATTACCGCTCCACACAGCAACTATAGTGCAGTTACGTGCTAATTTCTGGAGACATCGCAAAGGGTCAAGTTGGAGAGAAGTATCGAACAAAATTTCTAAATGTTCCAAGAAAATGACCTCGTTATCAGTATTGCCAATAATTTGTTTTAATAACCTTTCCGCTTTGAGCGTTCGCTGTTTTTGTGTCAATTCCAGTAATAGCTTACTTAATTCCAGGTTTACATTAATATATCGACTGTTGGTAGACTCAGCAACCTGCTGAAAGTTGATTTTAGAATTGTATTGTACAGGAACTATAATCAACCGATGATATTGTTCCAATACTTGGGGAAAATAACTGCTAATTTTTGAGGATATTAACCCACATTCATCCATATTAGTCCCCTCGTTGCTTGTGGAGAGGGGATTATGAGTGGAATCTTCCTCTAAACTCAAAACATTATTGGCTGTTGAAATAAACCGTTCCTCGCAAATTTCCCAGTAAGGACAGTAACTACAATTACGATCGGATGAAATAGCACAGTAATCCCCATCTAAAATTTGCTTTACCAAAATCTCAACTTCTTTGCCTGTTTCTTCTAACTCCGCAGCACTAAAAGTATGTAAATAATCGTGACGTAAATAAGCAATATGGGCTGTTTTACTATCTGTGGCTTGTGCATAAGCCCAAAGTTGAAAACGGTGATGTTGTGGGTCTTTTTCTTTGTCAGTTTTAAAGTCTAATACCCAATTTTCCCCCAATACATCAATAATCCCGTTCAGCGTTAAGCATCCAATCTTTAAAGTTATTACCTTTTCTCTTTGTCCTTCCTGAAATAGAGCATAATCTGCTAATGTGTAAAATCGTCGTGCTAATTCTAAAGCTGTTTCTACATCTTCCCTTGGCAAAGAAGCATCAAAACCAGCCAGGATATCAATATCTACAATGCCATGTTCTAAAGCTAAGTGCGTCAATGTCCCTACCCGCTTTGCAGTGCTAAATCCTGCACCTATTCCTGGATGACCTTGGATAAAGCGGTATTTAAACCGTTTGGGACATAAAGCATATTCACTCAAAGCAGTGACAGGTAATTCAAATAATCCTGAACCTACAGAATTAATAAGTAATTGACTTGGTGCTGTTGGTAAAGGTGGTTCTGGGGGAACTGGGGGTTTCGCTAATTCCGGGTCGAAGGGAATAATATTTATAGGAATTCCCGCAGATGCGAAACCTGGTTTTAACAACTCAATTCCGTTCCCACTATCGCTAGTAGCAGTGAGAATTAATTGGTCACGGACACGGGTTAATGCAACATAAAGCACTCGCAAGGCTTCCGCTTGTTCCCGCTGTTTCCGTAGATATTCCAAATAAACATAAAGTACAGATTTGATTGTCTCACCTTGTCCGTCTTCCAACTTCAAGGCTACACCGTGGGCTGGGTCAAAATATACTATTTCGCTGGTGTTAGCTTTAGCACGAGTTAAATCAGGAACCACAACCACCGACCATTCTAAACCCTTGGCAGCGTGAATAGTCATCAAAGCCACTGCATTCGATGCTGGCAAAGACGGACGAGGTATTTCCACCTCTGCTGCTGCTAACCGTTTCAAGCGACGTACTACTGCAAACACATCACTATTACCATGTTCCAACTGACGGACTAAATCTAAAAAACCATGCCAGTCAGCTTCTCGCCGTGCTGCTCCTGGTAAATTAGTAATGACCGCAGCGTAACCAGTCAAATGGTCTGCAAGCTGTAGGAGTCGAGTCGGTGATTCAAAATTGCGTTGATGTAAGATTTTACTCAATACATCTACCGGACGCTGCAATTCAGGTATCTCTGCATTTTTCAGCTTTTTCCACCAGTCGAATTTGGATTCTTCTTCTTGACTGTGGACAAAGGTAAATAAAATGCGATCGCTAACTGCAAAAAATGGACTACGCAGCACCGCGACTAAAGCTAAATCATCGCTGGTGTCCGCTAAAAAACGCAATAAAGCCCAAGCATCTTTTGCTTCTCGTGTACTCAATAAATTACCACCTCCAGCCAAAGCAACGGGAATCCCCACACTTTCTAAAGCTTCACCGTATACTTCTAACGGTTCCCAAGTGCGAGACAAAATGGCAATGTCTCCCGCAAATATGGGACGTAATGTATTAGTTTTCTTGTCATGCACCTGAGTTTGAGTATCCAACATTTCTTTTAATAAACCAGCAATATGGGCAGCTTCAGCCCGCAAGCGTTGAGGTTTAAGAATATCCGATTCTGCTTCAATCGTAAAAACTCTAACTGCTGGGTAATTATGAGGACATTCTACTCGATGGGCATCTAAATCTTGGTGCAATTCCCCCAACAATGGTGCAAATATATTATTGATATTATCAACTAAAGATTTATGAGTACGGAAGCTGGTACTTAATATTTCTTCCTGACCACCATTATTTTTTATTTCATTACACCAACTGCGAAATACTTCCACATCTGCACGTCGAAAGCCATAAATTGATTGTTTGACATCGCCAACTATCGTTAATAAAGTATTTTTAGTTAATAGTTCGAGTATTTCCGATTGAATGGGATTCGTATCCTGGAATTCATCAATTAAAAAAGCTTTCCAACGTTTAGCATAATAAGATTGCACTTGGATGTCTTGCAAAGCTTTTAAAGCAGAAACTTCTAAATCAGCAAAATCTAAAACACGCTCGCGGTGTTTTGCTTGGGTAATATGTTTTTTAACTAAATCAAAAGCTTCCTGCAATGAAGGTAACATCTTCGCTAATTTATCATCAGCAGTACCAGTTTCTAGAGTAATTAAACCAGCCTTAAGAAAATTTTGTACCAACTCTCGTAATTCTTTGATGCTTTCTTTAACAGCTTCTAAACCTCCCTCTACCCAATTTTTTTTACTACCGAAATTTACTTTGAGTCCATTTATGATTGATAATTGTTCTTTTAGATTTTCTCCAATGGATAAATTATTTATTGCTTGTAATGCTGGTAGACGTGTTTCCACTTCCAAGCGATCGCCTGAAGAACCACAATAATTTTGTAGAGTATTTCGTGCATCTTGCCAAGTAGGATGCTGTAACAATTCATTCAGTGCTTTCTGTTGTAAATCCTGTGCTAATTGTTGCCATTTGTCTATATCCTGAGCTAAGGCTTTTTCTGCGGAAATTGGGTCATAAAGTAATATTTCCAAGGCTTGGGACATTAACGAATAGGGTACTTGCTCGTAAAGTTTTACAGGCAAAGTATCCAATGCTTCATCCAACCACTCCTTAGTTTGAAGAAACCCTTCCAACTCATCCAAAACGCTAAAATCAGCAGGTACACCCGCAACTTCGGGATGTTCCCGACAAATCCGCATCGCTAAAGCGTGGATAGTACTAATTTGAGCCGCTTCTAATTCTGCCAGTAAATCAGGACGGTTTGGAAGTTGCTTGGAGACAGAAGCACGAATACGCGATCGCAATTCAAAAGCAGCTTTTTCTGTAAAGGTGACTGCAACTATCTCCAAGGGAGAAAGTTCATCTGCTTGCAAATGATAAACATAACGTTCCGCAAGCATATAGGTTTTACCAGTTCCCGCTCCTGCGATAACAGCAACGCTACCATTCGCATAAGCTGCTGCTTGTTGTTGTACAGTTAAACTCACGACTCACCTCCTTTACGACTTTGACGGGAACCCTTGCGGCAAACTAGATCGTAAGCACAATAACGACAAGCATTTTGGTCAACATCCGGTTCTACTGGATAATATCCTTGTTGCAAGTAAGTCTTTATTTTTTCCGCAGCAGCTTGGAGAGTTTCTGCACTTGGCTTTTTCTTTCTAATTCTTTCACCCTTAGTCACTGAGTAATAATAAGCATCATGCACAGTTTCCCCAGGAAATAAAGTACCAGCGATATCTACATATAAAGGCATTTGAATATCTATATTGGCTTTCCCCGCTTCATCTTTAATACCCGGTGGTGCTTGGGAACTGGTTTTGTAATCCCATAAAACTAAACCTTCGGGAGTACGGTCTATTCTGTCAATGCGTCCAGTTACTTGCAATCCATACCATTCCCCGCTAAATTCAGTTTCTAACTGTAAAACCTGTGTCCCTTGCTGGCAAAAATCTGGTTGATTGCAAACACGGTTTAAAATTTGTAAATGCTCACTTCTACGAGCCTCCCAAGCAGATAATACAGGTAGTTGGGAATCTTTCTCTGCTTGTAAAAATGCTGCTTCTAAGTTTGCCGTTATTTGTGTTAAATCGGTGACACCAGATAAAGCTAACTCCAAACTGCGGTGATAAAGATTACCCCTAAGTAATGCACTCAGTTCTTCCTCAGCTTCTTCTAACTCAGCTATTTTCAATACCTTATGAGCGAACCACTTAAAAGCACACTGTCCTAAAGTGGTAAGCTGAGATGCACTAAATACCCGCGTACTAGGGTCTAACGGTAAATTAATCACCCCATCATACTCATCATAAGCTTCTGCTCCTTCTCGGCGTTTTTCTACTACCCAAGCATTGACAGCATGGGACATAACATCATCCTCTAATAAATTATCCCGTCGCAAATATACTCGTCTTGCTTCTTCAATACTTGCAATGGTTAGGGATGGAGGAGAAACAGCTTCCAATCCCAACTGTGTTAGATATGGACTGGGTAAAGTACCAGTACGGCTCATCATTTGCGGGTAGGAAAAAATTAAACTCTGGGTAGGAATTTGCAGTAAAGTATAAAATAAAATCGCTTCCCTTCGTGCTGCGATCGCAGCATCTTCTAAATTAAACCCTTGGCTGCATAGTTGTTTGCGTTCGTAAAAATCCAACATAGGGTCATCTTGCAATGGTGCAGGTAAAATCCCTTCAACCGCACCCAAAACAAAAACGTACTGATACTTCGCACCAAATAAAGAAAGCGGTGTATGTAACTCAACTCCACCTCTACCCGGTTGAGCAGGTACAGTTAATAAAGCCAAAGTACCTGTAATATCGGTCGCAAATTCCTCTAAACTAATAACTTCATCTTCAGGCTTCGCCAAATCCACCAAAGTATCCTGAAATTTATAATAAGCAACAATTTCCCTTGCCCAGCGTCCAGAACCTTGACGAATATTAAATTTGTTTAGCACATCTTGCATTTTTTCTACCCAATTTGCACGGGTATCTTCATAATGCCAGTCCAAAAGAGCTAGATTAACACCCAAACTTTGCCAATCTAGAAGTTTAGTGGGATGTTGCTTCCTTGCTTCTTGCCAAGCGATCGCAGATAAACTAGAACATAAAGGATGGCTTAATAGTTTTGCTGTAGATTCAAAGGGAAATTTCTCTTGGATAACTTCTAGTAATAACTGTACCCATGCACCCAAGCGAGTAGCAATTAAAGGAATACCGTAGAAAGCACGTACAGGTAAATTATATTCCTGTGCTACATCCAACACAGTGGAACCATAAAAAGCATCATCCCTAGTAACCAAAACAATTTCATTCGCAGGAATTCCCCCACTCAGAAGACTCTTAACTTGGGCTAAAACCCCCCGCACTTCGGCTTCCATATGTGGATAGATATGAGCCGCGATACCTGGAGGAAGACTTGTATGCTGGAGAAAACTGTTTTGCAATTGTTCCCCCAATGTTGCAGATGTTTCCGCTAACACCTGCACTTCCCAGCCCTGTTTTTGCAACCAGCTAACAGCTGCTTGATTATCTGTAAAAATGCTAGATTCAGGACAAGGCAACACCATCACACTGCCATCATCGGCGATCGCATTTAAAAAGTGCAGTTGGTCAATCCGGGGATTAAAGTAGCCATAAATAAAAAGCTGTTGACGTTCAACTCCAACATTACCTGCTTGCCAAAGAACTACCGTAGAATCAACTATTCCTTCTTGTGCAAGGAGTTGTGTATAAGTTTGAGCCAAACGGGCAAGTTGCTGAGTCCGGAAACTACCGATAGCAGCTAACCCATTTAAATCAACTCCAGCACGCAAAATCGCTTTCATAGCACTGTTTAAAGCGCGGGTAGTTCCTTCAATATCTAGAGTTTGTATAACTTCGCTCACCGCAGCACGCAGCAAACGTGATGATTGCAAAGCAGGTGCGACACGCAAGCCTTTTTCTCTAAGACTTTGCTCGGCAAGACTTTCTAAGCTGGAGTGCGCGACTTTTAATGCCCGTGCCGCTTGAGATGATGCGGTAATTACTTTCAAGTTGGCATGAGCTAACTGTTGAAGTTGGCTTGGAGATGAGCTTAGATAGAGGTATCGCTTCATTTAATTGATTATTGCTCAATATTTTGGTTTGCATCTTGGTTTTTCAGTTGCGAAAGGCACTTTCCCCTCAGTCACAACCATACTGAGAATAGCTTAGATTCCAACCAGCTAGCCCTATAGCAAGATGGCGAAACTCCGCATAATTGCGAATCGCAAAAATCTTGACTGCAAAATAATCGTAAAACATTAGATGCAAAAACGGATACACCCTCTTCCTGATATTTTCCGTCTCCATTCGCACCTTATTCAAGCATTTTAATTTTAGGTCATTAAAGCTAAAAGTAACGAAACCAAGGTGGGTATAGAAAAGTTGGGAACACCAATCGGGCTCAATCGTTCATAACCGTAATAACTCTGTTGCTAAGGATACTAAGGGTCAATGATAATATTATAGTAACTATTTATGCCCTTAATTTTCAGCACTTAACTTTGGGGCACTGCTCCCTGTTACTATGTCACCCAAAAAAACAAGTGGAAGTGGATGTGGATGTTCGAGTGTTCCAATCTCACTAATTATACTTATATTAGGCGGTGGTTATTGGTGGTTTATCCATTTAGGTCATTTCGATATCAGCAAACTCTTACCTAATAACCAACAAGCGACCACTGCGCAAACACCAACTGTGCCCAGTATTGTTAATTCTCCCCAGACGCAAACTGTTCGGATTGATATACCAATACCAACAACCAACCCACAACCTTCACAGTCAGTAGTCAATATCTCAGCATTACCCCAGAAATCACCGTCAACCACGTCCTCACAGCCCATAGCAAATACCTCAGCATTACCTCAAACTCCTTGGAATAAAAAAGTAATCAGAGGAATTTATTTAAGTCGGTATCAAATTACTAATAATGCTGACGAACAAACCATTCGTCAACGAGTTCGTTATTATCACGATAGAGGAATTAATACAATTATTCATGGAGTCTGGGGTAATGGTTGCACAATGTACAATAGTGTAGTTATGCAGCAAATACTTGGATATAAAAGTTGTCCTAATCTGTTTCAAGAACGATGGTTAGATTGGTTGATTGACGAAGCGCACAAACAGGGAATGCAAGTTCACGCTTATTTTGAGAAGGGTATTAAAATAGATAAGAATAGTCCGATTTTTAACTTAGCAACTTCTAAAAAATGGATTGTGCCTGGAGTCGATAAAACTTACGCTGGAATCGACCACTATGTTTTGGATGTGGAAATTCCAGAAGTTGCGAATTTATTCAATAAAATTTTAGTAGAATTTGTCCAAAAATATCCAACCATTGATGCAGTTCAGTGGGACGATTATTTAGGTTATTATGCCGAGCTACCTGGTAAAGTAGATCGCACTGCCCGTTTGACTAATTTTTTGCGGCAAATGGTAGCTAACATGAAAAAAGCTAATCCGAAGGTTAATTTCGATCTTTGTCATCATAATCCTTATTGGGCTAAACGTTATTTTGCGGCTGATTGGCTTTCTTGGAACGTAGATCGAGTCTTTATTCAAGCTTATAACGACGCTAATTTCAAAGAAGAATTAAATTATGCCGAAAAATATGCTGGAGTTGCAATTACAGATAACCAGTTAAATCATTTAAAAGAATTGGTTGATAACAATAAAATCAAGAGTGTTTTAGTATTCCCCCTAAAAGGAAAACCAGAAGAAACTGCTGCTAGGATTAAAAGCTTTACTCAAAGCAAGTAAATAAGGGATTTAATTACAAGTTAAAATGCTCCTGCCCCTGGTTGTCTTTGGTTAAATAATGGAACTAGCTGACTTTTTTGCGAGTCAGTTACATGATTTTTTCACCTTTAAATTCCTGACAACGATAATTCAATCAAATTAAAGTACCATGCAAAATCGGATTTGTCCGTATCTCTCAATTTATTTGAACTTGCTCGACACAAAGACAAGATGTAATTTTTTGTAAAATTAAATTCTTAATTAATCTTGACAAATTACCTTAAATGTGATTTTGTCGCTCAAAGCGATAGCATACAGCGCTGACTTGTGAGTTCGCACCTCATCTCACGCCCACCCGGAGGCTAACCTTATCGAAAGTTAGGTTCATTTCCCAAACATAAAGTAAGCTTGAAAACTGACACAAAAGGTAGGGGAAAAAACTAGCTGATTTTCTATAGTTGAGTCACACAGAAACAGCACTCAGTAACTGGAATGGCAACAGATGATACTGTTATCAAGACAGATTTTAGCAGACTTATTAAACCTGTTCGGGAGTGCGATGGCTCATCTGCCGCTTTTCCTTCGGTTAGCTACGAGTATGGCGATCGCATAATCGGTTCAATTCATGCACCTGTAATTTTAGTCAAGTATGGCGACTACTATTGTCCTCACTGTGGCGAAGCTTGTAGCATTGTCAAGCAGATTCAGCAACAGCTTGACTCCCAACTGTGCTTTGTGTTCCGCCATTTTCCGCTGACACAAATCCACGAACGCGCCCAAAAAGCCGCCGAAGTAGCCGAAATAGCTGCCGCTCAAGGAAAGTTTTGGCAAATGCATTACTGCTTATTTGAGCATCAGCAAGCATTGGATGACGGTTCATTGGTGGAGTATGCCGTTGAGTTAGGTCTAGATATATCCTGCTTTCTACGTAATCTTTCGGAGCATATATTTGCTTGGAAAGTGCAAGCAGATTTTCGCAGTGGCGTGGAAAGCGGGGTAACAGGCACACCGACATTTTTCATCAACGGAGTGCGCTTGCACGATAGCTGGCAAATGGATACATTACTGACGGCGATTGAGCAAGTAAGGAACTAATTTATAACATCAGGAGAAACAATTAATGCGATACAAACTTTTAGGTAAAAGCGGTTTGCGCGTATCTGAACTTTGCCTGGGAACAATGACTTTTGGTGAAGAATGGGGTTGGGGTGCATCGAAAGACGAAAGCCGCCAAATTTTTGATACTTTTGTGGAAGCGGGTGGTAATTTCATTGATACAGCTAATGGTTACACTGACGGTAGCAGTGAAAAAATCGTGGGTGAGTTCATTGCTTCGGAACGCGATCGCTCTTGAACTGGCTACCGAAAATCCCGTTTACGAAGATATTGCGAGTAAGTTTTTTGAGCATTTCTTATACATTGCCGACGCAATGAACGGCGTTGGTGAAGACAAAATTCCTTTGTGGGACAAAACCGATCGCTTCTATTACGATGTGCTGCGCTTGCCCGATGGTACTAATGTTCCGCTTCGAGTGCGATCGCTGGTTGGACTTGTGCCATTGTTTGCAATTATGACCCTGGAAGCAGAAATCTTCGCCCAGTTGCCTAACTTTGCCCGTCGCACCGAATGGTTTATTCATAATCGTCCAGACTTACGGGACAATGTAGCCTGTATGCAAAAACAAGGTGTTGGTGAACGGCGATTATTGGCGATCGCCTATCCCGATAAACTCCGAGCAATTTTACAAACGATGCTGAATGAACAAGAATTCCTAAGTCCCTATGGCATTCGCTCTGTGTCGAAATACCACGCGGTTCGACCCTATCGATTTGATGTGAATGGCACTCAGTATTATGTGGACTATGAGCCTGGGGAATCGACCACCGCCTTATTTGGTGGCAATTCTAACTGGCGCGAACCGATTTGGTTTCCGACAAATTATCTGCTGATTGAGGCGCTGCTGAGGTTTCATGATTATTTGGGCGATGAGTTCAAAGTTGAGTGTCCCACCGGTTCTGGACAATGGATGAACCTGCGTTTTAAATAACAATGTCCGCGAGCCTTCGCATATTTGCTACGATACTGCGGTTGATACGGAAGTCAATTCGGAACTAGAACGCCTGCATCGTCAGTGGCTAGAAACTGCAACCGAACTGACAACAGCCAACGAGGAAGTTTACCGCGTATACAAACAATCTGCGGCTGACTTGGCTGCACTGAGGCTCTACGACTACGATTTGGAACCAGATATGTGGCTACCTGCTGCTGGGGTTCCCAAGTTCGTTGCTGTCTTCGGTCGTGATAGTTTAATCGCCAGTTTGCAGAGTAACATCGTTCATCCTGGTTTTGCTCGTGGTGCTTTAAAAAAACTCGCACAGTTGCAGGCGACGACCTTGGACGATTGGCGCGATGCCGAACCGGGTAAGATTTTACATGAAATTCGCCGGGGAGAATTGGCGCATTTTCATCAAGTCCCCCATACACCTTATTACGGTACTGCCGATGCCACAATTTTGTATCTAATTACTCTCCATGAAACGTGGAAATGGTTAGGAGATGATGCACTACTGCGAGAATACCGCGAAGTGGCATTACGTTGTTTGGAATGGATTGATAACTATGGTGACTTAGACGGTGATGGCTTTCAAGAGTATAAAACCCGCTCCGAAAATGGTATTGAAAACCAAGGTTGGAAAGATTCCGGGGAAGCGATCGTTTATGCTGATGGCAGTCAGGTAAAAGCCCCGAAAGCTTTGTGCGAACTTCAAGGTTATGTTTTCGATGCTTGGATGCGGATGGCATTGAGCTTAACAAGCGTGCCATTCGACTTATAGTCCCTGACGGATAGAAGTGTAGTCGATAAATTTATAAATACTTAGTTTTTTTGTATTGCTGATAGTTTTCAACTGAAACTCAAACAGCTAAAAATATCCTCTACAGATAATTGCCAACTTCCTAATATGCCAAGAACAGGTAAAATATCCTTCCCTTGTTTTATTTCTGGTAACTGATTGGGCTGAAAAACCATAATCGATTCATCATCAGAGTCAAGAAACCAACCTAGCTTTGCACCGTTTTGGATAGAAAACGTTATTTTACGGATAACCCGATTAGGAGATTGTTCTGGAGAAAGAATTTCAATCACCCAATCTGGAGGAATTTCAAATTTGTTTACAATTCTTCCATTTGGACGTAAAGGAATACGTGACCATTCAAAAACAGCAACGTCTGGAACTAATGACATTCCCCCAAATGTGCAGCGCAACTCTGGAAATGCGTAAGCTAACTTTTGTGGTTTGCCAATCTCATTAATACTAGTCACCAAAAAACTTTGTAAGGTACTGTGTTCTCCCTGTGGCATTGGTTTTTGGTAGATTTGAGCATCAATGTATTCTCTAGCTGGCTGAGTTTCCGGTAGTTTCAAAAACTCTTCCAAACAAATATTTGAGGATAACTGAGGTGATAATGTCATAAATAATTACTCTATCCCTCTAATAATTTTACAATAAAATTATTTCTCAAACAATCCCAGCGAACAAATAATTTGAGGTTCTCGTTTCTCACTTTCTTCACTGACAATACATAATCTATCGTCCATCCGCAAAGCCACTATTCCGAATAAATTCTAATTCTCCTAACGAACTACCACCTAATTCATTAATTAAAGCTTCAGGTCTAAAACCTAAATCCTGGTCTTCAGGAACAAATAATCTTAATTGGGATGAAAGGTCAAGATAAGTTTTGTTATAAGGTGTTGCAGAAAGTAAAATACATTGTTACCCGCAGATGTGACGATGGAGGAGTTTGAATATTTGTTGGGGATGAAACCGGGGAAGAAAATTAAGTTATATAAAACACCACCGAGTTTGTTTTTGATGAAAAGCCTTCACTACGGCTGATGAGTTTTGGTGACCCATTATTTGAGAAAATTGTTATTGGTTAGTGCTGAACAGTCAACAACCAACAAATAACAACCAACAAATAACAACTATCAACCAACGATGCCTAAACGCCTTCTAGTGGTAGAATCCCCCGGTAAAGTCAAAAAGCTCAGTCAAATTCTAGGTGCAGACTGGATTGTTCGTGCCAGTTGCGGTCATATTCGAGAACTGAGTTCGGAGGGTGAGGATTCCCTGGGGTTTATCATGGATGGCAGCAGCGTAAAGTGTCGCTATGTTCCCCGTGATGAGCGGGCAAAGGAAACTATTCAGCAGCTAAAAGCGGCAGTGAAGTTGGTTCAGGAAGTTGTCTTAGCGACTGACCCAGACAGGGAGGGAGAAACTATTGCTTGGCACCTCAAAGAAGCTCTGGGTTTGAAGGCACCAAAACGGGTGGTTTACACTGAGATTACAGAGTCAGCAGTTCGCAATGCGATCGCCAATCCTAGAGAGCTTGATGCAAATTTGGTAGGAGCAGGATTGTGCCGAGATTGCCTCGATAAGCTCGTCGGTTACAAAGGAAGTCCCTTGGTTTGGGCCTTAAATAATGGAGCCAAGAGCGTTGGAAGAGTCCAGAGTGCCACCCTCCACCTAATTTGCCAGCGAGAAAGAGAAATTTTGTCTTTTGTCCCCCAAGACTACTGGAGTGTCTGGGTTGACTATACAGAGGGGTTCCGGGCTTTTTACAAAGGGACGGTGAATGCTCCCAATAATGGGAATGAGCCGGAAACAGAAGTTAATGATGATGCGGCAGGGATTAATAAAGAAGCGACCGAATCGACTCGGGTGCTTTCGGAAGCAGAAGCCACACGTTTAGTTGAGGAGGCACGGCGTCATCCTCATAAAATAGTCCAATTTGAGGGAAAGATTGTCAACCGCCAACCACCCCCACCCTTTATCACCTCTACCCTCCAGCAAGCTGCCGGTTCTAAACTAAAATTTGCTCCTGAGAAAACCATGCAGGTAGCACAAAAGTTGTATGAGGCGGGGTTAATTACGTATATGCGCACAGACTCAGTAATGTTGAGTCCAGAGTTCTGTGCCAGTGCCCGTAAGTGGTTGGACCAAAACGACCCCCCGAATGTACCGCCACAAGTTGCCAGACATCGAAGTAATAAAACAGCACAGGAAGCCCATGAAGCTATCCGTCCGACAGATGTATTTCGTCCTTCAACTCAATTGCGAGTAGAACTAACTGGAGACGAGTTTAACTTATATGTCCTGATTTGGAAACGAGCGATCGCCTCTCAGTGTCGTCCGGCCCAACTCCGTAAAACTCTGGTAATTACTCAGTCTGGTTCTCTCTTGTGGCAGGCAAGAGGGCAAGTAATAGAGTTTTTAGGTTATGCTCGCTACTGGCCTAACCTGAGCAAGGATACAATTCTGCCAAACTTACAACAGGGGCAGATATTGAATTTGCAGGATGCCGGACATGAGAAAAAACAGACCCAGCCACCACCCCGCTACAGCGAACCAAAATTAGTCCAACTGATGGAGCGCAAAGGGATTGGTCGTCCGAGTACCTATTCTCCCACGATTGCGACTCTGAAGAAACGGGATTATGTCCAGTTAATCAAGGAAAACTTACAACCGACTGTCCTGGGGTTGGAAGTTGATGATTTTTTGCAGAAAGCATTACCAGATTTGCTCGCAACCGAATTTACCGCCAAAATGGAAGATGCGTTAGATGCGATCGCTTCGGGGAAACAACCGTGGCAGCAATACCTCACAAATTGGAACCAGAGTTACTTTGCACCAGCCCTGGCAAAGGCAAAAACTGTACCCGTTAATTCATCGGGTACGGCTAACGTATCTCAATTGACTGAACGCAAATTTGAAAAATCTAGAACTCGTTGTCCTCAATGCAACAACCACTTCGCCAAAATACCAAGTAATAAGGTTACAAAGAAATACTTCCTCAAATGTATGAGTGGGTGTGAAGATGTCGTGCTTTTTTGGAGCGATCGCACCAAAGCTTGGGAGGCACCTCGTTCTAACCGCAAAGGTGCAAATCCCGAAAAACCTCCAGCCAAGATAACCACATATCCCTGCCCAGTGTGCAAGAAGCCTTTGGAAGAGTACAGCTACATGAAAGACGGACAGAGTAAGGTAATGCTCCGGTGTTCAGAACCTCAGTCACGAAACGATAACAAACATAAAGATGTAGCTTATTTCACCACCCAGAAAGGGTGGTGGAGTCCTAAATTTGGGGAGATGAAATGTGAAGAAAAACCTACAAAATAGAATTTCAACCCATTCTCATGGTATCATCCGCTCGATTAAAGGGATTAAAAAATTTCACTCCTCCTCTAAAAATTAATAATTCTTTCCGTGGAATCCGAGTAATCCTTTAAAATCCGCGATCTAAGCTTCAATAAACTTCATTGACACTCCATTCATGCAATAACGTTTACCCGTAGGTGCGGGACCATCATCAAAAACATGACCCAAATGCCCACCACAGCGCCGACAATGCACTTCAACTCTGGTCATAAATAGTGACTTATCTACCGTCGTGGCGATCGCTCCTTCAATAGGTCTATAAAAACTTGGCCAGCCAGTGCGACTGTCGAACTTGGTATCATAAGTAAACAGTGGCAGGTCGCAGGCAGCACACGCAAAAGTCCCCTTACCATATTGTTTATCAAGAGGGCTAGTGTGAGGGCGTTCAGTCCCATGTTTCCGCAGAACCTGAAACTGTTCTGGAGTTAAAATTTCCCGCCACTCTTCGTCAGTTTTAGTGATTTCAAACTCATTATTTGCAGTTGCCATAACTTATGACCTTCGTGTAAAATAGCGTGATAACCATGCTGCGCCCACCATCGCTGCGCCAGCCTGTAAAAAATACCTTTTTCTCATAATACAGTTACATTCAAAGCTCTCTCAATGACTAGCATGAGCTTTTGCCCTGAATTTATCCTGATAAAATCATTAAAAACAGTTGAGAAATTCTGAAAACTCCGCTTCCCTACCCTGCGGGAAGGCGAAGCGCCTTTGCGTTCCTCTGCGTTTAAAAAAAGACTTGGAGCCTAAAACCCCAAGTCTTAAAACCAATCATCTACATCGTCAAAGACTGAGCATTAGTCTCAATCAATTTCGCCAAATCTTGCAAGAATGCCGCAGCATGGGCACCGTAAATAATCCGGTGGTCTGCAGTCAGATTTACTTGCATTTGTTGCTTGACACCAAACATTCCGTCAGATGTAGCCACAACTTGAGGGCTAGATGCCCCAATTGCCAAAATTCCGCCTTGTCCTGGTGGTAGAATTGCATCAAATCTATCCACACCAAACATCCCCAAGTTAGACAGGGTAAATGTACCGCTACTGTATTCTTCCGGTTGGAGTTGTTTTGCCCTGGCACGCTCTACCAAAGATTTCCAGTTGCGCGATAGGGTGTAAATATCCACCATGTCTGCATTTTGCAATACAGGTGTAATCAATCCGCCATCATCCATCGCTACAGCTACTGCCACATTGATACCAGAATGATGCACAATGCCAGAGTCAGAGTAACTTGCATTTACTAACGGGTGTTTTTGCAATGTCACCGCTACGGCTTTCGCCAATAGGGCTGTCATTGTCACACCTTTAGATTTAATTTGTTTGTAAAGCTGATCTAGGGCATCAGTGGTAATCGTGTACCCAACATGGAATACAGGTACGGATAAGCTGCCAAGCATAGTCCGGACTACAGCATTTTGCAGTGTAGTCAAAGGCACTGTTTGACCTGGGACTGTTGCGACTGCTGGCTTCGGTGCTGGGGCGACTGGGGTTCTAATTGCTACAGGTGCAGGGGCTGCGGTACCAGTCGCATTTTCTACATCTTCGGCGACAATCCGACCGTAGGGACCGCTACCAGAAAGTTTGCTTATATCAACTTTCAGTTCCCTTGCTAACTTGCGAGCGCGGGGTGAAGCCATTACCCGCCCATCACCGAGGCTAGAACCGTTTGCGGAGGTGGCGACGGATGTTTCAACGGCCGCAGTTGGTGTTGTTTTAACCGATTCTGGACTAGCAGTTGCACCACCTGAGTTAGCTTTCTGCTTCGCTTCTTCGATTTCAGCTTCTGTTTCTGCGACAAAGGCGATCGCAGCCCCGACTGGCGCACTATCACCAGCTTGAACAAGGATTGTGGCTAAATATCCTTCATAAAAGGTTTCCACATCCATATCAGCCTTATCTGACTCTACAACCACCACCGTTTCGCCTTTTTCCACTTTGTCGCCAGGAGATTTCACCCAGGAGACAATTTTACCCTCGGTCATGGTGGAACTCAGCGCCGGCATAAATACTTCGTGAATGCTCATATGGTGGTTTCAGAATCAATAATTTTTGAACTTTAACAGCTTTTATCAGATCGAATTGTATCTCGCCCTAGGGATTTTTGATTAGATTGGGAGAGGAACGGAGTTAGGAGTTAGGAGTGATGAGTTATGAGTGATGAGTTATGAATGATGAGTTATGAGTTATGAGTTATGAGTGATGAGTTATGAATTCCCAACTCCCAATTCCCAACTCCCAACTCCTAACTCCTAACTCCCAACTCTTAACCAAAGCAGGAACCCCAAGGCAAGATGGAGGTCTATTTAATTTAGATTTCTTATATTCTGTCACTAAAGCGCAGGAGCTACTCAAAATCAGAAGATAGGAGAGTAAAACTTAAATTCTTCAATCCAAGTTGATAATTAACCTCTTTGAAATTTCCCTAAAGATTTATGTCGGCGAAGTTTAAGCTAATTGCAATTGTGGTAATAGGTATCTTTGCCACAGCTGGCACTGGACTTTATATGACCCAGCGCCCGACCGCTAGACCGATTTCTGAGATTAGCAATCAGCCTTCTGTGTTCACACCAGCAAGCGCAGTAGAAGATATTCAGGCACCAGAGCGAAATAAGTATAAAGCCATACCTCTGGAAAGTATTAGCTCTGTGCTTCAAGGCAGCGATCCTGCGACTTTGGCATTGAATACCTTTGACAATGTGGTATCTGAGCGAGGAACCCGAAAGGTAGAGGTAGTCTATCCTCAACCCAATCAGGCATTAGTAACGATTACCCAAGATAAAGCAAAATTCGCGGCTAGCCCAATCAAATATCGAGTTGAGATGGCAAGTTTTGGGCGATCGCTTTTAGTTAATTCACCCCCAGTGTGGCAAATCGTGTGGGCTGGCTCCCAGGCACAATGTTTACCCGGAAGGCGGGAGCGAATCTGTTAGTGGTTGGTGGTTAAAAGTTAGTACAGACCCTCCGGAACCGAAAGGTTTGTACGGAGTTAGAAATTTAAATTTACAACTCAGTAACTCCTAACCCCTAACCCGTAACTTCTAACAACTAACCACTAACAACTAACACAAATTAAATGTCGCCGCGAATTTCTTCAACAACGCCATCGCGCAGAACGATTTCTACTTGCATTTTGCTAATTAGGTTATCACCAGGTTCTGCCCGGAAAAAGCCTTCCATCTGGAATTGGCTGACTTCCTGATCCAAATCCAGAAATTGTACTTGCTGGAGGTTTTGCAGGCTCTGATTTTTTTGGTCTAGGAGTTCGCTTTTCTTTTGATTGAGTTGGAGTTGAATATTGTCAATTTGTTGCATTGTCTGGGGTCCGGGGGGTTGCAGGCTCTGCTTTTGAACGGCGGAAATCGCCCGCTGTCCTTCGACATCTAATTGTTGTAGTTGCTGGTCAATTTGATTGATTTGCGTTTGCAGTTGCTGCTGTACTTCGTCTTTCCACAGAGGAGTAACGATCGCCTTGACATTAACAATGCGCTTTAAGAGCAGTTGTTTGGAGACATCCATAAAAAAGTTTTTCCGTTCACTCTACAGTTTGCAATTGAGATAACTAGGCAAACATGCCGTCAATAATATCGCGGTAGCGTTCTGTTATAACGTGTCGGCGAATTTTTAACGTTTGCGTCATCATCCCATTCTCAATGGAAAATGGCTCAAGAATTAGTTGGAACGAGCCTATGCGGTCATCCGGTCGATAACCTGGACGATTTTGCACTTCCCGATTCAACTCTTGCCGAAACAAATCCTGGATTATTTTACTCCCCAGGTGTATTTTTTGACTGGTTGTCTGAAGAACATTGTCATTTTTAATACATAGTTCTAGATTCTGACTTTCTGCCCATTTTTCTAGAGCCTCGATATTAGGTACAATCAATGCACCAAGGCTGCGCTGGTCTTGCCCGACAAGCATAATCTGGTCGATGTAGGGCGATCGCAAGCTGGCATCTTCAATCGGTGTCGGCTCAATGTTTTCTCCATTGGTTAATACAATCGTATCTTTTGCCCGTCCGGTCAGCACTAAATCATTTTGCTGTGTCACGAAACCCAAATCTCCGCTATCAAACCAACCTTCTGAATCAATTGCTTTGGCGGTGGCCTCTGGGTTTTGATAATAACCTTGCATGATTTGCGGCCCTCGCAAGAGAACTAAGCCACGTTCTCCTATTGCCATCTCTTGGCGAGTTTCTGGGTCTACTATTTTAATCGATGTACTGGGTATCGGTTGTCCGGCAGAACCCCGTAAATTTCGCCAAGGACGACGGGCATGAGTTACAGGAGAAGTTTCGGTTAAGCCATAACCGACTAAAATGTCTACACCGACAATCTCAAAAAAGTTATCAATATGCCTAGGAAGCGCACCACCACCGCTAATCATCTGTTTGATTCTTCCCCCTGTTGCTTCTCGTACTTTGCCATAAACCAGTTTTTCTGCCAACGCATGGAGGGGGGATAATGCTGATGCTTTCAGGCTCGCTGTGAGTCTCTCGGACGTTTTTGGGTATAGATTATCTAAACTCAATTCTTGTGCCAAGCGCCGTGCTTTAACGTACTTTTCACTAATATTCAGCAAAGAGTTTACCAGGCGCTGTTTCGAGGCTGATTGTTCGCGAAATTGCTTTTGCACTCCTTCATAAATCGATTCCAACAGGCGCGGTACACATACTATGTAGTGGGGTTTAAATTCTTTTAAATCGAGCTTTACAGAGCGCAAATTCGTATAAATCTGCGTGCAACCTTGAGAAAGCAAGAAGTACTCGCAACTCCGTTCGTAGCTGTGCCAAGTAGGAAGAATACTCAGGACAATATCTCCTGCTTCCGGCTGTACAACTGCTCCAAGAGAATTAACTTGGTGCATTAAATTTCCGTGACTCAGCATCACACCTTTGGGTTTTCCCGTAGTTCCTGAAGTATAAATTAAAGTTGCTAAGGTATCGGGGGTTAACTCCACTGGTTCCAGATTATGCTGTGCCCCAATGGACATTAACTGCTGGAAGTTCAGCACTTTTATGCTTTCCTCTGTTGGAGGTGCTTCATCGGAAAGTAAGATTACCAATTCAATTGGTAAATCCTTCAAACCTTCGTACAGCTTATTCAGCGTTTTTAAATCTTCCACGACTAAAGCGTTGCTGCCACTATTCGCCAAAATAAATAGCAACTCTTCTCGTTCTGCCTGGGAACTACGCACCGCATTAGCTGCCCCAGCCATCATAATTCCTTGGTCGGCAATCAACCAACGAAGAGAATTATCTGCTATTAGGGAGATGCGCGAACCAGCTTTCACGGAAGACGCTTGCAAACCTATGGCAAATTGCTGAATTTTTTCCGCTAATTCAGTATAATTTAAAACACTCTCCAGTTTAGAATGAGGGTCGCGTAGAGCCACAACATTACCAACTCGCTTTGCTACCAACTGCCAAATTTCCGGAAGCGATCGCGCATTTGAATAATCAATCAAACGCTTTAATTCTAAACGTTCTTGGTCGTTGATATCTGGCAATAAAGAACTATAAGCCTGGGTTTTCGACATCACACGTTACCTACTACTTTTAAATCTATTTTGCTTCTTTAGAGATTCCACCATCAAGTTAAAATAGCCTATTTCCACAAGACACAGTTACGAATGCCTCTCACAAGCTTGATGGTTGAATCGATATATTACTTTTAACTTATGGTAAACTCAAGTTATATAGACATAAAACAATGCATTGTCTATCTTTTCTTCTGCTTCCATAAATTGTCCGCTTGGTGAAAAACAGCAACTACCTATTTTCATTCATACAGTGATTACCTATGGCTTTAACGGATGCTTTATTTCTCACTTTAGTTAATGTCGCTGCTTGCTTGACTTTCCCAAAAGTGTTATCTATAATCACAGGTCATGAAGTCAAGCGGATTAAGCCATTACAAAAAGTGTCGAGTTCGCGAAAAGCAAGAGGTGAACTAACAACTTTTCCTTATTGCACATCTTATGCATTGACACAAGCACCATCATGTAAATTCAGCCCAAATTTCTGTAATAGATGTTCTCCGAATTGATCTTTGTAAGTAGGTAAGGGGGAATATTTATAATAGGTTGCTTAAGCGTTGGGGGGTATGCTTAAGCAACCTAAAGTATTAGGTATTGTGAAAACTCAAGCTGACACTGTTTCCATCCTTTGTAATGAGTTTATGTATGAATTTGTGATGAGAGAGGCGTTCGCTTTTTGTAGTGAGGGGTGATTTGCTTCGCACCGCTGACGCGATCGCTTTGATGAGGAAATTTTAATAAGAGTAATTTTCGTAACTTCCCCGTCAGCCAAATATTATGAAGATGCAATTTTAGATTTAGACATCCCGCTCGTGAGTTAAGATAGGATTAATCACTACAGGTAATTAACTATGAGATGGGAAGAAGTTTGTGAACATAAACAGTTACAAGATTTACCCTTCAAGATTGAATTAAATAAATGGGGGCAAATCGTAATGAGTCCAGTAAAGATTAAACATTCTTTTTATCAAGGAAGAATCCAACGTCTATTAGAATCTTTATTGAATACTGGGGAAGTGATGCCAGAATGTGCAATCAATACATCAGATGGGGTTAAAGTTGCTGATGTCGTCTGGTGTTCAGAGAACCGATTTGATAAAATTCAAGATGAAGTATCAGCGTCTATTGCACCAGAAATTTGTATAGAAGTTAAATCCGCTGGCAACTCGTTGGATGAAATTGAATTCAAGAAAAAATTATATTTAGAAGCTCAAGCTGTTGAAGTATGGTTATGTAATGAACAAGGTCAAATAAAATTTTATAATAAACAAGGTGAATTAGCGCAATCTTTGTTAGTTCCTGACTTTCTTAAGCAAATTAAACGGTAATTAAGGTTTTTTTGCTATTTGGTGTAGATTGTGAGATGCGATTAAAGCAAGCGTGCGTAAGAAGATTTCAGGCAAACGCATCTAAGCTGTGATGTTTATTTATAATATCAGCCATATTCTTGTTACTTTTCTTTGCGACGAGTCCGTCTACCCTTCGGCATGAGAGTTGACCTTTTAATTTGTCTTTGCATATCTCACTATTGACAATAAGACTTATTCCAATTGTAGTATAATGATTCTCGTTACATAGCATATTACTAAAATTTAATCTAAGCGTTCGCGATACATTTGTCTATATATAGTCTTACTTATTAGTTATGAGTTCTTAAAATAATAGTTAAAAAAAAGCATACTAATGGTAAATTAATTGAGAATAGTTTTTAATAAAATGTGCTTGTAGAAAAGCACACTATCGCCGATAACAAAAAATTAGTGTGAGGGAAAACAATGCAAAGATTCTGGAACTCTCTGTTGGTCAGTCCAGCACTTTTTTGTGCAATGCTAGTTGTTGGTGGTGCAGCAGTTGCAAGTGAAATACCAACACCCGAAGCTGAAAATATACCTTCTTTCAATGCAATGGCACAAGTAACATCTGTGTCTCAGTTGTCAGACGTACAACCAACAGACTGGGCCTTTCAAGCATTGCAATCGCTGGTGGAGCGCTACGGGTGTATTGCAGGATACCCAAATGGCACATTTCGCGGAAATCGGGCGATGACGCGATATGAATTTGCTGCGGGTTTAAATGCTTGTTTAAATCGTGTCGGTGAATTGATTGCAACCGCTACCGATGGTTTGGTGAGTAAGCAAGATATAGCGAGAATTCAAAAGCTGCAAGAACAATTTGCCCCAGAACTAGCAACATTACGGGGTCGAGTGGATGCAGTGGAAGCGAAAACTGCCCAGTTGGAAGCCAATCGATTTTCAACCACTACTAAACTACAAGGACAAGTTGTCGGAGTTATTAGCGATGTATTGAGTGGTCAAAGAGTTAACGAAGAGGAAATCACCGACAATAATACAACTCTGGGGGTGCGAGCCCGTATCGAATTAGTAAGCAGTTTCACAGGTCAAGATACACTCTTCACCAGAATCCAGGCTAATAATATTGTTACCCCTAACATTGGCACGAACGAAGGAAACCTATTCTTTGCCAGTGGCAATAGTGGTGCAGAAGCTAACACTAATGCCTCTATCGATGCACTATGGTATGGATTTCCCCTTGGTAAAGATACTCAGGTGAAAGTGTTTGCGAATGCAGCCGCAGCAGATGACCTTGCCAGCACAATCAATATATTTGACGGAGACGGTGCATTTGGGGCTTTGTCTACCTTTGGCACTCGCAACCCCATTTATGGTCAAACAAATGGTGCAGGGTTGGGAATCACCCACGATTTTGGGGATAAATTGGCACTAAGTTTAGGTTATTTGGCAGCTTCACCTAATGACCCCAGTCAAGGAAGTGGGTTATTTAATGGTTCATACGGTGCGTTGGCACAGCTAACCCTTAAACCAAGCGATCGCATCTCTATAGGTTTAACTTACATCAATTCCTACAAACAGGGACTACTCACTGGTAGTAATAGGGCTACTTTTAACGTTGGAGAGACTATACAAGCCGGTGATAGTGCAGGAGAAATTACACAAACCCTCTCTGACATCGCATCTAGCAGTAATTCCTACGGTATTGAAGCATCTATAGGCCTGAGCGATAACTTTGTCTTAGGTGGTTGGGCTGGATACACCAATACTCGAACCCTTGCTACAACAGCAGGCTTTCCTAACCGTGGGGAAGTTGATATTTGGAATTATGCAGTCACTCTCGGCTTTCCCGACCTTGGTAAAAAAGGTAACTTAGCTGGCATAATTCTGGGGATGGAACCTAAAGTTACAAGTTCCAGCATTCAAGGATTAGACAAAGACAGAGATACTTCCTATCACGTTGAGGCGTTTTACCAGTACAAAGTCAGCGACAATATCACTATTACCCCTGGAGTTATCTGGCTCACAGCACCAGACCATAATAATAATAATGACGATGTTGTCATTGGGGCATTGAGGACTACCTTTAGTTTCTAGTTCTAATTAAGTGCGAATATTCTACGGCTTCTCACACACATAACATCGCCTATATTTAAGGCAAGACGCAAAATTTTTTTTAGCGTTTTTGTCTTTTTTACGTGAAAATACTAGAACTACCATGTATAATGGAATTATTCGCTTAACAAACAAAATAATTAATCTGGGTACAGGTTAAAGTCATAAAAATAATAAAAGACCAGCCTACCACAGCTGGTCTGGAAGAATTTTTCTTCGCGTTGTCTTCTCGATAGAGTCAAGCCAATTCTCAGCGTTCCCAAAACGCAGCAGGCAATCTTTCTTAACAATATTGTAACAGTCAACACAGATTTTTTGTCTAGTTTTCTCAAAAAAAAGATATTGCTTTAATAAATTAGCCTCTATCTTTAAGAATAGTTTAATTTGCTAGAAATTGTTAGTGGTTAGTTGTTTACTCCTAACTCCCTAACTCCTAACTCCTAACTCCTAACTCCTAACTCCTAACTCCCTAACCAATCGCGGTTGTCCCCAAAGAATACGTTCTTGTTTGTAAATCACAATTCCTGGTTTTGCACCCTTGGGTTTGTAAAGGTGCTTTGGTTGAGTGTAAACTATTGGTACTTGGTCACTTTGACGGGCGCGGCTGTAGTACGCTGCGAGATTGGCAGCATATTGTAAATCAGCTTCTTCTGCAAAAGCACCCGGTGTGAGACGCAACAGCAAATGACTTCCAGGTATTTCTTGTGCGTGAAACCACAAATCATAATCCCCAGCTACCCTCCAAGTCAATTGGTCGTTTTGGCGGTTGTTGCGTCCAATTAAGACTTCAAACCCACTGGGAGAGCGGTAACGATAAAAGTTTGTGCTACCATCGATTTCTAAAGTACTGCGGCTGCGGTATTCTGGGTCATCTAGATACTTTTGTTGTACTAACTCCTCACGAATTTCCTCTAAAGCTTCTAAATCCTCTGGTGTTTGGTAGTTATCTATCTGAGAAATAGCAGCTTCCACTTGTTCTAGATAGTCAATCTCAGCTTTGACTTCAGCTAGTAGAGGCTCAACAGCAGTGCGGGCACGTTTGAGTTTTTGGTTCTGTTTGTAAAAACTTTGGGCATTTTGCACCGCATTTTTATCTGGTGCTAAGGCGATCGCGATTGGTTTACCAGTTTCAAAATCTGCCAGAGTAATTTTTTGCATCCCTGGTTGCCATTCTTGCAAATACGCCATTAACAAGTCTGCTTTTTGGCGATATTCATCTGCATTATCTGACTGCTGCAAGCGATCTGAAAAAGTTTTTCCTTTGAGGCGCAATTTTTCTAAAATATTATTAAGCTTCTGAGTCAACTGATGCCGCAGTTGAGAAAATATCTGTAGGTTGAGCTGGTCAGTGTAGTAGCGGTTGAGTATTTCTTGGATAGTTTTTACTGGTTCAACCGCACCCCAAGGTAGGACAGTGTATCCTGTTTTTGTCCAAGCGGGGTAAAAGTTATCGGATTCTAAAGCTTCCAGCCATTCTTGCCAACGTTGAAACAAGAAGAGCCAATCTTCTGGTTTGAGGGTATCTGTATTTGCTTCTGAATCTAATCCTGCTGCTTGCGCCATCAACTCTAGCAGTACTGGAGACAAACCGCGATAAGTTTTCAACAACTGACGCTTAATCGCACCTGGAACTAAACTTACCCGTTCTTGCCAGCGTTCTTGGGATTCGTTCAAACTGGGTATAGCTGCAGTTTGATTTGGTGGTGTTTCATAAGATTGTCCGGTGAGGAGAGTCCGGACACTGGATTTTTGCTGACCAACTTGATGGGCAACGGTAATAATCTGATTGTTAGCGTCGGTAAGAATGACATTGCTGAATTTGCCCATAATTTCCACATACAGGTGATACAGTGCGGACTCACCCGGACGACGAGCAAATTGTAAATCAATAACACGTTCCCAAGGTGCGATCGCCTGAATTTCTACCAAAGCCAAACCACCCAACTGATGTACTAGCTGTTGGCTAAAAGTAAAAGTGTCAGGCGATCGCGGTGGTGGTGAGCCTATGTGAATGCGTGCCCCTTGGGGATGCCAAGATATTTCTAGCCAACCCCGAGTTTTCAGAGTGCGTAATGCGATCGCAATAGTATAGCGATCGCGCTGATAAACTTGCTCTAAACGTGATGGTAACCAGCCAGTACGTATTTCACTACAAGCGGCTGTCAGAGTGGTAAAGTCAACTGGTTGCAAAACAAATAATTCTTGACGAACAAGCTGTGATGGTAAGTATAGCTTTAATTATTGATTAAAAGCAGTCATATGCACGCCAATTGGAAATCAGCGTGTATATGACCGTTTATCGGTTTTTTCTTAAAGGATTGCGGCTTTGTTTCTTTTACTGTAACGTGCGCCGACAAGTCCAGCCACGAAGATAGCACCCAACATTCCAGGTTCAGGTACTTTTCTCTTTTGAGGAGTGTTACCAACTTTAATTTGATAAGCCAAGTTTGAACGGGAAGGTGTTGTACCTGCCCAACTCATCGCTGCTTTGCCTGTAAGCTTGAATCCAGAGGATATGCCACTGAGTTGAGCATAGTCTGTGTCGCTGGTGGTTGCACCTGAAGAAGACAAACTGTTAATAGTCTTTCCTTGGGTGGTTCCTTTTTCAAATAATAAAAGGTTACTCAACCCGACAAAGTTATCTTTGTTTGAATTGCTACCATCTGTGCTATCTCTTTGTGCAAAAGTGCGGAGGAAAATATCTGTCACTTCACCGCTAAAAGAAGTGTTACTCAGCAATTGCTCCCCAACTGTATAGTTAATTTGACTTCCTGTATATTCCAGCGCAAAGTCTACCAAGCTACCACTAACCCAAGTGCGATCGCCTTTCGCTATAGTCGTAGCATCTGTCAAAGTACCATCAGGCTTGGGTGTAATCGGTGTATTGATACCAAATTCTTGCTCTCCATTACCTCCTAAGCCATTATTCCCAATACGACCTTCGGCAACGAATGATTCTGTAAATTCTCCCTTCCGAAGTATATCCTCAAACTCCGTGTCAGTAAGGTTGGTTCTATCAACGGGGTTAAAAGCTTTAACCTGATTTGGTGCTATAAACAACCCACTGACAGCTAATCCTAAAACAATAAAAGATTTGTGCTTATTTATGAAAGAAAGCATTGTATTTCCTGGAAAATGCTGTTACTTAGATTGATTGTAAATAATATCAACGAATATTTACATACTGGCATTTAAACGGTATAATTAATAGCTAATTCTTGCTCAAACAATTAAAAGTATACTAATAATATCAATCAAGTCAATGAGCGTAGGGATTTTAAAATTGGATTTTGCCGATGGCGATAAAAAAAGGTTATATTTTGCAGAAGCTTTGATTAGTAATAAAGTTTTTGCATTATCTACGTAAAATACTTAAATCATCATTTCAGCCACACTAGTATTTATACGTAGAATTGTTAGTGAACTGAGAAGTAAGTGCTTGCGTTATGTCGCTATTAGAATGAGCAATCAATAATTAGCCGAGCGTTCATAGGAAAACTTTGATGGATAATAAATAATACCCGTGCATTCAGTTATCCATCAAAGTTACTCTAATGGACTACTTGCTAACTAAAACCACCTCTTTGGCTGGTATTGGTGCTGGCTGCAAAACTTTAACGTAAAGCTCGTCCAACTGATTTGCAACACCAACCCAACTAAACTTCAATTCAACTCGCTTTCTACCAGCTTTACCTAATTCGTCTCGCCACTCGGGATTGTTAAGAATTCGGTCGATTGCACAAGAAAAAGCCGATACATCTTGTGCTGGTGCCAACAAACCCGTTTCTTCAGGAACTACGGTAAACTGAAGTCCGCCAACATCACTTGCAACCACAGGAGTACCACTTGCCATTGCTTCAATTGCCACCAATCCAAAGGGTTCGTAGTGACTGGGGACAACGCACACATCAGCCGCAGCGTAATAAGTTGGGAGGATTTCCTGACTCAGACGACCGGGGAATGTTGTGAAATCGTTCATCCCCAATTCCTTGACAATATTCTCAATGCGATCGCGCTCAATACCGTCGCTTTGACCCGGAACACTGCCACCACCAATAATCAACTGTAACTTACCGCTATTACGGTACTGTGACTCTCCTACGGCACGCACTAAGGTTTCGATCCCCTTGCGATGGTCAAAACGTCCTACATACAAAACAACTTTAGTTTCTTTGTCAATTCCTAAATAGGTTCTTGCAGCCTCACGAGCAATACAACCAAAGCGTTCAATATCTGTGCCGCAAGGAATAATTTCGATTTCTCCTTTAGTCGAAACAAGCTGCCGCATATGCGCTCTTTCCTGCGGACTGGTTGCCACAACTGTTTCTGCTGTCTCTAGCAGTTCTTTTTCCACCGCTAGCCGGGTATTGGCGATCAAAGGAATATTTTCAATTGTGTTGTACTTAACTGCTCCTAAGGAGTGGTATGTATGAACCTGCTTGCTGCCTTGGATTTTTTTCAGTTGCATTCCTACCCAGCTAGAAAGCCAATAGTTTGTGTGAACTAAAGGATAGCTATAACCGTTTTCTTGTTGAAATTTTAAAAAGTTATCGACAAATTCTGGCAAATATCCAAACAGGTCGTCTCTGGGTACAAACTCCAGAGAGCCAGCTTCCAATCTAATCGTTCGACAGTTGGGAGTATGTTGAACAATTACGTCTTGTTTGGCGCTTACTCTACGGGTAAACATATCAACTTGCAATCCCAGTTGTCCTAATGCTTCACCCACGTTTCTTACATAAACATTTTGTCCCCCAGCTTCTTCTTTTCCAATTTCAATCGCCGGATCGCCGTGGACTGAAATCAAAGCGATGCGTTTTGTGGTTCTAGAGTTCATAGTTGGTTCGTGTGTTGTTTTAACGAGGTTTGAGCCTGTTCCCAAGTCGGCGCTTGTCCCTCGTACACCAAGCGTCGGAAAACTTTGATTATTCTTCATTTTAATTTAATATGCGAATTATTTTTATACATCTACTACTAGAAATACCTCCCATTATCCAGTATTTATATTGAAATTCTTATATATACAATGATATATTTATATCTAATGTATATGATAAGTAAAGCCAATTTCTACAGTCATAATTACGACTATGACACTAGATTTTTACTTAAGTTTATGCCTAGATAGTTGGTTTTAAAAGCGCAAAAAGATTGCGAATTTGTTCTTTTAAAAACTCAAAACATCAATAGTTATCTGAGCATTTTTCCCGGAAAAAGGCAATGTATCTATCGGTATATATCTTTAAATTTAAACACTCACAACAATCCCTTTTTCCCGGGAAGCTTTCAAACAACTTTGCGGTTGAAATGTTAAGTTGGGTTTTATACTATATTTAAAATATCTAATATTTTTGTATCGTAGAATACATTTCTTTATAAAAAATTACATTTTGCTGCAAGTATAAAAAATTTTTATTGCTCAATGTTAAGAAAATTTTCAAACTCGCAAGCTTTCTTGAGTCTGCAACGATCTCATCCTCAAGGATTAAAGAAGGAAGAAGGAAGAGGTTTATATATGTGAATTCAGACCCTGCACCAAATTTAGACTCCCGTGGACAGGCTACCCTGCGGGAAAAATCAACAAAAAATGTCGTCTAAATTTGAGGATCTGTAAAACTTGCTTGTCCACCGGAGTCTACTCAAAACGGGCGATCGTCTTTCTTGTCGGGGTATAATATAACTTCATTCATTTTGCAGGTTAGCATAGTCTGATGTAGTCTTACATAGACGGCTTATATGAAACCTTCTGACTATGCTCCCGCATTTGGGTATTACAAAACTGTACAAAAAATATACTCAATTCTAGGTATTTATAATAAAGTGCTATATTTGAAGTTGAGAGTTTTTTAAAAACCACCTCACTCATATTAAGTAAGCCTTAATCTATGATATAAAAGAATTCCCCAATGCTTCTGTGCCAGGGGATTATGGGTTGTGTAGTTCCACATCGGTTAGTTAATAACTCAAACTGAGTAGATAGTTGATGTTTGAATATATTTGACTATGCGCTCATGTAACTATTCTTTGGGGAGAGAAAGAAATTAATCCTTGCGCCTTTTTCCTTTGACTCTTCCTTGCCCCTCAAAGTCGCGATGGTTAACTTAACCAGATAACTGAGGCTAGACGTGGGCAGAAATTATCGAACAGCAAGCAAACTAAATCGCGAATCAACCGTTAAAAGTTAAAAATCAGAAAATGGTTTTTAACTTTTAACGGTTTATCATCTTGATTTAATTTGTGGTTTGTGCTGCTAGCATTTGCTTGAGCTTCTCCAATTCAGTTGCCCAACGCGGATCTGGACGAATGGTATCATCTCCTGTCGAGGAGGTAGTGGTTTCACGAGTCGAACTACCGCCACGACGAGACTTTTTAGAGTTCTTGTCACGTCGGCTGCTGCTACTACCGCCACCGCCACCGCCACCGCCACCAGCATTACTACCCTCTCCCCTAGAAGCGCCTGCATTCGCATTAATTACTGGCTTGGGAGTAGCTGTTGCCGTTGTAGCAGTTGTTATCGCTGGCTGCTGCTCATCGCCTTCTTCTCCTTTGGTGCGAGGTAATGCTTTCTCTAACTTAATAGGAGAATCTTTGAACATCTGACCGTTATACTTTTCAATAATTTCGTCAGCTTGCTCGTCATTGTTGACTGTCAAAAAGCCGAAGCCACGACATTTTCCGGTTTTCCGGTCTTTAATCAATTTAGTCGTGACAGCTTCGCCTTCTGCTGCAAAAACTGCTTGCAACTCTTGGCGATCTATTTCTTCTTTTGGCAAATTACCTATATATAGGCGAATGGACATGGACTATACCTCCAACAGTTAATGAACATGACCGGGCAAAAAAACCAATTACTTGGATTTGGCTCTTGAGAGATGCTATTTCACAACATTGCCACAAACCAATTTTTTTACTCTAAACTGTCAAACTATGCAACACAGTTTTTTACCAGGTTCAAGCTTGTTTAATAAGAAAGCGTGTACAACGCTAATAACACCTTAATTATAAGATTTGTAAATCCAACAGTTTACTGTCACAAGCAATAAACCAATTCAATGCTTTTAGTCCGGAAAATTAAACACCATTCTTTACATTATCACGGTATTCTATATGTAGCTAGTTCAATCTACACATTTCCGGCAGTTGCATTATTGCATCGTAACATAAAATACACTTTTTCTTCATGTTCGCATTTGAAAAACAAAAACCACCTGATGCCTGGTTAGTCGAATGCTGTGTTGCAACAAAAGGGGGATTTCTTGGCGCTAGCAGACAATTAACTAACCTAAGATATTGAGTATATGTCTATTACTGGCGTTGTGTAAATAAATGTAACATTAACGGATTTGATTTGGTTGGTGGTTGGTGGTTCAAGGTTCAGGGTTCAAGGTTCAGGGTTGCGGGTTAGTATTCAACAAATAACAAATAACAAATAACAGCTAACAACTAACCCCTAAGCAGAATATATGCTCCCCAAGCTTCGGTGGCGACTGCCAAAACTGTAGACCAGATGGGATGTGGGCTATTAATGGTTTTACCGCTTTGACTTTGTAAGGTTTGGATATCGATCCAGGGAGTTGCGCTGCGCCGAAACCAGCCTGTGACGCTAACTTGCCGACCAATAAAGTCTTGAATATGGACTGATTGCCCCCCCCAGGAAATGTGGTGTAATTTTACCAGACCAATATTGCAGTGGAGCATTAAATCCTGCCCCAACAAGTTGCTAGTGCCGCGACGACCTAATAATTTGCCAACAAGACGCACGCCGATGCAATCAATGGGAAGAGCTGACGGGTTGGCGCATAGGTTGGCTAGACGTTCCTCAGTTTGCACTTCTTGGCCTTTGATTTGGGGAAAAAAGGAATTAATCCGCATCAAGGTACCGATGCTAAAGCCGATAAGCAGACAACCTGTAATAAAAGACCAATCCTCGTATATCCACTTCAGGTTTAAAATTTTAAGTGCGAATGCTAAATGCCAAACCAGCCAAATTAAAACTGCGAACGAAATACCCAAGGGTACTCCCACAAAGGGAGCTATTTGTAACAAAAACGATTGACGTTTAACCCTCAATGGCTGCTCCAAATCGATATATATTTCCGGTTCTATGTTCCAATTACGGGCAATTTTACATAAACGGTAAACGCGATCGCCAATCATTGGATGGGTATTGTTGATGGTAAACCAGCGGCTATAGGGATTGAGATAGTCCCACATTAATAAAGATTCAAAGGAGACATTAGGAGCAATGCTGCCTATACTCAAGCTCTGCTGATAGCCTACTGGTGCGAGGATATTTAGACTTTCTAGCTGCCAGGTGGTTTGTTGTTGTTTCTCGATATCACCAGCAACACCAATGGCAATTTTCAGTAAAGCACGCACTAGACCGTTGGGATTACCTGTGAGGTCACAGCCGAAGCGATCGCTATAATAATTCCTGACTTGGGAGTTAAGTAAAGCAGTACCTGTGAGTAAACACCAAACTAGGTAGACTAGATTCGCGACCATTCCTACCAACATCCGCCCAAATTGCAGCGATATTCCGTCTGCTAAGTTCGAGAGATTCAAGTATAACCTGTAAACCGGAATTGTCACCAACAGCAACACAGACATCACCATAAAATCCCAATGGCGAATATGCCCCAGTTGAGTGGCGTAAATGGCGGCAATTTCATCATCTGCCAGTTGTTGTAACAAACCCTGACTGACGACAATTCGGGCATTTCGGGGAAGATTGCCATAAGTTATTGCTAGAGGTGCAGCTATGGGCAAAATCCGCAATTTCGGGAACTTCCAACCTCGTTGGTGGCTGTAGCGATGTAGCACCCGTACTGCTTCGTGACTGTAAAGATTTAAACCCTCCCGATCTATTTCTCGCTGCCCGTACAAATTTGTAAACAACCAATCGAGCAACCAAGGAGAGATTCCCATCAAGATAAATAGCAATGCCAGCAACCAGGGGGTAGTGTCACGGTAGAAAAGTTGGATTGGCTCTAAAAAAGGCAGTTTGACCAAGATATCGTTGATGAAACCAAACACCAAAATAAGCAATTCTCGCATCACCCAAAATAGAGCAATGAATGTTCCAAAAGCCAAAAGCCGCAACGGTATCAAGTCAAATTTAGATTTCGGCAGAGGTTGCCAGACTTTTGTTCTAGGAGCTTGTCGCCAATTGATTTTATGTGCTTTTGATTGCCCCCGGCTGACCTGTACCATCGCACTACCCAGTTCAGAAGTCGGCGCTACTGCATTATCTAGCTCTTTGGGGGATATAAAATTTACTGGGTCAGGAGTTGAAAGTGAATTATCAAAGGGCACAAATCCGGTATCTACTACTGGGGCCGATGCACTTGGACGGCGAATTGTCAACGGAATAAGGGTGCGAACGGCCCAATCTCTAACTTGCAGATTATTGCTTTGAGTTAAAGTCTCACATAAGGCGATCGCTCCCGGAATATTACCGCTGCGGCCATAAGCTACAACCAAACCAATGGAGGCTTGTATGCCAGATGGTGTAGATTGTTCTTTTGCAGCAACTACTTCTAAAATAGCGATCGCAGTTTGGTAATCTTCTTGTTTGAGGGCGGTTAAACCAGCCTCTAAAGACGATTCTAGATGTGAAGACATAGAATTTTTTTTATTGTTAATTGTTAATTGTTAACTGTTAATTGTTAGTTGACAGTTGTAACCACTAACTCCGCTCTTCCTAACTCCTAACTCCTAACTCCTAACTCCTAACTCCGCTCTTCCTAACTCCTAACTATCTACTGGTTGACCCGAAAGCACTGGGGCGATCGCGCTTAATTTCAATTCTGGATGGTCACCCTCTAATTGTTGACAATTCCATTCATTGCGGAACAATAATACTGGGCGTCCCATACTGTCTTTAACGGTTGTGCTGTTGAATAAACGTCCCACCTTATCCAAAACTTCCCAACCACCGTCAACCCAACGAGCGACGTTATAGGGCAGTAATTCTAGCAGGGTTTCTACTCCATACTCATTTTGCAGGCGGAATTGCACTACCTCGAATTGCAACTGACCGACTGCTGCCAGAATTGGATCGCGTTTGGCTTCATCCACTGAGTGCATAATTTGCACCGCTCCTTCTTCCCGCAATTCGGAAATGCCTTTTTGGAATTGCTTGAATTTGGAAGGGTTCGGGTTTCTCAGAGTCGCAAATAATTCCGGTGAAAAATACGGTATTCCCTCATATTCTAATTTTTGTCCGGTGTAAATTGTATCACCAATCGCAAAAACTCCGGGATTATTCAAACCAATGACATCACCAGGATAGGCTGAATCAATTGATTCTCTTTCTTGGGCAAAAAGTTTCTGCGGACGTGACAAACGGACTGTTTTCCCCGTGCGAGCGTGGTTTACCGTCATGTCTTTTTCAAATTTACCCGTACAGACGCGGATAAACGCCACGCGATCGCGGTGTTTAGGGTCCATGTTTGCCTGGAGTTTAAATACAAAACCGGAAAATTCTTCGTAAGTCGGGGGCATTTCACCGACGCTACTGTTATGAGAGCCGGGTTTCAGGGCGTAGTCTAGAAAGTATTTCAGGAATAACTCAACCCCAAAGTTGGTCATCGCACTGCCAAAAAATATTGGTGTCATTTTCCCTTGATGCACCAACTCTAAATCAAGTTCCGGTCCAACTCCAGATAAAAGTTCGCGATCGTTTTTTAGCTGGTAATAAAGTTCTTCTTCTAAAAGCTGCTCAATTTTCGCATCACCCAAGTCTAATATCGTATTGCGGGCTTCTCGGCTACCGTGGGCACTACGTTCAAATAAATGAACTTGCTCTTTTTCTCGGTCAAACACACCCTTAAAGCGATCGCCCATTCCAATTGGCCAATTTACTGCAAAGGTCTGTAAACCCAATTCTTGCTCAATCTGGTCTAGCAGATCCAAAGGTTCTCTACCCGGACGGTCAAGTTTATTAATAAAAGTAAAGATTGGTATACCGCGCAATTTACATACCTCAAACAGCTTCCGCGTCTGGGGCTCCAAACCTTTGGCAGCATCAATCAACATCACTGCATTATCTGCAGCCGCCAAAGTTCTGTAAGTATCTTCACTAAAATCTTGGTGACCAGGTGTATCTAAAAGATTAATTTGACAGTTGCGGTATTCAAACTGCAATACAGTTGAGGTAATAGAAATACCTCGTTGTTGTTCCATCGCCATCCAGTCGGAAGTTGCTTTTCGCTGTGCCCGTCTGGCTTTGACTGCCCCAGCTTCGTGAATGGCACCCCCGTATAAAAGTAACTTTTCTGTAAGTGTAGTTTTACCAGCATCCGGGTGAGAAATAATTGCAAAATTGCGTCGGTTTTCAACCGCTTGATGAATCTCTGACTGAAGTTCAGTTGACATAATAATATATGTTTGCTTGCTACTTAATTTAACTTAATTTTTCCCAAATTTAGACAGTCTTTTAATCTTAAGATAACGATGCTCGTGATAGGGTCTTACTATAACTGAAAATCTGACTTAATGGGAGAGAGGAATGTACGACACGGATAAGCGAAAGCTTCTATCAGCACTGTGTCATGGAGCAATATTTTTTAGTACAACCTTTGTATCTGTTGGTGTACCTATTGCCATGCTGTTTGTGAGCGATGACCCAGTTGTCAAGGAAAATGCCAAAGAATCGATTAACTTTCACTTTAATGTATGGTTCTATGGCACCGTTATTGCCGTGCTACTTTGGATAACCTTGGGTTTGCTCTTCCCCCTAGCAAGCTTAGGTTTTTTACTCCACTGGGGGCTAACAATTTGGGCGCTCTTCCATGTTCTAAGTGATACAAATATACCTTTCCGCTATCCTTTTATTTTCCGGATTTTTTAAGAGTAGAAAGTAGGGAATGGGGAATAGATAATGTTTAGTACTCCCCCTACTCCCTTTTTGATCATTATTTTGCAGTAATTTTTATCCTAGCTGTTCTTTTTAATACCCCGACAAGAACGCAGGTGGTCTGTTTTGAGTGAGAGTCGAAATCAACATATATAAATCTCCTTCTTCCTTCTTCCTTCTTCCTTCTTCCTTCATTCATTCAATATCGATTTATATATAATTCCTTAGATACAGAGTCCTTAACCTGTAAAATATAAAGTTGCCGTTAAGCGTTGCTTGTAGTTTGTACCCAAAATTTGCGACGCTTTCTATTGTGTCCATTTGCAAGTTTTTAAGTTTATAAAACTTTATGTTTCCACAACATCGCCCCCGTCGTCTGCGTACTAACCCTCAACTACGTCGGATGGTACGCGAAACTGTTTTAACAACAAGCGATTTAATTTACCCACTTTTTGCTGTACAGGGTGAAGGAATCGCGAACGAAGTGAAATCGATGCCCGGTGTCTTCCAACTTTCGATAGATAAAATCGTTGAGGAAGCAAAGGAAGTTTATGACCTAGGAATTCCCGCAATTATATTATTTGGTATTCCTGTAGATAAAGATGTTGACGCTACCGGCGCTTGGCATGATTGTGGCATTGTCCAAAAAGCTGCGACGGCAGTCAAAGAAGCAGTACCCAATTTGACTGTAATTGCTGATACTTGTTTGTGCGAGTATACGAGCCACGGTCACTGCGGTTATTTGCAAGTGGGCGATTTAAGCGGAAGAGTATTAAATGACCCGACTTTAGAGTTACTCAAGAAAACAGCAGTTTCTCAAGTTAAAGCAGGTGTAGATATTATCGCTCCGTCGGGGATGATGGATGGCTTTGTGAGTGCAATTCGCGCTGGATTGGATGAAGCTGGGTTTGAAGATACGCCAATTTTATCTTATGCTGCCAAGTATGCTTCCGCTTACTATGGTCCCTTCCGCGATGCTGCAGATTCTGCACCACAATTTGGCGACAGACGTACTTATCAAATGGACCCAGGTAATGCCCGAGAAGCGCTCAAAGAAATTGAACTTGATATCGCTGAAGGCGCTGATATGCTGATGGTAAAACCGGCATTGGCATATATGGATATTATCTGGCGCGTCAAGGAAGCTTGCAACCTTCCCGTAGCAGCTTATAACGTTTCTGGTGAGTATTGCATGGTTAAAGCCGCAGCCCTTAACGGTTGGGTTGACGAGGAGCGGATAGTCATGGAAACTTTAACAGGTTTTAAACGCGCTGGTGCTGACTTAATTTTGACCTACCATGCGAAAGATGCAGCAAGGTGGTTGCAGTAGAGTTAGGAGTTAGGAGTTAGGAGTTAGGAGTTAGGAGTTAGGAGTTAGGAGTTAGGAGTTAGGAGTTAGGAGTTAGGAGTTAGGAGTTAGGAGTTAGCAGTTAACAACTAATACCATTTTTAATGAAGATGCATACAAAAACCCCACCCTCCCCAAGACATACGGGGAGGTTTGGAGGGGTAAAAATTATATGCACCTTCACAGAGAATTGGTATAACACCCTAACTTCTTTGAAAAGATTTCTTAGGGATTCTAACCATTGGTTTGTAATATCTCTTCACAAGCAAGCGCAAAGACTTGAAGTCTTGATAGAAGACTTGTGCGAAGTCATATATCGTACAGGAATAAGGGAAGTCTTGCTTGTGATTTGCCAGAGGGGGAGGCGATCGCTTATAAATTATATAGTTAATAAAATATTTTTCAGTTGGCTTTTGAGACGTCAATTGATTTAACAAACTAGTTCTAAATTTTGCAAAGGGAGCATCGAGACATGGATATGCAAGTCCTGAGAGAGAGGGCGGGATTGAGTCGTGCAGAAGTTGCCTTCAGGCTTGCAATCAGTGAAACGAGCGTTCGCAACTGGGAAGCAGGTCGTACTGAACCGACAATGACACCCAAAAAATATTTAGATGCTTTGCGATTATTCAAATGCACACCAGAAGAATTGGCAGGAGCAAGCGAAAAATCAATTAATCAACGGCACAAGCGGAAACCAGGAAGACCAAAACGCTTTCCAGACAATGCGATCGCTCCAGTGACAACTCCTGTTTTGAGTGTTGAGAACTAGCGATGCTCTCATTCTCCGCCAATTCTGGGGTATTTTGTCCTAATTTGAATTTTCTTCTCGAACAGTATGCGATCGCGGGGCTGTGTACCCCTCAAAATTAATGTGGTGGGGTACTAGTTCTACTTTGAATTCTCTTTTCCCCCAGAATTGGGGGTGGGGGGCTTCCGAGTCGCACTGCCCGACTTCGCGAAGTCAGGCATCTGACCAATCTAAGGGTGCGGGTTTTTGACATTTTGAATTGGTTGGTAGAATCGCTCACCGTATTTTCCCTCTCCTCGCGATAAGATTCTAGAACAAGAATCGTACTATAAGGTCTAATGGCAGAAACTCTATTTTTCAACGCTCTGCGAGAAGCCATTGATGAGGAAATGGCAAGGGATTCAACAGTATTTGTTATGGGGGAAGACGTAGGACACTATGGCGGCTCCTACAAAGTTACTAAAGACTTGTACAAAAAATATGGGGATCTCCGGGTTTTAGACACTCCCATCGCAGAAAACAGCTTTACTGGGATGGCTGTGGGAGCAGCGATGACCGGCTTGCGACCGATAATCGAAGGCATGAACATGGGGTTCTTATTACTTGCCTTCAACCAAATTTCTAATAATGCCGGGATGCTGCGTTATACCTCCGGTGGTAATTTTAAGATCCCGATGGTAATTCGCGGTCCTGGTGGTGTCGGAAGACAACTCGGTGCAGAACATTCGCAACGCCTAGAAGCCTACTTTCAAGCGGTTCCTGGCTTGAAGATAGTCGCTTGTTCTACACCAAAAAACGCCAAAGGACTTCTGAAATCCGCAATCCGCGATAATAATCCCGTATTGTTCTTTGAACACGTACTGCTTTACAACCTCAAAGAAGACCTACCAGAACATGAATATCTAGTACCCTTGGATAAAGCCGAAGTGGTACGTAGCGGCAAGGATGTCACCATTTTAACTTATTCTCGGATGCGTCATCATGTGATGCAAGCGATGAAAACCTTAGAAAAACAAGGTTTTGACCCAGAAGTAATTGACTTGATATCACTAAAACCGTTAGATTTCGATACCATCGGTGCCTCTGTCCGAAAAACCCACCGCGTAATTATCGTGGAGGAGTGCATGAAAACTGGCGGTATTGGTGCGGAATTAGTTGCAAGTATCAACGATCGCCTATTTGATGAATTAGATGCTCCAGTACTGCGGTTGTCTTCCCAAGATATCCCCACACCTTACAACGGAGCGTTGGAGAGATTAACAATTGTTCAACCAGAGCAAATTGTTGAAGCTGTTGAGAAAATGGTCGGCATGCGGGTTTAAATTAAGTGTTGGTTGTTGGTTGTTGGTTGTTGGTTGTTGGTTGTTGGTTGTAAAAAATATCCACTAACTCCTAACTCCTAACCACCAACCACTAACCACTAACCACTAACCACCAACCACCAACCACTAACTCTTAACTCTTTACTCATAACTTGTTAAAAGAGCGCTATTATAGCGTTTGTCGTAGCGAATTATGGTATGCAAAGACAGCGATCGCTATTAGCCTTGATTGTACTGTTGGTAATTGCCGCCATTGCGGTCATTGCCATTCCTCCGTTTAAAATTCCTATACCTCTGGGACTGGACTTGCGAGGAGGTTCGCAGCTGACAATTCAGGTGAAAACAACACCGGAAATTAAGCAGATTACCGAACGGGAATTGGAAGCGGTAAAAAAAGTCGTCGAAGGTCGGATTAACGGCCTTGGCGTTTCGGAACCAGTGATCCAAGCAGTTGGTACAGATAAGATTTTAGTGCAGTTACCGGGTGTTAATGACCCAGAAGAAGCTCAAAGAGTACTCGGTGGTACGGCACAGTTAGAGTTCAAAAAGCAAAAACCGGGAACAGAAACCCAACTTTTTGCTTTCCAAACTTCTCGTGCTGAATTAAAAGCCAAGCAGGCTGAGTTGCTAAAAACTAAGGATAAAGAAGCGATTGAGAAAAATAAAGCAGAATTACAGAAAAGTAATCAAGCGATCGCTGAATTATTTGAAAGTACAAATCCACCACTAACGGGAAAATTCCTCGAAGATGCTTCCGGTCAACCGACTCAAGGTGAAAATTGGGAAATTGCTATTCGTTTTGACCAAAAAGGTGGAGAACTATTTGCCGAAATAACGAAAACCCTTGCTGGTACTGGGCGAGGTATTGGTATTTTTCTTGACAATGAAATCATTAGCTCTCCCGTTGTTGATTCCAAATTTGCTGCTACAGGTATTACTGGCGGTGCTGCGTCAATTACAGGTAGATTTACGGCAAGAGAGGCGCAAGATTTAGGCGTACAGCTAAAGGGAGGCTCATTACCCGTACCAGTAGAAATAGCCGAAATCCGCACCGTTGGGGCAACCTTGGGTAAAGACAGTATTCAACGCAGTATTTATGCTGGTATCGGTGGTCTGAGTTTAGTATTAATCTTTATGGTGTGGTATTATCGACTACCGGGATTAATTGCTGATATAGCTTTACTGGTATATTCTTTGTTAACTTGGGCTAGTTTTGCTTTATTAGGTGTCACCTTGACTCTGCCAGGAATTGCCGGTTTTGTTCTGAGTATTGGGATGGCTGTTGATGCCAACGTCCTAATTTTTGAACGCACACGAGAAGAATTGCAAGCAGGTAAAACTCTGTATCGTTCTGTGGAATCAGGTTTCTATCGTGCATTTTCCAGCATTTTAGATAGTAACGTGACTACTTGGATTGCTTGTGCGGCACTCTTCTGGCTGGGGTCTGGCTTGGTGAAAGGTTTTGCTCTTACCTTAGCTTTGGGTGTAGGTGTGAGTATGTTTACAGCAATTACTTGCAGTCGCACATTTATGTTTTTGGCAATTTCTATACCCTGGTTGCGGAAGCCAGGACTTTACTGTCCCAACCTGCCAACTGCGAAAAAGGTAGAGGTGGCAAAATGAAGCTAAGTATAAATAAATCGCGATCGCTTTGGTGGGGACTTTCCTCTGCTGTTATCATCGCCGGTATCATCTCCATGTTCATATCTTGGCAAAATCCCAGTATCCGGGCACCACTGCGTCCAAGTTTGGATTTTATTGGTGGTACCCGGCTGCAGTTAGAACGAGATTGTACAAAACCCGGTAACTGCGACAAACCAATTGATATCGTCGCAGTCCGGGAAGCAGCGAAATCCCAAGGGTTGGGTGACAGCAGCATCCAACTTGTTGGAGACAGTGGGGTATTAATTAGAACAAAAAACTTGGATGTTGACGAGCGCACCAAGTTGCAAAATACCATCATTGAAAAAATCGGCACTATAGATCGACAAAACAGCCAAATTGACTCTGTAGGTCCCACTCTCGGACGACAGTTGTTAACCTCTGGTCTTCTTGCCCTACTAGTTTCTTTTACTGGTATTACTATATACCTAACTTTTCGTTTCAAATTGGACTATGCCATATTGGCGATCGTGGCACTATTGCATGATGTGGTAATCACAACCGGGATTTTTTCGATTCTGGGATTGGTATTTGGCACGGAAGTAGATAGTCTGTTTATTGTTGCATTGCTAACAATTACAGGTTTCTCAGTCAATGATACCGTAGTGATTTACGATCGCATCCGCGAAACCCTAGAAACAAATCCGAATCGTCCAATTGCGGATATTGTGGATGATGCAGTGAATCAAACTCTCGCAAGGTCAATCAACACGACATTAACAACCTTACTGACCTTGCTTTCGATATTTTTATTTGGTGGTGAAACCCTGCATAACTTTTCCCTAGCATTGCTGATTGGTTTCACGATGGGAGCGTATTCAAGTATTTTCATCGCCAGTACTCTACTAGTTTGGTGGCGAGAACGCAATGGCTCATCCAACCCCCCAACAAGTGCAGAAGTAATCGATGCGTCTGCAAATTAGTCCTTCCTACTTGAGTCCACCAGAATGAAGTGAAGAATCAATCGTTCTCCCACTCCCCCTAGCCTATGGTTGAAATCGACAATACTGACCCACATTTTGCCAAACAAGTGCAAAAGCTACACCAACTTACTGTATACAGCAGATGGTTGATTGTCGGCTTATTGTGGTTGACTGTTGCACCATTGGCGTTGTGGAATCTCCGTGAAGAAATTACTTTGTGGCGACAATACTTTACCTGGATGGCAGTGAAGTATGGACTTTACTACCATCCACTGTCTACCCTAGGTTTAGCTTTCTGTATAGGAATGACTGTGGCTGTTTTAATTTGGCAAAGTCGAAATATTCTACTTGGACTACCACAGTATGAGTTACAACGCCTAGAAAAACAGGTTTGGAGGATACGCGAACAAGGTCCAAGCCATCCTTTGTGGAAGTGGATTTGTCAGTAAACCTTGAAATAATATTAAATTTGAGAATAGTTGCTATGGATACACTAGATGGTAGCAAAGGTACTACCGAAATAGGACAACATAATAGATGGATTACTCCCAGGTTAGATTTAGCGATCGCAAATCTGAAATTGACCTTTACCAACTGCAGGAATTGTTTAATATTGCAGCTTTTTGGGCAAAAGGGCGCAGTATTGAAGATTTAAGTATAGCTATTGCCAACAGTAACTCAGTGGTTAGCATTTGGGATGGAGAGAAACTAGTTGGCTTTGCGAGGGCAACTTCTGATGGTATCTACCGTGCCACGATTTGGGATGTTGTGATTCATCCAGCTTATCGTGGCGGTGGACTGGGAAGTAAGTTGGTGGAAACTATTTTGAGTCAACCGTGCATTTACAGAGTAGAGCGCGTATATTTGACAACTACTCATCAACAACAGTTCTACGAAAAAATTGGTTTCTTGCGCAACACTACCACCACGATGGTGTTATGGAATCAAACCGGGCTTGATTCCTTACCTGAAGAAAGAAGTTCAGCTTCAGGAATCACGGAAGGGATAGACAATTGCAGGCGAGTTAGCTGCTCAGACGAATCCTTAGTGGTAGGATAAGGAACAATTTCCAGCTTTCCATTCATCACTTCCAGCAGAGTTTGATTTAGTAATAGCTTCATTCCTGGTGTCATAGGAGTATTTTTCGGATCAATCTGACTCTGCTTATCTTTTGATTCAATTAAATTTATCAGTTCGTTGCTTGTGACCGCATGAGTCGGCACATCCAGCCAAATATGAACAAGATTATTTATAGGTTTAGGACTGGCAGAAACACGGATACACCCTGACTCCATCGCAGTAATAGAAGTGTCTACTAGATTTAACAATACATAGCGGAGCCAGCGCTGGTCTGCCAAAACATAAATTTCTGGGTCTGACGGTAGGATCTCCAAAGGATAATTGCGATTTGCTGCCAGTAAATGAGTTATAGCAACCGCCAAGGCGGTTATGGTATAAACTGGAAGTAATCCCAAATGCTCCTTACGTGCGATCGCATTTATTTCGATGCCCAAACCCTACAGTTACGACCTCCGTCTGAAAGTCATCCAAGC
>JAHHGZ010000050.1 GCA_019359595.1 Cyanomargarita calcarea GSE-NOS-MK-12-04C
CGCTTGGGTACGCTTACAAACTTCAACAAGTAAGGCCTCGGGCGCTCCAGTTTATACATCCAAACGTATAGACTTGTCGATATATAAACATTCTTGTCTATATCTTTGTCAACTTAGGATTGCTCTACCAGAATAATTCTGATGGGTGAATAGTTAAGTGTTTCGTAGTTACAATTCATAAATTGTAACTACATAACACTTAACCTATATAAGCAATAGTCACACCAGAACCACCATCAGCTTGTTCTGCGGCTTCATAACGGCTGACTCTGGAATGTTGCTTCAAGAAGGCGTGGACACCTTGCTTGAGTTTACCAGTACCGTGTCCGTGAATAATCCAAATCGCGCCATCTGCTTCTGAAATTGCCTTGTCTAAAATCATCTCGGAATCTGCTACCCGTTTCCCGCGCAAATCTACTGTATTTTTCGATGTGCGAATTAGGGGTGCTGGTTGGGTTGGTGGTGTAAATACTGCTGGGGCTGGTTTTGGCTTGGCTATAGGTTCTGCTTTTTGTCCATCAAGTGATTCTACATCCTGCAACTTCATCGTCATTTTCATAATCCCAAAGCGGACGGTTAATTCACCATCCTCATCGGGAGCAGTGATAACTTCCGCTGTTTGACCTAATTTTGGAATGCGGATGCGATCGCCGACTTTGGGCATAAACCCAATTTTTTGTTTCGGTGGTGGTGCAGGTATAAATTTTTCCGCAATTTGGTTCAAAGAATTAGTTGCTTGTTGAGCATCCTGACCGGTAGCGTTACCTTTCTGCAAGCTGCGAATTACTTGTGCTATCTCACCTTTTGCCTGGGCGATCGCTTGTTGGACTGCGACTTCTTGGGAAGCCTTCAGAGCCTTTTCTCGTTCTTCCAGGCTCGTGGCTTTTTCGGATACCTCTTTGTATAAACGCTCGGCTTGCTGCAAGAGATTTTGGGCTTCCGTGGCTTTGGTTTCCTGACGACGACGTTGTGCTTCCAATCCAGCAATTACCTGGTTTACCTCATCACTGGCTTCTCCGACTTGGGTTTTCGCAACCTCAATTACTTCTGCTTTTAAACCCAAGCGACCGGCAATCGTCAAAGCGTTGGAACGTCCGGGAATACCCCAAAGCAGCCGATAAGTAGGTGAAAGAGTCGCTTCGTCAAACTCTACAGAGGCATTTTCAAACCGTTCATCTTCATATTTCAGCGCTTTGAGTTCACCAAAGTGAGTTGTGGCAATTGTTAACTGAGCATGGTCAGCGAGATACTGCAAAAGAGCGATCGCCAAAGCACTACCCTCTGCTGGATCGGTTCCTGCCCCTACTTCGTCGAGTAAGACTAGGGAGGAGGGGAGTAAAGAGTTAGGAGTTTGGAGTGATGAGTTAGGAGTTGGGAGTGATGAATTTTGCTCTTCTTCTCCCTTGTCCCCCTCATCCCCCAGTGCATTTAAAATCCGACTAATCCGGCGAATATGACCGGAAAATGTAGATAAACTTTGCTGAAGAGATTGCTCATCCCCTATATCTGCCAATATCTGGTCAAACCAAGGTATTTCCACTGGTTCGCGGGCTGGGATAAATAAACCTATTTTCGCCATTAAGGCTGCTAAAGCTAGGGTTTTGAGAGTTACAGTTTTCCCTCCAGTATTTGGCCCGGTAATAGTAACTACGCGAATTTCGGGTTCAATCAGCAAATTTACGGGAATTACTGGATGCCCTTGTTCGTGAGCAAATTGCCACACCAAAAGGGGATGGCGCAGTTGTCGTAAGGTAATGCTTTCATTCTCTTGGCGGTTAATAAAGCGGGGAGGATTTGCTTCCAACCAAAGACTGTAACGAGATTTTGCAACTGCCAAATCTAGAGTTGTGGCGATCGCTAACAATCTCTCTAAATCTGGTTTAACTGCTGCCACCTGTTGGGTTAACTTGCGACGAATGGCTTCTTCTTCTACTTGTTCTCGCCGAATTAACTGTCTGTGTTGATTTCCCATTGGCACAACAGAATTTGGCTCTATAAAGAGCGTTGCGCCGCTGGTAGAAGTATCGTGGACAATACCGGCAACAACGTCTTTGTGAGAAGATTTCACCGGAATTACAAAGCGATCGCCCCGTTGGGTAATTAACTGTTCCTGAACGGCGTTAGACTTGACTTGTAGAATATTCTGTAGCTTTTGGGTAATCTGACTGCGTACTTTCCGCAACTCCGTGCGAATCTCGCCTAATTTCTGGCTGGCGCGATCGGTTACCTGTCCTCGTTCATCAATACAACGGTGGATTTCCTGCTCCAATTCGGGATAAGTCCGCAAATCGGCGACTAATTCATTCAGGATTTGGAAATTGGGCTGGTTATCAATGACACGCCGCAAATTACGTGTAGCAGCCAGAGTGGTGGCAATGGCTAATAGTTCATCACCAGCCAAAATACCCTGGAGTTCGGATCGTTCCAGAGAATCACCAATATCTTGAATTCCCTCAAAGGATAATCCTGTAGAGAGACGATTTTCCAGTTCGTATACTTCTTTTGTCTGAGCAAGCAAATATTCGCTCTCAACTTGAGACACAGGAATTTGCAGCCTCCGGGATGCGATCGCCCCGAGCTTAGTTGCGGCAAAAGTAGAAAGGTGCTGGCACAAGCGATGCCATTCTAATAATTCTAGGGTTTCAGACTGGATCAAGGTTTCAACATCTAATCTGAAAATATGGTAACAATTCTAGCCCCTTAACGGCTTATCTTTTGAGGGTGAATTTTTATATTTGTTGGTTGTTGCTCGACTTTAGCCAATTAGGCAGCAGTGGCAAGTTGATTTAAAAGCATCTGCCATTCTTGCGGTTAAATGCTTCTTGCCCTTAGTTGGTTATAGTTGATACGCTGGAACTAGCTCTTCTGCTATTGCACGCTTTGTTTCATCATCAATTTGTGGATAAGAACCACGTCCTACCCGCTCTAATTCTATATATTTGACTGTATCTAAGCCAAAGCGCCCAAGTAGATAGTTAACTTCTTTTTAGTTTGTCTTAAAACGAATCCTGAACTCGATTTTATCCATTTTTACGAAGCCCAAAAGCTTAGGCTGAAACCCTCGTAGGACGGTAGTTTTAGTTTTAGTTTTTTAACTTTATTGTCGTATCAGTGACATGGGAAAAGTATTTGCCAAAAAGCTAGGGTTTTTGCCGAATAAAGAAAGTCAAAGCTCTTAATTTGGGATAAAGTAGAGCTTACATCCGACTTCAATAAATAGCCCCATTTTTCTACAAACGTGACTCCAAAGCCTCATCCCATCCAAAAATGGCTAAAGTCGGGTGGTACTGGCTGGTGGTTATTTTGTCAACGGTTAACAAGCAACAACCAACAACTAACGATTCTCGTTTGAAAAAAACCGCTCCAAGTACCCCCACAATTTGATACCCTAGCTTAAATAGATTTGGGAACAGTGGAAACGTGGATATTCAGATAGGGCGGGGAAAGACAGCTCGCAGAGCTTATGGAATTGATGAAATTGCTCTGTGCCCCGGCAACAGAACACTAGATCCAAGTTTGGCAGATACCAAGTGGCAAATTGGTAATATCGAGCGAGAAATCCCAATTATTGCCAGTGCGATGGATGGGGTCGTAGACGTTCGCATGGCTGTGCGATTGTCTGAGCTAGGTGCATTGGGCGTGCTTAACTTAGAGGGCGTTCAAACTCGTTATGCCGAACCCGAGCCAATTCTAGACAAGATTGCGACCGTTGGCAAGGATGAATTTGTTTCCTTGATGCAAGAACTTTATGCCGAACCCGTTAAACCAGAGTTAATCGAAAAACGGATTTCGGAAATTAAACACCAAGGAGGTATCGCAGCAGTTAGTGCAACTCCCGCAGGTGCAAGTAAATATGGTGAGGTGGTGGCAAATTCTGGGGCAGATTTATTTTTTGTGCAAGCAACAGTAGTTTCCACTGCACACCTTTCACCAGAGTCAATAATTCCCCTAGATTTGGCAGAATTTTGTCGGAGAATGCCAATGCCGGTGGCATTGGGTAACTGCGTGACTTACGAAGTTACTTTAAATTTAATGAAAGCTGGTGCGGCTGCTGTATTGGTCGGAATCGGTCCTGGTGCTGCTTGTACATCCCGTGGTGTATTGGGTGTGGGTGTCCCCCAAGCGAGTGCGATCGCTGACTGTGCTGCTGCCAGAAATGATTACTACAGGGAAACTGGTATTTATATCCCTGTGATTGCTGATGGCGGTTTAATCACCGGTGGCGATATCTGTAAGTGTATTGCCTGTGGTGCCGATGGCGTAATGATTGGTTCTCCCTTCGCCAGAGCTGCCGAAGCACCCGGACGCGGTTATCATTGGGGAATGGCGACTCCTAGCCCCCTTTTGCCCCGTGGTACCCGCATTCGTGTGGGAACGACCGGCAGCTTGGAACAAATTCTTAGAGGGCCAGCAGGATTAGATGATGGAACCCATAACCTTTTAGGAGCCTTAAAGACCAGTATGGGCACTTTAGGAGCCAAAAATATTAAAGAAATGCAACAAGTAGAGGTCGTAATTGCACCTTCTTTATTAACGGAGGGCAAAGTTTATCAAAAAGCTCAACAATTAGGCATGGGGAAATAAAACTGGTTAGCGGTTAGTGGTTAGTGGTTAGTGGTTAGTGGTTAGTGGTTAGTGGTTAGTGGTTAGTGGGAGTCTGATTTGTAGAACACCCAACACCCAACAACTAACAACCAACAAAAGTCTATTCTTAAAGAAATTTTTCCACACTCTTAAACAACTGCTGGAAAAATGACATATCTCGCTTACAATAGAGGAAGCGGAGACGCATGTTTCCGTTCACTCCTCACACCACACTCCGCCCGGACTATTGTTCGGGCGGTTCCTTATGTGTATTCAGCTATTTATTCGCTCTTTTGAGATTTTACCTTGTAGGTTTAATACACGATAAAATCTTTCTATTATCCTCACTGGACGTTTAAGACCCCGACCTAATCAGGGTCATCCATTTTTAGTTGGGGTTTGAATTCCATCTTGAAACCTCCTTCTTCCTTGATTCAATTAGATTTGTTAAAACCTTGCGACATACAAGATCAACCGAAAAAACTGCTGACAAATGTCTAAACGCTTAACATTTCTTAATAAAGTTATATAAAAATATGTTTTAAACGGATATGCAAATGTATATGTCTTACTAGAATGGAGCGCTTTTTGTTATGGTAGAATTTGCACAAAAATGAAAAACATCATAGGGAAAGGTTTGTAGGCATGTCATCAGCCGCACAAGTTACGGACTCTACCTTTAAATCCGAAGTACTCGACAGCGAAGTACCAGTATTGGTTGACTTTTGGGCACCCTGGTGCGGTCCCTGCCGGATGGTAGCTCCTGTTGTAGACGAAATATCCGCCCAATACGAAGGTCAATTAAAGGTAGTAAAAGTTAATACCGATGAGAATCCTAACGTTGCCAGTCAGTATGGCATCCGCAGCATTCCCACATTGATGATTTTTAAGGGTGGACAAAAAGTTGATATGGTAGTCGGTGCCGTTCCGAAAACTACATTAGCTAATACTTTGGAAAAGTATCTTTAAAACTCAATTAACTGCCAAACCTTTTTGAGCAGTTTTCTTGGTTTAATTGAACTTTAATTTATCTAAACGAAGTAAAGAGGTGAAAAGCTTTGCCTTTGAATACATTTTAATTTATTGAAGTGTATACTTTGTTTGAGTAGCACCTTTGGTTTTACGACCAGAGGTGTTATTTTATGGACTTTTAGCGAGATGAGTAATTCAACTCGGGTAGACTCTCAAATATTTGATAAATTAGATACGAAATCTAGGTAGAATAATTAAGCCTTTTCGGCAGCAGTTAACATGACCTCATCGGCGTCGTTTGATACATCAGAGTCTCTACTGGCGGATATCGCTGATTTAATTGATCGGTTACCAACGTTAAAGGAACGACAGTTTATCAAGCAGGCACTAACGACTATAGTGCGTCTGTCTGAAAGTGAAATCGATCGTCTTGATTGGAAGATATTATCCGCATCTTTAACAGATATGGAGCGGGGTTTCCAGTTATTCCATGACTACCGACACGTTCGCAAAGTCACAATATTTGGTTCGGCTCGCTTATCAAAAGAAAGCCCAGAATACCAAATGGCGGTTGATTTTGGTCGCTGTATTTCTGAGTTAGGATTTATGGTGATGACCGGCGGTGGTGGCGGTATAATGCAAGCGGGCCACGAAGGTGCAGGACGGGACAATTCCTTTGGCTTAAATATTCAGCTTCCTTTTGAGCAGCAGGCTAACCCTTATATTGAGGGCGATCGCAAGCTAATTCACTTCAAATATTTCTTCACCCGCAAGCTATTTCTCCTCAAAGAAAGCGATGCTGTAGCCTTGTTTCCTGGTGGTTTTGGCACTCAAGATGAAGCTTTCGAGTGTATGACTTTGAGCCAAACTGGTAAATTTGGTCCAGTCCCTGTGGTTTTAATCGACCGTCCAGGTGGTGACTATTGGCGTTCTTGGAGCGAATATGTTGATAAGCATCTGATCCAAACAGGTCTTGTCAGTCCTGAAGACCCCAGCCTTTACACAATCACAGATAACTTGGATGTCGCTTGTAATGCGATTACCGATTTTTACCAGGTTTATCACTCCAGTCGTTATGTAGGTGGTCAACTTGTCATCCGCCTCAAGAGTGATTTATCAGAAGCTAAAATTGAGCAACTGAATGCCAATTTCAGCGATATTCTTGTGAAAGGACGAATACAGAAAAGTCAGGCTTTACCACAAGAAGCGCAAGATGAAACCCTTGAGTTACCACGATTGGTGCTGAATTTCAATCAACGGGATTTGGGACGCTTGTATCAGATGATTGCAGCGATTAATCATATAGGTACACCTTCCCCAGAAGATGCAGCCCATCCTGAACGGAAGTAGGTGCGACTTTTGAAGGCCTCCAGGCACCGAAGTCTGGTAGCTGTCGTTAGGACTCCAGATGCCAGTTAAAAATCCGGCAAGACAGGCATTTATTATAAGATGAGCGGGCTTCGGTGCCCACCCCACAAGAGTTTGATGAATCTTATGGGGTAAGCTCTCTTTTTCTTGCGAACCAAAAAATGGCATTTGATGTTTATTTATGCCTTTTGTGTAGGGTCAGGACGCAGATGAAAAAGAATGAAAGCGGTCTTATTTATTGATAATCCTCTGCGTCCCTCTGGGTTTAAAATCTAACCTTTAACACACGACTACATCAAAACTAAATTATCCCGATGCACCACAGTCTCCACACCTTCATAACCCAAAATCGCAAGTATTTCATTAGAACGACGGCCACGAATTTTTTGTAATTCCTCGCTGCTATAATTCACCAATCCCCTAGCAATTTCATTACCTGAGCGATCACATAATTCTACAGCTTCTTGAGTCTCAAATTCTCCTTCAATCCTTGTAATTCCCGCAGCCAACAAAGATTTACCTGCTTGGGAAATTGCAACCACAGCCCCTTCATCTAAATATAATTTACCTGCACGAACCAAACCGTAAGCTATCCAGCGTTTGCGTGCTGATGTCGGTTCTGGTTGCGGTTCAAAGCGAGTACCAATTGGTTCACCTTGAATGATTTTTTCTATATTCCGGGGAAAACGTCCCTGGGTAATTACAGTCCGGACTCCTGCAGTAGTAGCAATTCGAGCAGCAGATATTTTGGTGACCATGCCACCTGTACCCCATTGACTGCCTTGAGTACTTGTCTGTACTTGTAATTTATTTAACTCTTCCATGCTGTTAACCAATGCGATTGGGTAAGCATCGGGTACGGAACGGGGATCTGCTGAGTACAATCGATCAACATCGGTGAGCAAGAATAGCCAATCTGCTTTTACTAAGCTGGCTACTAATGCCGAAAGGGTGTCGTTATCACCAAATTTCAATTCCTCTACCGCAACAGTATCATTCTCATTTACCACTGGAATCACCCCTAACTCTAGTAATTCCTTGAAGGTGTTGTAGACATTAAGATAGCGACTGCGCTGCACTAAGTCGCTGCGTGTGAGTAAAACTTGAGCAATTGGCTGTTGCAGAATGGTAAATAAATCGTCGTACACCCGCATTAATCTACCTTGCCCGACTGCTGCTACCGCTTGTTTGAGTGCGATCGCTTTTGGTCTTTCTGTTAACCCCAACCGGGCACAACCCACACCCACAGCACCAGAGGAAACCAAAATTATCCGATGTCCCTGTCGTCGTAAGTCTGAGAGTGTTTCTGCCAAGGTAGCAATTGTAGAAAGTGCCATCTGCCCGGTTTCTGGTTGGGTGAGGCTAGAAGTACCGATTTTAACGACGAGGGTTTGAGGCATCTCAAAAGTTGGGAGTTAGGAGTGAGGAGTGAGGAGTTAGGAGTTAGGAGTTAGGAGTTAGGAGTTAGGAGTTAGGAGTTAGGAGTTAGGAGTTAGGAGTTAGGAGTTGGGAGTTGGGAATTTTTACTTTGCTCCTCAAATATTAAAGCGCCAGCGCCTCTATAAGGTGAGGGCTGACGCTTTAAAGTTTTATCGTTATTTTGTATCTTTTGGGTCTTTATTTGACTGACCCTATGTTATATGTACTTATGATCCCCGATTTTTCTATCGATCCCCGATTCCTTAATTATTTCTTCAGATTTATTTTCCTGACAAATTATCAAGGCTTTTGAATTTTTGTTTCCTTGGGGATAATAGATGCTCCCAAAGCCTCAGATACCCACACTTCAAAGTTTCGGATTGGGTGAGAACGAAGTGCTATATCTGGATGGACAATTGGTTCCACCAAAATGGTGAACATCCCAAGACGATTACCGACTATGACATCAGTAAATAGGCGATCGCCTACCATTCCCACTTGGTTGGCTGGCAAATTCATTTGTTTGAGTGCTTCTTGAATCTTGCGTCGTGAGGGTTTGGCTGCACCCAGGTAGTAAGGTAAGTTAAGAGAGCGAGCAATACTGCCAATGCGAGATTCGCTCAGATTGTTGCTTACCAAGCACATTGCGACATCCGTACGGATTTGCTCTACCCATTGTTTCAATTCTGGGGAAGCACCGGAAATTCTAATTGGTACCAAGGTTTCATCTACATCCAATACCAGCCCTTTGAGCTTGTATTGATGAATAATGTCTGGTGTCAGGCTCAATACAGAACCGGACACAATTAAATCAGGCTGTAAGAGGTTTTTCCAGGTCATAAGCAAAGGATTAGGGAATTATGAATTATGAGTTATGAGTTATGAGTTATGGGTTATGAATTTTTAACTCCTAACTCCTAACTCCTAACTCTCAGCTTTTAATTACTTTGCCGTTCTCTACGGATTTTGGCAACAGCTATTTCGTGTTCTTTGAGGGTGCGACTAAATACATGTGTACCATCGTAACGAGCCACAAAAAACAGGTAATCTGTCTTCTCGGGATTAAGCGTGGCTTTTAAACTAGGCAACCCTGGTGCAGCGATGGGGGTGGGTGGTAAACCGGGATTGAGATATGTGTTGTAGGGAGACGGTGTTCTGACTTGAGCTAAAGTCAGGGGTTGGTCTGCTGTCTGTCTAATGCCTAATCCATATTCTACTGTGGGGTCGCTTTCTAAACGCATCCCTTTTTGCAATCTGGAAGTAAACACTCCTGCAATTAGCGATCGCTCTTTTGGGACGACTGCCTCTTTTTCTACAACACTGGCAAGGGTGACCCACTGATTCAATAAGAGAGAAGTTTTACCCCTCGCTTGTTCATACTCGGGTAAAGCCACTTGTTCAAAGCGGTTGAGCATCTGTTTGACTATCGATTTAGGTGTCGTGCTACCGCTCGGAATTTGATAGGTATCTGGGTATAAAAAGCCTTCTGCACTTAGTAAATTGGTGGGTAGCCAAGGATACTGACTAGGGTCAATTTGGCTTGCTGCTGCTAAAAAGTCTTTGGCTGTGAAAAAGCCTTTTTCTTCAAAATAAGCCGCCATTTGCCGCAATGACCAACCTTCGGGAATGGTAAAACTACTTTGTACTACCTTTCCCTGCCAAATTTGGTCGGCAATCTCCGATAGAGGCTGATTGGGAGATAATTCATATGTTCCAGCTTTGAACCCACCTTGATTATTTTGCCATCCCAAGTATCTTGCGTGCAAATTCCATGCTAGCTGGGAGCGAATCAAACCAGCTTTTTCTAGCTGTTGTCCAATTTGCTGTGCTGCTGTTCCTGAGGGAACTTGAATTTTTTGCGATAATTTTATCTTCGCTGTTCTTTTTAATGCCCCGACCTCTATAGGTTGTCCATTTTGAGTTGGGGTTTGAATCCCCATATCAAAACCTTCTTGTTTCCTTCTTCCTTCTTCCTTCTTCCTTCTTCCTTCATTCAAGGCACCTGCCTGCATATTATCCTGGGCTGGTTGGGGTGGTGCGCTTGCCCAAATCCACCATGCCCAACCACTCCAAGCTGCAATGACGAGCGACAATGGCAGCAAGCTGAATATCAATAACCGCTTTCGGAGGTTCATGTTGGTTGCCATGAAAATTAAAAATTACCAATTAAAAATTAAATTATTTAGTTTTTTAATTTTTAATTTCGATTTTTAATTTATTCAACTTCATTAAACAGGTGTTCTTCTAACAACGGTTGAACTTGACGGAATTCGTCTGGGGAGAGCAATTCAGCTTTACCCGATTTCGATATCCGTGCAAAAAACAGCAGTGGATCTAGGGGGGTGTAAATTGCGTACTCTTGTTCGTCATGATAAAAACTTGCTAGTAGCTGTAATTGCTCTGGTTCTAAGTCTTCTCCTTCGTCTTCGATTTCTAGGGTAAAAAGTTCTGACTCTTCGACTGGGGGCAGTTCACCTGAGACGGTGAGAGCGTACGCAGTATTCTTTAATACTAAATTTTGCTCCGATAGCACAGCCTGGGCAGTGGTAAAAATTTGCTCAATGATTTCGTCATCTTCTACCAGAATGGCTTCTTCCTCGTCGTCTTCACCTTGCCAAGCAAAAATTTCTACAGGTGAGTCTACAGGAAGTAGCAAAAAGTATTCTTGCCCATCCACCGACAGCGAATGCTCAATATAACATTCAAGCGATCGCTCTTTTTCGTCCATCAGAGTGATGGAACTAGCATGAGCATTATCATTTTCTTCAGGAAATGGAGAGGAATACATAGCCGAGGTGTGGGACTTTATAATTACCAGCAACTGTGTAAATCGCTTAAGTGTTAAATAACAATTAATGTCAATCAAACAGTCTTAAACTTAGATACAAGCACTGGCTAATAAATTTCAGAATATCACGGGTAAAGGTATGATTACTCATGAGGTAATCTATAGCTTTTTGAATTTCCTGGCTTTGAGTCTAGCCATTGCTGCAAAATCAAAGATGCAGCCTTACGATCAATTAATGCTTTATTACGTGATGGAGAACGGTTTTCAGCGATTAACATTTGCTCTGCCTGATATGAAGTTAATCGCTCATCGACATATTCCACAGGCAATTTCAATGCTTTAGATATTCTACTTGCAAATTTTTGCACCAGGCGTGCCTGAAAGCCTAATGAGCCATCCATCGAATAAGGCAAACCAACGACTAAAACTTGCACTTCTCGCTCGTTAACAAGTTGTTGCATTTGCTCCACGTCCCGATCGAAAGATGTGCGTTCAATAGTCGTAATCCCAGTGGCAATTAAACCAGTGCGATCGCATCCTGCAACACCAATCCGCTTGGTACCAACATCTAATCCTAATGCCGAAATAAATGATTTCGTATTAGGGGAGTTTGCGAGGGGTACAGACAAGGAAGAAGCACTTAAGCTATCTTGTCCACCTTGTCCCTGTTCTTCAGTCACGCTTACTACTCCTGTGGTGTATCTGCTGGTTCAGATTGACCGGATGTATCAATATTCGTGTTGTTGCTCCGAAAAGGAACCTCTTTATACTGACTGATTTTTATACTTCTATCGGGAAGCGATTCTTTCCGTTGTTGCGTCCAAGACATACCACCCGGTATGGGTTTCCGTGCGGGTTGCAAACCTTGCAGCATCTCAGGTAGTTGAATTCCTTCTAAAGAGACGAATTTCGACTCCCGGAGCTTATGCCAGACGGAACGCGACATCATTAGGGTGTGTTCTATACGACTTGCCCCAATTTGTTCCAAATACTCTTCTCGCTCTGCTTGATAGTCAGCAGATGCCAAACGCAAGGATTGCTTGGGAAAATCCTGGGCAATGCGAGCGAGCTGGGATAGTAGCTCAGGATACAGCCAAGTGTACGCTGGGTGGACTGTCAGAGTTGCTACGTGTGGTTCTTCGCCTTTGCGATCGAGCGAAAGCTGAAAGTAACCAATAGCGGCTTTCCGTTGTGGTTCAAATACGTAGCCACAGACAACTTCTGTTTTGCTTGCCCACTGTTTGACAGCATCAGTCAAAGCACCAAACAAGCTGGTTTTGAAGTCACGGGTGTTGCGATCAAATACTTGTCTTACCAAAGGTGGCATTGATGCTGTATCCAGTTGGTATAACAACTGAGCATCAGCATTGCTCACAGGTAACAAATTGGGTAAATCTGGTTCAGCTTGCGCCAATTCCTGCAATAACTCCGGCGCAATTTCCCAGTAGGTCATTTCTGCTAGGCGCTGAAAGCCATTTTGTCGGTAGAGTGCTAAAGCTTCGGTGTCATTAACATTGACTTCCAGTATCCAAGTGCGAGCCTCTACAATCGACTCAAAGCAGTAGCGTAAAAGTTGTGAACCGATTGCTTGCTTGTCAGCACCGCGATCGAGCATCACACGCTCGACACGCCAAGTGCTGCGCGTGCGATTAAATGGTGATACTTTAATGGTTCCTAAAAGCATTCGCCCTTGCTCTGCCACATAAGTGCAAAGACGGTATTGTAGGGGATTGGGGAACCAACTGAGAAACTTCAGCAACCCATACCAACTGCGCAGCCATTGCAGTTGTTTTGTATTGGCCCGATCTCCCTTGTCTCGTTGGGCTGCGAATGATTCTTGGTTTAGGCGTTCAATTCCGTCCAGGTCGCGATACTGCACTGGTCGGATGACAACGCTGAGATTTCGAGGTAACAATGAAGTCATTTTCACATTTGCCGCCATTCAGCTTTAATGAACTGGACGAAAGGAACTGTTGCAATTATATTAACGGCTTTATGCTCCTTACCATTAATCCAAAAGACTGATTTTAGCAAGAAAATACATAAAAAGCAGACTTGATGAGGATTGCATTAGCTTTTACCCAACAAAATCTGCTTCCATTCTATTTTATTTTTATTTATTTTTATTAAGTGTTTATATAATCTACAGCGCCTGTCGAGAAATTAGCTTTTCAAAATTGGCTTGAGTCTCATGGAGTAGTTCTTGTCTGCTATCTTCCAGATGTGGCTTGAGGTTTGGAACCAGATTGCGAGCCTGTAGAGCCATGTGTAACTGCAGATGGGCTACGTATTGACTGAAATCTTCCTGTACTGAACTCTTGCCCTTTAAGAAATTTGATTCCGTTGCCACAGTAGTACTCCTTGGTTAGTCACCATCAAAACCTATCATGCTGTTTTGCTGATATTCTTACTTCGCAATGAACTTTAACGCTTTGCAATTAAATTGTAGAGATTTGTTAATTTTTAGTCGTTATATTATGAAGATGCGCTTAATTAGTCCCAGGCTTGCGGCCTGTGGGTGAATAAAGCGCAATCTCATGTTGTCTGTGAAGATGCCCTGAAGGAAGTATTCATAAAAAAAAGGGAGATGTTATACCGTTTCTTTGTGAAGCTGCATATATTACCCCCGGCTACGCCGTCCCCCCTTGCCAAGGGGGGTCTTGATTATGTGCATCTTCATACAGAATTGGTATTAGCTCCCTTACTTGTTTGTAATGTTCAACCCGCAATCTTAAATAGACGCTTTTTTGAATTTGCGTCGCGTCACAAATACGCCACCAACACCCAGAATACCAAGCATTACTGATGGTTCTGGGACTGCAGCTGAAGGAGCAGTGTATCCAGGTGTGTTCCAAGTGTAATACGCGCTGTATGATACGCCGTCATCAGAGGCTGTAATTCCAGATGCAGTGGGGTTAAAGCTATAGGCGTAGTAAGTATTATTACCGTTAACTACCTTGGCAATTTCACTAGCTCCGATTTGACCTTGGTAGGTGCTTAATGTCGCTTGCAGGCTGAGTACGTCTTTAAATGATGTCAGTTGAGCTATTTGAGTTGTCAGCGTTGCCTTCACAGCAGCAGGAGTTACAGGCAAGTTCAGCAATGCTTGAAGTGATGAAATCTTAGTTTGAACTTGTGAAGCGCTTGGTAGAGTTGTTTGACCTGTAAATAGTAATTTCACTCCTCCATTCCACGCTTGGGTAAGTTTGGTAGAAAGTGTATTTGAAAGTTTAGTCTTGACATCCAAGTGACCAACCAACTTCAGTTCCACACCGCCATTTTGACCGAATTGGAAGCCACCAATGTTCGGATCTCCCATCCCCAATAAAGGAAAATAACTCGTTACTAATGATTGGGTATTCGCTGAAAACCCATTCCACACTGACTGGAATGGAGTATAAGTATTCAACAAATCACCCAGCCATTGGGAACCAAAACTACTCCAGTCACTAGCAGTAACACTGCTAACGGTCGCACTGTACTGTCCTTGTGTGGCAGTAAAGCCAACGTTAGAAGTTGGGTTTTCGGTACTATACCAAAGCTCAACGTTAGAGGAAGCATTCCCATCACTCAAGGCTTGAGAGGCGGCTACAGTATCATTAGCTATAAAACTACCGTTTGATCCACCAGTATAGGTTTTAATTTCATTAGGGCTGTTAAAAGTAAAAGATGTAGCCTGTGCTGGTGCTGCAGCGATCGCACCTACGCTAGCAGCCATTGATACAGCAATTGCAACTTTTTTAAGAGCGTTTTTCATTTTAAGTCTCCAAGTTTTATTTTATACGACTCATATTTTTGGGTTGACTGGGTTCCTTTCCGACTTTAAGATGCAATTTCCTTACAATGAATGTCTTCTGGCTCCAGTCCAACAAACACAGTCTACTTAACTCGGAGACTAGAATGGGTAAAGTTACTGTATGTTATCGATTAAGTCTAGCTAAAAATATGACAGTTTTATGCTGAATAGTTAAGTCTTCATACTTAAAATAGCAAAAAACATTAGTAGTAATTCAGACATTTAGTTAGAGAGCGTTCTATGTGTAATTACATAGAACGACCTTAGGGTATATAAGACATAGGAGTGGAAATCATGTAGAGACAATACTGCGTCCGTCAAGCCACATGAATTGTCTCTACAAACCTATGTCAATTTATACCTGACGGGCGAGTACTTTCAGCCCACTCAGAAAAGTTTAACTAGCGATGCCCTTGGCGACGGCTAAAGCCGTATCGCCGGAGCTTCTGCTTTTACTTCTACTTTCTGGGGTAGCACATAAGGCTTTTCTGCACCTTGTGCGAGATATTTCGCTAATTGAGCGCCAATTTCATCGCTGACAATTTGGCGATACTCGAAGAAATGCTCGATATGAGCGCAGGTAGAGAGGTAATGTTCAAAAGCCCTGGGGTTACGCTTAATGATGCTGAAAAAGTGGTGCCAGAATTTCCAGCGGGTTTCCCGTTTGAACCCTTGTCGCCAGATTACAATCAGCAAAGCTTTTACAACGACCCACTCGGGCATTTTCGCCGGCGCTGTCCAACTTGGTCCACCCATCATTAAGAAACAACGATAGGTACGGTCTAAATATTTCACTGGGTCGTATAAAGCACAAAAAGCCTCAACATATTCCCTAGCAATATCTTCCAAAGGACGAGTGGGAAGAAAGTTCATCAAAGTAGTTTGATTGATGTTGCCGTCTGTACCTTCCCGCAGTCGTCCTTCTCTGGTAAGACGATGCCACAGCGCTGTATTTGGTAACGCTTGTAACATAGCGAAGGTGGTAGAGGGAATTGCAGCGAGTTCGGCAAAACGGACAATGCGATCGCCTGCACCTGCTTTTTCGCCATCAAAACCAATAATAAACCCAGCCATCGGGCGCAATCCAGTTTTGATAATGCTTTCGACTGCATCTGTCAGAGAACTGCGGGTGTTTTGAAACTTTTTAGTCATTTGCAAACTGTCTTCATCGGGTGTTTCAATTCCCAAAAAGACTGCAGCAAAACCACATTCAACCATCAACTCCATCAATTCTTGGTCTTGTGCCAAGTCAATGGAAGCTTCAGTATCAAAGCGGAAGGGGTACTGATGTTCTGCCATCCATACCTTTAACTCTTTGAGCAACAATTTCACATTCCGCTTGTTGCCAATAAAGTTATCATCTACCATGAACACGCCACGACGCCAGCCCAATTCATAGAGATAATCCAATTCTGCTAACAATTGCTCTGGAGATTTGGTACGCGGTTTTCTCCCATACAGAACAATAATGTCGCAAAATTCGCACTGAAATGGACAACCGCGCGAAAATTGAACCGACATCATGTCGTAAGCTTTAAAATCTAACAAATCAAAGCGGGGGATTGGCGTACTGGTGACATCTGGTTTTTCAGTAGCACGAAACACACCCTTAGTTTCACCCTTTTGAATTGCTTCGACAAACATCGGTAGGGTGATTTCTCCTTCATCAAGAATGAGAAAATCTGCACCAGCTTCTTGAACTCCTCTCGGAACAGAAGTCGGGTAGGGACCACCCACCGCAACTAATTTACCGCGTCGTTTAGCTTCTTTAACTTGGTCGAGTAAATCTTCTTTTTGCACAATCATGGCAGACAAAATCACAAGATCCGCCCATGCCCATTCTTCTTCAGTCGCTTCTCGAATGTTCCGATCGACCAACTTAAATTCCCACTCTTGAGGCAGGATCGCTGCTACTGTTACCAAACCCAAAGGTGGTAGCAAAACTTTACGATTGACTAGCTCTAGAATCTTTTCATACGACCAAAATGTTTTTGGAAAAATAGGATAAACTAGAAGAATTCGCATAATCACTTAATCCTCACACTTTAAAGTTTAGATTGTTATCTCACCTTAACAAAAGCAACCGTATAATTGACTAGTTTGTAAATTTGCTTGATTTTATCTCTAAATGTCGCATAAATAATTACAAAGTATTATCTCTACGACGCATATTCATTCGTGATTGTTGCAGCCAAAACTGGATTCAAGAGATTCAATTGAGTTCCCAAGTTGAATCAAAGAATACTTCGTGTTATTTAATACATTTTTCTTTTGATATTTACTTGAGTGTAGAGCTAAAAGAAAATAGTTTTCAAGGATAAACAATACCGTTGATGTTAAGACCTGGAGGTGGTTGCTATTCCAACTGAGGGCTATAGCTTGCTGGGGAGCAAATGCAGCAAACTTCCTATGGTTAAGGTTTTTTGATGAAAATTTTAGACTTTGCAGACTATAAAGCCAGCCCTCCAGAGTTAAAATCGCTGTCTGTACATATGTTCGGGCAAGCAGGGATGCCCACCCCACAATAATTGCATAAATTTTAAATATCTAAATGCTTAAGGTTACTTTGTCCCCCTTGTCCCCTATTCCTGTGCCCCTGCGACCTTTAAACACTGCACAACATCTTGATAGTCATTAAATTCAGCGATCGCCAAAGCTGTATAACTACCTTGGTTTTTCTTCTTGACATCAGCCCCTGCCATTAGTAATAATTGCACAGCTTCTTGATAGCCCTGTGAAGCAGCCCACATTAATGCCGTTGCCCCTGCGGAGTCTTGGAAATTTACATCCGCTCCCTTCGCTAACAGATGCTGTATGATATCGATATAATTGGCTTCCGCCGCTTTAATTAAAGCTGTTTTGCCATCATCTGCAGGAATATTGACATCTACCTCACCAGATGTCAAGAGTTTTACAGCATCAGTATTTCCACTAGAAATAGCTAGAGTTAAAGGCACTTCACCTAAATTTTTCGCATTCACATTTGCCCCGTGGTCTAGGAGTGCCTCAACAATTTCGGTATGTCCCTGCAATGCTGCCACGAGTAAGGGTGTATCGTTTAAGTGATTTCTGCTATCGACATTTGCACCCCAACTGAGCAAGACATTCACCACATCGGTATAACCTTGGACAACAGCTAAATGAAGTGGTGTTTCACCATCATTGTCTTGTGCATTGACATCAGCTTCATGCTCAAGTAAAGAAGAAGCGATCGCACTGTGTCCTGCTGCTGCTGCGGCTGAGAGTGCGGTTTGACCATCGTGGTTTTTTAGATTGACCATAGCTCCTGCTGTTAAGAGTGCTTGGACAATTTCCAGATGTCCCAAGTCTGCTGCTAACATCAATACCGTTTCGCCGTCTTCATCTTGGATATTAGTATCCGCTCCCCCTTGCAGTACTGATAGTACAACAGAGGTATGTCCCTGCTTAACTGCTAGCTTTAAGACGGTATCATCATCTTTATCTTTAATACTCACCTTAGCCCCGGCAGCTAATAAGGCTCTTACTATCTCGACATTACCTTTCATAGCTGCTGCCATCAAAGCTGTGCTGCCATCTTCGTTCGTGACATTAACATCTGCACCTTTAGATACTAAAAGCCGGACAATGTCAAGATGTTGGGCACTCGCTGCCAACATTAAAGCTGTCAAGCCGAAACGTTTTCTAGTTAAATTAATATTTGCTCCAGCATCAAGCAGCGATCGCACAATTTCTGTGTAGCCTAGAGCGGCAGCAAACATTAACGCCGTTGTGTCTCCTGGATCGCACGCATCAGCTACAGTGCCATTCGCTAATAGTGCTTGTACCTGTTTGATATCACCACTTTTAGCTGCCAATAATAGCGAAACCTCTTGATTTTCAGTCATAGCTAAAAAGCTTAATTGCATAATCCCCCCTTAAGTTTGAAGGTGTTTATCCAGCTTGGCAAGAGGGATAACATACTAATTGCTTAACTAAAAGAAAAAAATAAGTGTTTATACTCATGAAATTCGTTGAAATGATGCTTTTTTTATTTCCTTGCCTAGAAGCCACTGTCTCCAAAAACATAGATGGCACAAGCAGGCTAAAAACAAGGGTAATTAAAAACACGATTTTCTATCGGCACTTAAGAATCAAAACCAAGTTATGCTAACTTTTATGAAGATTTAAGAATTGAGCGGGAACACTATGAATCTGGAACTTGACCCAGCAGTTAAATTCGGAATGCAATTTTTTCACCCAGTATTTATGTGGGTGTTATTGGGAGTATCGCTGTACGCAGCTTATCTTGGGTTGCAGGTACAGCGGACTAGAAGCGCTCAAGGTGAAGAAAAGAAAGAACTAATTAAAGGTAGATTTACCATTAGACACCACCAAATTGGCTCAATCCTCTTAGCTTTCATGGTGGCAGGTTCTATTGCTGGTATGGCTGTCACATACATTAATAATGGGAAATTATTTGTTGGGCCTCACCTGTTAGCAGGACTAGGCATGACAACAATAATTGCCTTTTCAGCTTCCTTGTCTCCTTATATGCAAAAAGGGGCAAACTGGGCACGGATGACTCATATATTCTTGAATTTCGCGCTTTTAGGGCTTTTTGCTTGGCAAGCGTTCACTGGTGTGCAAATTGTCCAAAGAATTATTACTAAGGCATAATTAAAAGTCAAAAATCATTAGTCGTCAGTTCAACTACCTGGCCCTATAAGGGACGAGGATTGCTAGAAACAAATCTAGCGACGTAAGTGTTGAATAGCCCACTGAGACTAATCGCGGTTAAAACTTCCAGATGCTTCTCTAGTCTGGTTTAAATTTAAGACTTTTTGTTGAGTCGTTGGGTAATGCCAAGCCATCTGCGATTAGTTGGGCGAGGAGACTAATCACTTTACTCGGAGGTTTATCACCATGCAACGAGTACCAGTTTTATCAAAACAAGGATTACCTTTAATGCCAACCAAGCCAAGTAGGGCAAGGCGTTGGTTAAAAGAGGGAAAAGCTCGAATTGTTTGCAACGACCTAGGTATTTTTCAAATTCAGTTAACTAGATTTGCTGAAAACAAAACACAGCCAATCGTGGTTGGAGTAGATCCAGGCAAATTATACACAGGAATTGGCGTACAGTCTGCCAAGTTTACCCTTTGGTTAGCACACCTTCAATTACCATTCAAAACGGTCAAAGACCGCATGGAGCAACGTGCCATGATGCGACGAGGTAGGAGAGGACGGAGGATTAACCGCAAAATATCCTTTAACAAACGGGCACACCGCGAAAAACGATTTAACAATCGCAGGGGTAATAAAATCGCTCCTAGCATTAGAGCTAACAGGGATTTAGAATGGCGTGTTTTGGACGAACTAACCTTAATTTTTCCTTTTGAAACCGTTGTCTACGAAGTCATCAAAGCGTCTGGAAATAAAGGATTCAGTCCTGTAATGGTTGGTCAAAAATGGCAGTTAGAAAGGTTAGATGCTTTCGGTGAAGTCAAACAAGTTCAAGGCTGGGAGACTAGCAATATCCGCCAACAATTAGGACTAAAAAAGCAAAAACATTCCAAGGGTGATGAAATTCCCGCGACTCACGCTGTAGATGGTATTGCACTTGCCTGTACCGCATTTATCAAGTACGGGATTGTTAGTGACGACACTATGGGTTGGAAAGGTAACGTACAAATAACTCCCGCACCTTTCACCGTAATACGTCGCCCTCCGTTGAGTCGTCGCCAACTTCATCTTATGGTTCCTAGACTGGGTGGAAAACGCCGCAAGTATGGTGGAACTGTAACTCGCCACGGTTTTAGGAAAGGCGATTATGTCGAGGCCACCCAAGGCAATAAAACTTATCGAGGCTGGGTAAGTGGAGACACCGAAACCCAAGTTTCAGTCAGTGACTCGGACTGGAAGAGGCTAGGGCAATTTAGTAAGAGCAAGGTTCGTTTACTAAAACGCTCCACCGGATTAATTGTTAAATCAATCAATATAAAGCCGTCCTATAAGGACGGGGTTTCTACCCAGGAGTTTTGATGACGGAACTATGCAGGGGCAGGAAAGAGGATCGTCAATATCGACACCCCTGCTCCCTGCTCCCTGCTCTTGAACCTCTTGACTGTTGACTAATGGCTCTTGACTCCGTGCTTTTTGCATTTAATCGGAAAGGGGATATTAAAAGATTGGTGAAAATCTTCCTGTACCTTGCGAGTGAGACGACGGGAAACTTGGCGGACAATTTGATGCAGCAAGCGATCGCCTGTAGATTGAACTAAAGACTTGGGTAATCGCTGAATAAATCTGGGAAAATGAATATCAACAGTTAAATCCAATTCCCATTCCACCCGTGTCACCTCAACAGAACTATTAGCAGCATGATTTGCCGCTTCCACCAACTGTAAAGCCGCGTGATAGTCCACATCGTAACCTGGAGCTTGGTACTCAGGAATTGGGATAGTGTGAATGCGGTATATGCCCTCATTAGGTGGTAGAAGTTCCAAACCAATTTTCGGTTCTACTTCATAACCAAAAGAGCCAAAACGACCAATTACCAAAGCATAACCATATTCCCCCAGAGGTTGTACCTTCATCGGTTCCGCACAACAGGCAAACCATGAAGAATGATTGTTGAGATATTCAGCAACAGTCCCTACTGGGGCATACATTTCCATACAATCTTGAAAACGACAGTAAAACTTGGTCGTCCCCAATACACTGACTTCTGAGAGTGCGTCCTCCGTCTCAACAAAACTAGAAGTTACGGACATAACAGCATCTGTAGTTTCAAACGATTGGTATTCCCGGTCCCTTGAAAGCATGAATGCATTCCTGTATAGTTTAGTGTTCGCCTAAATTTATAATTCCCACGAGAGATGCAACTTTTCGCACTAAAGTGATATTTTGAGCAAAACCTCAAAAAACGGTCGTTAAATTCATCTAAATCTCTAATAATCTTTACAATAGAGAACACAGAATAAGACACATTAGTTTCCCAGGATAGCGTTTAGCATGAAAGCTTTTGTAGCAGGGGCAACAGGAGAAACAGGTCGTCGGATAGTACAAGAACTCGTAGCACGGAATATTCCTGTACGTGCTTTAGTACGAGACGTACAGAAAGCAAGAAGTATTCTGCCACAAGATGCCGAATTAGTGGAAGGGGATGTATTAAATCCGGAAATTTTAGCTGCGGCATTAGGAGATAGTACTGTAGTGCTATGTGCGACTGGTGCCAAACCGAGTTTTGACCCAACAGGTCCCTATAAAGTAGACTTTGAAGGAACAAAAAATCTCGTAGATGCCGCAAAAGTCAAGCAAATCAAGCATTTTGTCTTTGTTTCTTCTTTGTGTACTTCTCGATTGTTCCATCCACTCAACTTGTTCTTCTTGATTCTAGTTTGGAAAAAGCAAGCTGAGGAATATATCCAAAAAAGCGGTTTAACCTATACAATTGTGCGACCTGGTGGGTTAAAAAATGAAGATAACTCCGACCAAGTTGTGATGCAAAGTGCTGATACATTATTTGAAGGCAGCATTCCTCGACAAAAAGTCGCCCAAGTTTGTGTAGAAGCTTTATCTGAAGAATCGGCACGCAATAAAATTGTCGAAATTGTCGCCAAATCTGAGGCTACATCTAAAAGCTTTGGTGAGTTATTCGCTAGCGTTGGGTAGATATAGAAGTGTCAAGTAGTCCAAGAGGTAGGGACAATACCGGCAGGGAAGCTCCGCTACATGAATTGTCCCTACTCAAGACTACTTGTTATATTGTAATTAGCTATTATATGTAATTTTAATGAGTCCTACTGTCAAAGGCTTTCAACTCAAAGGCGTTGAAAAACTGATTGGACCCATAGCCGCAGTTCTCGGCTTTGTATGTTTGTTGCAGTGGTATATACATGGTGACCTGCGATCGCATCTCGACCCAGTGTATAAAGCGAAACAACCACCTTTGGTGATGAAAGGTGGCGATCCTTATATCCGTGCCTTGATGCGAACGATTTCTGCTAGCGAAGCCAGTGGAAGTCGTCCCTATTCTCTATTGTATGGTGGACAGCAGGTTGGCAACCTCAGCCGTCATCCGGAAGTGTGTGTGAAAATTCCAGTTGGTCCTAACACAGGTAACTGCTCCACGGCTGCTGGTAGGTATCAAGTTATCAATACTACCTGGTATCAGATAGCTCCTCGCTATCATCCAAGCCCGATGCGGTTTATGATGTGGTCCTCTTATAGTTTTGAGCCAGAGTATCAAGATGTCGTGATTTACCGTTGGTTGAGTGATTCCCGAGTTTGGGGAACAGATATTTCTCAACAGTTACGTCAGGGTAAATTAAATGATGTTTTGCGGAAACTTTCTCCCACTTGGACTAGTTTGGGATATGGTATTGAAAATAATTCTATCAGTCGGTCTTTGCCTAATATTTATCAGAGAATGTTAAAGGAAGAATTAAAAAAATGAAGGAAGAAGGAAGAAGGAAGAAGGAGGTTTATATATGGGGATTGGAACCTCAACTCAAAATGTGCGACCTGCGTTCTTGTCGGGGTATTAAAAAGTTTATTCAAGGATAATTTCAAATCCAGAGGATTGATGTGATTTTTTCGGAAATTATAGCAGTTTCCGTTTCAATAAAATACACTGTGGCGGGCTAGAGAGCTTACCCCACAATATAAATAAAACTCTTGTGGGGTAAGCTCTCTAGCCCGCCCATTTTATATTTGATAGACTAATCTACTTGTGCGAAAAAAAGTCTGATATTTTCTACAAATATGGAGGGGTTTTCAAAATGAATATTATGACCGGAATTGGCAATTATTTGAAATTGGGTATATTTGCATATATTAGCTATTTGTTGATTTATAGCTACAAATTTGTCATCATACTCACCAACAGTTAAAAGTAAAGGATTGGTATTAGATTTTAGTTTTTCCCATAGTGAAGGTTGACAACCAGTACCCATATGCCGCAGCGATTTAGTCAATTCGATGGGGGTATTTTGTGAGCGAACCTCTATCAACTGTTGAAATTGCGGATGATTTTTGATATTGCCGAAAATAGGCTGATTGTACCAGTTTGAAAGGAAAGCGGTAAAATCAGCGGCAGTACTTCTGGCTAATTTCCTGGCTATTTGCTCATCACGTTTTATTCGTTCTAATCTTTCTGTTTCTTCTGCTAAACCTGGTGAAGCTGATTCTAGTATAACTTTCAGAAAACGTTGGGGAAAATGCAGGGTTAAATATAAAGCCAATCTGCCACCCATTGAATAACCAATTAGGAATGATTTAGGAATTTTTAATTCATCTAATAGTTTGATTAAAGCATGAGCCGTACTTGCCATTGTATAGCAATCATCACCACCTATTACTTGAGTTTTGCCATGTCCGGGAAGGTCGATTGTTAAACAATAGAAGTCATTAGATAATAATGATATTACTTCATTAAATTCATGAACATTACCCATAAATCCATGTAAAAAAAGAATCAGTGCTTTTTGGGGATTACCACTGAAGCAATAGTGAAATCGACAATTTTCAATTGTCATTATGAATTGACTATCTATAGAATTTAGGGATAGGGTGACCGCCGACTTGTCGGAGGCTTATATCTTGCAAATGAAATATTTTAAAACAGTCCTCTGAAAGAGGACTTTAGCTATGAGACAGGGACTTATAGTCCCTGACGGTCGGGAACGCAGTTGTCGAAACGATAAATATCTAGTATCTTTTTACATAGCATATTGATCCAAGATGTGAGTTCGCTTATTTTTTATCTCCAGGTAAAAAGCGATCTAAAGCAGCTTTGAGTTGTTCAATTTCCGCTTCCAGATTGCCTTCCTGTGCTGCTCTTTGGACACACTCAGTTAAATGCTCATCCAAAACAATTCGCGCCACTCGGTCCAATGCACCCCGCACTGCCGCAATTTGCAATAATACATCAGGGCAAGGACTACTTTGTTGCACCATTGTCTTAATTCCGCGAACGTGCCCTTCTATCCGCGAGAGCCTATTTACAATTTTTCGTAAAGATTCTGGACTGTGGACGTGAGGATGAGTTGACTTTTCATGCCCATGAGCGTGTTCTGTATTGTCATCGTAGCTGAGTACATCTTCACCTTGCGTCTCAATAGGCAAGGATTGTTTAGCTAATCGTTTCGATCCATTCATGGGCGGTTATCGAGGTTCTGCTTTTAAATAAGATCCTAGCTTAGAGAGGGTGGAGAATGGAAAGATAAGGGTAGCGGTATTGTAAAATATCCGATACAAAACGAATAGTTTTAAAATAAGCGTTAGCCCTAATCTCCAGTCCCTATTTTCAACAGTTATGTCTCAGTATGCCAATTTAGAACAAGCGCTAAAATATTACTTCGGTTATGATAAATTCCGCCCTGGACAGCGGCAAATTATCGAGGGTGCCCTACAAGATCGGGATTTTCTAATTGTAATGCCGACTGGCGGGGGAAAGTCGTTGTGCTTTCAACTACCTGCGCTGCTGAAAAAAGGCTTAACTGTGGTAGTGTCGCCATTGATCGCTTTGATGCAAGATCAAGTGGACTCGCTGCGAAAAAATGGGATTGCGGCAACATTTCTCAATAGCAGTCTTAATTCTTACGAAGTGCGATCGCGGGAACAAGCGATTCTCAGTGGTAAGGTGAAGTTACTATACACCGCTCCAGAACGTCTCCTCAGTGAAAAATTTCTACCATTTCTCGATTTAGTACAGCACGAAGTTGGTATTTCGACTTTTGCGATTGATGAAGCGCACTGCGTTTCGGAGTGGGGACACGATTTTCGTCCAGAATACCGCCAGATGAGGACGCTGCGGAAACGTTATCCGAATGTCCCCACTCTTGCACTGACTGCCACTGCCACCGATCGCGTCCGTGGTGACATCATAGAACAACTCGGGCTAAAAGAACCCAACATCCACATCGCTAGCTTCAACCGGGATAATCTTTATTACGAAGTTCGCAACAAAACTAAGACTGCTTATGCAGAAATATTGCAACTTGTCCGTGAAACTGAAGGTTCGGGAATCATCTATTGTTTAACTCGAAAAAAGGTTGATGAACTCACACTAAAGCTGCAACAAGATAAAGTTTCTGTAATTTCGTATCATGCAGGTTTAAGTGATGAAGAACGCAGCAAAAATCAAACCACCTTTATTCGCGATGATGTGCGGATAATGGTGGCGACAGTTGCCTTTGGGATGGGGATAAATAAACCCGACGTCCGGTTTGTGATTCATCACGATATTCCACGTAATTTAGAGAGTTACTATCAAGAATCAGGTAGAGCAGGCAGAGATGGGGAACCTTCTCGCTGCACGCTGTTTTTAAGTTTTGGTGATGTTAAAACTATTGAATATCTTATCTCTCAAAAACCAGACCCCCAAGAACAATTAATTGCCAGACAACAGTTAAGGCAAATGATAGATTATGCCGAGGGGACAGACTGCCGGAGGACAATTCAACTTGGTTATTTTGGGGAACGTTTTCCAGGAAACTGTGCTGGTTGTGATAATTGCCGTTTTCCCAAACCAGTACAAGACTGGACAATTGAAGCGATGAAATTTTTATCTTGTGTCGCTCGTTGTAAAGAAAAATTTGGTATGGGTCATATTGTAGATGTATTGCGTGGTTCAAAAAATCAGAGAATTACTGATTACGGACATGACAAACTTTCTACTTATGGAATTGGTAAAGATAGAACTGTAGATGAGTGGCGAATGTTGGCACGTTCTTTATTGCATCAAGGTTTATTAGAACAAACTGCCGATGGTTACTCTGTTTTGAAACTTAACCCTCACAGTTGGGAAGTAATGCGCCGACTGCGTACAGTTTCTATTGCCGTTCCCGTGGCACAAAAAATTACTTGGGAAGGGGGAAGTGAGAAAGCCGCAGAAGCGGAAATGCTGATGCAGAGGTTGCGTGCTTTGCGCAAGAAAATTGCTGACGAACAGTCAGTTGCACCCTACATGATTTTTCTTGATTCCACACTTAAATTAATGGCGGAGATTAAACCCCAAAATTTAACTGAATTTAGTAAACTTTCTGGTGTAGGTAGTAATAAACTCCAACAATATGGTGAGTTATTCATCACAAAAATTCGTGCATATTGTCAAGAGCAAGGTTTAGTAGAGCAAAGTTCCAACTCTAAACCTATACTTAATTTACCTTCAGATACTGAATTAATGACTTTGCAATTACATCAACAAGGCTTGAGTATACAAGAAATAGCTCGAAGACGTAATGTGCGCCCAACAACAATTATTCGCCATCTTTCTGATTTAATTGAGAAGAAACAAGCAGTAGATATCCAGAAATTAGTTCCTTTAGAGCATCAGCAAAAAATTATTCAAGTATTGGAAACTCTTGGTGATATAGCTTTGACTCCGATTAAAGAGTATTTGGGTGATAGTTATAGTTTTGATGAAATTCGTTTAGTTAGAGGTATATGGCGGCAGAAAGGTCGTAAATAATTAAGCCCCCTGCCCCCAATTCTGGGGGAAAATAAAATTCAAAGTCCCCCAAAATTGGCGGATTTAGTTCTGTTTTTTTATTCATCAATTATTTATTGACAGATTACTAGATGTGGTGAGTGTTTACTTGAAACAATTATGCAGAGACGTTTTATCCGAGAGTTGGGGGTTTAAGACCCCAACCTCTACAGGTCGCCCGTTTTAAGTTGGGGTCTGAATCCACATTTCAAAACCTCTTCCTTCTTCCTTCTTCCTTCTTCCTTCATTCAAGGAACATCTCTACATAATTGTTATTTAATTTGGCAATGACCTGCAAAAATAAAATGCTCTCGACGATTTGCTTTACTGCTATCAATCCACTCAACTAAATAATGGTTCTCTTCAAAATAGGAATTTAAAATTGGATAATTTCCAGGTGCAAGACTAATACAGCTACCAGCAGGTAAATTTTGTACTTGCTCAGTTGAAGGTTTCAGAAAAGTTGGTTGTTTAACTACCAAGGTTTGTGGCTTACTATCTCCTGATTTGTCTGTCAATCCTTTAGTAATAGCATTAGCGATCGCAACCGCGTTATATTTTGCCATATCAATCGGGGAATCACAAAAACAGCACTCAATTAAGATAGCTGGCATATTGGTATTCGTCAAAACAAAAAAGTTGAGAATTTTCACACCTCTATTTCTAAATCCGAGTGCGACAAGTTGTTCCAAAACTCGATTTGCAACTTCACTACCCTTTTTAGTCAAGGCATAAACTTCTGTACCGTTAGCTATTCCATTACTAGCATTAAAGTGGATCGAGGCATAAAAATCTACTTTCTCGGTATTAGCTTTCTCTGTTCTTTGACGAAGAGAATCACTCAGAGCATTGGCAAACTTTGGCGTACAATTTATCACCGTATGACCAGCCTTTTGGAGATTTTTAATGACAATCTCCCCAACTTCTTTAGTTAGTTTATCTTCTTGTTGAATTCCAGAAGCGCCAGTATCGTGTGGGCAATTATGACCTATATCAATACCAAATTTCATATCAACTCCATCATTCTAGCCAAATCTAGGTTTTAGCAAAGCAAAATAATGCTAGCCTGTCTTAGTTATAAATAAATTAGTTGACTTTGTTTGTAGTAAAGATGTTTTTCGTTTACTAATAAATAGTGAGTTATTAATATTTTATTAGAGTTAATTAAAACATCAAATTACTATTATTCTCTATCTGAAACGATTAGTTATATTAGGAATATTTACTGAAATAGGAATAATTAACCGCAGATGGAATGTACTTATACCAATTCTGTATGAAGATGCACATAATCAAGACCCCCCTGTAGTCCCCCCTTGGCAAGGGGGGACTACAGGGGGGTAATATATGCAGCTTCACAAAGAAACGGTATTACGCAAAAAGTATATTATATAGCCTTCCTAAATCAACCGTGAAAAATAAGATTCCCGACAACTTTCACGAAGTCGGGAATTTAGGTATGCAGGATTTTTATTTATGACTGAGTTAATTAATCAACAGCTTCTTACAAGTTACTTGCTTTGGCATCTCTTGCTTGATAGCGACGAATATTATTCTCAGCTTGTCGGGATTTACCTTCAATCTCAGACTCGGAACCACCTTGAGTTATGCGAATTTCTCCTTCGGCTTGCTTTGCCTTACCTTCAACTTGATCTTCGCGATCGCCTGAAATGTTCCCCAAGGTTTCTTGGGTTTTTCCTTGGGCTTTCTGAAGATTACCCTTGACTTTATTGCCTAAATCTGAATTAGCTTCAGCAAGGTAAATATTACTCTGATTGACATCAATGCTTTGGGCTAAAACATTAGCAGCATTGGTGAAAGTCAAAAAGATTCCCAAGGCTAAAATCAGCAATAACTTCCTAGCTGGCTGAATTAATTTCATGCAAATGCCCTCTAGTAATGTGTAGGATTTCATAACACCCTCACTAAAGTATTTGCTATCTGTGTCGTTTTCTTCTTCCTCTAGTTATAGATATTAGGTTAATTACCATCCCCAGCTACCAGGAACACCTTTGAAAGGTCCGACAATCTCGCTTGTTATCCAACCACCGTAGAAATTACCAGGTTGCGGTTGTACTTTCTCTCCATCAATGTAACAAGCATCCATCACATGAGCATAAAAAGCTACATAATCTTTTATAGATGCAAAAGGTTCGGTGGGTTCAGGGTAGAACCATGCGACGTTTTGCGCTTCTTTATCCCCGACCCGGATTGTGTAGTAACCAGCATTTCCTTTCCACTCACAAAAGCTAGATTGTGGCATCAAAATGAGGTATTCCATTTCGATATCTGTAGGGGGAATGTAATAAACAGGAGGATGACTGGTTTCTAATACACGTTTAGCATTGTGGGTATCTGCAAGGGTTACACCGTTAAAAATGATTTGGATATGTTTGTTTACGTTTTCCAAGCGAGGAGGACGGGGATAGTCCCAGACAGATTCTTGTCCTGGATCTGGTTCGATGCGTTGGGGAGAAAACATATTTATGCTGAATGGAGGAATTTCAGGTATGTTATTACGTTGCATTGCAACGTAAGAATAAAGGTTGATGGTAGTTGAATTACTTTAACACCAACCGTATTGGTTTAAATTACCCCCTCTTTGCTTGCAGGGGGTCACCGTTGAGGGTAGGGTTAGGGGATTAACGTACCTCTTTCAAACTATCAACTTGCTTGGTAAACATTTCGGTAAACAAACTAATAACACTCCTTTCTTCGCGCACCTTAATGTTCGCGCTGATAGACATTCCAGATTGTAAATAAATATTTTTGCCTTTAATATTTAGCGATTGTTTATTCAAACGAATTTTCGCGGGAAATCGATAAAATTGATGTGTTTGATCCGGTGGTAATGCGTCTGAACCTATTGAAACTACTTCTCCCTTAATATCGCCAAATTCGCTATAAGGAAAAGAATCGATTCTGACATCTACCTTCATTCCTTCGCGGACAAAACCAATGTCTTTATTGGTGATAAATGCTTCTGCAATGAAGTTCTCGTTAGGGACAATTGTAAGTAGTTTTTGACTGGAATTAGCTACAAAACCTGCATTTTTGGCTTGTAAATCAAAAATTGTTCCTGCCACCGGAGCGCGAAGTTCTTGATATTTAACGTTTAACTGAGTTTGAGTAATTTTGCTGTTAATTTCAGCTAAACGTTGTTCATTTTCGATCAATACTTTTGAAAATTGGCTGTCGATTTCAGCCATGCGTTTTTTATTATCAGCTATTTGATCCAAAACACCTTTATTAGAGACGGCAACTGTAGTATTTAATTCTTCTCTTCCTTGTTGGATACTAAATCCTAGGCGTTTTTGTTCCTCGCCTAATTGTGCTATTTGCCCATTGAGATTTTGTACTTTTTGTTGCTGCTGGAGGTATTGAAGTTGCGCGATCGCTCCTTCTTCTGCTAAAGTTTTCATCTTACCCAAGATATTGTCTTCGATGACAAGACTTGCTTGGGTATCGCTAATTTTAAGTTTGTTTTCAGAAATTTGTTTATTAACTTGTTCAGTTTGAAATTTTGCAGCCGCTGCCCGAGAATCTAATTCTCTTTTTGCACTTTCTAGACGTGCTTGCTCATCAACTCCCAAACCTTTTCCTGTCCCGGAATTAGTTAATTGAGTCCGCAATAATTCATTTTCTGCAAGTAATCCGGCACGATTTTTCAATAAAAAGGCAATTTCTTGAGGTAATTGACCGCGCAATAATGCAACTTCTGCAGCAACGGTAGAACTACTACCCATGAGATTGCGATAAATCTGGTTTTCTTGGAGTAACGAATTTTTAACTTTATTTAAATAAACTAGTTCTGCATTTGTAGCAACAGAATCAAAAGTTAGCAACAAATCATTAAATTTTACTTTTTGTCCATCTTTGACAAAAAGCTGCTTCACCACACCAGCAACTGGTGCTTGTACTTCTTTAACTGTTCCTTGGGGTTTTAATTGACCGGTTGCTGGCACTACCTGCTCAATTTTTGCAAAATAAGCCCAACCAATCCCAAAACATGCTAAACCCACTAATGTCACCATGATTGCACGGGACCAAATTGGAGATTGGCGCAGCACAACGGATTGCTCAAAATCAAAATTGTACCCGTTGGTGTTAATTAAAGTTGGCTTCGCAGTCTTAGATTCCGCTAACATTACCCGTGAATCTAGCTTTGTTCCGTTTTTGTGCTTGCCGTTGCCGTTACCGTTACCGTTAGTATGATTGCCATTCATAGAAATTAGGGAGTTGGTTGTTAGTTATTAGTTGTTAGCTGTTAGTTGTTAGCTGTTAGTTGTTAACTGTTAGTTGTACCCGGAGGGAAGCCGCAAGCGTCTATGGGTGTTGGTTGTTATCCATTTATTCCTAACTCCTAACTCCTAACTCCTAACTCCTAACAAATTACACATTCACTTCTTGTTGATTAAAAAGATAAAAATAATGACCTCTCATCGCCATTAATTCTGGATGGCTTCCTTGTTCAATTACTCTACCACCATCCATTACAACAATCAGGTCTGCATTCTTCACTGTATTCAGTCTATGGGTGATGAAAAATACAGTGCTTTCTTTAAATGCACCAGCTAAATTTAAACAAACTTGTCGCTCTGTGGGATAATCTAAAGCGCTGGTTGCTTCATCTAAAACGAGTAATTTTGGTCTTTGTAAAACGGAACGGGCGATTGCAATTCTTTGTCTTTGTCCTCCGGAAAGTGATGCACCTCTTTCGCCGACTCGGGTATTGTAACCATTGGGCAAGTTCATGATAAAGTCGTGAGCGGCGGCGATGCGAGCAGCTTCAATAATTTCTTCGGTCGTAGCGTCGGGATTTGTGAGCGCGATATTTTCTTGGACGTTGCCATCAAATAACAGTGTTTCTTGAGGAACTACGCCAATTTGTCGCCGCAGGGAATAAAGTTCGACTTTAGAAACATCGTAACCATCAACTAAGATTCTACCTGCTTCTGGTTCGTAAAGTCTAATGAGCAATTTCGTTAATGTACTTTTACCTGCGCCACTTTGTCCGACAATTCCGACAAATTTGCCTGGAGCAAAATCAAGGTTTACATTACAAAGTTGTAGCGGCCCATTTGTTGCAAATCGGAAGGAAACATTTTCATATTTGACTGCTCCGATAATTGCAGGTAAGGGAATATTTTGACGGTCTTTTTCCGCTTCTTGTGGTGTATCGACAATATCGCTCAAACGTTCTAAAGATAAAGCGGTTTCTTGGAAGCTTTGCCAAAGTTGAGCTAAACGTAAAATTGGGCTTGTAACATAACCTGAGATAATCCGGAAGGCAATTAATTCTCCTAAGGTTAAATCTCCTTGGAGTACTAAATAAGCACCCACCCATAACACTAGTAATGCACTGAGTTTGTTGAGAAAGTTGCTAGTAGAATTGGCGAGTGTAGAAGTGATAACGGTTTTAAAACCAGCAGCAACAAAACGGGCATAACGCTCTTGCCAAGAAAAACGCGATCGCAATTCGATATTTTGCGCTTTCACTGTCTGAATACCTGACATCACCTCAACTAAATATGACTGCGTTTCGGCATTTCTCTCAGCTTTGGCACGTAATTGTCTACTAACAGTCGGAGAAGCAATTAATGTCAGCAGCACAAAGATTGGAATGGTTCCCAAACCAACTAATGTTAGTTGCCAACTGTAAAACAGCATGACGACGACATACACTAGGGAAAATATCGCATCTAACCCTACTGTTAATGCTGTACCTGTAAGAAATTGACGGATGTTTTCTAATTCGTTGATGCGTGTGGAAAGTTCTCCCACCGGTCGTTTTTCAAAATAACGCAGTGGTAGTCTGAGTAGATGGTCGATTATTTCCGAACCCAAACCCATATCAATGCGGTTGGTGGTATCAACAAATAAGTAAGTCCGCAATGTCGTCAGGACTGCTTCAAAAACACCTACCACTAACAGTAAAACACCCAAAATATGCAGGGTACTAATACTATTTTGGGCTATTACTTTGTCGATAATTAACTGGATGACTAGGGGGTTTGCTAAGGCTGCTAATTGAACAAAAAAGGAAGCAATAAATACTTCTATGAGTACCCGCCGATAGCGCGATAAATAGGGAGCAAACCACCGCAAACCGAAGCGTTCTTGGGGTGTTTCTTTTGTAGGAGCAAGTAGCAATACCCTGATTTGTGGAGGATAATTGCTTTCCTCAATATCTAATTTCGCAATCAGTTCCGCAGGTTTGCAGCGGACAATGCCTTTTTCTGGGACACCTAAAACAATAGTGCGATCGCTTGCTTCATATAGCACAGCATAACTTTCACTATAACGAATCAGTGCTGGTGTCGGAATGCGTGTAATACTACTAGTTGGTATATCTACTAGCTGTGCTTTGAGTCCAATTAACTCCGAGAGATAAGCACAAAGCTGGAAAGATATTGTACCTTGGCGCTGCATTTGTTCGCTGAAAACGCGACGCACCACCTCCTTGCGAAATGGCATTTCCAAATGTTTTGATACCATTTGAAAACAGGCGATCGCGCCCATTAATTCTCCCTTACCGCGCACAAATGGGTATTTTATCTTTTTGGAGTCACCCTTTGGCGGCAATGTTTCTGACGGCTCGGCTTCTTCATCTGGTGCGTAGGGAATTTCCAGACTTTGCGTAATACTGGATTGAGTATTGTTTCCGGCTAGATAGGATGTTGGAATTTCGAGAAATGATAAATCCGACGGATGCATCCCAATTAAACGCGCAGGGCCTCTCCCTGTCACTTCAATTGCATCTCGGATATCGTTTAATTCCAAGCGAGAACCAGGGAGAAAGTTTCTGATAGTTCCCCCACCACTAACAAACCAAATATGTTCGCTACCAAGTTGCGCTAAAGTAGTTTTACCCGGTTGTAAGTAATGGACGATTGCTCGATTAAAAGCTTGTTGGGAAACTTCTTTAAGATTTAAACCAACTTTTGCATTTTGTGCTAGTTGCGAAGAAATTATCTCAAATACTTCTACCAAATGACAGCGGTTTTTGATGGATGAAGCAAAAACTGGATACTGATTTAGGAAGCTTAAAAAATCAGCCGCAGCCAAAGTCAAACAAACTACTTCTGTAGAAGCGATCGCTGTTTCACAGGAAACCTCCCGCAATAAACCGATATCACCAATAATTTCCCCTGGTTGCAGCAATTTTAACGTGATTGGCATTTTCGTGCGGGGGTCATATCCCAACAACCGCACCTGTCCCTCATAAATAATTGCTATCCGATCGGGGATGCCTTCTTTACCGATAATTTTCTGACCAATGCGAAAACGCCAAGGTTGGAGTTGTTGTGATAAACTAGCGATCGCCTCAGGTGGTAGTTTGTCAAAGCCCTCAACAGTCGCAAGAAATTGTTCAAAATTAGTTTGTATATAAGTCATCTCGATTTTAGATTTTGGATTAGCAAGTAGAAATTATTAACTGCGTACACCATAATGTATTAAAATTAGGTTTTATTCAAGACAAGCACCCTAACCTTCTCTTCGAGACACCAACGGTATCTTGCTTATTGACTATTTGCGCATCAACTCCCAACTTCTAACTCCACCCCTCCTAACTCCTCATGTTGAATTTGGCATTTTTGTGCTGCAACTTCCCCTTGCAACCAATTATTAAACCGTTCATTTAACAATCGCTGACGTATAGAACGGTCGAATTTTGCTGGTAGCATCTTTTGTAATCGGACAATTACAAACCATTCTCCAACTTGAGTCGGTGGTAATAATTGATTTGGTTGAATGGCTGATAGTATTCTCGCTAAAGCTGGATGAATTGTCTGCAATTCTACAGGCCCAATTAAACCATCTGTTTCAGCTTCTGGTCCTTGAGAATGTTCCCAGGCAAGTTTAGCAAAAGACTGTTCTCCTTCTTGAATGCGAAAATACAGTTCCTGGGCAATAGCAATATCTTTTACTGTTATTAGAGAATAGACGACTCGATCTAATTGAGCTTTGCGTTGCGAAAAGTACGATTCTAAATCACCTCCCCAAGTCGCTTGTTTAAATTTTTCTAATTTTAGTTGACGAGTTGCACCCACTTCTAACTGCTCTGAACTCATCCCAGCATATTGTTGGGCTAATTGCTCGCAAGCAAGTTGAACTTCTTCTGATGTACACTCAATTTTCGCGATCGCTTTGTCGATAATCATCTCTTTTACAAGTAGCGGCAGCAATTGGTATTCTCCCAGCAGTGGCAGAACCTCTGCTCCTGTCAGTTTGCGATCGCCTACTTGCAGAACTGGATACATATGATTTCTTAATATGGGTTAGCACCGTTATGAATTGTCTCAGAAAATAGGTTTAGATAAGGTTTTGATTTGATTAAGATTGTACAAAGTGTACCTCAGCTTTCCGAATCTCTTCGCAAAATTTTTTCCGATCACATATTGACTTATTGAACATCACATGATAAATAAAACTAAACTTGTTATGTCCAAGCAGAAAAAAAAAGAAAAATCAAGAAAAAATCTCATATCTCACTTTTTACTCTTGGAGGAACGCAATCGCTTAGGTTATAAAACCCGAACCTAGAGCTCTGCCTCACCTTTTTGCTTCTTAACTAAACGTTAAACATATTTTCTCTACCACATCCTTTTTATCTAAGTCTCCACCTAATGGCAGATCCTCAAATTTTAAAATTTGATTTTGTTGTGGAATGTTTATAAGACTAATCCAAATAATAAACGATCCTGTCTTGCTAAACATCTTGTTTGTCCAGACAGGCGGAACCCCTATCCTACAATATTTATTTTTTTTAATTGCAATACCCTAAAATAAATATTGATGATTGTAAGATGGGTGCTTACGCACGACCACATAAAAGTTAAGGAGTTAAATTGGATGCGTCGTAACTCATTAAGAATTTAGGGTGCCATATTTTCGTCTAGCACCTTACTTCTGGTTTTGTTTACAAACATCCCCTAACAGGTTAATCTAAATTGCCCAATTTAGATGTATTTCATTATACTAGTTATCTATATAGCCACAATATCCCAAATACTCTGTCAAGGTAACTTTGATGGGAAATTTATTAGTTTGTAGTGCCCCATCCATGAAGATAGATGTGACAGACTACTAAGCGATCGCTGTAAAATTCATCTTGATAAAACAATTACATTGTTTATAATAACTTCAAATTACTGCATTTACAATCAAATAATTACAGTATCATAATTTTATTTATTGTCGCAACTATCTAAGGGTATTTGCTTAAGTACATCTAATGAAGTAAGTTATTAAAAATAATTAAATAGACATAAATATGACATTAGCTCAAGAAAAAAAAATTTACAATTTACTTTCATTAGAAGCTTTATTAAACCCTTACCCATTATACGACCAACTCCGTCAAGAAGCTCCTGCTTATTATTGTGAAGAGGGTGGATTTTGGTTGTTGACTCGGTATAAAGATGTAGAATCAGCACTTTTAAATCCGCATCTAAGTTCGGACAAACAAGCTTTATATGCAGGTAAGTTGCTCGGCTTAAATAAAGATTCGATTAAGAATATTATGAAGCTGCTCGGTGGGATGATGGTTGATAAAGACCCACCAGACCATACCAAGATGCGAAAAGTATCGTTAAGTGGGTTTACAGTTCGAGCTATCGAAAGTTGGCGTGAAATCATTCATGAAACAACTAACAATTTGCTCGATCGAGTCCAAGATTCCGGACGGATGGATGTGGTTGCAGACTTGTCGTTACCGTTGCCATCGCTAATGATATCGAAAATTATGGGTGTGCCGGAACAAGACCGATCTGATTTTATGCAATGGGCTATTGACGTAGCGACTTTCTGGGGGGCACCGAGCGGTGAGGAAGTTGAGATGTTGGCACTTAGGGCAGACAAATCCGCAGTATTATTTACCAAGTGCATTCAAGAAATGATTGGAGAACGCAAGCGCAATCCAGGTAACGACATGATTAGCTTGCTTGTTACTGCATATGAAGAAAATAATTTAAATTTGGACGAACTGCCATCGTTGTGCATTTTAATCATGTGTGCTGGTCTTGTAACTACTGCTGACTTGATACCTAATGGGATGAATGCCCTTTTAACTAATCCCGACCAGTTCGACAAACTTAAAAATAATTCTGCACTGATTCCAACTGCGGTCGAAGAAATGATGCGATTCGACCCTCCAGTACCAATTATTTTTCGAGTAGCTTCTTCCGATCTTAATATTGGTAATAAAATAATTCCAACTGGTAGTATAGTTGCTTTGGGTCTTGGTTCCGCGAACCGCGACCCAGAAAAATTTGATTTACCCTCAATCTTCGATATCACACGCACGAATAACGAACATTTGGGTTTTAGCAAGGGTATTCATTTTTGTCTAGGTGCAGTTCTTGCACGCATGGAACTGACAATTTGTTTTGAAACTTTGCTATTAAGAATGCCCAATATTAGTTTTGACGCTTATAATCTACCAGTGCCGAAACGCCAAACCATAGCGTTTAAGGGATTTAAATCATTTCCTGTCAAGTTTTAATTATAGTTATTAAAATGGACTAGAAAAAAGCTTTATTTTGCAGTACGTTTAGTTACTGATAAAATGAATTCTATGCGGTTTATACGCAAGGTGCAAAACATCAGACAAGGCACTCATAAAGAAAGAATATTTTATGAGCTTTTCAGCCACTTTAGATGGTAGGTTTATTTACGCCGTTGTGTGCTAGCGATCTCAAATGCTTTTGTGAAGCGGAACAGGATCTTTCCGCTACTACAAGATTTTACTCAGGAAAAATTCTGACTGCATTATTGGCGATCGCGATTTCTACTGCTGTTCCTTCAGATAACACAGTGTCGGTCATAGTTCGAGCATGAATTTCTTTACCGGAAGGAGTGTGCAAGCAATAGCAGTATTCCCGTCCTAAAAATCGTCGGCTGTGGATGACAAGGGAACTATCTGTGCAAGGTTTTAAGATAAAATCCTCTTGGCGAATCATTATTTCTCCGGTTTCATAGGAATCGCTGGTTTTTACCTCAAAATTACCAATTTCCGTTGACCACAAATTACCTTGACGACGAGCTGGAAGAAAATTTGCCTGGGTGACAAATTTAGCTACAAACCGTGATGCTGGATGGGTATAAATTTCTTCCGGTGTACCAATTTGTTCTAAATGCCCTTGCCGCATTACCCCTACAATATCGGAAATTGCTAATGCTTCTTCTTGGTCGTGGGTGACAAAAATTGCTGAGGTCTTTGCAGTTTTCAGAATATTTCGGATTTCTTCACGTAACTGTAACCTGACTTGGATATCAAGATTGCTTAATGGCTCATCCAGAAGCATTAATTTGGGCTGGGGTGCTAAAGCACGTGCTAAAGCAACTCGTTGCTGCTGTCCACCAGAAAGTTCGTAAGGGTAACGTTGTTCTAAACCTTCCAGTTTCACTAGTATTAAAGCTTCCCTAACTCGCTGTTGCACTTGTTGTTTGCTAAGGTTTTTTAAGCCAAAACCAACATTTTCTACCACTGTTAAATGGGGAAAAAGTGCATAATCTTGAAAAACAATGCCAATGTCACGTTTTTCTGGTGGTATCAAAGTCACTGAGTTACAAACAATTTGTCCGTCAATTTCGACAGTTCCGGTTTGTAGATTTTCAAAACCAGCAATCATTCGTAGCAATGTTGTTTTACCACAACCTGATGGTCCGAGTAATGCTAATATATCCCCTTTTCTCAATGTCAAAGATACATTATTAACCGCAGGCAATGTATTTTTAGAGAAAATCTTTTTGGCGTTATTTATGTTTAAAATTACTTTTTGCATGACTCAATTTTTCTAGAAGATTTTGTAGAGACGTTAGAAATTACGTCTCTATGAATTATTTGTAAAAATCCTCGATTTCAGTTCTTTTTTTCTTGCGATAGCACCAAAAAAGTAGAAATTATAGACACCAGCAAAATCATTAATGAAGCAGCTGCCGCATCGGCAAAATCAACATTTTCTGTAGCTTTCCAGATTTTTACTGCTAGGGTATCAAATTCGATTGGTGCGAGCATGATTGTTGCTGGTAATTCTTTAATTGCTGTTAAGAATACCAACACTGCACCACTGACAATACCAGGGCTAACTAAGGGTAGAGTCACATATTTTAAGGTCTGCCACGGTGTTTTGCCTAAACTACGTGCGGCTTCTTCTATTTGGGGATTAACTTGTAATAAAGAACTGCGAACTGTGCCCACTGATTGTTGTAAAAATAGCACCACAAAGGCAAATATTAGCATCCCCAAAGTTTGGTATAACATTGGTAAGTAATTAGCACCAAAAAATACTAATGAAAGGGCTACTACTATCCCCGGTACACCAAAACAAACATAAGTGAAGCTTTCAACAGTGGCTATAAATCTACTAGGGAAGCGTACTGATAAAATGGCAATAGGTAAGGCTAAAATAGTGGTGGCAATGGCTGCAAGTCCAGAGGCCGTAATTGAATTTAGGGTAGCTGGAAATAAATTAGTAAAGCTGTAACCGTTCTGAAGTCCTTGAATGAGCCAAAATAGGGTAATAACTATTGGTAACACTACACCTAAAAAGGCGATCAGACTACAAAAAAGAAGAGCTGGAAATTTCCAAATTCCCAGTTTAATAGCTTTCACATTTCGCAATGATGCAGAACCACGACTATAGTAGGCACCACGCGATCGCACTCTGTACTCTAGCCATAACATCAACAGTACCAGCGTCACCAACATTAACGACAAAACTGCTGCTGAGTCACGGTTAAAACTGGCTTTATACTGAATAAAAATTGCCCGTGTAAAGGCATCAAACTGCATTAAAGACGGTGTACCAAAATCTCGTACAGCATACAATGCTACCAATAAACCCCCGGCAATTAAGGATGGTTTTAATTGCGGTAAAGTCACTCGAAAAAAGGTTTGTCTGCTGTTGTAGCCCATACTGCGAGAGGCTTCTTCTAAGGTCGGGTCAAGTCCTTGTAATGCAGAGCGCACACTCAGCAGCATGTAGGGGTAGGTAAACAAAGTCATAGCCAATATTACCCCAAACCAGCCATATATTGAAGGTAATTCTTCTACACCTAATGGTTGCAGTAACAGTTGCAGAAAACTACCACGGGGTGCAAAGGCTGCAATTAAGGCAAAACTACCAACGTAGCTAGGCACAGCTAAGGGTAAAGTTGTCGCTACCAACCAAAAACGCCGTCCAGGTAAGTCTGTCCGTACCGTCAGAAATGCCAAAGGTACGGCAATCAGAGCAGATAATAATGCCACAACCAGCATCATTACCGTACTGTTGAACAAAACCGTGAGATTGCGCGGACGAGTAATTATTTCCACTATTTCCCCGCCAATACTCGTCGCACGAATCACCAAGTAAACTAATGGTAGAGCGATGGCGATCGCCACCACCACTGCCACTAGCGTCAGAAACAATGGCGGCCGAACCGCTTTTGACACTTACAGAACTCCTGCTTGTTGTAATAATTTCAAAGTTCCTTCCAAATCAGATAATTTAGTCAAATTAATTTTGGGAGGATTTTGTTGAGCCAGTGGAGTTAGATTTGCTGGTCCTTTTATCCCTCTAACTAAAGGATATTCAGTGGTTTTTTCGGCAAAATAGTTTTGCGCTTTTGGACTGAGCATATACTTTACGAATGCTTCCGCATCGTTTCTTTGGTCGGTAGTCTTGAGAACTGCAATCCCAGCAACATTAATCATTGCACCTGCATCTTTGCGGGTATAGTGGTGGGCTACAGGAAAATCTGGTTTTGTTTTGTTGTAACGCTGTAAGTAGTAGTGATTCGTCAATCCAAGAAGAATTTCACCCCGTCCCAAGGCTTCAATGATTGCGGTGTTTTTACCGTAATCTTTGACACCATTAGCTTTCATTGCCTTCAACCATTGCAGTGTCTTTTGGTCGCCCTCGGTAACTCGCATAGCGGTGACAAAGGATTGGAATGAACCATTTGTAGGTGACCAGCCAACTTTACCTTTCCATTTTGGTTGGGTTAATTCCAAAACTGATTTTGGTAAATCGCCCTGTTTGACTAACTTCGTATTGTAATCAATCACACGAGCTCGTCCGGATATTCCCATCCAATTTCCTTGTTGAGAACGAAAAGGAGAGTCAATCTGTTTCAGTAATGAACTGGCAATCGGTAAAGTGCGTTGTCTTTGTTCCATCGCACCCAAAGCACTTGCATCTTGGGCGAAGAACAAATCTGCACGGCTATTTTTACCTTCTTCCAACAGTGCTACAGCTAGTTCCGCAGTATCACCATAACGGACTTGAATATTCAGTTTTAAATCCTTTTTTGCTTCTTCAATTAAAGGAGCAATCAGCTTCTCTTCTCTACCGGAATAGATAATAAGAGTTTTTGATTGTGCATTTGCAATCAAACTAATTCCCCAACTGAGGATTAAAGCTAACGCACCAGTTGCGGTAACTTTGATCGGTAGAGTTTTCAATTCTTTGACTCCTAGTTATGTTAACAAAAAAGACTCTCATTAAGAAGTTATCATAATTATTACGTTGGAATTGTCTTAATTTCGAGTTAATCTTATACAATTGCCTCAGTATTTTGTCTGGAAACTAGGTTTACAAGTGGAAAATCAATCTTTTTGTATTTTAATATACATCAAATTTTGTCCTGCTTACGCAAACGAGTTATTTCTTAAAATTGGTAATGGGATACAGAGTATGAGGTATAGAGCGATTTCCAATGCCCAAAACCCTTATTTTCCCCTTCTATTCCGTAAGCCCTATAGATTCTCTGGGATTTATAAGGGCATTTGAAACTATTGATATTAGCTCTCAGCAGCGAGAGATTTATTAATATAACAATTAAGTAAGCATTCCATCTCATGTCGCGATCGCTAAGTTACAAGAACCTAAATAGTACTTAAGTACTATAAATTAAAATTATAAAACTGAGCAAAAAATGAGCAAGTTTTGGTCTGGGAAATGAGCAATAGAGTAAATACACTGGGCAATAGTTTGGTGATAACCCAGTCTGTTTGGAAATCCAAATCAGCCTGCTATTTCCAGATCCAAAAGTAGGGACAAAAGACCTCAAGGAGGGCAACTATGAGAATAAATGCTCAGAGTAATACCTCTATTCTACCAACTGAACGCAGCTTACCTATAGATAAACCAGTCCAAAATATGGCATTTTTTCCTATCAAGCGATCGCTTTATTTAACAGGAGCAACTAGGTTTTTTCGTGCCATAGTGGCATTTTTTGCTATTTTGCTCGTAGTATTAATGGGAGCAACTCCAGAAGCTAAGGCTTCAGATCACCAAGACACAACTTTTCTTGCTACTAAGCTTACTGCTGCGGATCTCACAGATTTGTTTGTGTTTGAGAGTCCGGCAGACCCCAGCTATGCTGTCCTAGTAATGGATTTCGACCCTCTCATCGTTTCTGGTGAGATAAGACCGTTTGACCCGAATATTCTCTATCAGTTCAAAATTGATAACACGGGCGACAATATCGAAGATGTCGTACTCCAATTTAAAGTAGATGGAACAGGTCGATCGCAAAATGTCAAGGTGTACGGTCCAGGTAGTCCAAGCAAAGTAGGAACGGAGTCCAGTCTAATTGCACAAAGTGGCAGAGGCTTTCTCAACCAGACGTTTACCACAGCCAACAATATGAAAGTCTTTGTTGGTAAGCGTAAAGACCCCTTCTTTTTCGATCTGGAGCAATTCTTCAAAATCATCCCCGATCGCAACTACATTGTTCAGCCTAATCCAAGTCCTCCCTTCACAGTCCTTTCCTTTAGACCTGCTGGTGAAGCAAAAGACACCCTAGACCCATTCAACGTCCACTCAATTATTGTTGAGCTACCCAGGAAACTGCTTGGTACTGGGAAGATTGGTGTTTGGATGACAACTAGTACAACAACTCCCAAACTCACAGATGGCAGTTTTGCTCAGATTGAGCGGTTAGCGGTTCCGGCACTGAATGAACTGTTTATGGACTTCAAAGATCATAATGGTAGTAATATTCAGACACCAACACAAGACGCTAGCAATCAATCCCAATTCATTCAAGCCTTTGTTAGTGCGACTGGCCGACCTAAAGGAATAGCTGATGCAGTTATTTCAGTGGCAATTCCTGATGTTATCCAAGCTGACCTTTCCAAACCAAGCGGTAGCTACTTTGGGACTCAGTTAGGGAACAACTTTGGTGGTAGAAGACCAAAGGATGACGTAATCGATGTAACAGCATCTGTTGTCTTTGGTAGTGCAGTTACAGGAATTACTCAAGGTCAAATTCTCCCACTAACTAGTGATAATGTTGGGCCTAAAGATTCCAACTTTCTCCCTGACTTCCCCTACTTAGGTAGTCCTCGTTAAAATTCATGTATCTACGAATACTATGGGTGTTAGCACTAACTAGCCTACTAGTTTTACTAAAACCGGATGATACACAAGCACTAAGTTTAGGCTACACCTATAGATTAGTAGACACATCCTCTAGTGTTATGCAACTGAGTAGTGTTACATCAAAGCAGATATTACCAGTTCAGCAGCCGCAAGTAGTAAAGGATTCTGCTTTAGTTTTCCCTGATTACCTAGAGCGATCGCATATTATTAGCGTCTACGAAAAGCAAGTAGCCGAATCTCCCGATTCCTCAATATTGTTACGTCTGTTGACCGATCAATATTTGAAGCGCTTTCGAGAAGTGGGAGATGTCGAGGATGTGTTACGAGCAGAAGAAGCGGCACGTAGATCCCTGGCACTACAGCCCCGCAATAATCAGGTTTCTTCTATGCTCCTAGCATCAGCTTTACTATCCCAACATCGGTTTCAGTCAGCTTTAAATGTGTTAGATGATACTGAAACTGCCGATGTCAATATTGTTTCGCTGAAGGCATCAATTCAGATGGAATTGGGTAACTATGAAGCAACCCATCAACTGTTGCAGAGGCTGGAAACAGAATCATCGAAAGCCAACAAGGCGGTTGTCGCCCGTTACTTAGAGTTAACTGGCAATCTAGAGAAGGCGCGGCAACTGCTAGATGAAGCTATTGAGGAGACGAATTTCTACACGACGAGCGCTGAAACCCGTGCCTGGTTTCATGTCAGGAGTGGGGATCTTGCTTTTTTAGCTGGGGATTTTACCTTGTCCAAGCAGCGATACCAGGAAGCCCTTGACCTCTTCCCACGGCATATAGCTGCGTTTACAGGACTGGCTCGTCTCTATGCATCTGAGCATCGATGGCAGGATGCTCTAAATGCTGCAAACCAGGGTATAGAACTGATGCCGCAGGTAGAAACGCTCTCGTACAAGGCAAATGCCCAACTGGCTCTAGGAGACCAAGAAGGTGCAGCTAAAAGTGAAGATTTGATCGGGGTAGTAGCTTATCTAAGCAAGGTTAAAGGAATCTACGACCGAGCTTTGGCGGTTTACTACATTGAACACGGAATCCACTTACCAGAGGCACTACAAATTGCCCGTAGTGAAGTAGCAGTGCGGGATGATATTTATGCGGAGGATACCTTGGCGATCGCTGCAGCAGCGAATGGGCAATGGCAAGAAGCGCACAAGGCAGCGCAACGGGCAACTCGCTACGGGACAGAGGATGCCTTGCTGCAATTTCATGCAGGTATGATTGCGCTTCACTTCGGCGATCGTTCCGAAGCAATCAAGCGATTAACTCACGCTGTTAAGCTCAATCCTCAATTTCATTACAAGTATGCCGATGAAGCTCGTCAAGTCTTGGCTAACCTCTCTCATTTAACGCCATAAAGAATTTTTTATGAAAAAGCTGCATCAGTTGACTTGGAGCATTGCAATCATAACAATATGTTTATTTTGGATGCTCCCGGCAGATGCTCATCCTTTAGGCAATTTTACCATCAATCACTACGCAGGATTGCAGGTAGCGCCGGATGGGGTAGGGATTGATTATGTTTTAGACATGGCGGAAATTCCTGCTTTTCAGGAGATTAATCAGTTAGATATCGATCGCAACCGCAAAGCTGAACCTCTAGAGACGGTTAAATACCCTGCTGAAAAATGCAATGAGGTGAATTCACATCTGGAATTGCTGATCGATAAACAGCCTCTAGCACTCAAAGCGGTAAAATCAGCAGTCGAATTTCCCCCTGGTGTCGGAGGGTTATCTACACTGCGTCTGACCTGTAATTTTCAGGGTTCGATGGAGTTAGTTGGCACACAGTTGATTGAGTTTGAAGACAATTTATACCCACAACGCTTGGGTTGGCGCGAGATTACAGTGGCAGCAAGTGGCGTTCCCATTCAAGGTAATTTTACCTCCGTAAGTATCACCAACCGCTTGACAAATTACCCCAATAACTTACTTAGCAGTCCTCTCGAACAGCGTGGTATTTCCTTTAAACTCAATCCTTCTTTGACATTAAGTCAACAACCGCTTCCACCATCTGCTCAATCATTCAGCCGCTTAGGTAATGCTTTAACAGCAAGAACTAACGATGTCTTCACTAGCCTGATTGCTCAGGAAAATCGTGATTTCTTTACTATTGTTATAGCTTTAGCGATCGCCTTTTTATGGGGTGGATTGCATGCCCTATCCCCAGGTCATGGGAAAACGATCGTTGGTGCTTATTTGGTAGGTTCCCGCAGCAAGCCCCAACACGCCCTATTCTTGGGGCTGACTGTGACAATTACTCATACAGCTAGCATATTTGTTCTCGGGCTGGTCACTCTTGGCACATCCCAGTTCATCCTCACAGAGGAATTATACCCTTGGCTAAGTGTCCTCTCTGGTCTGCTAGTAGTTGGAATTGGTGTGAATTTGTTTATGAGTCGATTACAAGGTACTCAGGTCTTACATTCACACGACCATGAGCATCACAACCACGAACATAGCCATCACCATCAACATGACCACAACCATATACACCACGATCATTCGCATCTGCCATCTTCCATGTCATGGTCTAGCCTACTAGCATTGGGAATCTCAGGTGGCTTATTACCTTGTCCATCGGCTTTAGTAGTGCTCTTGAGTGCGATCGCGCTGGGGCGGATTGGCTTTGGACTGGCGCTGGTCTCTGCCTTTAGCTTAGGTCTAGCAGGGGTACTAACTGGAATCGGGTTGATGCTGGTGTACGCCAAGGATCGGTTTGAGCATTTGCCACTCCAGATACCCAAGATAAGAATGCTACCAGTGGCAAGCGCTTTATGTATCACTTTAATTGGCTTAGGTATTACTACACAAGCTTTGCTCGTGGTTCAACCGTGGAACTAGTACAACAAGGAAAAAGTAAAAAGGAAAAAGGAAAAAGGAAGAACACCTATGTTGCAGGCTTTTTAGCTATTTTTGATGGTAGCTTTATTTCCAAAAGACCTGTACTAGTACTCTGTCACGCCAACTTTGACGAGCTTCGAAATCCCCGACAACTTCTGTAGTCAGAAAATCTTATTTTGAGGAAAGGTATGAAACGGTTCATCTTAATATTTTTGCTAGTTGCTTTGTGCATAATAGGCTCCTTTGAATTTAACTTGTTACAGGCTGAAAAACTTTTTTGGCTTAATTTGAGTCTTTGATGTCACGAAGGAGGAGAAGGGAATTCGTAACAAGTACCCACCCTTAAAAGAGTGGGAATAAAACATTAATATTTTATACCAAAATGCAAGCAGTCTAAGTATAATTATTGTTTTTTTCCCTGAAGCTCTAAACTCAGAACTAAAGTTATTATTTATACTTTTCCTTCTTCCTTCTTCCTTCTTCCTTCTTCCTTCGTAAATATGTTTTATGCGCTCAACTAACTTCTCTTTGCCATAAAATATCTGCAACTCGCGTCATACCAGCTTTCAGATGGCGGCGATAGGTACTGAAAGGCACATCTAATAACTCAGATGCTTGTTCTTGCGTGGGGGCTGGATTTAAATAAGTTCGATAAATAGCCTGGTAGAGTTTTTGATCGCGTGGGGATGATTGTAAAGATTCAGCAGCTTGTTTCACTAGATTTCGTAGAGCGTTAATGCTATCGCCTAGATTTTGAGAGTAGAGCATTTCGTTGACGCTTCGCGAACGCAATAAAAGATTATTCTGCAATGTGTCGGGACGAGTAAAGTTACGTAATGCATTCTGCACCGCTTCCACAAATTCTGGCTGACTGAGAACTAGTAAAGGTTCACTGGGTGGAGTGTTATCTACATTTACGGCAGTTCCAACCTCTCTTTGTGCCAAAAGTTGCTGCCATGCGGTAGGTGACACAACTCGCCAGTCATGCCCATAAACTCCGTAATGCCGTCCTCCGACATAAAAATCAGCTTTTTGTTGTCGCGCCAAGTCAAAGTAGGTTAACATTGCTGCCCAAGTATCCGCTTCGGCACAGGGTAGGAAGGTGTATGCTAATCCCGGAGTTTTCTGAAAATACTGCACAAAATTGATGAAAATTAGGCTTTGGGTGGGGGAAACAGCTTGATAGGTATCCCGCGCCATCCAGAAACGGAAAATAGTTGCGCCTTCGGTAGGGCGTAATGGTGCGTGGTTTTGGAGATATTGCCAAGATGCTAGAGCGCCTGGATCGGTACTCAAGTCCGATTCAGTTGCTGTATGCAATGCCACCATTATCGCAAATCCGGCAGGTTCGGAGTGTGAGTCACGAAAAACTACCACATTCTGCGGTTGGCGGTGTAACCAATGTTTTGCTATTTTTGCCGATTCTTCACCTTCATATTGTGCCACCATTCTCAAAAGTGCAGTTTTATCAGTTTGCCGCAGGGAGTCTGTCAATAAACTGCTATGTTCACCCCAACTAAAACGGAGTCGAATTGCTGGGGTATCCCGATGTAAGAAAATATAATCAAGTAGCACTTGATGCTTTTCTTTCCCCTGGGTTTGTCCTAAACGTGTGCTGTAGTAGTGACGCGATCGGTTGTGTAATTTAGCGTAAAAATCGGGATTACGCCAACGCAAGTCAGCTATTAAAACTTCCCGCGCTAAATCGTGAGGAAATAAACCCAATTGCCCTGATTCGATAAACGATAATCCACGTAACCACTCAAATAAATCGTGGACATCAACTCCGTTCCCCGCATAGTGAACCTCGCTAACAGAACTATTTTGAGACAGAGCCAATATTTGAGCTAGTAATCCTTCTGTAGTTAGGCGTACCACAGCGCAAGCTTCTAAAGCCATACGGTGCGCGGGTGTTGGCACTTCTTGCACAAATCTTTCCAAGAGTGCCTTAACAACATTCGGGACAGATTCTGCAGATACAGAAATTTCTTGTGTTTGAGCAAAAACGTCAGCAACCAAAGACAATGCTAGAGGGTGTCCGTGGGTGAAATTTAAAATGGAGTGGTGTTGTGTGGCGGGAATATCCCGTGTAGTAAGATAAGTTTGGCTTTCGTCTGAAGTCAGGTTCTGTAAGGGCAATGTGTGAATTAAAGCTTGCCAACCTGGATCGCTGCACCAAGCAGATGAGGGGGGATTGCGTCCTGCAAGAACAATTAAGGTATTAACAGACAAGTGGGGTAAGAATACTTCCCTCAACCATTCATCCAACTGGGCAATAGCTTCGTAAGTATCAATTAGAATTACATTCCGTTCTTGTCTGTCAGCTAGCACCTTCAGAGGAGAATCTGATTCATTCAATTTCATCAATGAGTGCAACGTGCTAATAAAAGATTCTGGCGCAGCTTCTATATTGCGTGCTTCTATATAGATAACTGGTATTTTTGACCGTTCAGAAAACTGCAGAAATTGCTGCATGAGGGTTGTCTTGCCTACACCGCCAGGGGCAAAGACGTGCAAAATGTGAAAAGGTAATTCTGGTTCGGCGATCGCATGACGAAATAACTCCAGTTCCCGCACACGTCCCACGAATCTGCTATTTCGTTCTGTATTTAGTCGCTCTAACAGAGATGTCATTGGCATTCCTTCCGGAAATTTTACGTAGGATTACTGCTTTAAAGTATGAAGGATGTTTTGCAAAATTGTGTGTGTAATTTACCGCAATTTCGCTTCTACTATGTATAGTCTAATACAGCTAAATGTAGTTTTATATAATATATAACTGGTCTTTCTTCCCAGAATCTTGTAAAAGGATTGGAATTTAATCCTTACCTATACAACCGAAGTATAAAAAGTAGTTAAGCGATTTATTTGAAATCGTTCTGCAATGACGCGATCGCCCAGTTGTCAAGACTCCATTATTTTCTCAACCATGCGATGCCTGCTTTGTTTCTACCCTATGAGCAGCATTAGATCCCAAAGAATATTCATTTGTGCGATCGCACTATTCACTAAAGAATGTAAATTTAATAACCTGCAATTCTGATTTCACTTAGCATGGTGCGTTAAGCTAACACACCCTACTCTTGCACTTTATTTAATCCACATTCCTAAGAAGAGAGCAGGAACTTATAGTTCCTGGAATACTATCCGATTAAACCGTCAAATTCGCTCGAACAATCACATCGTTGTAATCGAAGTCACCACCACTAGCTAAATCCTCAAAACCGAAGGTGTTATTCCCTAACAAGCGAATGTGGTCAACTTTATCAGAGTTAGCACCTAGGTAAGCAAAGTAAACATTGTTCGTTTGATTATTGAGAACTTGGTCTATTGTCGCCCCATTAGCAATCATAAAGGGTGCTAAAATACTGCCTCCTGCTAGCTGTTTGTTGTCAAAAACGGCAGTCCCTTGGTTGTCAACTCTCAAGTCAATTTCAGCGATGCGTTGACGCATGGCTTGTTGAGCATAACCAGCATCACTGGGTTTGAGGTTGCCAATACGTCCAGTTTCATCGTCAACTTTATAGAAGCCAACTAAGTTGTTAAATGCTGCTTCTCTGTTGACACTGAAGTTGGCTTTGACGTTACCCGATAGACCCCGTAAATCCAGCACTTCTCCTTCTTGTTTACCTTGCAAACCTACACCCAGAGGTAAGGCTTGATTGCTGGGTTCAATTTTCACCACCAAGTCTTGGAAGTCAGCCGCACCACTACCATCTTCAAAAGCCAAAGTGAAGTTACTGTTAGTCAAGTCTGTAACTTTTTGTGTAGTAGGTGAGGAGAAGATGACGTTGCTGCTTGGTGTTTTACCAGATATTACAGAGTCGGTTGTGCTATCTTTTACTAAGTAAAATCTGACATTGTTACCATCAGCAAATTCCAGCGATCGCCCGATTTCGTTAGGATTAAAACCGTTAGGTACATTGGAAATAGCGGATAAAATTACCCGTCCCCTAGCCAAAGCTTTTTCAGCGTAACCTGTTGCACCAGGGGCAATGCCGTCGATTTTGCCTGTAGCATCGTCAACTGCAAACACACCCAGTTCGTTGACTAGGTTAGAATTGCGTCCTGTAAGGCTGACTTGGAGTTTGGGTTTGCCGCTGCCACCTTTGAGGGTAAAGACATCGTTGTCTGCACTTTTTGTCAGGGTTGCTTCCACCGGAATTGGTGTGGGAACTAAGTCAGCCCCTAAAGTTAAGATTTGGGTATATTGCGTTGCCCCAAAGTTGTTATCACTTACCAACACAATGGACTGACGACCATCAGCTAACTTGGGACCCAACGTTAGACCCTCGACATTATCTAATCCAGTCAGGTGATCTGGGTCAGTAGGCAAGTTGAGGTCATTAAAATTCAACAGCAGACGCTTTTTAGCAGGAGCGATCGCTGCGAGTTGTGCAGCACTTAAAGTAGTGAGTGAGTCGAAAGTGCTAATATCAGTCGCACCTTGGAGGCTAACTTCATAGATTTTAATCGTGTTACCTACACCGACTGCAAAAGCGCGTTCCAACCCGATAAAGGTGC
>JAHHGZ010000051.1 GCA_019359595.1 Cyanomargarita calcarea GSE-NOS-MK-12-04C
AAGCAGACAGAAGGGATGTAAGTATAAGCGAACTAATCGAAGAATGGGGACGGCGAATAAATTCGCCCACGACTTACCCCCACGGATAAATCCGGGGGCTACCTCGTCGTGGAAACATTGGTGTACACAGTTCATGTAGCTTACTTCTCGTAGAGATGCCTACTTAAGTGATAAGAGGTTAATGTAAATTCAAACCTTCAATAAAGCGAAAATCTTTAAGATTCAAAGTATATAAATCAATCTTATGAACCAATGCCGTTGAAGCAATTAAACCATCGGGAATACTTAGTTTATGACTGAGAGAGTAAGTTTCCATCAATTCAATGAATTGAGTAGATATCATAACATCAAACGAGAAAATATGAAGTAATGCTAAATGTTTTTTAATTTTATTTAATTCGATTTTATTAATAGCACCATAATATAATTCAGCTTGAGTAATGACACTAACAGCTAATTGATTTAGCCCAATACGACGAAGCTCATAAATCACCCTAGAGTTATTCTTATAGAACTCTATAAGAATATTTGTATCACATAAAATCATTCAACATCCTCTCGCCATGCTTGTTGACGAATTGACTCAGTAGTAACATTTCTATTTTCCCACAGCCCCGCCAAAGAAAAAAAATCTTGCTCATCAGATATAGTTGCCTTATCTTCCATTACTTCTACAGAATTAACAAAATCTAAAGCAGAAAGAATCTTAAATAGCATCTCTGCTTTTTCCTTATCAGCCACTTGAACTATTAATTGTTCCATATTTGCGCAGTTATAAAACAAGACTACCCAAATTATAAAGCTATATTATGTTTTGCTTACGGGAAGTTACGAAAATTACTCTTATTCAAAGGACATCTAAACAGAACTCAGAACTGTTTTGGACAAATTACTACAACGTAGTAAACGTTATACCAATTCTGTATGAAGATGCACATAATCAAGACCCCCCTGTAGTCCCCCCTTGGCAAGGGGGGACGGCGTAGCCGGGGGGTAATATATGCAGCTTCACAAAGAAACGGTATTAGTGATGCAGCCGTTTGAGCTAAAAAGCGCATATTGAATATTTTTTATGCATGCTAGTTTCAGTTTGACAGAAAGAGTGATCGCGCAACTGAGCAAAAATATATCAAAAACTTATCAATCGGTATATAGGGGAAACTGGACGGTGAAGGTTGCCCCTTGTCCTTCACCCAGACTATCTGCCCAAATTTGGCCCCCGTGCAATTCCACAATTTGACGGGCGATCGCCAGTCCTAACCCGAGTCCGCCAAATTTGCGGGTGGTCGATCCATCTTCTTGTCTAAAGTACTCAAACACGAATGGCAGAAACTCCGGATTGATGCCTTTGCCTGTGTCCATGACTTGAATTTGTGCGCAATCGCCAACTTGCATCAGGTGGACTTTGACTTGTCCGGAGGCTGGTGTGAATTTGACGGCATTGGATAACAAATTCCACACAACTTGCTGTAATCGTCCAACATCGCCAAACACAACTTTTACATTGGGTTCTAAAGTGACTTCCAGGTGAATACTTTTCGCTTCAATAGCAAGACGAACCGTTTCGAGAGCGGCAGTAATTACAAAGACTAAACTCACAGGAGTTGCATTCAACATAAGTTTGCCATGCATAATGCGAGAAATGTCAAGTAAGTCTTCGATTAGTTGAGCTTGCAGTTTGGCATTGCGTTCGATGCTTGCCAATGCTTCCATCGTTTTTGCTTCATCTAATCGACGACTCTGTAACAGGTTGGCCCAACCCAAAATTGGATTGAGGGGCGATCGCAACTCGTGAGACAATACTGCCAGAAATTCATCTTTGAGCCGATTGGCAGTTTCCGCTTCTTGCCGTGAGGCTCGCTCTTGCTCAAAGAGTAAAACCCGTTCTGCTTCTAATTGTTTGCGATCGTTAATATCGGTACAGGTGCCAAACCACTGCACGATGTTACCCTGTTCATCTTTCAATGGAGTCCCTTGTCCTAGAAACCAACGGTATTCGCCATCAGCTCGTCGGAATCGGTACTCGATTTCATAGAAGTCTCCAGTCCTCACAGATGCCATCCAGCGATCGCTAGTTCGTTGTGCATCCAGAGGGTGAAGAATCGTCAACCAATCGAGGTTAAGCATTTGCTCAATATTTAACCCCGTGTAATCGCAAAATTGCTGGTTCACATATTCATTTTGTCCCTCAGTATTGGTGATGAACACAAATTGCGGGATTGCTTGCGCTAAGGTTCGGTAACGCGCTTCACTGTCGCGGAGTGCAACTTCGATTTGTCTGCGATCGCTGATATCCTCCACAAAGATCAGGATGCCGCCAATTGCTCCTGCACCCTCGCGCCACGGGCGAATTTCCCAACGCAGCCATTGTTGAGAGCCGTCTGCTAGAATAAATTCATCCTCATCGCACTTAATGATTTCTCCGCTCAATCCGCGTTGATGTGCCTGCCGCCAACGCTCAGGAACTGAGGGAAACACATCGTAATGCGATCGCCCAAGCACTGACTCGATCGACCCTAAACTGTAAATATGGACCCATTGCTGGCTCACAGCGAGATATTGCATATTCAAATCGAACATTGCCACGCTTGCAGGGGCATATCTGACAAACAGGTTCAGTTTTTCTTCACTTTCCTGTAATTCCTGCTCGGCTTGTTTACGATCGCTGATATCGCTAAACGAGATTGCTACACCATCATCAATTTTGATAGTCACAATCCGAAACCAACCCGTGATGCCATCTGCTTCGTAGAACAACTCAATGTCGCTCGGTTGCCCTGTTTCCGCAACTTGGACATAGGTATCAAACACTTTAGTTTTATTACCTGGAACTACCGTCAACAATCGTTTACCCACAAGCGCTTCCACGGAGCGACCCATAAGTTCTGCCCCTTTTGGATTGGCGTAAGTCCACTCAAAATCTTCGATCGTTCCCAACTCGTTGCGAATGCTGCGAAGAAGAATAAAGCCGTCGATTGCTAGTTCCTGTATAGCACGAAACCGTTGCTCGCTCTCTCTTAGTGCGGCTTCCATGCGTTTGCGCTCCGTAATTTCCACGGCTACCACAATCACGCCAATAATATTGCCTTGCTCATCGAAATACGGTGATTTAATTGATAGAAAAATATTTTCGTTGTCAAAGTCTCCGGCTTCCTCGAAGGTTTGGACTTGCCCGGTTTCCATAATTAGGCGATCGTTTGCCATAATCTGCCTTGCTTGCTCAACCTTGCTATGCAGATCGAGATCCGTTTTGCCAATCACTTCAGCAATCGGTTTATTCACCAAACAGCAAATTGCAGAATTCGCAAAAATAAACCGTCCTTGCCGATCTTTTACGGCCAACAGAGTCGGTGTTGTTTCGCTAATTGTGTTGAGAACTGCGTTACTTCGGTAAAGGGCTTCTTCAATCTGTTTGCTTTCGTTGATGTTACGAAAATAAATTGCCAAGCCTGCCTCAGAAGGATAGGCATGAATGTCATACCAGATCGTGTCTGGCTCATACAGCACCTCAAAGTGAACAGAAACCTGCTCTGTCATTGCCCGTCGATATTGCTGCTCAGGCACTTTGCCAACCGACCAAGACCACACTTCCCAATGGGTTTTGCCTAGAGTCTCAGCCAGCGTCAATCCAGTTAACTGAACCGCTTTTTGGTTCATATAGGTGATGCGCCAATCGCGATCGAGGGCTACAAACGCATCGCTCATGCTTTCAAGAATGGTCGTCACGCGATCGTCTACTTTGTCGTGCAATTCTGCTTCAATTTCAGGACGCTCCTCTTGCCTCAACGTCGTGACCACTGCATATGGAGTTGTCGCGTTTACTTGAAATAGGGGGGTTGAGTTTAGGCACAACCACACTAACGTGCCATCAGGTTTATAAAATCCCAGCACCCGATTGAGACAGGGTTGGCATGAATCTAGAGCCACGATTGCCGGGTCGTCACCTGTCGTAAAAGCCGAACCATCGGGATGAATTGTTAGACCAAGCGAAGTTCGTCCAATCAGTTGTTTTGCACTGTATCCCAACAAGTCTTCTACGACGCGATCGCAGGCTTGAATGGTGCCGTCAGCTAACTGAAGAACCATTCCAGTTTCTTTATCGACAGCCGATTTTGGTTCACTATCCTGAAAGGTCATGGCAATTTCAGACATCAACTCGATATGAATCCGTTAATCTGGCTTGATTATTATAGTGTGCTGCTTGAATCAGTAATCTCAGAATCGCACAGACTTCATAATTACCTGACTGTTGGAATATTATCTATGCCTCCAAAGAGGTAATTTTTCGGGAGGCTACATTTCGGCAAAAAATATTTCAGATAAATTAAGACATATCACAAGTTAAGCTTGATTCTGATGAAGAAATGGTATGAATTCCCCCCATTCCTCATTTCCACTTGCCCGAACCAGCCAAGTTGCGTCAAAATAAGAATTAAGATGTTGTAACTTCTCTTAATAATAGCGACAATGGCGCTTAAGCTGATTTCTCAAACCCTAACCCCTACCGAAGCAACGACACAAAAGCTGGGCTACGATTACGATTTGACGATCGTTGGTGGCGGGATTATTGGCTTAACCCTAGCCACTGCTTTAAAAAATTCTCCTTTGAGGGTGCTGCTAATCGAGGCGAGAATGGAATCAGCCGCAGTCGCCAAAGGACAAGCTTACGCTGTTCACATGCTTTCGGCGAAAATTTTCCAAGGAATTGGAGTTTGGGACAAAATACGACCCCAAATCGCTACATATCGCCACGTTCGCCTTTCTGACGCCGATTGTCCCGCTGTGGTAGAATTTGATACGACTGATTTAGGTACGGAAGATTTAGGCTATGTGGCGGAACACCAAGCGCTACTGCAGCCTTTGCGCGAGTTTTTACAAGAGTGTCCCAATGTTACTTATCTCTGTCCGGCGGAAGTGATAAATATAGACTACCAACCGGAAATGGTCGCGATTAATATTAAAATCGCTGGGGAAATGCGGACGGTTCGCAGCAAATTGTTAGTTGCGGCTGATGGTTCGCGATCGCCTATTCGGGAAGCTGCGGGTATCAAGACTCATGGCTGGAAATATTGGCAGTCATGTATCGTCGCATTTGTCAAGCCCGAAAAATCTCATAACGACACAGCATACGAAAAATTTTGGTCTAGCGGGCCGTTTGCGATTTTACCTTTGCTGGGAAATCGCTGCCGAATTGTCTGGACAGCACCCCACGAAGAAGCTAAAGCCTTGTGTGCCTTGGATGACGAACAATTTTTAGAAGAATTAACCAAGCGCTATGGCAATCATATGGGTAAATTGGAATTATTAGGCTCGCGCTTTGTTTTTCAGGTGCAGTTAATGCAGAGTTCGCGCTATGTTCTCGAACGACTGGCTTTAATTGGGGATGCTGCACACAACTGTCATCCTGTGGGGGGACAAGGTTTAAATTTGGGCATTCGGGATGCAGCAGCTTTAGCGCAAGTCTTGCAAGAAGCGCAGGAAGCAGGTGAGGATATTGGTAATATTAAGATTCTTAAACAATACGAACGCTGGCGGAAATTAGAAAACCTGACAATTTTAGGCTTCACTGATTTGTTAGATCGGGTATTTTCTAACAATTTCTTACCAGTGGTTGTGGTGCGTCGGATAGGTTTGTGGGTAATGCAGCGAGTCCCGATGTTGAAAGTGCTGAACCTAAAATTGATGATTGGCTTGTTGGGACGGACTCCGAAGTTAGCGAAATAATAAATCCATAGGATGTAAAATTTCCACTCACAATGTTTAACTTTGCCGTGAACGCTCATTTCACAGCGATAAGCTCAAACCTGTTAAAACTCACATCTTGCACCAATGTCAGGAAGCCCAGAAATAAATTACCCTTCGGGATGCCTTCGGCTACACAGCGACAAACCTAAACACATTTTAACTGAGATATTGCACCATTCTCAATAAGCCCAGAATCCGCCCTGAAATAAATTACCCTTCGGCTACACAGCAGAAGCTTAAGTAAGCGGTCATCTTACTAAATAAGCTTTTTAACCCATTTTAATGGGTTTAAGCTATTAGCCCGTTCGCGCAGCGTCCCGAAGGGATATTTTAATTCAGGGCTATTTATCGGGTAGGTGGAAGATTTACCTCAAGATTGATTCTGTAGAGGATGCAAAATTTCCACCCACAATCTTTAACCAAAGTTCTAACGTCCCTATTTCCCCTGTTCCTTATCTTTAATAGAGTCTGACAAATTCCTCGCCAAATTCATAAAATCCGAAGGTATCATCACCAAGGTAGTTGTATTATTTTCTGCACCAATTTCTGTCAGCATCTGCAATCGTCGTAATTCCATTGCGGCTGGGTTGTTCATAATTAATTGAGAAGCTTCTGCTAATTTAATCGAGGCTTCTTGTTCTGCCGAAGCTTTAATAATCCGGGCACGCTTTTCTCGAATTGCTTCCGCTTCTTTTGCCATTGCCCGTTGCATCGAAGCAGGAATTTCGACATCTTTCATTTCTACCCGTTCGATGACAACTCCCCAAGCCTCAGTAATTTCGTCTACAATTTCTTGAACTTTGATGTTGATTTTGTCACGATTTTGTAAAACATCATCCAAAATATTTTGACCAACAACATTTCTTAATGTAGTTAAAGCAATTTGATAGACAGCCAACTGATAATTTTCTACCTTGTTGATCGCTTTGGCAGGGTCAAGAATCCGATAATATAAAACGGCGTTAACTTTAATTGTGACACTATCAGCAGTAATGGTTTCTTGCGGTTCAATATTCACCGTTTTGGTGCGAATATCTATTTGGGTTTTTTGATCGATAATCGGTAATATCCAATATAATCCTGGTCCTCTGGTACCGCTGGTTCTACCGAGACGAAAAATAACTCCACGCTGATATTCTCGGTCTAATTTCAATCCAGAAATACTGAGAAGAATTGTGAAGGCAAAAAAAGCTCCTATAAGTGTTCCCATAAGTCATCTCGCTGAAGTTATATAAATAATTTTAGTCTGCGGATAGACGCAATGTTACAATTATTCAAATAGCCTTTACCAAATATTTATCATCTTGTCAATAATTATTTAGTAAATTTACGGGTGTTGCTGAGAAATAAAAAACAAAAAGTAAAAAGTGGTAATCCTGACCGCGTGAAATGCTAGAGTTTCAACTAATTCATATGAAGTTTTCAGCGGGTATCCATGCTGAAGAAGCGACAAAAAAAGCAAATTTCTCTGATTGCAGGTGCAGGATTGTGTGCCTTCTTAGCTGGTGGAATGGTAGCAGCACCCCAGATTGGCAAATCTTTGGGTCAATGGCTAAAACTAGGCAAAAATCAGCCGGAGCAGCTATCGGAGGCGACTGTTGCCAAATCGGTAGCACTATCACTCGTTATACAATCCCCACAAGAACGAGCAGCAAAATTAGGAGAGCTAGCCAAAGGATCGCAATCGCCGGACAAGAATCGCGCTCGTTATCTTTTGGCGAGCGACTTGATCGAGCAAAAGGATGCTAAGGGGGCGCTGAAGTTACTGGATGGGTTGGAGAACGATTATCCACTCCTAGCACCTTACATTTTGTTGAAAAGGGCACAGGCACACGACTTAGCCAAGGAAGACGGTAAAGCCTCCGACCTCAGGCAGGAAGTGGTCAAACGCTATTCCAAAGAAGCTGCCAGCGTCAAAGCTCTATATCTGATTGGACTGCCGGAATTTCAGGATAAAGCGATCGCGGGATTTCCTTCCAATCCGCTCACCTGGGAAATTATCAAAAAGCGGTTGGAGGGAAACCCAAATCAGCCGCAATTGCAGTTAGCGTTGGCAAAATTTGCTTATGACCAACCAGGAATTATTCCTGTATTAGACCAGCTGACGGCGAGTCCAAACCTCAAACCGGAAGAGTGGGAAGTCATTGCCACAGCCTACTGGGAAAACAGTGAATTTGGTAAAGCTTCCTATTCTTATACCAAAGCGAACCGTACAGCCCAAAATCTCTACCGGACTGCGAGAGGATTGCAGGTAGGCGGACAAAATGAGCAAGCTATGGCTATCTATCAACAACAGCTTCAGGAATTCCCTGAAGCTAGAGAAACAGCTACAGCCTTAATGCGGATGGCAGAAATTCAAAAAGTCCGTAAAGATGCCATACCTTATTTAGACCAAGTAGTTGCAAAATTCCCTGACAAAGCCGGTACCGCGCTCCTCGAAAAAGCAAAAATCTTGGAATCCCAAAAGGATGCAAAAGGTGCTGAAGCAGCGCGGCAATTACTCATCACCAAATATGGCAGTACAGAGGAAGCTGCGGAGTATCGCTGGAAAATCGCCCAAAATAAAGCCAAAGCCAAAGATTTCAAAGCGGCATGGCAATGGGCAGAACCAATTCCGACCAAAAACCCCGACAGCATTTTGGCACCCAGGGCTGGTTTTTGGGTAGGTAAATGGGCAACTAAACTTGGCAAAAAAGCAGAAGCGAAAACTGCTTATGAGTATGTCATCAGTCAGTTTCCTTACTCATACTATGCATGGCGGTCTGCGGCAATTCTCGGACTGAATGTTGGTAATTTTAACAACGTGCGCCAGTTGACTCCGGAACTAGTACCACTCCAGCGTCCAGTCCCAACCGCTGGTTCTGAGACTTTTAAAGAATTGTATCTGCTTGGTCAAGACCGAGATGCTTGGTTGCAATGGCAAACAGAATTTCAGAACAAAATGCAGCCAACAGTCGCAGAACAATTTACCGAAGGCTTAATGCGATTGGCGAATGGCGAAAATTTGCTGGGAATTGCGAAAATTTCTAAGCTCGAAGACCGAGAAACACCAGAAGAACAAGCTGAGTATCACAATCTCAACAAGCAGATAACTTACTGGCAAGCCCGTTACCCATTTCCGTATTTCAATGACATTCAAAAGTGGTCAGCCGAACGGAAAATCAATCCTTTGTTAGTAACCGCACTAATGCGTCAGGAGTCCCGCTTTGAGACAAAAGCCAAATCGGTAGTAGGTGCCACAGGTTTAATGCAAGTCATGCCCGCAACTGCAAAATGGATTGCCCCACAAATCAAATTGGAGAAATACGATTTAGAAAATCCCAACGATAACATCAAATTGGGTACATGGTTTTTGGATTTTACCCACCAGCAATATAAGAACAACTCAATGTTAGCGATCGCCAGTTATAATGCTGGGCCAGGTAATGTCTCCAAATGGCTCAAAGACGTTGAGAAAAACGACCCTGATGAATTTGTGGAAAATAACATTCCCTTCGAGGAAACCCAAGGATACGTCCGCCAAGTATTTGGTAACTACTGGAATTATCTGAGACTTTACAACCCAGAAATTTCACAAGTAGTATCAAAATACTCGGCGGAACATCCGCAATTACCACAGCAGTGATCGAAAGAGTTAGGAGTTAGGAGTTAGGAGTTAGGAATTGACAAGTCTTAACTCTTCCACTCTTCACTCTTAATTCCTAACTTTCTTGGTTTTTCAGTTTAAACCATGAGCGACGCATTTTGGTAGAATAAAAGGCTGTCCGCATAAGTCGAACGGAAAGAAACTTGAGTAATGTAGCGACTACATCTTTCGAGTCACTAAGTATAGAATATATCCTTAATACTTTAGATGAATAATTGAAGTGTAATCAATCTAAAGTATGAAAAATAATTTGATTGTTCTGAAGGAATTACTGCACCGTATTGAACAATACTTATTTCACACTAATATCTTAATTTTTGGTATTCCATTAGCTGAAGTAATTTTGGTTGTAATTATACTCATAATGACTCAGTTGCTCAATGGAATATTTACCAGGATAATTCTGCGAAAAATCGGGAAATTAACACGTCAGACTACGACCGAAGTCGATGATGAATTAATCGGTTTACTTAAGCAACCTTTCGGTTGGTTGATATTAATTTCTGGACTGTCGTTAGCAAATCTAGTAATTGCTGACAATTTATCTCCAGAATCGACCGAACTAATTAACAAAATTCTGAGTTTTGCTGTTACTTTTGTCGGTTCGTATATTATTTACAATGGTTCACCATTATTGGGAGAAGTATTAAGAGGTTTAACGGTAAAAACCGAAAACGCACTTGATAACCTACTTGCTCCTTACATACCGAAAATTTTTCGTTATTCAGCGATTTCAATTGTTCTACTTAAAGGTTCTGAGATATTTTTAGGTGCTTCCGCTGGAGCAATTATTGGTTTATTAGGTGGTGCTGGTGTTGCTCTTGGCTTGTTACTCAAGGATATTTTCTATGATACTTGTTGTGCAGTAATTATTTATGCTGACAAGCTCTATAAAACAGGTGACCTATTAAATATTGATGGTGTAGGTGATAAAGCTAAGGTTATTGAAGTTGGACTAAGAAGTACAAGTATTTATGTCATGGAATCGCAGTCTGTACGAAAAATTCCTAATTCTAAAATGATTTCCGGCATTGTGGCAAATTATTCTCAAAAAATCAATGATGAACAAACCATTACTCACTCCTAACTCCTAATACCAATTCTTTATGAAGCTGTGCTAAATAAAGCTTCAAGGATAAAATCGTAAGAAGTGAGAGAAACAATTACCTCTGGTGTAATATTTTCTGGCACAGGTGATTTTATGCAATTGATATATCAAGCCTTATACCAATTCTGTATGAAGATGCACATAATCAAGACCCCCCTGTAGTCCCCCCTTGGCAAGGGGGGACGGCGTAGCCGGGGGTTAATATATGCAGCTTCACAAAGAAACGGTATTACATATGGAGGGCTGGGTCTTGTTTGCTTCCTAGAACACGGACAATTAAAATACCTTCTTCATTTGGCTGATAGTAGATGGCATGGGAGCGATATTCATAATGCTTTAGTCCTGAAGTGATAAAGCTATAGTCACTTCCCCAAGTTTAATGTTTTGCGAGTAATTCAAAACAATCATTAAGCCCTGATATATAATCTTGTGCTATCTGCAAGCCAAAGTTTAGAATGGAGTATTCGTAGATGCTTTCAATCTCACTTTCAGCTTTATTAGTTAGTTGGTAAGTTACCATTATTCTTAAGCCTATCTTCTACCCGTTGCATAATATCTTTTACATTGGATTTACTTACACCACTACCTAACCCTTCTTGAATAAGAACAAGCAAATCATGTTCTGCCTGTCGCTTATCTTGGTCACGACGAATTAAATCACGAAAATATTCACTATCGTTGCCATAACGTCCGCTCGCAATTTGAGCTTTAACCCATTCATCCATCGCATCGGGGATAGTAATTGTTTTACGCATCATCGTCATTATGCTTACTCCTTTGCTTTAATGATAGTATGCTCATAGTGTGATTATTATCATACTATAATCAAGGGTAAGAAGCTGTAAGTTAATTTATGGACAAAGTTACCCACGTCTGACTTTTTGGGTAGCCTTGTTAACTATTGTTCGGTTTATATACGGTTTTCCGTACTTTTGGTATAGCATTTATTGGTGATGACAAGACCTGTAGCGTCAAGAAAGTTGATGCCGTATAGAGATAGATGGTTCAAAGTGTTGTTAACTCAATATTGTATTAGAAAAGCTGTACTATTTATTCCGTGAGCAATGGTTGGAATATGTCACAAGCGTTGTCTTGCTCATGTTGGGGGAACGGAAACCGTAAGAAGAGCAACTTTCCGCTTAGAGAATGGATAAAGGAATTACCATGTTGTTAGGTTTCAAAACAGAATTGAAATTGAATAACAAGCAACGCACGGCATTAATGAAGCACTGCGGTGTATCACGCCATGCCTGGAACTGGGGGCTTGCCCTTACAAAACAAATACTTGACCATAATAAAGCTAACCCCACAGATAAAATCAAGTTTCCTACTGCCATCGACCTACATAAATGGTTGGTGGCACTAGTAAAATCTGAGAATGCATGGTATTATGAATGCTCAAAAAGTACTCCACAACAAGCATTAATAGCTTTGCGATCGGCCTGGAAAAGGTGTTTTAACAAAACGGCGGGAGTGCCGAAATTTAAGAAAAAAGGTAAACGTGATTCTTTCACTCTTGAAGGCACTGTAAAAATACTAGGCAACAAGAAAATTCAAGTGCCTGTTATTGGTATTCTCAAAACTTATGAGCGATTACCACAGGTATTAATTAAATCAGCTACAATTAGCCGCACTGCTGACAGATGGTTTGTCAGCTTTCGGTTCGATGTAGAAACACATTTAGCAAGCGAAACAAGCGTTGTAGGTGTTGACTTAGGAGTATTGTCACTTGCGACATTATCGACTGGTGAGGTGATTTTAGGGGCGAAATCGTACAAAAAATATTCAGCAAAATTGTCTAGAATGCAGTGGTTAAACCGCAACAAAGTAATCGGTTCAGCTAACTGGAAGAAAGCGCAAATACAAATTGCTAGACTGCACAGAAAGATAGCCAACATCCGCTTATGTACATTACATAATCTCACCACACTACTTGTTAAGAACCACGGCACGGTAGTGATTGAAGATTTAAATGTGTCTGGAATGCTGGCTAATCACAAACTGGCTAAAAGTATTCAAGATATGGGGTTTTACGAGTTTCGTCGTCAGTTAACTTACAAGTCTGAGCTATACGGCTCTAAGCTGATTATCGTTAACCGATGGTTCCCGTCTAGCAAGACTTGCTCGAACTGTGGAACTAAAAAAGAAACACTTTTTCTAAAAGAAAGAACGTTTCATTGTGATTCTTGTGGTTTTGAGGTTGACCGTGACTTAAATGCGGCAATCAATCTCAGTCAGTACGTATCCGGCAGTTAGTCGGTGAGAGCCTGTGGACTGGATAGTGCCGACACTACCAGAATGAAGCAGGAATTAAGTTCCAAAGTTCATATTTGTATAATCATGAGTAGCTTTGGGTAAGTCTTATATAACGGCATAAAGAAGCAGAGAACTTTACTCGCTGTAGGTAGACATCTATAGAGAGTTGGGATGGAAATACCGAAGAGGTAATTGTTTCTCTCACTTCTTGCGATTTTATCCTTGAAGCTTTATTTAGCGCAGCTTGATAAAAAATTGATATAACTCCAAACTCCAAACTCCAAACTCCTAACTCCTAACTTTATTTACACAAAGCGCGATCGCTCGGTGTAACCTTAGAATTATTGTTCAAGTAATCAGTAAGCCAGCTACAACCCCGTGCTAATAGATTATTTAGTTCTGTATCTTTTAGTTTGCGCATAATCACCGTACCGCTAGCGCTACCAATAGCTAGAGTTTTGCCGTCTGGACTAAAACTGAAACTAGTCAAACCATTGCTGTAACCCTTCAAAGCGATAAGCAACTTTCCATCTAGACTCCACAGCTTCACTTTTTCCTCACTAGCCGCAGCTAAGGTTTTACCATCAGTGCTGAAACTGACACTTGTGAAACCGTCGCCATCTCCTGTAATCTTCTTGTCGAGCAATTCCCCCTGTGGTGTCCAGAGTTTAATGGTGTTGTCAACACTCGCGGAAGCAATTATCGTACCATCTGGCGACCAAGCAACGCCATATACGCCACGCTGATGACCGCTTAAGGTTTGAAGTAACTTCCCGTCTTGATTCCACAGTTTCACTGTACTATCATCGCTGGCAGAGGCAATTGTTTTACCATCTGGACTATAACTTACCCAATTTACTGCCTCTGTGTGCCCTGACAAGATATTCAGTGGCTGACCGTTTATACTCCAAAGTCGGACTGTTTTATCCCTGCTAGCAGAGGCAATTGTTTTACCATCCTTGCTAAAAGATACACCTAACACCGTATTCGTATGTCCCTGCAAGGTGATGAGCGTGCCATCCCGTCTCCAAAGCTTCACACTTTTGTCTCTGCTTGCGGAGGCCAGCATTTGACCATCTCGGCTAAAAGTTACACCCCAAACTTGGTCAGTATGCCCCTTCAAGGTTTTGACTGGCTTACCTTGCAAATCCCAAAGCTTGACGGTTCCATCCAGACTTGCGGAAGCAATTATTTTACCAAAATTGGGGCTAAAATTAACAGTGGTGACACCTTTTGTATGTGCTTCAGGATTTAGGGGCAATAAATCCTCGCTACGCCAAAGTCTGATAGTTGTGTCTTTACTGGCGGAAGCTAAGGTTTTACCATCAGGACTAAAGCTGACGCGATTAACTAAATTGCTGTGTCCCTTGAGAGTTGCCAGCACTTCACCCTCAATGGTCCAAATTTTCACCGTTTTGTCAGTACTTGCAGAGGCTAGAGTTTTACCGTCGGGACTGAAGCTAACGCTGGTAACACCATCACTATGGCCCAAGAAAGTTTTGAACAGCTTGCCCTTACGACTCCACAGTTTGATAGTGTAGTCTAAACTCCCTGTGGCTAGAGTTTGACTGTCAGGGGCCCAAGCTACGTCCAAAACTGTATCTTTATGCTCCAACAAACTTGTCAGTAGTTTACCGCTGCGACTCCACAATATGACCTTTTTGTCATTACTCGTTGAAGCTAAGGTACTACCATCGGGTGACCAAGCCACACTCCTAACTGCAGCATCATGCCCTGATAAGGTTCTGAGTAACGTCCCATCCTGTTTCCAGATTTTCACTGTTTTGTCAGCGCTTGCAGACGCTATTAAAGAATTATCTGGGCTGAAACTGGCGCTGTTGACTACATCCGTATGCCCCTCCAGACTGTTTAAATAATTACCATCAAAACTCCAAATTTTCACAGTATTGTCAGCGCTGGCAGAAGCTAGAGCCTGCCCATCTTTGCTAAAACTAACACTATTAACCCGATTCGTATGTCCGTGTATCCCTGACAAGTTTTTAAATAATTTCCCGTTGGGACGCCAAAGTTTGACTGTCTTGTCGGCACTCGCAGAAGCAATTAAAGAACCAGTTGGACTGAAACTAACGCTGTAGACTTCAGCCATATGCCCATCAAAACGATTGCGTTCCTTCACCACCCCGTAAACTGCCTGATAGAGTGCCGTTCGTACTTTTTCCTCAGTCTGGGAATCTACCCAAACCGCTTGTTTTAATTTTGTCCCGGCTTTTAAACCATCTTTTAAAGCATCTATATGTTTGTCTATGGCAAACAGGGCTTCACTTGATGCACTATCAGCTAGGCTGGCACTGATGATTGCTTGTCGCCATTGAACACCGGCTGTAAAGCTCGAAATTATTAACGCTAGTATGGCTGTGACCGAACCAATTAAAGCGCGTTGGAGAAAAATATTGCGTCGGATTTGATTAGTTCTTTGTTCTTCCTGTTGGGCGATCGCTGCTTCTAACTTTTGCTGCTCCAGTTCCACATACAGACGATCGATTTCAATCCGACTGAGTTCTTCCCGCTTGCGCGATTCTTGTTGTTCTAGTTGGGCACGCAACTGTTCAATTTCTACCCGACTGCGTTCTTCCCACTTGCGTAACTCGTGCAATTCTGTCAGCAAGTCTAATCCCTGTGGGGATTGACTATCACCGTTTTTTAGTTGTTTTTTTTGTCTGAGTTCGCTGTTGAGTCGTTCAATTTCAGCTTGACCTTGTACTACCTTACTTCTTAACTGGCTCAATTGCCTGTGTAAGCCAGATTCCTGTCTGAGTTCGCTGTTGAGTTGTTCAACCTGAGCTTGATTTTGTTCTTGCTTTTTACTCAACTGCTGCAATTCTGTCAGAAAATAAACTTCTAACAAATCAGTTTGCTGCTGTTTCAGTTCGACGATCAGGTCTATGAGATAATCATGAATTAGTTGATAACGGTCGGCTGGCACATCAGGAAATAGAACCACTAAGCCAGAACGCACGAGAATATCTAAGACCAAATCTAATTTATCTTTCTGTTCTAATTCTGAGAGCCCAGCCGCTAATTCTTTGCGAGTTTTGAAAGGTCTGTGCTTATTCTCATTTACTAACAAACACAAAACCCGTTGCGCGACAATTCTATTCGCCGAGCCGCAATCGGTAATAACTTGGTTTAAATAACGCTCAATGACTTTTTTGGTTCTAAATCGCTGATATTGGTCTAGTTTGGTAATTCGTTCATCTTGTAGTTGCGCTCCGACTAACTGCAATTCAATCGGGCGCACCTCTCCCAATCCAGCAGATAAATCCTCTACTAAAGCATTTATCAAATCTGGTTCTAAATTAAACTGAGAACGTTCGATGAAATGTTCAATCAGTTTTTTAGCATCTTTTTTGGAAAAGTTTTTTAACTCGTGCTGAATATTTTTATCAACAATACTAGTATCAATTCCTTCCCAATCAGCCAAGTCTTTAAACTCTGATAAGCGGTCTAAATAATCATCCCGCAAAGATAATATTATTTTGACAAAAGGTATTTTTAGACAATCCCGAAGAAATTGAGCAAATTCTTTTTTTTGAGATTCGTCTGGTGAACCAAAGAAAAATTCTTCAAACTGGTCAAAAATTAAAACTGTTATCCAATCCTTCTGGGCATTTTCTGATAATTTTTGTAAAATACCGGGCACAGAATTCGCTGCACTATTTGCGAACATTTCCTCTCGTGGAACTGCACTTTGTAACTGAGCAATTCCTTCTGCCAGTGATTTTCCTAGTCTCCGCACCCATTCGGTATAATCTTGCAACACCACGGGCACGACAATCTGGTCGCCAATCGCTCCCCGATGTTGCAATGTGGGCACTAATCCGGCAGTGATCGTGGAACTTTTGCCCACCCCCGATGGCCCGTGGATAACAGTTAACTTTTGGTCAGAACGGCTAATCCTACCCAACAAACGATCTATATCCTGCTGTCTGCCGGAAGCATCAATTTCGCGGGCAACACTGCGAACCGCTGCGGGGTTTGTTGCCTGTCTTTGGGGTTGGAGGCGACCGGCACCGATGAAGGCGCGGAAGCCGTACTGTTGCTCAACTGAACGGCGTTTCTGCTTGATTTTAAAGGCTTCTGAATATCTACCTTGTTCGAAATACAGCAATTCCAAGGTCTGCAAATGGCGAATATAACGATGAGCATCAAATCGATGAGCGCTATGTTCCAGAGCTTTTTCCAGTTCTTCACTGGCTGTTTCTAAGCGTTCGAGAGCGATTTTGCCTTGATGTAAATTTCGCTGGGCTTTTGCCAAAACTAATTGATAAATCTGCGCCAATAGTAATGGAAATAAACCTTGCTGTTCGTCGTTTTTTTCTCCAGCATCGGCTAAATTTAACAACGATGTTTGGGCATACTGACTCGCTCGTTCCCATCTCGACTCTTGCAAGGCTATATTTGCTAAAAAGCCGTAGTCACAAGCAAGTTGGATTTGAGTGCCATATTTTCCATGCAACTCTAAGGATTTTTGGGCAACTATCTCCAATTCTTCCCATTCTTGCAAGTGTTGTAAAACTTCGCACAATTGACCGATAAACTGAGCAACTAAATCCGGACGTTTAGCCTCCTCAAACAGATTTACACATTGTTGAAAATAAGTTTTAGCTTCCTGCCAATCACGGCGATTTTCTATTTGATTTTGGTCTGCCAAACGGCTATGACATAATCCGATATAAAACAACAGTACTCCCTGCCGCAGCAGAGCTTGGTTGTCGTTATTCAGTATTTCTAACTCCGAACCCAATAAATCGTTAATTTTTATTCTATTATTTTGTTCTGGCTGATTTTGTGCTGATTGCTGCCAATACTTTAAGCTTTCATGGAAGAAATGTAAGGCTTCAGCTATATCATCACTAATGTATTCATCCAAACCAAAAACAAATTCCAGACTTGCTTCTAGCTCTCTGGGCAACCTGACCCCACTTTCCAGCAATTTCGCGATCGCTGAGTGCAATTCGTAGCTTTCTTCTCGCACTTTACTCAAAATACTATTGGGGTGCATCATCGACCGTCCAAGTTCTTGCAAACCACCCGGATTTAAAACTGTAGCGAACAGAGAATTTGTCTCAATAGTTAGAAATTTCAGCAGTTCGTCCGCAGTCATTTCAAACTTAATCGGTGTAGCGGCCCAACTAGTAAAATCTGGTGCCAAACGTAATAGTTTTTGCAGCACCTCATCATTCACCCACAACACCATAGGGAATGGCAATCGCTTGCGAAACTCATCCCGCACATTATTCGTCGCACTTAGTAGTTCTTCGAGTACCCCTACACCTTCCAAACCCAAAACCATCAACGCTGAAGGTTGTAACGAACCAAGTTGTATTTGAATGGTTCTGTAAAGAGTGCGGATAGTTTGGGGTAGGTGTAGCTCTTGAATTTGGTATTGGTTTTCTCCCAAAACTTCTTGCAGTTTTTGCAACATAGACTTTTGCAAAGCTGCGTAGTTACAACAAACCAATACTAGTGAAAATTGCCCCTGAGAAAATTTAATTGCCCGTGCCAGACTGTTCAGCGAAGATTCGTTGTTAGCAATCGCATCAAGTTGAAGTGGGGTTGGGTCAACCATGTTATTGAAACTTAGATTTAAACTTCTGTGTTTCTGCTAAGACTGGGTTGACATTGAACCAAGTTCCCTCAGTGTCGCAGTATTCAAATACAAACATACTTTGCACGAGGCTTTGGTATTCTATTTCACCTTTGACGGTTTGTCGATTCACTACCTGAAAAATTAGTTCCCACTCGTCATCGTCAATTGCTTTGGCACGGAAATCTCTTTGTTGGCGAATTACCCGTTCCAACAAATTACGGTCGAAAGGTGGGTCTTGTTCTCTGAGACAATCAAACAATAGTCCCAGTAAATTCCGCACATGACCGCCACTAATCAAACATAACCGATCCAAAGTGTTTGAACTATCAAACAATTTTCCAATCAAATCTAACCGCTTGTAAGCATTTACTTCCGGGAAGGCTCTTGCCAGCACCATTTGGCGCATCAAATCTAGTCCTTCTGAGTAAACTGCACCAGAACGATGAAGCACCGGCACCATCGGCAAAACTTTCGGTGGTACCCCACCTCCCAAACGATTTTGGAGTTCGCCACTATCGTTGGAAAATGTTAGATATAGCGGAATTGTGTAGACTACATGACAATTCAGCTTGCTTAACTGCTCACCTCGATCGATAAACAAGAACTCAGGCTGAGAACGTCCACCTGGTAAAGGTCGAATTCCCACCCGGTCGAGATTATCAACAATTACAACCAGCCCTTTTTTACCTTTTGCTTTTAACTCCTTATTTGCACGGTCAAGTAGTTCTGTATTAATTGACTGCAAAATATTCTGAGTTCGCGGCTCGAGATAATCTCTTAACCGCCGCCGTAATGCTGGACTTTCTTTAGTTTTTGCCGTAATTTTGGCAATTCCTAAAGATAACTCTGCTTCTACCTCTAAATCAATCGGGGTGTTGATAAAGCCAACAATTTCTGCAAATAGCTGAGTAAAATAGCGAGGTTTGATCCGGATTTTTATCTCCTCCAAACTTTCGCTCACCTTGCCGGCAATTACCAGCAAAATGTCAGTTACATCTACATCGGCCATTTCTAATGCCCGAGTGGATTCAAAATAAACTACATGAAATTCTTGCTTCTCTAGATCGGCTTTCAACCGTAACAACTCAGTAGATTTGCCACAGCCAATATGTCCGGTAAATAGCTGACAAGTTGCAGTATTCTGCGCTCCCATGTTAATAGTGCGCTGCAATGCCTCAATTATCTTGCCACCCCTGACAGAAGCAAAATCTATATAAAATCGACGGTCTGTAGCATCCCCCATGACTAGAGGTCTGCCCGGATTACAAGCCTGATAAAATCTTTCTAAATCTAGTTCGTTTGTAGGCATGGCTAATCCAACTCTATTGAGAAACAATGAGGACGAATAAAACGCTAGGGTGATTTTTATTTAGTCGTTGAAAATTTTACCTTTATTATTTGCATCTCGCTAACACACTACAAAATGAAATTGTAGTATTCCGGATTTTTATCGGATATATTTATTTAACTAAAAATCTTTTATCTCTGAGGTTTTTATCAAGTAATACGACAACTAAAAATTGTCAAATTTTCTACAAAATAAAATTGTTTCTTACTAATTGCAAAAATGGTACATCAATACAAATGTATTATTGTATTGCAGATTACAAAAATCCAAAGCCTCATACCATTTTCATCAAATCCTGGATATTCCAAAAAATACAAACTAGCGACATTATAATTTTGAAAAATAATATTTGCAGTTTCTCTCAGTCAAGTAAACTTGAACACAAGCTTATTTTAAATAACATTTTGGACAAATTCTTGTCCAGATGTATAGGTAAATTATGCGGTTATTCCCGTCAGTACTTCAAATTATCTATCTCCTCTCACGCTCAAATTCCAATAATCCAACCTACACCTATCATAGAGTCGGTAAGATAATGAGTAATTGTCTGTTCAAGCTTTCAAGCTTTAGACGCTATAAAGTTAGCTTACTGAAATTACTTTTTTATAATGATAATCAGAACAAAGGAAAAAATAATATTACACCCTGAAGGCATATTTAATAATTAAGTTGCCCAGTACCAGCGATCTCAATCTATAAACAAAAAATAATTCCGTGTTAATCTCTACAATCACCCGCACGAAGACAATCTTCTGTTTGGTCATCTCTAGCCGATAACTGGAATGGTGCTAAATGTAATAGAGTATTAGTGTCGGTACTAATTTCTGCATTTGAAGAAGGTATATTCAATGTCAAGGTTGCTAAACCAAATGACGCCAAGCCTTCGCCGGCGTTCAACATCAGAATTGGGAACGCAATCAACCCGGCGTAAATTTTCCTACTCATAACAAAACCTCAACAAATAAGTTACGATGATGGCTACGATATAGTAGATGAAATATTGATAAACCTGATAAGAGTAAAAGAGCATTTGGGAATGTTTTTTTGCAGTCAACATCCTGAATGCTGGTTATTTAATTGACTTGATGTACTGAGTTTAAGTTCCACAAAGAATTGCAAGAAAATAACGCCTGCAATAAGGTTCCCCCTATTACTTATTCAGGAAAAACCCTAAGAAAACCGGATAAAAAACAGAAAAGCAGTCAAAAAAACCGCTCGCGCTGCTACCCAGATAAAATAGTTAACAAACGATGCCCATTAGCTACAACTCATGACGCCTTCACCAGATGTAGACACTGTAAACCCTCCCAATCTTGACCCCGAAGGATACGGCAACCCAAACTTTGATCCTCTCGATGATTTGCCAGGAGAGGTCGAAATGTCCATCTTCGACCACTTAGAGGAATTGCGACAGCGAATTTTTTATGCACTGATAGCCGTGACGCTGTGTGCTATTGGTTGTTTCATCGTCGTCAAGCCGATTGTCCAACTGTTGGAAGCCCCGGCACAGGGTGTAAAATTTTTGCAACTCACACCAGGAGAATTTTTCTTTGTCTCCCTCCAGGTCGCAGGCTACTGCGGTTTGCTGGTTGCAAGTCCTTTTGTAATGTTACAAATTGTTCAGTTCGTTCTCCCAGGACTGACGATCCGTGAACGTCGCTTCTTGGGTCCAATAGTCTTGGGTTCCAGTGTATTGTTTGCTGGGGGGTTAGTATTTGCCTACTACCTACTGATCCCCGCAGCTTTGAACTTCTTCATCAGCTATGGTGCCGATGTCGTCGAACAGTCATGGTCGATTGAAAAGTATTTTAATTTTGTACTGCTGCTGTTATTCACCACAGGATTAGCATTTCAAATTCCGATTATTCAATTATTGCTGGGTGCCTTGGGAATTGTCTCTTCAGAAAGAATGATTAAAGGTTGGCGTTATGTGATTATGGGTGCAGTGGTTTTAGGTGCTGTCCTCACACCTTCGACAGACCCATTGACACAAAGTTTGTTAGCTGGTGCGGTTTTGGGACTGTATTTTGGTGGTATTGGGTTGGTGAAGTTGACCGGAAATTAAAAGTAGCTATAGAAGATTGGCAATTAAGTGGTGGTTAGCTGACAAAATTGAAGCTATTTATACCCAATTTCAATCAAGCAATACTTGACCTGTTGTGAAGGTCAGATCCCCGACAACTTTCACGAAGTCGGGGATCTTGTAGCAACAGCAAAATGTGGCAAAGTGCTAGTTCATCGAGAGAACTTTAAGAGGTACTATTTATTTAGGACTCAGGACACCCTGCAATATCGAGGACTGTTGGACTAACCTCAAGAGCAAAAGCGCAATTTTAGTTGATGGACTAACAGTAACTCAAACAGCTTTGTCAAGGGACTTGACTGCATCAGCCTCTACAAAACGTAAGTTATAAAAAAACACATTAGTATTGTTTAGAGATATTTGAAGAGGAGTACTAATTATCACTCTTAAGGTAGAGACTCAGGAGTCACAGCCTATGTTAAAAATACAACCATGCATAATCATACATGAAATAATATTATTAATTATGGTTAAAAAGTTAATCTTATTTTAAGGAATAAAACGTTTTTAATAATACCATTATGTACAGAAGCCTTCCGAGGTATTACTTGCGAACAAAGGCTTTTGGAAATATTCACTAGTTTGGTTTGGCATAAATAATTCATTAGTAATGGACTGGATACTTAGGGCACTGCTTTACAGCAAACTTGCTATAAGACTCAGGACTTTCTCGTCAAAGTAAAACACATTGTGTCGGCTAGCACAATACTCTGCCAAAAGAATTTTGACTTTTTATGACAGTTGGTAATCAGGGCTACATATTGCCCAACATAGGTAATTACCACAAGAATTATTTAGTGAACTACTAGTTTTCCCTAGCACGAGAGTGATATTATCCTATTCCGGATCAAATTAGGAGTTTTACAGTCAGGATTTTGAGGTTTAGATTTAAAGCGACCTAAAATGCCAAGCATAATGTTACGTGTTCCCCGTTAGTAAGACGTCTTTTTTGGCAAAAACTAACAATGTTCGTTGTTAGACTCTCTTAATTTTGGAATATCTAACGGAGATTTAGGATGAATATATTTACGCGCTTTTTTGTAGGCGCGGCAGCTTTCTCAATGTATGCGATCGCTGCTACGTCGGGTATTGCTTTTTCACAGGAGGCTCCGACTGCTTCTGGAACAGAAATAAAACAGAAAATTTGCTCTTTTGATGCAGTGGAGAGTTTGTTACCTCCAAATTCCAAGGAACAAAGTAGCTCTCCAATTTCCTATTTGTCACAACAAGGTTTTACCCAAAGTAATGATGGTTCCTGGGTTTGTTATGTGAACGATCCGAAAAAGGAAGGACGCTATTACACCTTATTAAAGGTTCAAGAGATAGACGGAAAACTCATCGCAAGTTCTTTTCTCGACCAAGGCAATTTGATTGAAGGGCAAGAGAATCGCAGCTTAGAGTTGTTCATGTTCCTGATTCAGAATCATACAAAAACCAACCAGGGAAATCGTCAAAGTATCCGCAAATATTTGGAATCGTTCATCTCCCTGGTGAAGCAAGGAAAGGTACAGCCTTCACGTCGTGGTTATCTCTTTGACCAACCCAGCCGTAGTTTTGCGATCTACCACCCGTTAGGTTCGGGAGAACTCAAGGGTACAGCGATCACTATAAACATTAACTCGCTGTCCAAGTTGGGTTCTAGCCAAGTCCGTTAGGTTGAGTCCAGTTTTTGCACATAGTAAGGTTAATTGTGTTTAAGTCAGTTATACATAAAGTTGCATTTTCATCTATAGCGGCAGTATTGGCAGTATGCCAGCCGGCTTCCGCTCAACTGAATATCGGACGGTATGGTGTTCAACCCGGATTGGAGCAAAATTATCTCCAATATCAATTATCGGGTGAACCCCTCAGTCAGATGCGAGTTATTCCTGGATGTATTACAGGATTTGGACTAGGTTGCAATAAGAGTGGAGAAGTACTCCAACAATTACTGGAGTCTAATAACAGAAGTAGTTACTCCGACCTGTTGATGCGTGCAGCCGGTGGAGAGCAAAACTTTCGCAATTTCTCCACTTTCTACGGTAACAACCCGCGTCTGCCTGAAGTCCCATATTCTTCTTTTTGGCACGACGACGCCAAAAATATTATGGACGGCTCTCAGTATGTTCTTGGGCAACCAGTTGGTCGGGTTCCGGTAGATGGTTTGGGAGCGATAACCAAGAACTTCTACTGGTCCCCATTCTCGGGAGATAATAACTCACTGAGCCTCCGCGATGGATTGTTGAACTTAAAAATGTCTTACGGACGCTTGGCTTTAGAAGAAGCTACAAAAATTCCCAACATCCAGCAGCAAATTCAGTCTCTGGGTCTGTCAAAAGACATGACACAGTATTATTTGGGTAACATCTCTAGAGGTTTCCAAGCATTGAATTCCGGAAATGAGAATTCACTCAAAAATAGCATTTTCAACTTACTTTCTATGCCCTATTCGCCGAATGGAGGAGAATTTGGGCGTCCACTTGCCGGAATTGGAAATGAGTTTAATTTGGTTTACGGGCAAGGTTTAGAAGCAAGTTCTTTTGTGGGTAGTCCTTTAGTAACCTTAGAGCCAGAAAGCATAAATCTTGAGACCACTGCCTTTGAATCAGGTTCTGTCTTGAATCCAAGCGGGTCTGATAATGGGTTTCCTTATTGGATCTTTGGATTGGCTCTTTTGGGACTGCTTTTCTTTCTATTGAGTGGAGGTAGTGGAAATAGTTCTTCTCCAGGAGGGACTGCACTTGCCAACGCTGGACAAATACCTGGTGTTACGCCCCCTCCGCCTAGCCCAAGCCCTACTGTGTGCGCGGATATGCCCAGTGGCAATGGTGTTGTTAATAACAATCAGAATACCAATACGAATTGCACTGCTCCCACACCAGTGCCGCAGGAAGTGAAAAAGGTGCCAGAGCCATCAACAGTTACTGCGGTTCTGCTAATGGCTATTGTGTTCTTGCTTTATCAGAAGCAGAGACGGTCGCTTGTTGGGTGGAGGTGATTGCCCTCTCCTGGTTAGTGCCCGACTGAAGTAGCGGCAACAAAAACACAGCGATCGCTTTTTTTGAAAGGGGCGATCGCTTTTTTTGTCGGATGGTTCATAGCGCTGACAAGAAGTCAGTTCGCTTATTGGGTTGTGATTTGCAAAAATTTGTTCTCGACCTTAAAATTTGAATGATCTGAAAATGTATGGGGCAAGAGCGCGGATTTGGTATTGTCTTGGTAGAACGTGCTATTCTAACTAACTTAGAAGTGTCATAATTTGTAGAAGGTCTGTGAAATCTAATGTTTCCAAGGTAAGAACATTGACAGTTAGTGATCCTGGCGACTTGGCAGCACCCCCAGGTTCTCAATCTTGGGCAATGGCGGTGCGACTGCAAATACAATCTCTATTGAAGGATAATGCAAGCAGCATTAAACATCTGCGAACCTGGCTCAAGGCAATAGAGGAACATGCTGGGTATTGTCAACTAACAGACGAAAATGGTCAGAATTTCTCCTCATACGCAGCATTCTGCAATGCGAAACCACCTTGGGGTCTTGGCTGCTCTCCAGACGTAATTGAGCATATTTTAAAGGAATTAGAATTAGTTCAAGCAAAGCATATTCAGGAAGAAGACATAGAACTGAGGAGTTGGGGCGATTTAGATGAGTATTTAGAAAGATTTTCTAAGCTGGTTCAAAATTGTCCAGATGATGAACCGATTAATAGCAGTAAGATCGGGCAAGTGTTAGAGACTGTACCCAGCAACGCCCATATTTGGAGGAAAAGATGGTTAGATTTGGGCTGGATTGAACCAATACCCGAAAAAAAGAGAGGTTCTTACCAGATTACAAATGAGGGGCGAAAACTTATCCAAGAATGGTTAGAGCAAGCTCCATATAATAATCAACCATTATGGCTAAATATTCCCCGGAGGAACTCTAAAAAAGCAGCAGAGCAACTAATTAAATCTCTGGAAGTTGAGCATCTCAGAGAATTGCATAACCTAATTGGAGAATCACTAAATCGGGATTCTAACGATATTAACAAAGATAGCAATGCCATATAGTGAATTTACCTTATCTAAAGTCAAGAAAATATTTGACTTAAGTACTTCAGAAGATGCTGATATTTTTGCATCTTACCCTGAAGTACATTGTAGCGATTATCTGGCACAAACTCTAAAATATAATGTACCTCTAGCACTTGCTAGTAATAGTGAAAAGGCACGTTCTGAGATGATTATTGCACCGATTCTAATTGAAATCAGCAAACAATTACAGTCTCGGTTCAGTCTTTTTTCCGGTATTGAATTTAATGTAGATAATGAAAAAGGTTTGAATGGTTTCTGCGACTTTATTATTAGCAGTTCCTCAGAGCGCTTATTTATTAATGCCCCAGTTATAATGCTGGTAGAGGCAAAAAATGAAAATATTAAAGGCGGATTGGGACAGTGTATAGCAGAAATGGTTGCTGCTCAATTGTTCAATGAGCGTGAAGGAAATCAGATTTCAGCAATTTATGGAACCGTTACTTCAGGTACTAACTGGAAATTCCTGAGATTAGTTGGTAAAATAGTCGAGATTGATTTAGTTGAGTATTATTTAACAAATATAAATAAAATTTTAGGAATTATAATAAGTGGTATTACACAGAATTTGTCGGAACCAAATCATCAAATTTGACTTCAGAAAGAAAATATATTTTGAGTTTTCTAGCAGATAATTGACCGAAGATGAATTAGCAAACATCGAAAACGGAAAGCTTAAGATCAACTTAAATCAAACTCTCCAAAATGCCAAGACACCCACAGAGATGCTACAAACTTTGCAAGAAGCATATGAGTTTGCTCAGTTCCTCGAATCCGAAAGTCTTGAGATTCGACGAGACTTGGACGCCATTTTAAAGCGAGCTGTCAATGCGTTGGTTGAAGAAAGAATTTCACAAGAGTCATTCCAGTCTTTCAGGGTAATTTGGCAGATTGCAAAGGGTGATCTTAACCAAGAAAGGATGCGGACCGTAGAGCAAGCGCAGCTTAAAGTGTCGCAATAAATATTTATTGTGAAATGAATGCGAGAAAAATAGCCGATAGAAGGTTGTCTATATTGATTAAAGCCAATGCCGATCTACCAAATTAATAGCCCACACAAAGGTGGGCTACCTGCGCTTATGTTCTTCTAGCCCCAGACTTCGGTGTCTAAGAAGGGCAAGGAACTGTAACTACTTAAACTGTTGCACGATCGCTTCGGCAAACTCCGAACACTTCAAGGCTTCCACTGGAGGTTCCATCATCCGCGCTAAATCGTAGGTAACTTGCCCCAACGCAACAGCATCCCCTAAACCTTTCTTAATCAAGTCGGCTGCTTCTTGCCAACCCATATATTCCAGCATCATTACACCAGACAAGATAACGGAACCGGGATTAATCTTATCTAAGCCGGCGTGTTTGGGTGCTGTACCGTGGGTAGCTTCAAATACGGCGCAAATGTCGCCAATATTCGCCCCTGGTCCCATTCCCAACCCCCCAACGATCGCAGCAGCAGCATCGGATAGATAATCGCCATTCAAGTTCATTGTGGCAAGAATGGAATACTCATCCGGTCGGGTTTGGATTTGTTGGAAAATACTGTCAGCGATGCGATCGTTCACCATCACTTTTTCTTTCCACTTACCATCACCGTGGCTTTCCCAGATTGAGTTAAGAACTGTTTCCACTTCCTTGACAATTTCGACTTTTTTCTCTGGGGTTAGAGCATCAAATCCAGGATCGATTTGGCGAGCATTATCTTCCAAGGAGATATCTGGTTTGTTTTCTTTATTACTCAAAATCCAAGATTCTCTTTCGGTGACGCACTCGGCTCGAAACTCGCTGGTGACCAATTCGTAACCCCAATCGCGAAAAGCGCCTTCGGTGTATTTCATGATGTTGCCTTTATGCACCAAGGTCACCATTTGCTTATTTTTCGGCAATAACAAGGCGTGTTTCATCGCCCGTCGAACAAGACGCTGAGAGCCTGTTCTACTGATCGGTTTGATGCCGATGCCAGAATCTAAAGGAATTTGCTTTTTACCATGTTCTGGGGTAGCGGGGATGAGTTCTTTGTTGAGGATATCGATTAATCTCTTGCCAATTTCACTCCCTTCTCGCCACTCAATCCCCAAATAAATATCTTCAGTATTCTCTCGATAAACGATTACATCCAGTTTTTCGGGATTTTTGTGAGGTGAGGGTGTACCCGCATAATAGCGGCAAGGACGTACGCAGGCATACAAATCAAAGATTTGCCGCAGAGCTACGTTAAGAGAACGAATTCCCCCACCGATGGGAGTAGTCAAAGGCCCTTTGATTGCTACGCCATATTCTTTAATGGCAGCCAGAGTATCTTGTGGTAAATACTGGTATGTGCCGTATAAATCGCAAGCTTCGTCACCAGCGTAAACCTTGAACCAACTAATTTTCCGCTTGCCCTTGTATGCTGCTTCTACTGCTGCATCAAAAACTTTTTGGGCTGCAGGCCATATATCAATCCCCGTGCCATCGCCACGAATAAAGGGGATAATTGGATTGTCGGGAACAATCGGCTCACCGTTTTTAAAGGAGATTTTCGTTCCAGTTGTGGGGGGGGTAATTTTTTCGTACATTCACACACTCAGTAAATAGCTAAGTCGCGACTCAATTAAAGAGAAAGTCCCTGTTTGGAGGCTAGCAGATTTTGCTGTGACTTGTTCTCTTAAAATTTATGAAGGGTTATGAGGCGCAGATTTCCCAATTACTTTTTGTTACGTAGTAATTACCCAGGGTGCTGTATTCAATTAAACAGCAAAAATTTTCCCTGCATACTCAATTAGTGTACTCTTTTAATATACAGCAAAATATCAACGATAACGCATAAGAAAGATTACTATCAAAGCGACTTATCAGGAGTTTGCAATGTTAGAATCCCACTTTCCAGCAGTAATGAAATGCAACAAATTCAGCCAAAGTTTAGAATGAGTGGGCAATTTAAATAAATTTTCGAGTAAACTAATTTTTGCGCTTTAGCTAATCGTTTTTTTCGCTCCCGCGTTTCAAGAGTAATGGCATGACAGACTCAATGATTGTATCAGGCAACAACAATGACCTCGACTCCCTCCGTCAACCGTTAATCGCTGGGTCTGTTCAAGTCCAACAGCAGGCGATTCTACAGCTAGCGAACCTCGGTGATGGGGGATTAGATATCCTCATGGAGTTTTTATATGAACGTCGTAACCAAACACCGACTTTGGTTGATGGCAAAGCTTATCTATTTCTTTACAACTCTGATTCTATTAAAGCAAAAGAATTTTTGCAAACACATTTTTCTCTCGGAATTGTTCCTTTAAAATCAGAGTGTGGTATTGATTACGCTCCTTTACTTCATTTACTTATCTCACAAGATTTCCAAGCAGCCGATCGCCTGACTTTGGAAAAAATGTGCGAAATGGCAGGATCGACTACAGTCCAAAGGAAATGGCTGTATTTTACTGATATAGAAAATTTACCCATATCAGATTTACAAACTATTAACAGCTTGTGGATAGTTCATTCGGAAGGCAAATTTGGCTTTACCGTACAGCGAGAAATTTGGCTCGCATTGGGTAAAAATTGGGAAAATCTCTGGGCTAAAATCGGCTGGAAGAAAGGCAATACTTGGACTCGCTATCCTAACGAGTTTACTTGGGACTTGAGCGCTCCGAAAGGGCACTTACCTCTATCCAACCAACTGCGGGGTGTGCGAGTCATAGCTTCTTTACTCGCTCATCCTGCTTGGAAGTAAGTTAGTTGTTAGGAATTAGGAGTTATGAGTTATGAATGGAATAATTTTCTTAATTCAAACACAAAACTCCGAACTTTGAACTCTACTTCTAACTTTTATCCTTTGAGTTGAGGACTGAATCCACATCTTCTAAACCTCTTCCTTCTTCCTTCTTCCTTCTTCCTTCTTCCTTCATCCTTCTTCCTTCATTCAAAAGATAATGGCAAACGTTCGTCTAGAAGATATTAAGCGTAGGTTTAACAACACCACCGCGATTGAGGATATTACTTTTGAGATTCCTGATGGTGAATTTTGGGTTTTGGTGGGTCCGTCGGGTTGTGGTAAATCTACTATTTTGCGTACCATCGCGGGTTTGGAATCTGCGACATCTGGCAAACTGTTTATCGGGGATAAATTGGTTAACAATATTCCCGCACGACAGCGAGATGTCGCAATGGTGTTCCAAAATTATGCCCTGTATCCTCATATGACGGTGGCACAAAATATCGCTTTTGGGTTGCAGATGCGGAAAACTGACCCCTCTACTATTCAACAACGGGTGATGACTGTAGCGCGATCGCTGTCTTTGGAACATCTGCTGGAACGCAAACCTAAACAGCTTTCTGGGGGACAGCAACAACGGGTAGCATTAGGAAGAGCGATCGCTCGCGAACCACAAGTGTTTTTACTGGATGAACCTCTATCTAATTTAGATGCTCAATTGCGCGATGATACTAGGGCAGAGCTAAAACAATTACATCAGGAACTGGGGATTACGACTATCTACGTCACCCATGACCAAGTTGAGGCCATGACTCTGGCTGATAAGATTGTGGTGCTGAATGGGGGCCGAATTCAACAAATTGGCGACCCGCAGAGTATTTACAAGCTTCCTGCTAACCGGATGGTGGCAACTTTTTTAGGTAGTCCGCCGATGAATATTTTACCTGGGAAGTTTACGGGTAATAATTTTGATGTGGATGGGCAGATTTTAGCTTGTCCTCCGGATGTGAGGGAAAGGATATCAATTCGGGATGGGCAGAGTGTTGATTTGGGGATTCGTCCAGAACACGTAAAAATTATAAACGAACCGCCAAGACAAAAAGAGGAGTCTGCTAACTCAGGACTCCTCCTTGTTGAGGTGAAAGTGGTAGAACCGTTGGGGAGGGAGACTTTGATCCGTTCGGTTTTACCTGGTTCGATGGTGGTGGTGAATGTCCAAGCTGGTGCTGATGTCCGTCCGCTTCCAGGCGATCGCATTTCTCTAGAATTGGATATGAATCACTTGTTTGTGTTTGATTCTGCTAGCGGTCAGAGGTTATATCCGCTTCATTTGTAAGGAATCTTTTAAGTACCAATTTTTCTCATATTATTACCGCAGGCTACAACACCATTTTTATCGGTTGGTGGCTTTGGTTGATTTTTCCCAGAAAATTTAGCTTCGCACAAAATTGTTTTGAACTCGAAGTTTTTATCTGGTGGTGTTTTGATAAAAACTCCACTAACATAACTTTTCAGATAACCGTAATGTGGAATTGCGTAATTAAATACGGTTTTGTATCCTAATTTTATGGAGTAATCGTAATTCTGATTTTTAAGTTTTTCTGCAATATATAATTCTTCAGTTGAAGTAATAAAAGTATTTTTTTCATAAAAAGCAGCTATTTGAGAACGATTCATCGCTGCAATATTTTCTTGGGTTTCATTTTGTATTTCTGTAAGTTTTTTATTCCAAATAGGTATAAAAATTAAAATAGTAATAATTAATGCAATAATAATTCTTTGTTTTTCAAGAAAATAATAGGTTTGATTAGAAAATCGCATAATCAATCTCTTCAATATTAATCAATACTAAATTTGGCGATCGCTAAATCTTAATATTGCGTCAAAATTCAAACCTAAAGTTAACAATTTTTTTAAGTAGTGTCAATATTCTGATCCTGTAGCAATTTAATCTGTACCTCACTCAACAACAGAACCGCTATATCACCCAAGCCAGATCACAATTACGGCTTGGCTTGGGGATGTTATCATCGTGCTGCTAACCAAGCTAGTAAATCAGCTACACCAGTAAAATCTAATAGTGCCTCACCAAGATTTTCTGATTGTTCTAGCGAGAGAGTTTCAACAAGTTCACGCACTTCTTGAGGTAATTCTCCTACCCGTCGAGTTAGTTGACGGAGAATGAGGGATCTTTCTCTTTGTTCTCCCCTTTGTTGTCCTCGTAATTCCCCTTCTTCAAGGATTTCTTGATAAATTACTGACTCGCGCATTATACCCTCCCGAAATAATTGTCTAATCAAGTCCTTTTTATATTTTAACCCCGCTAAGATTTGGGTGTAAGCGGAAATTTCTGGTCGTTGTTTTTCTTCAAGTTGATTAACTTGTTCAACAACTCGTTGTAGTAACATTTGAGGCTGGGTTGTTGCGGTTAGTGGTGCTAATGGTAACAAAGCTGAGTCATTGAGGAATATTTCTGGGTTTTCCTCCCACATCCGAATTACCCGATATTCGTGATGGGTGGTTTCTACTGTAAAAGATGTTTCGATTACCGTTCCGGGTGTTGGGGGAAGCAATAAGACAACAACTTGGGTTACTGGTAAACGATATAACCGATACAAGCGTACCCAATAATCAAGCATTCGCAAAGGTAACGGGGGTGTGGATTCGAGTTTGGTTTGAAATTCCAAGTGTAAAATGCGTCCTTCTAATTGTAAGAAGGTAACGTAATCAGCACGTATCGGTTCAATACTCAATTCGGTTTTGAGGACTTTGACGTTTGTTTGTGGTGTACCCAAAACCCAGCTTGCGAAAGGAGCAGGATGTTTTTCGGAGAGTAGTTTGCAGAGATTATCAAATGACATCGAGGATGAATGGCAATTCAAATAGGCATTGCCATTATCTCGTACATTTAGGACATCACTGTTTGCTTAAAGTTAATGCTTAATGTGGTAATCACCGATCGCGAAAACTGAGCGATGCCAGTTAGCCCATACTTTTATCCAAGAGTTGGGGATTTAATACCCCGACTTATATGGAGAAACCTCTTCCTTCTTCCTTCTTCCTTCAACATCATTCAAATAACTTGCTTTTCCCTATATTTTTTCAACTCTCCAGGCCCAAATGCACCGCTCTCTGTAATAATCGCTGTAATCAATTCTGCTGGGGTGACATCGAAAGCTGGGTTGTAAAATTCCACTGCGGATGGTGTCAAAATAGTGTCGCCAATTTGATAGATTTCTGCTGGATGGCGCTCCTCAATCGGAATTTTGCTACCATCGGGTAATTCAAAATCAACAGTAGAAAGCGGTGCAGCCACAAAGAAAGGTATATTATGGGCTTTGGATACCAGTGCTAAACTATACGTACCAATTTTATTGGCAGTATCTCCATTCGCGGCAATTCTGTCAGCACCCACTACCACGGCATCGATAAAGCCTTGCTTCATACAATGAGCCGCCATGCTATCAGTAATTACCGTAACGGGGATGCCTTCTTGAACACATTCCCAAGCGGTGAGTTTTGCACCTTGGAGTCGGGGGCGAGTTTCATCGGCAAATACTCGTGCCAAACGGCCTTCGCGCCATGCCGATCGCACGACACCGAGTGCTGTCCCATACCCAGCAGTTGCTAAGGCTCCCGCGTTGCAGTGAGTCAGAATCGTCAGTTTTTCGCGGGTATCTGGTAAAACTTTTAAACCATTATCGCCGATCGCCCGACAGGTTTGCAAATCTTCAGAATTAATGGCAAGGGCGGTTTGCAGTAGAATTTGTTTGATTTCTTCTACATTTCCCACACTTTCGTATGCCGTTTTCAACATCCGGGAAATCGCCCAGAATAAGTTTACTGCAGTCGGGCGAGTGGAACGTAACAACTGGGCCACTTTATCCAAGCGTTCCAAAAACTCATGGCGATCGCTTGTCTCAATTTCCCTTGCTCCAAGATACATACCATAAGCCGCAGCCACACCAATTGCCGGCGCACCCCGAACAATCATAGTTTTGATAGCGGTAGCCATATCTTCGCAACGATGGATTTCGACAAATGCATACTCGTTGGGTAAGCGGGTTTGATCGATGAGTGAAACTGAGTCGTTATGCCAAATAACTGGATACACTTGATTTGTCGGAGAATTCATAGGTTCTGGCATTTTTTCCCGTAGCTTAGATCAAATATACAAGCAAGTTTAGCAGTGCCACCCGATCGCGTAGCTCGACGAGTTTAAATCCAGCAATGTGGAATACACTATTTGAATCTATTTTATCGTTGTCAATGACCCGTCAACCTCGCAACCTCAAACCAGAATATTGCTACCACATCACCACCCGCAGATAAATCAATCGCAGCACATTCCACCCCAGCATCTCGCAACCGTTCTTCTGTAGAACCATGCCCAGAAAAGTGGATGATATGTGGTTTATATGTCAAAATAGCTTTTAGCCCGTTCGCGCAGGGTCCCGAAGGGATATTTTAATTCAGGGCTTAACAAGCGTGCCATTCGACTTATAGTCCCTGGTGGGGCAGGTATTCACACGGGGTATGCTTACTTACGCCGTCCTGTACTAGTACAGAATACCGCTTTATACAATATTGTAGGTAAGGAATATACCCTACCTACAATTTATTTCACAGAACTCATTCTAAAACCCTTGTGTAGCAACGTTTATGCGGAACATCAACGAGCTTCATCAAGACTTGGTGCAAAATTTAACTTATACCTACAGCTGAAACTTGTTGCTTAAAGAAAGCCTTTAGCACAGTTTCTGCTATTTGGGGACTTGTTAAACCTAATTCTGCCTTAGATTGATTCGGTTCGGCATGCTCGACTAAAACATCTGGTACACCAATTCGTTTTAGCGGAACTACGACATCAGCATCTAACAGCGCTTCCGCGACTGCTGAACCAAAGCCACCCATAATACAGCCTTCTTCTAAGGTGACGACCCGCCCGATTGTTTGAGCTAAGGGGCAAATCAATTCTGTATCTAAAGGCTTAACGAAACGAGCATTAATCACAGTCGCTTCAACGCCGTGTTCGCTGAGAATTTCGGCAACTTGCATCGCTGGATACACCATTGTGCCATAGCCAATGAGTAAGACATCATCGCCGTTGCGGAGAATTTCAGCTTTCCCGATTTCTAATGGTTCCCAGCCTTCTTCCATCAGGGGTACACCATAGCCGTTACCACGGGGGTAGCGCATAGCAATCGGTCCATCTATATACTCAACTCCAGTGACAATCATGCGTTGGAGTTCAGCCTCATCTTTGGGTGCCATCATCACCATATTGGGGATGCAACGTAGGTAGGCAATATCATACATCCCCTGGTGAGTGGGACCATCAGAACCAACAATTCCGGCACGATCTAAACAGAAGAAGACCGGTAGTTTTTGGATGCAGACATCATGAATTATCTGGTCGTATCCCCGCTGCAGGAAGGTGGAATATATGGCAGCGACGGGACGCATACCCTCAGAAGCCAACCCAGCAGCGAGTGTGATGGCGTGCTGTTCGGCGATACCCACATCAATATACTGATTGGGCAGTTTGGCCTGTAGTTTATCTAAACCTGTTCCCGTTGCCATCGCCGCAGTAATCCCAATAATATTTGGGTTTTGTTCGGCAAGTTTGACCAGAGTGTGGGCAAAAACTTTCGCGTATTGGGGAGGTTTAGGTGTGTTGGAGGGGATAGCTTTGCCAGTCGCTACGTTAAATGGAGATTGGGCATGATAGCCTACTTGGTCATTTTCCGCAATTTCATAACCCTTACCTTTGGTTGTTGCCACATGTACCAAAACTGGGCCGGGAATTTGATGTGCCTGTTGGAAAGTGGCAATTAATTCTTCTAAATTATGCCCATCAACTGGTCCCATGTAGGTGAAACCGAGTTCCTCAAACACAGCCCCTACCTTGGGAACAGCGAGCCGCTTCATTCCTTCTTTGATGCGTGCTAGTTCTGGGGAAAGAGACTCACCGACAAAGGGAATTTGTTTGAGTTGTTCTTCAAAGCTATCGGTGAAGAACTGCATCGGCGGCGAAAGGCGTATTTTGTTCAAATACCGGGGAATAGCGCCCACGTTAGGAGATATTGACATTTCGTTGTCATTGAGGACAACCAAAAGATTAGTTTTGGGTAAATGTCCGGCATGGTTGATAGCTTCCAAAGCCATTCCACCTGTCAATGCCCCATCGCCAATAATCGAGGCTACTTTGAATTTTTCCCCTTTAGCATCCCGCGCTAAAGCCATGCCTAACCCGGCTGAAATACTTGTGGAAGCGTGTCCCGCGCCAAAGTGGTCAAACTTGCTTTCGCCGCGTTTGAGATAACCCGCGATGCCGTCTTTTTGCCGTAGGGTATCGAAGTTACTATAACGCCCCGTGATTAGTTTATGAGGGTAGGCTTGGTGTCCTACATCCCAAATCACTTTATCGCGGTCTAAATCTAGTGTTTGGTAAAGCCCCAATGTCAACTCTACAACACCCAACCCTGGTCCTAGATGCCCCCCGGATGCTGCGACGGTTTGTAGATGCTTATCCCGAATTTGACGGGCTATCTGTTGCAACTGGCGAATTGATAAACCGTGCAACTGGTTGGGATGCGTAATTTCACTCAGATGCATATTTATAGGGTTTTCCTCTCGACATCTTGTATATTGATTTTCCCACGCTCGGGGCAAGTAATCGGAAATGGCAAAAAGTTAGGAGTGATGATTTATAAGTGATGAAATTTTAACTCCAAACTCCTAACTCCAAACTTTGCTTCTCACCTATTCGGTGCTTCTGGTGCTTCTGGTGTTTCTGGTTGTACTTGCTGTCGTTGCAAATATTTACTTAATACATAAGCCATATCACCGCGAGTCATTGGTTGGAGGGGGGAAATGTTGCCTTGGTTGTCTGTATTCACAAATCCCTCAGTTAGTACTGTGGCGATCGCTTTTCTTGCCCAAGTTGGAATTGTACCAGCATCTGGATGGGATGCAAGAATTTCATTGACGGTATCGTCAGGAAACTGAAATACTCCGTAGGCTTGAGCAAAAATCGCTAAAGCTTCCGCCCTTGTCACCCTTTGGTTGGGGAAAAACATATTTCCTCGATAGCCTTTCATGATGTCATTTTTGAGAACTATCTGAATGTTTTTATATGCTGGGTGATTGGTTGGTACGTCTTGAACTAGTATCAAGTTGTCGCCTCTGGATGCTTCTCGTTTATCTAGTCTAAATGATTTCACTAAGATAGAGGCTAATTCGGCACGAGTGATAAACCGTTGTGCATTAAAATTTCCATCAGCGTCCTTTGTCATTAACCTGGCTGCAACTACCGCCTGAATTGGATCTGAAGGTAGTCCGGAAGCTGGTTTTATTCCTTGAGCTTGGACGCTTACTGGGATGTATTGTACTAGTGCCACTAAGGAAAGAGTACCTAGAAACCTACGCATAATTTTATCCAATTTAAACTTATTCATGTACATTTCGGAAAACTGGGTGACTTAGGTTAATAACAATTCTCATATATCTGTATTCGGAAAATAAGGAATGGGAAGGAGGCAAGGGGGACAAGGGATAAAGATATTAATTCCTTTTCCTACTTCCCATCTCCCTACACCCATATATGATATGCACTATATATAGTCAGATTTATCAGGAGTATTCGGAATGACCGCAGCAGCAGACCCCGTGAAGTTGATGAAGCAAGAAGTTGGTAGAGCCGCCGCTAACCTGGTAAAATCAGGTTCGATTGTGGGGTTGGGTACTGGTTCAACCACGGCTTATACAATTCAGTTTTTGGGCGATCGCCTAAAAACTGGTGAACTGAAGGATATTGTTGGCATTCCGACTTCGTTTCAGTCAGAGGTGTTAGCAAAAGAGTATGGTGTTCCTCTGACGACTCTAGACGCTGTAGACCACATTGATATCGCGATTGATGGGGCTGATGAAGTCGATCCACACAAAAATCTCATTAAGGGTGGTGGTGCTGCACATACCCGCGAAAAAGTTGTCGATTATCTCGCAGAGCAATTTATTGTTGTTGTTGATGCTGGTAAATTGGTAGACCGTTTGGGTTCTAGTTTTGCGGTTCCAGTGGAAGTCATTCCGATGGCCATTACTCCCGTCATCAACGCGATCAAAAAACTCGGCGGCAAACCAGAACTCCGTATGGGTGTAAGAAAAGCCGGACCAGTAATTACCGACCAAGGAAATATGGTTGTTGATGTTCGATTTGATTCTATTGATGACCCTGCGAACTTAGAGAAAACACTGAATAATATTCCTGGTGTTTTGGAAAATGGTATTTTCGTCAATTGCGTTGATATTGTCTTAATTGGCGAAGTTAAGGACGGTCAACCTGTAGTCAGACAAATATAATGTGAGGCTGCGCTTTGTTCAGGTAGAGGCAATTCATGTGGCTTGCCGGAGCGTAGGGTATTGCCCCTACAGCTTTGTTCAACTAGAGGCAATTCATGAATTCGAATTGCCCCTACAGCCTTATTAATGAGTTTTTTTATTGACATCCATAAACCATATTTTCTCTAATATTGCAATTTGCTGACGACGAACCGCTATGCGGTATTTTTTATAAAAAATAATCCCTAAAAATAGAATAATCGGCAAGGCGACGACAATATATCCCACGCTATTCTGGCCGAAAACATGAGACTGACTGTGAGAATGACCTTCAGCAGAGGTATTCGTTGGTTGGCTAGGTTGCTTTCCTTGCATTAGTACTCCATAAATGCCGTAATTACACAACTACATACTTCATTGATAACCTCTTACTTTCCTGACGATCAACAAAAAAAAACTACTCTACAGACAGAGACATAAATTTTAACGTTATAAATTGAGCAGGATGTCATAACAATACGTAATGCTGTATAAAAGATTTGGCCGGACAGAATTACAGATGCCAGTATTCTCCTGTGGGGGGATGCGATACCAGTATAAATGGCAAGATATCCCACAGGGGCAAATTCCTCGAGAAAATCAGGAGAATTTGGAAGCGACTATCAAACGTGCGGTGGAAATTGGTATAAACCATATTGAAACTGCCCGTGGTTATGGAACTTCTGAGATCCAACTGGGACGAATTTTGCCGACGCTTAAGCGCGAAAACTTGATTGTTCAGACTAAAATCAGCCCTCAGGCAGATGCTAAGAAATTTAGAAAGACTTTTGAAGAGTCGCTGCGAAATCTCCAGTTAGATTATGTAGATTTGTTGGGGTTACATGGGATTAATAATACTGAGTTATTAAACGACAGCATCCGTCCGGGTGGTTGTTTAGATGTGGCAAGAAAGTTGCAAGATGCGGGGAAAGTTCGGTTTATTGGGTTTTCTACACATGGCCCAACAGATATTATTCTTGAGGCAATTAATACCAACCAATTTGATTACGTCAACTTACATTGGTATTACATAAATCAAAATAATTGGGCAGCAATTGAAGCCGCAACACGCCATGATATGGGGGTGTTTATCATCAGTCCATCTGATAAAGGTGGAAAATTATATAGTCCACCACCGAAGTTAGCAAGGCTTTGTGAACCTTTGAGTCCGATGGTGTTTAACGATTTATTTTGTCTGAGCCATCCGGAGGTACATACTTTAAGTTTGGGTGCAGCTAGACCGACAGATTTTGACGAACATTTGAAAACTTTAGAATTGTTGGATAATGCAGGGGAGATTTTGCCGCCAATTTTAGCAAGGCTGGAAGAAGAAGCGATCGCCACCTTGGGATTTGACTGGGTAAAAACTTGGAATGTAGGTTTACCAAAGCACGAGGATACTCCAAAGAGTGTGAATATTCCGATAATTTTGTGGCTGCGAAACTTAGCTCTAGCCTACGATATGGTGGACTATGCCCAAATGCGCTATAACCTGCTAGGGCACGGTAATCACTGGTTTCCTGGTAGTAAAGCAGAGGGGGTAGAGAAACTAGACTTGCGCCAATGTCTCAAGCAAAGTCCCCACGCTGAAAAAATTCCTCACCTACTGAAAGAAGCTCATCAAATTTTAGCAAGTGCGGAAGTTAAGCGATTGTCGCAAAGTTAGTTTTGAAAATTGCGCTGCCCCTGGATTCCCGACTTCGTAAAAGTTGTCGGGAATCTTGTTGCTACCAGCAGATAGCCCCCACCAAGCTAACTTGATATGATTAATTCTTAACGATTAATTCCTCACTCCTAACTTCACATAAAGTTTGACGGACTAACTCAAAAAATTTATCATCGCCTAAAAGTAGATATCCAAAATCCTGTTGAATATAATTTTGCAGCATCTCAAACCAAACTGCACCGGGAAGATTTTCAAAAAACAAAGCAAATACTCGAACGTTTTTTGCATTTTTCAGTTTTAGATAACTAGCCTCGGTAATCACACCGGGTAAACTTCCATTTTTGACTCCATAGACATCAACTTGCTGTTGTTCGCCGGCTAATTGCATCGACCATTCTAAATATTCCCGCATAATTTTAGTTGCAACTTGGGAAATTAATTCACCACGATATATTCTCTCCATTAATTGGGCATATCCTCTAGCAGTCCCACGACAAAATAAAGCTTGGGTAAATTGTTTCTGTTCTTTAAAATTTAACCATTTCGCTGATTTAGTATATTTAATTTGCTTGGTTCTAAAATCTTCATCATTTCGCCATTTATAAGTCAGACGATAAACTTCATTTGCATACTGTTCTCGACTCATGGCTTGATATATTTGCAGTCGTTCCAGAGTATTTGCACCAATTTCTTGATTTCCCCAAGTTAAAAACTGACCAATTATTGGCAGTGGAACATCTTGATTTTCGATTTGTAATATGAGAAGTAAATTTTCCAGATTATCTCGACCCAAACATTGAATTAAATAATCAGTCGCTGCATTATCGCTATAACGAATCATTGCATAGGTAATATGTCGTAACTGAATTTGATTTTCTTTATTGATATATGCTTTTTCTTGAAACTCCTTAATAGCATTTGGATGAGCATCACCATCGGTACCAGATAGGTAATAAATATCAATATCTTCCAGATTTACTAAATTATTTGGCGAAAGTATACCCAACTCTACTTGACGGGCATATTCAGCTAATACGAGAATTTTCATCGTTGATGCTAAAGGGCGTTTATCATCAGCACGATGAAAAATTCCCTTGTTAGAATGGTTTATTTCATAAGCAACTAGTGAAACATCTCCAGCATGAGCAACGATATATTCCAGTAAATCTTCAGGTGTTTTTAGTTGAGATGACCATTCTCGTCCGGATGCAACTGTACTGAAAATATCCAAAATGCGAAGTATAGCTGACCATTGCCAAATCATCAATCCAGCAAGTAACAGCAGAGCGATCGCTATTCCCCAATATTCGATCAAATTAATGCTCATCAACTTATCCTCAAACATTAATATGGGTTTGCAGTCAGCGGTTAGTAAATTTCCACCCTGGTATTTATATCTAAGGATAGTGGCTATATTTTCAAAATGTGCATCCTTGCCCACGGGAAAGATAACATAAAAATTTGTAAAAAATATTACTGACAAATGGCTCTCTCTGATTTGTTATCGGACGGACGGCTAGAAAACAAGTAATTATCCATACTATCTTTGAAAGTTATTAACTGGCAAATGTCAAGATGAAAATACAATTCCTAGTAAAAATCCAAAATCTGTATGATTTGTTGCCGAAATCTAAGAGAATTAAAACTACTGATATCTCTGCAAACAGTGCTATGAATCTTAATCGTCGCCATTTTTTGTATTTACTCGGAGCTAGTGCAGGTGCTTTTGCCTTAGATTCTTGCGCTTTTGCTGAAAATGCTTCTGGGGATAAGCAAACAAGTGCAGGGAAAACAGGAGCTATCCAACTACCTGCGCTACCTTATGCTTATGAAGCGCTCGAACCGCATATTGATGCAGCTACAATGCGCTTTCATCACGATAAACACCATGCAACTTATGTCAAAAATCTGAATGCAGCCTTAGACAAACATCCAGAACTAAAAAGTAAAACAGTTGAACAGTTGTTACTAAACCTTAACAGTGTTCCTGCTGATATTCAGACAACAGTACGTAATAATGGCGGTGGACATGTGAACCACTCAATGTTTTGGAGAATTATGAAGCCCAATGGTGGTGGAGAGCCAAAAGGCCCGATTGCGGACGCTATCAAACAAAACTTTGGAGATTTTGCAGGGTTCAAAAAACAGTTTAACGAAGCTGGCACTGGTCGTTTCGGTAGTGGTTGGGTTTGGTTAGTCCGCACCAAAGACGGCAAACTTCAAATCGCAACAACAGCTAACCAAGATAGTCCTCTGAGTGAAGGTAAATACCCCCTGATGGGCAATGATGTTTGGGAACACGCATATTACCTAAAATATCAGAACCGTCGCGCTGACTATTTAAATGCTTGGTGGAATGTCCTCAACTGGGAGGAAATTAACAAGCGCTTAGTAGGTTCGGATAAATTTGCTTAATAGCGAATGGGATGGCAGTGGATAAAAACGGATGTAACGGATAATTTATTTTCATCGGTTATATCCGTTATAAGATTCGTTGCCAAACTTAATAAATTTGTCGTCTACTAAACTGAAGACCGTTCTAATTTTTGCTACACTTTAATTAATGGCTCTGGCTTTTGATGTCAATTTGCTTTCAAGAATGTTGATATATTTACTCCCTCACCTCTATCCTTTAAAAGCTTAAAAAAATTCTCCATACTTGTGAGGATTATATTTAAATAAGATTGAACCAGTAAAACAAAAAGAATCGAGCCTTCAGAACAGAATATTTTTTGGCAGAGATTGCAAGACTTTTTTGACAATCTGAGAAGAAGAATATACAACTACAAGCAAGTGTTTGTTTTTGAGGTTATAGCCTGAAAACAGCATATTTCAGCTTTTCTTGACATTTAATATTTCTGGAGTTATACCAGAGATGAATTGTGCAATTTATACAAACGGAGGTTTACAAATTGAAAGACGAAATTCGCTATAAACCAGCATTTGCATCTATTTTTGCTACTCTCAATCCTGGTGAAAGTATAACTGCTGAAGCTGGGGCAATGACTAGCATGGATGCGAAGTTATCTATGCAGACTCAATTTTCTGGTAGTTTAATTTCGGGACTTTTGAAAAAGTTTTTTGGTGGTGAATCTTTATTTGTAAATATATTTTCAAATCCCACTTCTCAACCATTGACGGTAGTTTTAACTCAATCTTGCATCGGCAATGTTGAAAAATATGACTTAAATAATAATGAAATTTGCCTACAGCCTGGAGCTTATATCGCTCATACTCCTGGTGTCAAAATGGGCGTAAGTTGGGCAGGATTCTCTAGTTTTTTTGCTGGAGAAGGACTATTTAAATTGAAGTTAAGTGGGCAGGGTCGAGTATTTTTCGGTGCTTATGGTGGTATTACCAAAAAGCGCATCAATGGTGAATTTATTGTTGATAGCGGTCACTTAGTTGCCTATTCATCTAATATTAAAATGAGCCTGAAACTTTCTGGAGGTTTGATTGGTTCTGTAACTTCAGGAGAAGGATTAGTCAGCAAACTTTCCGGAGAAGGAGATATTTATCTACAGTCTCGCAGTATTGATGGATTGGTTAGTTATTTAAGCTCAAGAATTCGCTAATTTAGGTTAAATTTAAACTCTATGGAAATTAAAATATTACAGCAACCCGATAGCGCGATCGCTCATGTCAAAATGCAAGCTGGTGAGGAATTAGTCGCTGAAGCTGGGTGCATGATTGCGATGAGTGGCAATCTTAATGTCAGCACAACTTTAAGACAAGGAAAAGGTGGTGGTATCCTTGGTGGACTCAAGCGGATGGTAGCAGGTGAGTCAATATTTTTAAGCGTTTTTCGTTCTCCAGTAAATGGAGGAGAGATTTATCTTGCTCCTAAATTGATGGGAGATATTTTAGTTTATAAAATAAATGGAAATGAGTTAGTTGTGCAAGCTAGTTCTTACTTAGCTAGCGAGTCTAATGTAGATATTAATTTGGGATTTCAAGGTTTCAAATCGGTGTTTTCTGGGGAATCTATATTTTGGCTAACTATTAGCGGTTATGGTGAAGTTGCACTGAGTTCATTTGGTGCTATTTACGAGATAGATGTCGATGATGAATATGTTGTTGATACTGGTCATATTGTCGCATTTGAGAAAAGCTTGACATTTAGTATTAGCAAAGCAAATACAAGTTGGCTAGGAGCATTTTTTGGTGGAGAAGGTTTAGTTTGTCGTTTTAAAGGTAAAGGTAAAGTATTCTGTCAAACTCATAATGCTGGAGCTTTTGGTCAGTTACTTGGTTCTCAATTACCAGCAAAAAAACAGTAATTTTGGTTGGAAATTTACAAGTGGAAATTCAGATAAACTATAGTAACTCAAAAATTCTATGAATGAAATAGCATATCAAATTGAACATTCACCTGCTTATGCATCGTTAAAAATAGATTTGAAAGCAAATCAAACTATAGTCGTAGAATCTGGTGCAATGGCAGCAATGGACCCCTGGATAGAAATGAAGTCAAAAACCAAAGGGGGTTTAATGAAAAGTATCGGCCGAATGTTTGCAGGTGAATCGCTATTTTTAAGTGAATTTACAGCCAAAGGAAAACCCGGTGAATTATATCTTTCTCCTGGTGTACCTGGAGATGTGCAGCATTATTATCTGAATAGCGGTAATGCTTTGATGGTGCAATCATCGGGATTTGTTGCATCGAGTCAAACCGTAGAAATTGATACTAAATTTCAAGGATTTAAAGGCTTTTTTAGTGGAGAATCTTTGTTTTTATTGCGAGCTATTGGTGAAGGAGATATCTGGTTTAGTTCCTATGGTGGAATTCTAGAAATTCCAGTTGCAGGTGATTATGTAGTCGATACTGGTTATATCGTCGCGTTTGAAGATACCCTCAATTATAATGTAGAAATGATGGGTGGTTTATCATTTAAAGCACTAAAAACAGGTATTTTGGGTGGAGAAGGATTAGTTTGTCGTTTTAGCGGTAAAGGTAAATTGTGGTTGCAATCACGTCAACTTTATAATTTGATAAATTATTTGGATGCCTTTCGGCCAGTTCAGAGTAGTAGTAATAGTAGTAATGATTAAAAGTTAATCGCATAACAGTGACATATCAAACTAATCGCAATCCACCGACTAGTAACCGCCAATTATTAATAATTTTTGGGATATTCTTGGGAATTATTATAGTCATTATTTGGCTAGTTTGTTTTTTTGTTGATAATCTTGTTTGGATTATTTCTCCTCGCATCGAACAGCAATTGGGAACATTAATAGTTCCAGCTTACGAAAGATTAGCGCAACCATCCCAAACGCAAGATACTTTAAACAAATTACTAAATAAGCTGGAGTTGAATTTACCCCTAGAACAACGTAAAGGTCGAGATTATCAAGTTTTATATGTGCCAAATAAAACAGTTAATGCTTTGGCTTTACCAGGCGATCGCATTATAATTTTTTCTGGTTTGCTTAAGCAAGCAGACTCAGAAAACGAGTTAATGATGATTTTGGGACATGAGTTGGGACATTTTGCTAACCGTGACCATCTCCGTAGTATCTTAAGACAATTAATACTACCAATTACTTTAGCTTCCGTGACTGGTAATAGCGATTGGTTGGTATCAGTAGCTTCAAGTGTCGCAGTTGTTAGCGATGCAAAATATTCCCAATCTCAAGAGGCTCAAGCAGATAAATTAGGCTTGGAACTTTTGTATAAAACCTATAATCATGTAGCAGGAGCAACTGATTTTTTTGATAAATTAAGTAACCAAAAAAACTCTGATTTAGATTTTTTGTCAACTCACCCTTCACCAAAACAGAGAGTCAAAGATTTGCAGCGATTAATAAAAGAAAAACATTATCAAATCGGTGAATTATCTCCTTTGCCAAAAGAATTACTCATCCGATAGCGAAAGTCTTTTTCATCTGCGTCGAGGGTGCGGTTAATTATTTATTTTTCGGCAATGAAGCACTTTCTCAATATCCTCTTGTATTTTTAAAGCGGTTTTGAAGTTGGGACTCCAACCGCACGGGGAAATTGCGATGGTGTATTTTCGACCTTTCGTAGGTATAGACAGTGACGGATGCTCTCACTTAAGGGAGTAGTAAATTTTTCGATTGATTCAATTACCCCACCCAACTGCTTCACCGCATTTTCTAAAGCTGTGGTTTCCTCAGATGTCCAATTACCCCGATAAATTACTGCTAAACCACCCTCTTTAAGTAGTGGTAGGGTATATTCGGCACAGGTATTTGCAGAACCAACAGCGCGAATTGTTGCCACATTATACTTTTGTCGGTGATGGAATTGGTGACCAAGGTCTTCAACTCTTGCTGTCATAGTTTTGACATTCGTCAGTTGCAATGCTGTCAATATTTCTTCAATAAAAGCAACTTTTTTCCGGGTCGAATCGAGTAGAGTCACGGTGCAATTATTCATTGCGATCGCGATCGGAATTCCTGGAAAACCCGCACCAGTGCCGATGTCGATTAATTGGGGAGTGGGGGAGGAGGGGAGTGGGAGATGGGGAGACAAGGAAGAAGAAGCTACTCCCCAAAATAAGGGTGCAATTCCTGCTATGGAATCCCACAGATGTTTTTCCCAAAACTCTTGGGGTTCGGTGATGCGGGTTAAGTTTAGCTGTTGGTTACCGGACAGAATTAATTCATAAAATCGCTGGAATTGTTCTTGCTCTTGGATTGTTGGTTGCCAATTCAGTGTTTGCTGCCAAATATCTGCCATTTCTGGTAATGCGGGTGATATCAAGTTGTTCACAATTTGAATAAAGGAATTATAGTTAAGAGTTATACCGTTTCTTTATAAAGATACGCCTAATTAGCCCACGCAGGTGGGCTTTGATTGAGTCATCATTCAAAAAACGTAGTACTCGAAATACTTAGACGGGTCAACTAGGGCTGTTTTTAAAGCCCCCACTGTACCTGTATTCAGGTCAGTGGTGGGTTGTTGACAACAGGGGTAGAGTTGGGAATTAGAGAAAATTCATTTTTAATTTTATCCTCGAATAAACTTTTTAATACCCCGACCTTCCGCAGGGTCTTTCGTTTAGTTGGGGTTCCAATCCCCATATATAAACCTACGAATTCCTTCTTCCTTCTTCCTTCTTCCTTCTTCCTTCATTCAAGGTTTCATTGCTACTTTTATCACCTTCCGGGCTTTCATATCACAAAATACCTGTTCCAAATCTTTTAGCGATCGCTCTTCGCTGATGAGTAATTCAAAGGGAATTTTTCGACTCGCTATGAGTGACAGCGCATCACGGACATATTTCGGTGTATTATGAAAAACGCCTTTGAGGGTAAGTTCGCTGTAGTGTAATTGTTCGGTGTTGACGGTAATAGTAGTGTCGCGCGGACAACCACCAAATAAGTTTACAGTGGCACCTGGACGGGCACAAGCGATCGCTGTTTCCCAAGCACTAGGGATACCTGTCGCTTCTATGACTACATCTGCACCCATCCCATCTGTAATTTCACATACTAATTTGGAAATATCTGGCAGTTGCCGATAGTTAAAAGTCTTTGCTGCACCTAACTTTTCACCAATTTTTAGCCTAGAGTCACTGCCACCAAATAAGAACACCTCAGCATCGCAATCGTGGGCTAACTTAGCGACAAACATCAAGCCAATCGCTCCATCTCCTAATAATACAACCCTGTCACCTGGCTTCACATTTGAACGTGCCACCCCATGCAACACACACGCTAAAGGTTCTGTCATTGCCGCCAATTCATCAGGCAATCCATCGGGAATGGGCAACAAATTATGTTGGACAATCAGGGCAGGAATTTTTAAGTATTCGGCAAAGGTTCCGTTATTCCAGGTGATATTCGGACAAAGAGAATATTCTTCACGTTGACAAAAAAAACATTCCATGCATGGTGCCGAATTATTCGCAACAACGCGATCGCCTATTTGCCAACCTGTAACCCCTTCTCCTAGTGCGACAATTTCCCCTGCAGCTTCATGACCAAACAGCGTTGGCAATTTTAACATTTTGGCATGACCGCCACGTCGCCAAACTTTTAAGTCTGTGCCACAAGTTGTTGCTGTTTTGACTCGAATCACCACTTCACCGATTGTGGGAGTGGGCTCTGTGACTTGTTCAAGGCGTAAATCTTCTTGACCGTATAGTAACGCTGCCAGCACAATTAATGAAGGAAGAAGGAAGAAGGAAGAAGGAAGAAGGAGTTATGAAAATTACAAGAAAATAAAAGCATTATTTTTAGTCCATTTTAATAGACTTGTGCTACTAGACAGGGAGTTATAGTCGAATGGCACGCTTGTTAGGCTATTTTTAGCCCTGAAATAAATTTCATAGCTTTTAGCTTAAACCCGTTAAAACGGGTTAAAACTCTTATTTTAGTTAGATGACCGCTAACTTTAGCTTTAAGCTGTGAATTTTAATTCAGGGCTTAACAAGCGTGCCATTCGAGTTATAGTCCCTGTCACTCTGGCTAAATTAAATTGTAAAAACCTGGGAACATCTGAAAACTGAAGCTGTCTATCAATCTAAGAATCGATACCAGACTGGGTTGCGATTCCTGCTGTTCTGACTTCCACACCAGACAAGCGAGTCACAGTCAATGGTTGCACTTCTTGACGGCAAGATTGACACAACCAATAGATTTGACCCTGACGAACATGACGCAATAGCGTGGAACTACCGCAACTGGGACAGTTGTTAGCTCTCATACTCATACCAATGTCCTCCTAGAATAAATAGTGGTTGGTTCAGATGCAGAAAAAGATGAAAAATTGTTAATTAAATTCGGATTTTCGCAGCTTGGATGTGACCATTTAAATCAATCCGGTCTTGAATGATTTTTTCATAGACCGCTTCGTACCCATCAACCATTTGGGTAACGCTAAAGTTCTTTTCTACATATTCCCGACACCCTTGACGATTAAGTTCCAATGCTTGGGGAATCCTTGCTGCCATCTCCTCATAAGTTTGGCAAACGAATCCTGTTTCGCCGTGAGCAATCACCTCTGGTACGGAACCTAAGTTCATGGCAATTACTGGTGTCCCAGTCGCCATTGATTCTATCATCACCAAGCCAAATGGTTCTTGCCAGGTTATAGGGAACAGTGTAATTGCAGCGTTGCCCAGAAGTTCAACTTTTTCTTTGTGGTTGATTTCACCGAGGTATTGAATTTGCTTCCCATCTATATGGGGAGCTATCTCAATATCAAAAAACTCAGAGTCTACCACATCAACTTTTCCTGCCATTTTCAGCTGGAAACCAGCTTGTTTGGCGATCGCGATCGCGTGGTGCGGTCCTTTTTCTTGTGAAAATCTTCCTAAAAATGCTAAATAGGGCGGTTCTTGTGGTTGGGCTACAAAATAATAATCTAGTGGCTCAATGCCGTTGTATACAGTTCTGGCATAGTTTAGGTCTACTGTGCGTTGAGCGTCACTAATGCTAATGTATGCTTGATGACAGTGGTGAGTATATGCGTGGCGGTTATCCCTGGTAAAGCTGCCGTGCAAAGTATGCACTGTTGGTTTTTGCACGAAACTTGCAAAGGGTAACGCCGAAATCCCCATGTGGGAATGGATTATATCGAATTCCGCTGCTTGTTGGTAAACTTGGCTCAGTATTAGCATTTCATAGACTGCATACTCTTTGACGTTTGGGTCTAAGCGCAATGCATGAGGATAAACTGCTTTTAAGCTTGCCAGGGTTTGAGAATCCCCAGATGCGAACAAAGTGACTTCATGACCTCGACGAACTAATTCATCAGTCAATCTACTCACTACTAGTTCAATTCCTCCATAAGTTGGAGGAGGAACTCGTTCCCATAATGGGGCAACTTGCGCGATTTTCATAACTTGTTTTGGTTCAGCAGGTGAAAAGCGTCCTAAAAACAGGACTTAAGAAGGAACGGGTAAAGCATTTTTACTTACCCTTCTAACTTTAATTTACCTTAACTGATTGCTATTGAACATAGTAGCTGTTATCCCGAAGGAACCAACAGTATCCATCTATATTTTTGTCAGCGCAATCTCGGGTAACTTTGCAATCTCAATTCCCATATCACTAGGAATGATAATTGGCAATAGTTTGAGTGGCAGCCACAGTATTAATTTACAATCTCCTAAACCTAGTAGCATCTATCCTGGGGATCATAATGATTTTGTAACTAAAAATACCGAATTCTGAATGGGGATCAATTTTTGTTGAGATTCAGAGATAAAATTCATAACGATCGCGCAGGTGTAGGTATGTGGTTCCAAAGAAACATTTTGGTATTGGGTGACACAGAGAACCTACATACTTATCAAAGATGAATTAAATTGAAACTAAAGATGAAAATCGCTACTTGGAACGTCAACTCGATACGCACTCGCCTAGAACACGTTATTGGTTGGTTGAGTCAAAATCCCGTTGATGTCCTCTGCTTGCAAGAAACTAAAGTTGTAGATGCCGAATTTCCGCGATCGCCTTTTGAAGAACTGGGCTATCATTTATATATTTTTGGGCAAAAATCTTACAACGGTGTGGCTTTAATTAGCCGTCAGCCATTAAATAATGTAACTACTGGTTTTACAAGTATTTTGCCAGATATTGAGCCGGAATGGGATGAGCAAAAACGGGTAATTACAGGTTTTATTGAGGACATCAGAATCATCAACCTGTACGTACCTAACGGCTCGGAAATTGGCAGCGAGAAATACCAATATAAGTTGGGTTGGTTGACAATACTCCAGAAATTTTTGCGATCGCTACTGGCAAACACTCCCAACATTTGTATGTGTGGTGACTTCAATATTGCTCCTGATAATCAGGATATTCACGATAAAGTAAGTCCCGAAAGTCACATCATGTCGTCTGTGGCCGAGCGGCAAGCCTTAGAGGATATTTTGACATTAGGATTTGCCGATGCCTTTCGCAAATTCACAAAAGAAGGCGGACACTATAGCTGGTGGGATTATCGCGCTGCTGCGTTTCGCCGGAACTTGGGTTGGCGGATTGATCACCAGTATCTCACACCCGCCCTTTACGAACGTGCCAAAAGTTGCATAATTGATACTACGCCAAGAAAATTAGAAAAACCCAGCGACCATGCACCGGTAATTGTGGAATTGTAAAAAAAAAATTCTATTGACTGTACTTAGATTATTCCACTTCGTTTAATCCTGACAGACAAGAATTTAGAATCGAATGGTATTGACACTCTCAGGTCTAAAGACACTGAGATTCTGCTGACAAAACTAACTTAGAAACTGGTTTTCTCTCCGAACCAATCCACAGTTGAATTCTCGCTACGGATGTCAAAGTCCGTCTACCCAGTA
>JAHHGZ010000052.1 GCA_019359595.1 Cyanomargarita calcarea GSE-NOS-MK-12-04C
GCGCTTGGGTACGCTTACAAACTTCAACAAGTAAGGCCTCGGGCGCTCCAGTTTATACATCCAAACGTATAGACTTGTCGATATATAAACATTCTTGTCTATATCTTTGTCAACTTAGGATTGCTCACATCATCTCTTCTAGAATTTCGTCTCTCCACATGACTTATCCTCCCATTAATCCGTAAGGTGTACATATAGTTGGCAATTCGTATCCAAAATCGAGTTTGTGTTTCATAAATCCCACATACGCCAATTTACCGAGTTTGGCACAAAAGAAGCGCTTTGACGGGGGCTTATGCAGATATTAATCCGACTGAGATAATATCCCTAACTTACCGCATACTCTGTAAACTGCCGTTTAAAGGGAGAGTGAAAGCCAATCACAATATCTTGCTTGGGAACACCCATATTTACTAAGTCTTCCGTCACTTCATTTTCTGTGCCATTATGTTGCAGCCAGATTTTGTTATCTTTGATATCTAGGTGAAGAAAACAGCCATATATTCGCCGCTCATTTCTCCAACCAACATGAACCAGTTGATAATGATTTCGCTCTGTATCAAAGACGAACTGTGTTTCAATCTCTGGGTTTGAAGTGCCAAGGCTAGCATACTGTTGCAGTAGCTGCTGAATTATTTTTTGATATTGAGTTAGTTTATCCATTCAACAATCACCTCTAAGCTTGGATTATAAGTTATTAATTTTAGTCCATAGGTTCTGATGACGTTTTGAACTAATCTGATAGTAAAAAATGAACTATAGGTATCAACTGGGACTGCTAAATATAGTGTACGTTCTGGTTCTTGTTCTGAAGCGAGCAAATCGATAATTAATAAATTGCCCCAGCGCTGTATGAAATTCAGAGATTGCGGATGCTCTGACAAAGCTTTTGATTTCCACTGCTATTTTTTCGCTGTCTTTTTGAGCTGCAAGAATTTTTTCTGCTCCCAAGTCAATGTACATATCCCCTAACTCGAAGCTTACAGGCAGTTGTTCCTGGGTAATTGTCCAGCCATCTTTTTCTAATGCACGTTTTACTGCGTCGTGGAAGAGGTCTTTAGGGGGCATGACAAAACTTGGCAACACATTGATTTGGGTCAAGAAGGAGGACTGTACTATATATAATATCCCAGTTTCCCACATCCTTACTCCTACTCGTAAAATCCCATGTCTTGACTTTCCTGAGTTAATTCATTTGCAATACGAACGCGCTATGTGTCGCGTAGTTCTTTATAACTTTGTCATTAATTTGGACGTGTTGTTAGGGTCAGATCCCCGACTTCGCAGGAGTTGTCGGGGATCTAGCAATCCCCCAGAATTAATGGCACGAACCACTAGCTGACGAGCAGGCAATTCAAGCAGTGGGAGTGCCACATTTAATTTTACGCACTAGTTGGGTATACGGGCACAAGAGGTAAGGATGATTTTAGTGGGACGGCGATCGCTATTTTTTTGTGGCTGAAGGTAATGTGTCTGATTACCAACGTGGGATGTTGATGGTTTAGTGGTTGCTCTCAATTGGAACTTGCACTCAGAATGCGATTGCTGTCTGAATGGGAAAGGTGTTTAGAGTTGGCGCCAAATAGTAGTTTATCTACAGAAGGGAATTAGTAAAAAATATTTAAAACTCGTTCAGCAAACTAAATTTACTTTAGAAGAGACAGTCCATCGTTTCCAAGTCATCCGCTTGTGGGAACAGCCAACTGACTTATTTTTGAGTACTCCAGGTTTGCTTCCATTTGCAGTTTTGAGCGATACTAGTAGTCAAGATAGTACATTGCAGGCAGTGGCAGCCCAGATTGATAGCATTATTGACCGAAAGACACAAAATAACGTAACGGCTTCAGCCGCAATTTTAGCCGGGTTAGTATTGAAAGAAGATGTTATTCAACGTTTACTTAGGAGAGATATGATGCGTGAGTCAGCTATTTATCAATCGATTATACAAGAAGGTCGGGAAGAAGGTCGGCAAGAAGGAGCTTCTGAGACTGCACTAAAAATTGCTGTGAATATGCTCAAAAAGGGGGTTTCGGCTGAATCAGTTGTGGAATTTACTGGTCTAACTCTTGAACAGGTTCAACAACTACAAACACAGCAATAGTTGTAAACTCGACTACTCAAGCACACATTAATTTTGACCTGTTGTAAAGGTCAAATCCTCGACAACTTTTACGGATGCCGGTGGTCAATAGGATAACACCCCTTGTTTTTGTCGAATATCCTGTAGGGGCACGATACCCTAAGTGCCCTTTCTGCATTTGATATAATCTGCTCGCTGTATATGCTTTACTTAAGTTTAATTTAGCACCATTAGTTTCTAAAAAAGTTTCCGTAACTGCTGCTGCGACTCTTTTATTCCCATCAATAAATGCATGAGCTTTAGTTAAGTGATAGGCATATGTAGCTGCACAAGTCACTAAATCAGCTTGTTCGTAATATAGTCTATTTTGAGTTGCAGATAGTGCGGATTCGAGTACTCCTTCATCTCTTAAGCCTTCGCTACCTCCTGTCGCTGCAATTAATTGAGCATGGATTGCTAGCACATCAAATTTGTTTGGAAAATTCATTCCTTTTATGATTCACATTAAGCCAATTCCTCATAAGCGGACTTCCTTCTTTCCAGAATTGACCCAAAGGTTTGGATAAAGTCTTCAGCACGCTGGGCTTCTGTTGCTGAACGAATTATCAGAGTATGTCCAACTACTTCCAAGTTTATTTGGCTACCTGGAGTAAATCCTAAGGCTTCAACAATTTCTTGTGGTATACAAATTGATACAGAATCATCTACCGTAATTGTTTGCTTCAACATAACCATGAACGAGCAACTGCTATTTTTTTGACTAAATACTATTATAGCTAACCACTTAAAGGACAGCTATTGTTCACAATTCAACGGATTATGTGTTTGATGGTAAAAGTAATATTCCTTATAGAGAGAAAGATGAGCCAGACCCGCAGAATGTTTATCGGAAAAGCAAACTAGCTGGGGAGCAAGCAATCCAAGCGGTGGGAGTGCCACATTCAATTTTACAATATCCAACACCAGCAAAGCTACCAGGTTATTCTTTATTGCATAGCCAAAAGTTATCTAATACTTTTGAACTAGCAATGTCTGAATGAGAGAGATGTTTAGAGTTGGCGCTTAATTCTAACAAATAAGTCTAATACTGTGCGTATAAAAAGTCATACGACAATCTTAAGTGTAGGGGAATGCATATGTGACGTTGTGGGGAAATGTTGACCGAGATAAACCGGCCGTTCGCGATCGCGATCGCCAAGGGTAATAAAAGAGCGCTAAACACAAAATATTTTTTCAGCTATGCTGCTCAAGCCGCTCGGCAATCCAGACTTTTATTATTGACTGTCGAGTTACACCGATTCGTGTTGCCTAAGAGTCAAGTGCTTCAATTATCCATGTGGGAAAATCAAAGTTTATCCGTCGTTGATGTTTTGGAACTGTTAATCCTGCGGCTTACACTGCGGTGGATAAGGCCGAATCACAAAGCAGAGTTAGCGATCGCGATTAATGGAGTAGCTGGTTGTATTGCTCTTGGTCAGTCGGGTGTAGCGATTTATTAGCCCGCCGCTTTGGTGGCAAGGTTACTACTTGTCTGCCATCTTCAGCTTGCCTTTTTTGCCAATCAGCGAACATAGCTTTGAGATCGTAATTAAAGGATAAGAAGTGTTCTTCACGGATTTGATGGATCTCTTCTTGAATTTCGTCTCTCCACATGACTTATGCTCCCATTAATTCGTAAGGTGTACATATAGTTGGCAATTCGTATCCAAAATCGAGGCTAATCTCTGAAAGCTTACGCTGGATCTGAGCGTTCGCAATATGCTTACAATTCCACGTTAACAAATAATCCATCCCATAAACTGTAGCCGCTGCGATGGCGGCAGCCACTCCCTTCGGGAGTATCGCAAGCGATTTCTCTAACAAAGTAGGGTTAGCATATTCAAAATACAATTCTTGGAGGTTGTTGCTGCGCTCCTTGATTGGAGTTTATGCTCCCAGGAGTATCGTTTCCTCGCGTGGGTGTCAAGAACAACTATTTCAGACATTGCCAAAGTTGGGGTATAATCGCATCTAGGGTGAATGCAGCCGTTCTTTAGCGTATAATAATTGAAAAAACCATGAACGCTTACGCTTCGGGTATTTATATAAAACCGTAGGATAGGCATCTCGCCTGTCCGTAAGTATTGCATAGGGTATTTAACAGCAATCATCAGACCTAACTTTATCCGTGAAGCTTGCTAAATTTGCTCCATCTTTTTTGCTTAACAAATCAAGCAATTCGATAACAGTCATTGGCGGTCTTTTTAGGGCTTGTGACTGTCGTCGTACTACTTCTACTATTTCTTTTGGGTAGAGGTTGTATAGGTTAGTTAAAAATTCATCAGGAGATTTAGCTTGTATCCCCCAAAAAACCAAATCCTTTTCTTGAAAGTGTTTGAGATTTGAGGTTACAATTACATCAGATTTAGTTGCTACGGCAGCAGCAAGTACATGACGGTTTCCAGGGTGATTTGTCATTATTTCAACTAATTCTCGAGGTATTTCGATCGTCGCTTCAGGGAAAGCTTTTTTAATAGTTTCCTCAAGTTTGATGGCTCGTTGTTGTGGCATTTTTCCTGTGTTGACAAGGTTGCGAGTTATACCATCCAGAATTTCTTGCGACCAAAATGGTAAATACAATCCAGCCTCAGCAGCGCGCAATAAGGTGTCGCGTAGGTACATCGGAAATAGTACGCAGGAGTCTAACAAAACATGAAATTTTTTCATTTTAATGTTGGAATTACTCCTACTCGTAAAATCCCATGTCTTGACTTTCCTGAGTTAATTCATCTAGAATCCGGCCGCGTTCTGTATCGCGTAGTTGTTTATAGTTTTTTAAATCTTCAAAACGAACACGTCGATGGCTACCTACTTTGATGTAAGGAATATTCCCTTGTTCTAATAACTTAATTAAATAAGGTCGAGATACATTCAGAAAATCTGCGGCTTCTTGTGTTGTCATCTCTTGCTGCTGGGGCATTATGGATATAGACTGACCCAAAACAAAAGCATGAACAACTTGACGTAGCACTTGGTAAACAGATTCTGGAATGGCTATTTGTTCTTCATTCGGTCCGATAAGTTTTGCTGTGTTACCTGTTGCTTGAAGTATAGACTCTAACTTCTTAATAGACTGAATTTCTAGCTGTTGAGGTAAAATAGACTTGTAAGAGCTATTATGTTCTAACATCACATTTGCCTCGCTGCGATTAAGGAATAGTTGTCTAAGATTATATAATAGTACATACTACATAAACGAAATATCCGAAAATCATTAGCTGCTTGACAGATTTATGTAAATTTTTTTAGATATTTCTGTGAATGAATATCCTCTCTCCGGATTTTTATAATACAGATTTGTATACATTTCTGGTTTCGTTCACCATTCTGTCAATTGTAAATTCCCGCATAAATTTTTCTCTGGCGGCTTCACCCATTTGTTGACGAATTTCTGGTGCTTGAATCAATCTAGATAATGCATCTGCTAAAGCTTCTGCATCTTGACGGGGTACTAATAAACCTGTTTTCTCATCTTCTATTTCTTCGGGAATGCCGTTAACACTAGTTGCGACTACTGGTAAACCCCCACGCATTGCTTCTAGAATACTAATAGGTAGCCCTTCGTAGTGAGTGCTGAGAATGAATATTTGAGATTTTGCTAATAATTCGGGTACGTCTCTCCTATCTCCTAAAAAGGAAACTTTATCAGTGATTTCTAGTGATTTAGCGAGAGCTTGGCACGATTCCAGAAATACTCCACTACCAACTAAGTCGAGATGGAAATTGTACTTTTTTATTTCAGCAATTGCTTTGAGTAAGGTTGCTTGATCTTTTTGTTCATTAAAGCGTGCCACCATGATTAAACGAGGTGGTTGTTGTAGAGTATTGGCAAGAGTAACGGGAATATTTTCGATGCCATAACGCACGACTATTAGGGATTTATCGTTACCAACACCACAATTTTTGGCTAAACTGCGATCGCTTTCCGATACGCAAATAAGTTTTCCTGACAATGATGCTAGCCGTTTTTCGGCTATTAATGCGATTGTCCGTCTGAATCTTGGTGTTCCCGGAGTGAAACCCCAACCATGTGCGGTGAAGACTGTAGGAGTTTTGGTTATCCATCCGGCAATTCGTGCGATGACTCCTGCTTTACTGCTATGTGCATGAATGATATCTGGTTTGATTTTGTTGATTAATGAAATACATTCTTTGACTGCGTTGCAGTCGCCAAATAGTTTGATGCTGCGGGTTAAGCTGGGAATAATATGTATGGGTACACCTAATACGCTGACATCTTCTGTGAGGTGTCCGTGGCAACCTACAGCAAGGTGAACTTCGCAGTCTTTGTGGAAGTTGGAGATTAGATCGTAAACATTTCCTTGCGCTCCACCTAAATCGGATTTAGTAATGATGTAAAGAATAATTAGTTTGGCTGAAGAATTCATAAATTATAATTTAAGTATTCATTTTTAAATCTTGTTCTTTTGAACCAACTACAGCACGTCTAATAAAAGATTTTAAACCTTTAGGAGAATAGCAATAAATATATCGACCTAAAGGGTAAATCCCCATCCATAGTGGAAGATTTAGTTCTCTAATTGCCTGCCACTGAATACTCGCTAATTTTCTTTGACGATGTGAATATTTAAAGCTTTTATGCCAAAAGCTTTGAGAATGTACCCAATGTTCACCTAATACCTCATTAATGCATCCAAAATGCCAACCTTGCTTTGCAAATTGAATCCACAAATGAAGGTCTTCTATTCCGTCCATTTCCAGATATCCTGTAGTTTGTCCCCAAACTTTTTTCCTATAGGTTACTAAAGTGTTGGCAAAAGGTACGCATTTTGCCATTTTTCGGGTGATTTGTTCGTGTTCAGTGGGTGGAATTCTTATATAACGTTCATTACGATTTTCGTCATTCACAATATAGTTGCATCCAACAAGAGCAACTTTTGGATGAGCATCTAAAAAATCTACCTGTAATTGTAACCTTTCTGGATAGCTAATATCATCAAAGTCCTGATTTGCAATATATTCTCCTTGAGCCTTTTCAATACCATAATTGAAAGCCTTTACACGACCTAAACGTCCAGGAGATAAAATTTTCACTCTTGCATCTTTTTTCGCAAGTTCTGCAAGTAAATTAGGTGTAGCATCCGTAGAACCATCATCTACTATAACCCACTCAAAATTACTATAAGTTTGGTTCAATATGCTAGGAACTACTTTATCAAAATACTGCTCTCCGTTGTATACAGAGGTAACAACAGAAATTTTTAGATAATTTTGTATCTGTACCATTTTTTTAGTTTTGAGATCAAAAGTTAGCATTATTCATATTTTTTAAGTTAGAAGATAAAAAATAATTTAATAATATTTATTAGTCAATTTAGAGGTAATGAGGTAATAGGGATTACTTATTCGCCATCTTTATTTGAGCTTATAAATAGGAGAAAAATTATTAGATTCCTAACCAAAATATATATATATAAAACTATGATTTTTCCAAAGTTTTATGTTGAGAACATATCGTGGTATTAATATTTAGTATCAGACCAATTAGATACTATATTTCTTTCTTGTTTCACATATTCTAAAACACTTGTAGTTGTTAGAATTAGTAATAAAGTAGAAGGTAGCCTCCATCGTTCCGCAGAAGCAGCGTTTTTGACACCCAAACCAAAAGCAATGCTAGAAAATATAATAGGGACAAGCAATAAATTTAACATTTTATTCTTACTAATATACTTCTTTTTGTGAATTACAGCCTTAAAGCACCAAACAAAAATGATTAATGCTTGTAAAGAACTGCCAGCAGCAAATACACTATGAATGTCCCACGGCATTGGAGAGAACATGAAGTAAAAACCACTAAGGGGCAAAAACCAAATAAAATCTAAAGGAGTTCTAGGATAAATTCCTTGAAGATAGCCTGAGTTTCCTTGTTCACCTTCTTCAGAAAGAGATATAATTGCTTCTAAAGAATTATCTGAAGATAAACCGTAAGTCTGTTGAGTTATACTTTGATATATTACTAGTATGATTGCAACGATAATCAATGTTAATAAAGATGAAATAAGATAAATTATGGGAAGTAAATAAGGAGAAGTTTTTATTTTTTTAACTTCATTCATAAATGATAATGATATTATTGGCAAGAAGTATACTATGTAGTGAAGCCTTAAAAAACTAGCAAATGCCAAAATAATTACTGTATAAATATTCCAAATTTTATTATTATTACTTTTGTATTGATTAATTAATGTTAATAAGGCGAACAATCCAACAATTATCGATAGAACACTAATTGAAGCCCTTCCTATTTCAACGTTATAACGCATCCAAGTGGGCCAAAAGGTTATAATAAAAACCTGAGTATAACTCAATTTGCGGCTAAAAACTATTTGCTTTATCCATGAAATCGGTGCAATAATAGTTACGCCTATTGCCGCATTTACAACCCTTATCACCCATAATCCAGACTCTTCTAAATTATTGTATATCCATCCTGGATATAAGATTGTATAAAAAGCTGAATGAGGTTTAATGTAGCTAAGTATATCATTGCTTCCAAATTGTTTAAATTCGGTTAAATAGTGTAGGTAATCACTTATATCAAAATCGCCAAATAGTCGCGTTTGTTCATGAATAAAAATCAAAAATAGCCTGATTAAAAATCCAGAAATTACTAACCAAAAATAATCCTTACAGTAGATGTAAATCCAAATTGATAGAATAGTAATAATTATTAAAGTAATTATTAAAGGAAGAAAAATATTATCCATATTGTATGCTAATTAGGTGGGTGAGAAAATTTACAACAATCTCATTACAAGTTTCTCAGGGATTTTATATCTCGTTGTATAGTTAGGTTTATTTGTGCTAGCCTGCTTAGGAAAAGGTAAAAAGTAGTTACCTAAAAAGATAGTTTTAGCAAATGAAATATTTATAATTAGAAACAAAGCTAGTAGACAAAGAAGATTTTTCGTTTCATAAACTTACCTTCTTATATCTACTAAATATTAAGTTATTAATGATTTTAATCAGCAGAGTTCAATAGTCTATTGATAGTATTAATCGCAGACTGAGCAACATCACTAGAGCTTAAGTAATCAAACTCTCCTTGTCGCCCAACTAAATAAATAGATTTCCTAGAGAAGAATTGTTTCACTTCATCTATGGCTCCAGTATCAAAATCTTTTGTATAAATTGGATAAGCATTAGGAGTTAAATGCGAACCAATTAATTCAGCCTTTTTAATATTTCCAAAAAATTCAGTATTAGCAAAAGTATCCTTGAAATCTTGGTCTAACATACTGACTCCATCGTCATTGAGATGCCGTTCTTCTGGCATCGCTTCAACAACAAAATAGTGTTTATTTTTTTCAGTACCATAATAGGATGAATGAAATGTTATTCTCTTCCATAAACCACGTTCTGTAAAATTATAAAGAACATGACATTTAGGAATAATCTCAGAATTGGACACATAGAAAAGGCTGTACAAAGATTTGTGTTGAAGCTTTATATTTAAAGGAATACCTGATAACTTACACAGTAAAGTAATTGGTATTGAGGATAGTAGATGTTCATATGTATAAACTTTACCATCGCTAGTTATAATCTTCTTTTCATCTATTAAAATTTCTTTTATTTGTACACCAAAACATAAATTAACATTTTGTCTTTTTAGCTCTTCTCCTATATAGCTATACATTGAAGAAAAGCCAGAAGTCGGTCTAGCATAAGAGATGGGAAATGTTGTCCATTGATTGAGTCGGTTAGCTTTTAAAGTCAATAGTTTATTAAGTATTTCACTTGTGCGGAAACGTTCTGCGATAAAACTCATCCTCTTTTGTGAAAATTCTAAGCCTACATCTGAGGGGGACATACCATACAATCTAGCAATATATTTCCTTAATCCTGTTTTTTGGTAAAATGGACCCAGGTAGTATTTCATTTCATCATCAACAGAATTAATTTTATGCCCACTGAGGCGCATTTTTATTCTGTTAGTTACCAAGCCGAAAACATCTAAGCACAGGTCAGTAATACCCCAGTCTTTCATATACCCTTTTAGGGTTGAAGGATAAAGGTCTAAATTACCTTTCTCAGTAAGAGATAGACAATAAAGAGGTTCAATATCCACCATTAAATCTTTGACACCTGGAAAGACATGAATAAGTTTGTGGTACGGCCAAAAAAAGAAAGCACCAATATCATAATGAAAATCATCTATCACTATATCTCTATGTAAACCGCCTAGAGACATATCTTTTTCAATCAAAGATATATCATTAATTCCTTTACTTGCTGCATATCCTGCGGCTACGGCACCAGCGACTCCACCACCCAAAATTGTCAACTTCATGATGTTTTGATTCCTGATTGTGAAAACAACTAGATTAGAATCAGAAAAATCTATTTCTCTCTGATGTCTCGTTTTTTATTCAAAAAAGTACACTTAATGACCATATTCAAACTTACTTATTGCATGGAAAATAATCAGATAGGTAATTATCAACTCTATAGTTACATTGAATATTAAAACAAAAGCCGCACCTTGTAAACCATAAGATGGTATTAATAATAAACTTCCAATAATGGTAAGAACAAGTATAACAGTAGAGCTTATAAATCTAGCTCTGAAATATCTTACTGCTCCTGCAGCATAGCCTAAAAATGATGAGATGTATGAAATTCCACCCCAAATCATTAAACTATTAAATACGCTTGTCTGTTGAGCATATTCAGCTTGATACATGATTGTTAAAATTTGCTTGCCAAAGCTAGTGGAAATAATTATACCTATTAATCCTAATGAAGATGCTAAAAATACTAGCTTTGTAATAAGTTTTTTAAAAGCTATAATATTGCCAGAATTATAATATTTAGATAGTGGAGAAAGTGCGGATTGACCCAAAGCTACTATAAACATATATCCTATTAATGGTAAATATGCTATTCCAGAAAAAATTCCTAACTCTCTCTCTCCTAAATAATATTCGATAAAGTAGCGAGGAATATTCTGAACTAAATTGATTGCAACCATTGCCAGACCGGCAGGCAACGAAACCCAGATTAAATTAATTAAAACTTTACACTTTCTGGATAAATATTGAGTGCTAAACAAATCGCCATGAATACCTACAAAGTTATTTGAACTATTTTTAAGTAGATAAATAGTATTAGGTATATCGTAAGATAATAATGTAAAAGCAGCTGTAAAAATTAAACATGCAGTAGAGTATATAAGATTTTGTGAAAAATATAAGCTAAATAAAAAAATAATTAGTGACAATAAATTTCTAATAATTGTTGATTGAGCTATTTTATCCATCCGTTCATGCTGCTGCTGCAAGCCATAGAAAACATCGCTAATTGACTCTATAGTCTTAGCTATCCCCATAAACAGAATTACTGTAGATGTTTCTCTTTTATATCCTCCAATAAAAATAATTCCTATAATTGCCAACATTCCTAATACTGAAGAAATTAACCTTAATATTAGATAATCACTAAAGTCGTACTGTTGCTTAATATCAGTTACTTGAACAGTTCTTAGTTGTAAATTAGCAAAGAGAACTATTGGAGTAATTACTGCAATTCCCAGTGTAAAACGTCCTACCATTTCAGGAGTTCCTAACTTGGCAATCGCCACAAGTATCCCCCACTGGCAAATTCCGTAAACAGCATTACTTAGGAAAGTCCAAGAAAAATTACGGCGTAAACTAAGTGGTTTTGATTTTTTTGCAAACTGATATGCTAAAGCTCTTAATATTTTTGCCACAGCAATTACCACTTTTGAGAGTTACATTAAATTGATATAGACAACCAAAAATGCCCTTCATGCACTTTTCCCATATGTAAAAATAATCTTCTTGGAAGAGATGTGAACCAAGGTTCTCCCGCGTCAGAATAGTTTATTATTTTTAAAAAATTTCTTTCAAAAGTCGATATCCATTGCTGTTTCGATAAAAAACAAACACCAACCCCAGCAGTATTTGCACCCATCTTACTGGTAAAACTCGAAATAGCTTTTGCTGATGTCAAATGATAAATTATAAAACTTGGTAAGCCATCAACTAATAAACCATTATACATATTGTCGAAAATAGATATTTTTCCATGCTCTGTGAGAAGAGATATGGCTGTTTGCAAAGTAATATTTATATTTTGGCGAGATTGAGCGTAAGAACTCCCGACCAAATGATGTAAAAGCCAATTCAAAGAAACAATATCATATTTATTATTTAAACTAACTAGATTTTCAACAGAATCACAAATTAACGTTTTGCGAGAATTATATGTATTCCGATTTAAAAGTAGTTCGGAATTATCCAGCACAGTCCCCCGACATTTTGGGTAATTCATCAACAAGCGATCAGCAAATAGTCCATTACCTCCACCAACATCTAGAAATGTAAAGTCACCATCTGGAAAATCTCGATCAATTTGCTCTTGAACTATTTTCCATCGCTTATCGTTCACATACTCTGTGTCAAAAGTCTCAAGTTGTGAATCTTTAAGTTGTTTCATGTCTTTATCCTTTCACAATCTTCAAGCTATTTTTTATAAACATTTACCCAATCCTAATCCCCGGTAACTTTACCCTCTTTCAATCCATCTCATACTTGTAACTCCCTTTTCTGCCATAGTAATAACCTTTGTTGTAGTGATATTATCCCGAACTATTAGATATACGATAAGTTAAATGAACAACATCTTTTGGAGCTTATACAGCAACATTCACTTACATATGAAAATTAGGAATTATCAGTGTAATTAAGTGATATTCAGATAATACGAATAAATAGCTTCAAAGCTTTCAATAAAGCTTTGACTACTAATAATGTATAATACTCAAGCTATTTAGGCCTGCGTATAAATCCTAGCTGAAACATTAATTAAATGATGTATGACAGCTTACCTTAAGGAAAATTTTATTTAATAAAATACTGAAGAAGCGATTTAAATAAGATTTAGATATAGTAGTTAAGAACCAGTTGAGGTAAAAGTGTAGAGGCGGTGACTAGGCTATTGACTCTCTGACCTTTAGCCCATAAGAGTTTATCCAGAAAATATGCTGATTACTTTTGTGGGAGAACGGCTGGAATAGCCGACTTCGCGTCTCTATATGCCTGGAATTACTTAGAGAAATTCTTAACTTAGTAGTATTGCCCTATACTATAATTCAGTCGAAGCTGAAATTCAGGCACAGAAGCCGTTGTAACTGCCTGTTTTAAAAGGTCTTGCAGTACGCTTATATCATCTATTGCCTCAAGGCTAGCACTAACTTGTGGCGGTACAGTTCCAAACCGCGTCTTTAAAACCGCTACAACTGACTCACGATTCGCTATCGCCATCCCATCCCGTACAAAACTTACAATATAAGGCACTTTTCTTTCCTCCTGAATACGGTTAAGCTCTTGTCTAAAGCTACCTTCCAATGGCTTTGGCAGCACCATCTTCCACTCAATTAACCGGAACAACTCCAGTATTTGACTTCTAGTATAGCCGCGCTCATATAGTCCGCGCACCAAACTCAATTTCGATTGCAAGCGTTTATTCGGGTTACCAATAGTTTCCAAAGTACTCAAATGCGCCATTATCAATACAGCAAATGGATTTGAAGAAACCTCTAACTCACTCCACCGCTCCTTGTAATCCAATAGCTTCACGGTAGGGAACTCTGTATGAGTAGAAAATCCCCAGCGTGAATAACTGTATCCTGTTGGTCGCCATCCAATGTCATTATCTCCTAGTACTACCAAGCTGATTACTTCTTGTCCATATCTATCAAACAACCGATGGTTATAAACATACATTCGCTTCTCAAAATTTGCTTGATATTAACTTTGGATTTCGACGTGGACTAGCATAACAACTTCTTGTCCACTAGTGAGCCAAACTTTTACCAACTTATCGGCAAGACGATTTCCGATTTCGGCATCCCTGATTACTTCTTTTAATTCTACATCCAATGATTCATAACCTTTGAGCCAATTTATATCATTATGAATCGCAGGAAAACACAACTCCATGAATGATTCAAAATATACATCTAATGCCTCTTTCCAAGGACTATCATAATCTGACAATATTTTTTTTGCCATACAGAAACTTTCCACTGCTATAAACAATAACTAAGCTATTTTACAGAAAATAGACGTATCCAAGAAAGCTCTTGTTCGCTCGGCCATTCGGCATGCGAACAAGAGCATCAAAGAAAGCCGTGTAAAATTCAACATCCGCAAGCTGCTTGTTATACACTGCTTTTGGCAAAGTTTCCAATTGCACAAATACGCTTGTTGCGAATAAACGAGTTGAATCATCTAAAATTTGCGTAGCTTTGAAACTAACTTCGTTAACTCCTCTTCAAGCATTAATTAAGACACCAGAATCGAGATAAGTAACTTTATTACTCACTATATCCGCCTCGACGTTCGGCTAGTTCTTGTTCAAGTTCTGATTCAGTCAGCAATTGCATCCCTTGCGCGATACTCCTTTGGAGTCACTTCGTGAACGCACGCTGTCGAATGCCCCAAAGTCTTTGACCTAGAGGAGTTTGGGGTACAAATTCCTCAATGGTAGTTGGCAACTTTAAAGATTTGGCTAATGCCAATACCTGCTCTTGAGCATCAGAAGATAATTCGCGCCAATATTCTAATAATTGTTCTTCTTTAGCCATTGATCTACCTGTTGAATAAGACAAGCAACAATACCTTATTTTAATTCTACTAAAATGCCGGGAAACATTACATAAAAACTAAACGTCTAATATTATCCAATTCTACTAAATTGCTGACATCGTGCAATACATTGGCAAAAAAAATCAACAAGGATTTTGCGCCACTTCAGACGTAGCCTCCAAAGGAAGAGCTACGCGATCGCCCAAAATCCCGTAATACTACCCGCACCCAAGATTCCAACTCTCCCCGGTCGAAGCCACAGCTACAGGTGTCACCACAATTCCCTGACTACCCAAAACTATAGTTGCAATAACCCTCGACCGCCGCATATGATAATCCGACGTAATCAAATAAATATGCCGTAGCTCCCGACTGACAAAATCCCCTACCAAACTAGTAAAATTCGTCACAGTATCCGTAGCACGACCATCTAAGTGCAACTGTTCAAATGGAATACCCGATTGCTGAAAAATGTTGCGATGCATTTCTAGATATTCTGGAAAATCAGAAACCCAAATATCTAAATTTTGATGAGACTGCCAAAATCGTGCCGCATATTCCGTCCGGTTAAAATCACCCCCCAACACAAAAATTGCCTGCGGTGTCGGTACTTGATGAAGACTTATAGCCAGCCTCAGAGGAATTATACTAATCAATACAGCCAAAATAGCTAAAATTAACCCCAGAAATTTGCGAAAACGGCGTTTAGAAACCTTACGTTTCAACATAAATTACGCGCTGACGAGAACATCAAACACCAGTAGCTTACCTAAATCCTTGAAAAATTTTTGACCGACTTGGTTAAGTTGTTCGTCAGCACCATACCAATCTGTCAGGTTTTTCCGAGTTATATCCCTTAAAGAGCGACCTTTCAAGTTTTCCATTAAAAAAAATGTAGGAGAGGAATCTAAATTTAGAATACGCTTTTCAATTAGCTCTAAATCACGTTCTTCCTGATTTTTCTGCGACTCTTGTTTTTGAGCTTCTCTCAGCTTTAAGTTAGACTTCTCTATGTCTGGCTTGAGATATCTTACGATCTCTTCGTATATTTGATTGTCAGGACGGATCGCTTCGACTTCAGGAGTGTCTAAATCAAAACTCTTTGCTAACAATGTTAGAAATAGTTCTGAATATGGACTTTCAGGGGCTTTTAAAACTTGCTCGGTTTGTCCGTCACTTATGAAATATACTCCATTTTGTCCTGAACATGGCTAGCATCAGGAAAAATATTAACCACCCTGTTAACTAACTTCCGGCTCAAATTTTGGTCGAATAGTATCTTCAAACGTCACCCACCACAGCAATCAAACGATGTTCTCGATCCGCAGCAAATTCCAAACAGGCTTTAATATCTTGTTGTGTCAACTCAGGAAAATCGTCTAAAATCTCCTCATTAGACATTCCATTCGCCAACCAGCCCAAAACATCATACACTGTAATCCGCATACGTCGAATACAGGGCTTACCACCACGCTTGTCTGGCTCAATTGTAATTATATTGTGGTAACTCATATATCAATACTATCCTAAAATATATTTCCAGTTTAGCTGAATATCATTGCTCGGAAAAGTCCGGTTTGGATTTGATGGGGGTACGATTTCTACGACAAGCCGGGTTGCGTCTAAGATTTTTTAAGTTTAGTTTTGTGGAATTGCGATTTAACCTCAACAGCAAGCACTAATTGAAGTTCGCGATTATAAATACTTAAATCCCAGGTATCGTTCCTTTGAACGTACATTATTTTAGAAAAGTTTATTCGGCGTTGCTGAATCCGGGTATGAATTGCTAAATTTACCCTCACCCTAGCCCTCTATGCCAAGGGAGAGGGGACAAGAATTAAAAGCTCCCCTCTCCCTTAGGGAGAGGGGCTGGGAAGTGTGAGGGTAATTCATACCTCAATTCAGGAACGCGATCGCCCAAAATTCCGTAATACCCGCACCCAAGATTCCAACTCTCCCCGGTCGAAGCCACAGCTACAGGTGTCACCACAATTCCCTGACTACTCAAAACTATAGTTGCAATAACCCTCGACCGCCGCATATGATAGTCCGACGTAATTAAATGAATATTTCAAATATTTCGTTTATTCACATTCTGCGATCGCCTAAATCGGGAGACTGATATTCCAGAATCCTATATTTTGGGTTTATTATTTATGCGTATTGATAGTTAACTTATATACTTTTATCAAAACAAAAAAGCGCTTTTTTCTCAATATTAATACTGACAATCTTCTCATTTGGTATAAAAATAAAAATTCTACAAAGTCTAGCACCTGCTGTTGTTGCTGTGCCGTTTTGCCATACAGAAACACAGAAACTTTTCACTGCGACAAACAAAGTAAGAAGTAAAAAGAAAGAACACCTATGTTCCAGACTTTTTAGCTATTTTTGATGGTAGCTTTATTTCCAAAAGACCTGTACTAGTACACTGCAGCGTAAGTGAGGATATTATTGTGAATACCGAACCCGCCAACGGTTATAAACCGCTGTCTAATAGCGAAAGTCTTCTTTAAGAAGACTAAATTCAAGTTCTAAATGGTAGGCATATTTATGCTGTGCTGTACTAGTAAGCGCAAATTCATTTCTCTACTAAGTCAATATCTAATCAAATCAGCCGAGGATTAAACTTCGCACCTGTTCTCCCACTCACAACCCACAATACACAACGTCCAAAATCCCGTAACACCCGCACCCAAGATTCCAACTCTCCCCCCGTCGAAGCCACAGTCACAGGTGTCACCACAATTCCCCGACTACCCAAAACTATAGTTGCAATAACCCTTGACCGTTGCATATGATAATCCGACGTAATCAAATAAATATGCTGGAGCTTCTGGTTAACAAAATCCCCTACTAAACTAGTAAAATTCGTCACAGTATCCGTAGCACGACCATCCAAGTGTAACTGTTCTATTGGAATACCCAATTGTAGAAAAATGTTGCGATGCATTTCTAGATATTCTGGAAAATCAGAAACCCAAATATCTAAGTTTTTATGAGACTGCCAAAATCGTGCCGCATATTCAGTCCGGTTGAAATCACCCCCCAACACAAAAATTGCCTGCGGTGTCGGTACTTGATGAAGACTTATAGCCAGCCTCACAGGAATTATACTAATCAATACAGCCAAGATAGCTAAAACTAGCCCCATAAATTTGAGAGAACAACATTTAAAAGCTTTCTGTTTCAACATAAATTACAAAGCAAAAGTTGCCGACTTTAGCTCCAGTAGGAGTCAGACCAAAATGCGGGAGCAACATCCCGTAATATCAAATCCGGGTAAATGCACATAGTTCAAAAAAAACATAAACATTGTGGATTCAAGGTGAAGGTCTGTGGAAACTGTGTGTAATCAACCGGATTTGATATAATATGATGTCCGGTTAAATCACCATAATATAACGTAGTGACAATTCATGTGGCTTGCCGGAGCGTAGGGTATTGTAACTACAGGTAAGCTGTGAGACTGCGGGAAGTACGAGTGATTATCCGGATTTGATATTGTGATGAATCTCGCTCCTTTCCTCCTCAGAACTTAGTTAAGGGAGCCACGTTTGAGTTGTTCGCTTTCTATGGCTTCAAATAACGCACGAAAATTGCCTTCACCGAAACCTTGGGCTTGGTTCTTACGCTCAATAAACTCAAAAAAGAAGGTCGGCTGTCCAAAGATGGGCTGAGTGAAAATTTGCAGTAGTAGTGCTTCGGGAGTATTTTCTTGCCAATCCACTAAGATTTCCTGTTGAGCGATCGCTTGTAATTCTGTTGGTGATAGAGGGAGTCCTTGCCGAATAGCAAGAATTTCATAGTAGCTTTGGGGAACACGCAGAAAGCATAAACCACTGCTGCGGAATTTAGCGATCGCTTCAACAATGTTAGGTGTTCGTAAAGCGATATGCTGAATTCCCGCTCCTCGGTTCACGTTGATAAACTCTTGAATTTGGGAATTGGGAGTTGCTGGTTCATTAATCGGTAATTGTACATTACCCTGGGGGGAAACCATCACTTGGCTGTGTAATGCCGAGCGATTGGTTTTAATTTTAAACATTTGCTGTGGTTGAAAATCTAAAATATTTTTGTACCATGCAACAGCATGTTCTAAATCACCCTCTGGCACGTTGAGGACAATGTGATCTATAGCAGTTATGTTCGAGGAGTAGGGGAAAGAAAGATTATCCAGCTCCTCCTCTTTTCTCTGTTCTAAATCACCCTCTGGCACGTTGAGGACAATGTGATCTATAGCAGTTATGTTCGAGGAGTAGGGGAAAGAAAGATTATCCAGCTCCTCCTCTTTTCTCGTTTCTATTAACGTATGCGTCAGCCCACCCCAAGCGGCAATTTGGCTCCACTTGACGGACTCTTCACCTTGTTGGTGTTGCTGGATGGGTTGGAGGACTTTCACTCCGTAAACTTGAGATTGGGCTAGAGTTTCTTCTACATCTTCAACATCAAAAGCAACATCTGCCACACCAGGGGGGTGCTGACGGAGATATTCTGCGACTGGACTAGTGGGTAATAATGGTGAAGACAACAAAAAGCAAACGGAATCGCTTTTGACTACTTCCGTGCAGGTGTGGAACGATTCTTTCAAGGGTATGGCATAGTCAAAAGTTACCGCTTCAAAACCCAAATGGTGTATAAACCAATTGCGCCATTGTTTGGCATCTTCTACATAAAAGTGAATATGATTAATTCTCATAATTGATGAAAATCCAGCGTAACAGCCTATCTGTGTCGTTATTCTGCCTATGAAAGCTAGATTTCCATATCATTCCTAAGCTAGATATAAAGTTGTTGGTGCCCAATAACCAAGTTAAAAAAATAAGTGACTATCAGGTTGGATATTAATTTCCATTGGTACAGCTTGCGGTTCAGCAGATAGTGCGAAAAATATCGCATTGGCTGCGGTTTCTGTACTGAGCATTTTTTTCCGGTCTACCTTGAGTTTTACGTTATCCCAAAAAGGTGAATCGACTCCACCAAAGTAGAATAGCGTGAATTTGATATTAAAACGCTTTAGTTCTTCTGCCATACTTTTGCTGAAGCCAACAACACCAAATTTAGAAGCACAGTAAGCGGAGGCCATCCCCATCGAATGCTTGCCCAGAATCCCGACTACGTTACAAATATGACCAGACTTGCGCTTTTGCATTTCAATAGCTACAGCCTGAGTGGTATAAAAGCTGCCTTTTAAATTGATATCTAGCATTTTGGCCAAATCTGCTGGCTCCACGTTGTTATAAGGTTGGAGGATGCCAGCACCTGCTGAATTTACCAAAACATCAATTTGACCGAAATGGCTAATCGTCTTTTCTATCAGCAATTTTACTTGTTGAGGGTCAGTAATATCACAAGGAACTGTCAAAACTTCTCCTGATAATTCCTCTGCCAGTGCTGCTAAACGAACCATATCTCTCGCTACTAACACCAAACGTGTGCCTGTAGATGCAAGTTTGCGGGTTAATGCTGAACCAATACCGCCGGTAGCACCGACAATGATAATTACTTTATCTTGCATATTAATTTATATTTATTTACATATCTTAAGATAATACAGCAATAAAAATCTTTAGTTTAGTAAACTACCCACACTGTATTCAGAGTACCGAATCAGTGTGGGCTTTTAGTAGCCCTGAAGAATCTGTACTGAGATTACAGTGCAAACCGTTCGAGCCTCCAGGCTGGTTTACAGACAGCCCCAATAATGCAATCATCTTTGCCCCGTTCAAATCCGCGTCACAAGACAACCCGCAATTGCCGCATTTGAACCTTTTTTCAGATCGCAAACCAATATGTAGACATTGATGGCACGTTTGGCTCGTGTAGGCAGGAGGGACAGTTATCACCTCAACACCCTCCCTCAACCCTTTGTATTCCAAAAACATCCGCAATTGGTAGAACGCCCATGAGTTACTTCTACGGCGCTCTGTTTTGTTGCGTGGTTTTTGGTTTGTCCTTTCACGGATACCAGTCAAATCCTCAATGGCTACAAGCGCTTTTTCGCTTTTGGCTTGCTGGATGATTGTTTTAGAAATATTCTGGTTTAGCCACGATTGAAATCGTCTCTCGCGCCCCGATAGCCGTGCCAAGACTTGCCGACATCTACGCCGACTAGACCTTGTGCGTGTGGAAGCTTTTTTCTGGAGAGACGCTCTTGCTTTACTATATCTATCCCTCGTCTTGGTTAACTGTTTGCCACTCCACGAATCGCCCTTGCTTGTTGCGGCAATATCGCGTCTGCCAAAGTCAACACCAATAACTTTGTTGGTTGGTTGTGGATCTGGAACTTCATCTTTTAGTTGGATGTGGATGTAGTACTGTCCATCACGGTGTTTGCACAATTGAGCAGAAGTAGGTTTTCTGTCTTTGAGCTTACCTCGCTGATAGTTTCCCGCATCAATTTTGATGTGTTCTCTACCATTTAAAGTGGTCAAGCTCACAGTCCAATCTTTTTCTCGGAAAGAAAAAATTCTGGCATCATAATCAGCCGAAGTAGGCTTAAACGCTTTTACGGGCTGACCTTTTTTCTTGGCTGCTAGTCGATTAGCGCCTACTCTGGCACAAGCTCTGACAGCCAAATTAGCGGCTAAACCAAACTTTAAACGCAAATCCTCATAAACAACGTTTTGAATAGTTGTTTTACTGGTTATCTGCGGCTTGATAACTCCGTTTGTGTAGTTACAAGCCGCAGCAAAAGCATGAAGAACTGCTTCCAGTTTTTCCGACTGTGTTGGGGTAGGGTTGAGTTTACAAACTAGCGTCAGTACTTGTTCCATGAGTTCGACCTTCTCACATATGACTAATATTATAGACTATAATCTGTCATGTTGCGTTCCTAACTTATTGTTGAAAACTCAAGTGTCTCCACTCCCTATGCATCCCTACGGGAAAAATTGGTCGGGAGACGTTTCGTTTTCAACCCGGAATTCCTCTCACCACTGACCCCTTGGGTACAGTAGGAGCCTCCTTGCGGAAATAGGTGACATATTAGAATTTAAAATCCAAAATGATGATTTAAGTTGTAATTGTTGTTTGACCTTGGTTTACCCTCCAATATTGTAGAGTCAAGAAAAGTCCTCTTTAGTAAAGCCCTACGCAACTCCCCTATGACTACCGCACCCCTAAGCTGGCAAGAACTAGAAACCCTCACGGACTATCAAATAGATACCGTTAATGGTCTCACCAATGCTAGAGCCAAGTTGCGCTTGTTTGGGCAGCCCGAATCTGATGTGCGGGTAACACTGTACCGCGATAACCATGCTTGGTGTCCTTACTGTCAAAAAGTTTGGTTATGGCTAGAGGAAAAACAAATCCCCTACCGGATCGAAAAAGTGACAATGTTCTGCTATGGGGAAAAAGAAAGTTGGTACAAACGTAAGGTACCATCAGGAATGCTCCCTGCGATCGAGCTAGATGCCCGGATTATTAAGGAAAGCGATGACATTTTGCTCGCTTTGGAAAAGGCTTTTGGTTCATTGAGCCAAGGGATGGAAGACCCCACGGTGCTTCCTCTACGTCAATTAGAACGACTTTTATTTAGAGCCTGGTGTGCTTGGCTGTGCTACCCAGCAGGTTCCTCTCAACAAGAACAACGCAACCGAGAACAATTTATAGGAGTGGTGGCTAAGGTCGAGGAGGCTCTAGGTCGCACCCCAGGACCTTACTTTTTAGATAGCTTCGGCACCGTCGATGTCATCTTTACGCCCTATCTCGAACGGATGAATGCGAGCCTTTACTACTACAAGGGCTACTCGCTGAGGGAGGAAAACCCTCGCTTGAACGCATGGTTTGCGGCAATGGAAAGCCGACCTACCTACTGCGGTACCCAGAGTGACTTTCACACCCATGTACATGATTTACCGCCCCAGATGGGGGGTTGCTGGGAAAACGGTGAAGCCCAGATGCTTCTCAATAAAGCGCGGGTGGATAACGGTTCCTGGTTCGGGCTACCAGATGTTACTTATCCAGAACCCGAAAACTCCCGCATGGAAGCTCTTCAACGAACTATCGAACACCACATCAATATTATCCGAGTCAACCCCTTAGATGATAAATTGTTTGATCAAGCCCTCCGTTGTGCTTTAACACACATGATGACTGGCGAAGACTGTGTACCTCCATCAGGTTCTGATATAGCTTTGCGATACTTACGCGATCGCATTAATGTACCCCGAGATATGTCCATTTATGCAGCCAAGCGATTGAGGGAATCCCTGGAGAAAACCGCAGCCCTTGTGGGTGATGGACAGCCAGCCCCCATTCCCACTAAGCATCGACGAGATCAAGACCCGTCTAACTTTGCTCTCAAGTAGGATTGGGACACTCATCCTGCTCTTGAGCGATCGCACTACATTTGGTCAGAATTTAGTCAGGTGTCTTTTTAGGGGCTCAAAGTACAATTGAAGCAAGAAAATGAGTCAAATTCAAGAAAAACACACTACTGCAATGGATTTGGCGGAAGCTGCTATAATAGCCAAACTTAGAGGTGATTTAGAAAAAGCGTCCCAATTTACCCGACAAGCATTTGAGAACGAGCAAGTGGCAGCAGCATTAATTGCAAATCAATTAGATGCGGAACCATCTCGCTCGATTTTACATCGCAGCGCTGCAACTCTCGCTATAGATTGTGGAGAATTTCAAGCGGCAGAACGTCTAATCGCAACGGCTTTATCGGGAAACCCTCCTGAAGAAATTGCTGAAGAATTAAAGGATTTATTTGTTCAAATTAATTTACGTTCATACTTGGAACGTCGCGGTATAAATGTTGAAGATGAACAAATTAACGCTTTGATTTTGAAAAGTAAATAATATATAAAAATAGCAATTTTATGATTTATTTATTGTTTAAATAAATCCATTAATTTATATTCACGTCCATGAGTATATTCTCATTTTGAACATTTTCCATCTTCCTAGCTTCGCAACTAAAAAACCTAGTTTTGTTGAGAATATCAACGTGTGAGAGTAATCCAAGAAATAAATGATCCCGTAGGTTAGGCATCCCGCCTGTCCAGATATGTGTGGGACAGGGGAGACACCTATCCTACGATATCGACTTTGGATATTTTTTTAATTGGAACACTCTAATTAAGAACTAAACCTCGATCTTACCAAATCGCGTTGCTCCCCTTAAGACTCCCCCAGAATTGCAGCTATCCAATACAACCGTGACATTATCGGTTTTCAATGCATACATAAGTAAAAACAGCGTGTGTCCCATAATGTCTTGCACCACACCACCAGAGGAATTGTATCCCGAATCAATCGGAACTAGCGTACTATTTAAGCCATCGGGGGTGTCTTTATCTGGATCGACAACCTGTGAACCATGTCCAGAGTAGTGAAATACCACCACATCCCCCGGTTTAGCTTGGTTAATCAGATGTTGTTCAAATGCAGCAAGGATATGTTTGTTTGAGATTTTCTAGTTACTTATATTTCTGGACTGTGCAGGGGTATGCAAATTTAATGTCAAAATTTTGACATAATTACAGCAGTTTTTAAGTATTTAATTTTACGTTCCCTCTCTGCGCCTCCGCGCCTCTGCGTGAGGCAATGCCAGAAAAACTGCATACCTACCCAAGGGTGAGAAATAAATAGAATTAGAACAATAAATATCCGTATTATTACTAACCTAGCCAAGAAATACTAAAGATATGCCTCCCAAGTTATTCCCTACAAAATCTTCCCCGCGTCATCCCCTGAAATTGGTATCTTGGTCAATCACTGCTGCAATGGCACTAGGACTATTAGTGATTGTACCCAGAGAAGTTGCAGGACAAGCCCAACCAGCACTATCAACACAACAGTCAGCAAAGTTGCAAGAAGCAGAACGACTGAATCAACAAGTAGAGCAGTTGTATAAGGAAGGAAAATATACAGAAGCTATTCCCCTAGCAGAGAAAGCCTTAGCAATTCGGGAGAAAGTTCTGGGTCTGGAGCATTCAGATGTGGCAACTAGCCTGAATAATTTGGCAAGACTTTACCGATTACAGGGGAATTATGGCAAAGCCGAACCGTTGTACCTGCGATCGCTCACTATTTATGAGAAAGTACTCGGTCAGGAACATCCTTTGGTGGCAATTAGCCTGAATAATTTGGCTCTACTTTATTATTCACAGGGGAATTATGCCTCATCTGAACCACTGCTCGTGCGATCGCTGGCTATTTCTGAGAAAGTACTCGGTCGGGAACATCCGTATGTGGCAACTAGCCTGAATAATTTGGCAGAACTTTACCGATTACAGGGGAATTATGCCAAAGCTGAACCATTGTTACTGCGATCGCTGGCTATTTCTGAGAAAGTACTCGGTCAGGAACACCCGGATGTGGCACAAAGCCTGAATAATTTGGCAGCACTTTATCAGTCACAGGGAAACTATGGCAAAGCTGAACCGTTCTACCTGCGATCGCTCGCTATTTATGAGAAAGTACTTGGTCGGGAACATCCGGATGTGGCACAAAGCCTGAATAATTTGGCAGCACTTTATCAGTTACAGGGGAATTATACCAAAGCTGAGTCATTGTACCTGCGATCAATCGCTATTTTTGAGAAAATTCTGGGTTTGGAACATCCTTCGGTGGCACGAAGTCTTGATAATTTGGCTCTACTTTACCGATTACAGGGGAATTATGGCTCATCTGAACCATTGATCCTGCGAGCGCTTGCTATTTTTGAGAAAGTTCTGGGTTCGGAACATCCTTCGGTGGCAACTAGCCTGCATAATTTGGCAACACTTTATCAGTTACAGGGGAATTATGGCAAAGCTGAACCTTTGTACCTGCGATCGCTCGCTATTTTGGAGAAAGTACTGGGTCGGGAACATCCGGATGTGGCAACTAGCCTGAATAATTTGGCAGAACTTTATGAGTCACAGGGGAATTATGGCTCATCTGAACCATTATACCTGCGATCGCTCGCGATTCGGGAGAAAGTACTTGATCGGGAGCATCCGGATGTGGCACTTAGCCTGAATAATTTGGCAGGACTTCTTTATAAGTCACCGGGGAATTATGCCTTATCTGAATCATTGTACCTACAATCGCTCGCGATTCGGGAGAAAGTACTCGGTCGGGAACATCCGGATGTGGCACAAAGCCTGAATAATTTGGCTCTATTTTATCACTTACAGGGGAATTATGGCTCATCTGAACCTTTGTACCTGCGATCGCTCGCTATTTCTGAGAAAGTACTCGGTCGGGAACATCCGAATGTGGCAACTAGCCTGAGTAATTTGGCAGGACTTTACTGGGCAAAAGATGATGTAACTCGCACTACTGATTTTCTTACCCGTGGACTTACAGTTGAAGAAAAAAACTTACAACTGATTTATGCTGTGGGTTCGGAACAAAGAAAACAAAACTACGCTCAAACCTTTACAGGAAGTACTGATTTTGCCGTTACCCTGGCTATACAACAATCTACCAAAAACCCGACCCTTGGCAAATTAGCCTTGACTACTGTCCTCCGTCGTAAAGGACGGGTGCTAGATGCCATGACTGACACGGTGCAAATATTACGTACCCAATTAGCAGACAATCCAGAAACCAAAAAGTTATTTGACGAATGGTTAGATGTACAGCAACGATTAGCAAACCTAGTATATCGGGGACAGGGAGAAGAAAAATTTGAGATTTATCAACAGCAAATCAAACAATTAGAAGCAGAACATGAACGCTTAGAAGAACAACTAAGTGCTAGAAGCGCTGAGTTTAGAAAAGAAATTCAACCAGTGGAATTGGCAGATATCCAAGCCCAAATTCCCCAAGATGCAGCAATGGTAGAGATTGTTCAGTACAAACCATTTAATCCCAAAGGGAAAAACGACGACGGAAAATGGGGTGAATCTCGTTATGCTGCGGTGGTGTTGCGTACTTCCGGGGAGCCAAAGTGGGTTGATTTGGGTGATGATACAACCATTGATAAATCAATTGCTAGTTTTCGTCGGGTGTTAGCACGTGGCCCAGCTACAAGCAAATCTAATTCTCAGGAACGACGTGGAATTGATGTTGAACCAGCTGAAGGAAAAAGTCTTGAAGAACTTGCACGCACTTTAGACAAGCAAGTCATGGCTCCCATTCGTCCCCTATTAGGCGATGTGCGTCACCTGTTATTATCACCAGATGGACAGTTAAACCTCATACCCTTTGAAGCTCTTAAAGATGAGCAAAATAAATACCTTGTTCAGCGTTATGCTTTCTCCTACCTTACCACTGGCAGGGATTTACTGCGCCTACAAACCACAGCAAAACAACTCTCAAATCCCGTAGTTTTTGCAAATATCGACTATCAACAGCAAGAAACAGTGATTGCAGCAAATCCGACAGCAAAAACCCGTGGTTCACAAAATCAGCGTTCTGTAGATTTTGCCAACTTGACATATCAGCCACTAAAAGCAACTTTAGAAGAAGGTGAGAAAATCAAAGAAATCTTCCCCAAGACAAATATTCTCATAGGTGAAAAAGCCACAGAAGCCGCTATTAAACAATTAAAAACCCCTAACATTCTACATTTAGCGACTCACGGGTTCTTTCTACCAGATAAAGAACTGAAACCAATTCCATCAGCGATGAATGATTTCAATCAACTAGAAAAACCCAAATATTTCAACTTAGAAAATCCTTTATTACGTTCTGGTTTAGCATTAGCGGGTTTCAATAATCGTCAAAATAAACAATCTAACAATACCGACGATGGTGTTCTTACTGCTTTAGAAGTTGCTGGTTTGAATTTACGCGGAACAGAACTAGTGGTATTATCTGCCTGTGAAACTGGGCTTGGTGACGTGAAAACTGGCGATGGTGTTTACGGTTTGCGTCGTGCTTTGGTCATTGCTGGTTCGCAGACACAGTTATTAAGTTTGTGGTTAGTTGATGATGGTGGAACTAAAGATTTAATGGTGAAATATTATCAGAAAGTAAAAGCAGGTAAGGGTAGACATGAAGCATTACGAGAAACGCAATTAGAGTTTTTGAATAATCCGAAATACGAGCATCCTTATTATTGGGCGAGTTTTATTCCTTCTGGTAATTGGAGAGGAATGAAATAATTTTTCGTAGTTTTGTTGGTTGGGTTACACTTTGTGTCAACGCCATTCCCCTCAACGCGGAGAACCCCCGCAACGTGCTGACTCACCAGGAAGAATGTTTGGGGGTGTAATGGAAAACGATTTTATGTGTTGGGTCGTTTAAAAAAGCAGTACGGGATTTCATCGATTTGAGTGTACCGCTTTTTCCCTATTAAGTGTTTATATTGATTAAAAATAATGGCTGATGTTAAAACGAGATGTTCAAGGGAAGTTCGCACTTAAAGATGATGATTATCGTCAAGTACGCTCGGTGAGATTAACTGACCAAGGTTGGAAGACTTTGGGTATTAATGCTGAATGCTTTGGTCTGACTAGGTCTGATTATTTGTCAAACGTACAGTAATTTTGCTCCAGCACCTTAAATGTAATTTTCGAGTTTGCTAGCATCCTTTACCAATCACTTAGGATTGCCAATAATTGTAAACGCAGCCCAATTCGCTGCACCGGGGTGTTTTTCCTTGGTTTTCAACATTGCTTGACGCAACGCTCGCGCTTTATCTGGATTTTTCTCCAATTCTTGGTAAAATTCAACCATTAAATCAGAAGTTGCTGTATCTGGAACTTGCCATAGGGATACTATCAAACTTTTTGCACCCGCAGTTATCAAAGCACGGGATAATCCTAATACTCCGTCTCCGCTAATTTCTCCTTTTCCAGTATCGCAAGCGCTAAATACAATTAAATCAGCTTGGAGTTTAAGATTTTCGACAATTTCGCTGGTCCGTAAAAGTCCTTCGTTCGCGTTTTTGGGGGATGGGGGAGAGTCGGGGGAGAGAGCTATAGCTCCCGGTATGCGTTCTCCAAACCCATCAAGTAACCCGTGAGTTGCGAGGTGGATGAGTTTACCGCTGTTAATTCTTTGCATCACAGCAGTTTTTGTCGCTTCTTTACCAATAAGCTGTATTTTAATTATAACCCATTACCAATAAGGATGAAGGGTGCCCAGTAGTAGGGATGTTGAAAGCTGCTAGAAGTTTTTTTCAGGTTAGATGGAAGGATAGTGACATCAATCCCACGCTGCTGACTGTTAATGTCAGAAAAATTTCCTGTTATTAAAGCAATTTGCGCTTGTTGTAAGGCTTCTGCTTTAGTAATGTTATTTTTATTCCATGCTTGGTAAAATGCATTGATTAAAACCTGAGTGCCTCCATCGTCAACTTGCCAGAGGGAAGCAATTGTTGCTCGTACGCCTCTATTTTGAAATTGATAGCCTAAACCTAAAACTTCTTCTCCATTACCTAGCTTACCACCAAGCCCGGTTTCACAAGCGCTAAGTACTATTAAGTCTACATTATTTAACGTCCAATTACCAATATCTTTTAAAGTCGCTATACTTCCGTCACCAAATAGAATAAACGACTGTGTAGCATCTCCCGGTACAAAAGCAGCGTGGGTGGCAAAATGAACGATGTTATATTCGTTCATTCTGGTGGTAGTAGATAAGAGTGAAAATTCTTTATCAATTAACTTTGTGGTGTTGGGTAAGAGTTTTACCAAATTTTCTATCTCAATTGATGCAAAAGCTAATCCTCTAAAGGGAAAAGAAACTTCCCCAACTTTAATATTGTAGTTACCTTTAGTAAAAGCTCCTGCCAAAATTCGCTTATCAAGTTGTGGTTTAACATTAAAATTGGTAAGCGATTTGGAGGTTATATTATTTATGCGGTAACGCTCTGCTAACCACTGCTTGCCATCATACAAAGCAGACAATGGAATGTAACGTAATTGACCATCAGGAGAGTAAATAATAGTTTTTAGGTTAACTTGCTTTAAGTCTTTTTCTAAGGGTTTAATCAGCCACTCATAAAGTTGCCGTGCAGGAGTTTTGGCATCCAAACTTGGGTTTTGTAAAGCTTGGCGAAATTGCAGAATTACTCGGTTGAGGTCTTCTCGTTTTACGTTAACCGTGCGATGTAGCGGTGGAGAATCTGGAGTTGTAATAATCAGTTCCAAACGGTCATCAAGAATTAAAGGATAAAAAAGTACTGCCGAGTTAAGACGCAAATCATCTCTTAATCCATCAAGGTCTGCTAAGTCTAAAATTTGCTTTCGTTCACTGCGGCTGAGTTGGTTTAATAACTGTACTATTTCTGGAAGCTCACTAAATTGGTTAAACTGCTTGTTAAAATCTTCTTGTATCCTGACTAATTTGTTACGTTGCTGCAATTCATCAGGAGTTAACTGACGTTCGGAAGCAATTTTCTGTAGTTGTGTAAGTTCTTGTCCCAATTTAATCGCAGTCTTTTGCTGTTCGTCATATTTTTTTAATATTTCTTCTTCTGGACGGAGAACTACTAATTGTTGACCAGTTCCTCGTTTTGAGCGAAAATAATCCTCTATTTCCCGCACTTTTAATAAATCTAAAACTTGCTGTGCTTCTAAAATTCGGTCTTGTTTAAGTAGTAAATCCGCAAGACGACGGTAGGTATCAGCAACAGTTGTTATGTATGATTGTTGTTGTTCTTTTGGTAAAGCTTTTAAATCTTTACGAGTAGTTTCGATAATATTAATAGATTGTTTATAGAAAATTATCGCTAATTCTGGCTTCTTTTGTGCAAATAAGTCGCCAATATGACTGAGTATTACTCTTTCAAGGAAACGACTGCCAACTTTTTTGCTAATAATTAAGCCTTGCTGGTACGATTCAAGAGCTTTGTCATATTGCTTGTTATTTTTATAAACAGTTCCCAAGCTATCAAGTGTATTGCTTATGCTTGTACCATAGCCAAATTTCTGAAAAATTGACAATGCTTGTTTTAAATAATTGAGAGCTTGTTGATTATTTCCATTATTGCTATTAATCAATGCAATGTTATTGAGAGTTGTTGCTTCACCTACTTGGTCTCCTATCTCTTGACGAATAGCTAAAGCCTGCTGATAAAATTTTAGTGCGGACTCCTGCTTGCCTAACTCATCGTAAACTAGCCCAATATTATGAAGAGTAGTCCCTAGTCCATTAAGGTCATCAATTTTTTTACGAATTTCTAAGGCTCGCTGAAAATAATTTAAAGCTTGTGTCTGCTGACCAAGTTGTTGGTACACTAATCCGATGTTATTGAGAGTAGCTGCAACACCTAAACTATTTTTATTAGAAGTTAAAATCTTTAGTGCTTGATTGAGAAATTTTAGGGCATTTGGATATTGACTTAATTGACGGTTCAATTCTCCCAAATTAATAAGTGTTTTACCTTGTCCGATTTTATTATCATTTTGTTGGAAAATAGCTAAAGCTTGATTGTAACGCTCCTGTGCTTTTTGATAATATCCCAAATTTAAATCTATACTTCCTATACTCATCAACGTATTTGCTTCGCCTGATTTGTCTTTTATTTCTTGGTATATTTTTAAAGATTTTTGATAGTATTCTAAAGCTGACTCCTTTTCTGCCATATTTATATAAAGAGACCCAAAGTTGTCTAATATTGTTGCTTCTCCTAATCTATTGTTTTCTGCTTGAGCAATAACTAAAGCTTTTTGAAGGAGTAGTTTTGCTTTTTCAAAATCACCTAAATTAGAATAAACTTCTCCTAAATTAGTAGCAATATTTTTTTTGACTATAGAAGGAAAGATTGTTGGAGATTGTAAATATTCTCCAAGAGTTGTAACATCCCGGTCTATCCCCCTAGAATTAATTTCCTCATGAGCTTTTGAAATCAACTCTAGCGCTTTTTTGTACTGACCAATACGTAAGTAAACTTCTCCTATCTTATTTAAAATTACTACTGAGTCTACTTTATTGTTTGTTTGTTGATTAATAGCTAGAGCCTGTTGATAATAATCAAGAGCAAGCTTTACTTCTTGTAAGTTGTTGTATATATCTCCAATGCGAGCAAAAATTATACCTTCTCCTGCTTTATCACCTATTTTTTGACTAATAGCTAAGGATTGCTGATAAAAATCTAATGCTTTTTGGTACTGTCCCAAATTGTTGTAAACTGCTCCAATATTATTGAGCAGTTTACCCTCACCAGATTTGTCACCTATTTCTCTACAAATTACCAAAGCTTTTTCAAACAACTCTAGTGCTTCTTTCTTTTTACCTTGACCAGATAACTGTAATCCTTGCTTATTCAACTCAATAGCAACTTTTAGACGCTCTTCCCTCGTCTTTCCTTGCGCTATTAACTCCCCACCTACCAGAAGCGTGCTTGACTTCGTTCGCGAAAACGCAACACCTACCGGAAATACAATCAAAAGCAGCACTGTAAAACTAGCAACATGATAATTAAATTTGCAACAATTTGGTTTCAACAATCTAATTACCCCTCTTTTGAATGATTAAATGTATTCCGGTATACGAATCATTTTTTATATACAAAGATTCGCGACAGTAAGAGATACTTCCCAGTCAAAATAAGATATGCAATTTTAGATATGGTAATCAACCTCAATTTTTACCAAACCCAAGGAAAATCAAGAAAAACCTGCTCCTACACCCCATACACTGCGACGTTACTCAGGATTACCAATTATTGTAAACGCAGCCCAATTCGCTGCACCGGGGTGTTGTGTTTTTCCTTGTTCTTCAACATTGCTTGACGCAACGCTCGCGCTTTATCAGGATTTTTCTCCAATTCTTGGTAAAATTCAACCATTAAATCAGAGGTTGCTTTATCCGGAACTTGCCATAAGGATACTATGAGACTTTTTGCACCCGCTGTTAATAAAGCACGGGATAATCCCAATACTCCATCTCCGCTTATCTCACCTTTACCAGTATCGCAAGCACTCAACACCACTAAGTCAGCTTGAAGTTTCAAATTCTCAAAAATTTCCCTCGCTCGTAAAAGTCCTTCGTTCGCGTTTTTGGGGGATGGGGGAGAGTCGGGGGAGAGAGCTATAGCTCCCGGTGTGCGTTCTCCAAAACCGTCGAGTAACCCGTGAGTTGCGAGGTGAATTAGTTTAGCAAATATCTAAAGCTTGTTGATAATAATATAGGGATTGTTGATACTGTCCTAAATTTTCGTAAACAAATCCAATATTGTGGAGAGTAGTACCCTCACCAGATTTATCACCTATTTGTTTACGAATAACTAAGGATTGTTGATAATAATCTAAAGCTTTTGGGTACTGTCCCAAACTGCGGTAAACTGCTCCAATGTTGTTGAGAATAGTACCCTCACGAGATTTATCACCTATTTGTTGACTAATAACTAACGCTTGTTGATAATAATCTAAAGCTTTTTGGTACTGTCCCAAATTGCGGTAAACTAATCCAATGTTGTTGAGAATAATACCCTCACCAGATTTATCACCTATTTGTTGACTAATTACCAAAGCTCTCTCAAATAAATAACTCCAAGGCTTCTTTATATTTACCTTGACCAAGCAATTGCGAACCTTGTTCATTCAATCTGATAGCTTCTTCCCTACGCTGTTTTTGAGTTTGAGTTTGCGCTGTCAATTCTCCACTAACCCCGCGAGAACTTTCCTTGCTTAGAGAAAAAGCTACACCCATCGGGAACACCAGAATTAGCAACACCATAAAACCAACAACACGATAATCAAAAGCTTTATATTGCTTGAGTTTCACCACCTTGACTTTCCCCTTCTCTGACTAATAAATGTATTTCCGCATACGAATTGCTTTTTATATACAAACAATCCGCAATACTAAGGTATATTTCCCAGTCAGACAAAGTTATGCAATTTTAGATCCGATTATCAACCTTGATTTTTACCAAAACCAAAGTAAAATTAATGGATTTGAACCAACAGCGTGCGGAAGCGGAAATTTTGGGGGGGAAGGTTGCGGATAAAAGTAAGGGGAAAGGAGAAAAGACGACAAAACCAGAGAAAAATAGTAAAAATAAAAACGATATGGGAACTATTCCGGGGATGAAGGTAAATTAGATTAAGTAGGCAAAACCCAAGGAGAGAAAATGACTATTAGAGAACAAATTACACAAAAATTAGAAGAATTACCCGAACCTATGTTACAGGAAATTTTAGATTATGTTCAGTTATTGCAAGCAAAGTATGACAAGCAAAATCAAGTTAAACTTGATAATGATAATCCCAGTAATTCGACAGGAGAATCGCTTATAGCACATTTGAAAACTATTGGTAATTGGCAAGGTGATGATTTTAAAGAATGTTTAGAATCAGTAATTTCTAGTCGCAGTAAAGCTAATTTTAATTACGATTTTAATCCTTTTGACTAATGTATGTATTTACTTGATACCAATCACTGTAGTCTTGCTATTTTAGGAAATACTGAAGTACTAAATAGCCTTGCTGAAATAGGAGATAGTATTATTGCAACCTGTGCGTGACATTTTAGAATGAAATAGCCCTGTGAAGTGATTGTGATATTACAGGGTGCAGAATGTGGGTTTTAAATAAGTTTCTAATTGCTGGGGTTGAAGTTGATTGAGTATATTAACATGGGTTAATCTAAAACTGTTAAAAGCCTATTTTCACCTTCAATATTATATATTTGTAACAATTGGCTTGCTTGTAACTGTACATCCTCGGAAGGGTCAGTTTCGCTCTTATCTTTGAGAAGATCGTATAATTCACACCACGAAATGCAACCAATTGCCCAAACAGTAGCAAGACGAACCCATGTATCAGAATTACATAAAACTTTTTTTAAGGTAGAGAAATATCTGTAATCAAATTTTTCTGGCGCTGCATAACTAAGACGAACAATTGCGTCAATCAAATCGTCAGAGTTAGAAGCATTTTGACAAGATGTAATAATTTCTTGGTCGGAGTATGTATCGAATTTTGAGCTAATCAAAAGCGCAATTAGTTGAGGGTTCTTACCTTCAATAATCAAGTATGGCGTTTTTAGGCTAAAAGGATAAACAGCAGCATCTTCTATATGCCAGTCTTCAATATAATGAATTGCTGTTTGTGACATCACCCAAGCTATTTCTAATGGTAAATAATTCTTAATATCAGCTTCTCTAATAGCTTTTAATTGCCAACCTTGATAACTTGCAAAATCAATCAAATCTTGCTTAACTGCGTTACTTTTAAAAATTATATTTTGCCTGAAATACTCTTGAGATTTTTGAGAGCGTTCATTTTCTTTTAAAATTTCTGAATAATTTTTATCAACTGCTTTCATATTTTTAATTTTAGCTTATTGTAAATTACAAGTTAAATTAATAAATAGCATTTAAATTATAGCACAATAATACTAGCAGAGTCGGTACAGAAGAAGTATATTTGTAAAAATTCAGGGAATTCATATATATTTGAACCTTTGTCTAATACCAGGCTTAAATTGCGTAAAAGTTTTTAACAACAACCATAATTATACGCTTAATACTTTCTCGGTCATTACTCGCATTATTCAACGATGTAGCGGACTTGGTTTCAAACCACTTCTGTAAAATAGCTATTTCTTTTTCTATTATCCTCTGCTTTGCTGGCTTAACCCTTGCTTGCGTTGCCATCAGGTTGTACAAATCCTCGTTTAATTCTTTCACAGCTTCTTGATAGCCAAATGTTGATGCGGGATGTTCTATAATTGCCTCACCGATGCTAAGTAGACCTTGTTTAACAAGTTCTAAGCTCATTATAGATATAATAATATTTGCAGGTTCCCTAGCAGGTTCTTGACCAAACCAAAGTGCGGCCACTTCTCCTATTAAATCTGCCTGCATTGACATATCTTTAGAAATTTGCCCAGTTGCTATAAGACACTCAATAGATTCAGCGAACTGTTTACTAAATTCAGGGTTAATGGCTGTAAGTTTATCTAGATCGGGCTTAATGCCTGAGTTTATTTAGATTATCAGCCCAGGACTTGGGGAAGGGATGGTTATAATCTAAGCTAGAAATAAATGAGGTCAGATTTTCTATGCCTATATCTACAGAAATTCGTAAAAGAGCGATCGCATTATTAGAACAATTACCGGGAGAATCTTTAGTAAGGGCAATTGAATTTTTGGAAGCCCTTTCTCACGAGGTGCAGGTATCAGTAATATCAAACCCAGAAACCAGCGAAGCAGCAATGCTTGAAATCATTCAACGTCGTCTGTCTCCCGAAGAACAAGAAAGGTTAGCTTATCTGCGTCAGCAAAACGAGGCTGGAGTAATTATAGATACAGAGCATCAAGAACTGTTAATTTTTGTTGAGCGCGTCGAACAACAAGATGCAGAACGTGCAGAAGCATTGATAAAACTGGCTCAACTTCGTCAGGTTGATTTGAAAGTGCTGATTAAGGAGTTCTTACCTACACACATCAATGCAGCCTAATGTCAGAGAAAACCCCACAATCAATGAGACGTATTGTTGCTGCTCGTTCCCGTGGTTACTGCGAGTATTGTTGTTGTTCGGAGCAATTTGCGACTGAGAGTTTTACAGTTGAGCATATAAAACCCCGACAAGCAGGTGGGGAAACGGTTTTAGAAAATCTTGCTTGGAGTTGCTTTGGCTGTAATGGTCATAAACATACCAAAATGCAGGCACTCGATCCAGAAACGGGAGAAAAAATAGCCCTATATAATCCTCGTCAGCAAGTTTGGAGCGAGCATTTTAGCTGGAGTGATGATTTTATCCAGGTGATTGGTAAAACTGCTTATGGTCGAGCAACGGTTGAAGCTTTGCGTTTAAATCGCTCTGGTGTCGTCAATCTACGCCGTTTGTTGAGGAATGCAAGTTTGCATCCACCAGAGAATGTTGAGAGTGATTGAAAGCGATCGCGGTTTTTTACAGGTATTTGCGAAGGATAATCGCAATAATCTTTATTTTTCTAGTTACTTGTATTTTTGAAGCTGACAACGTTACGCAAATTTAGTGTAAGATTTTCGCAATAATTATAACCCAGCTTAAGTATTTATACTAAAAAACATTTTGTATTCTCTCTGTAAGCCTCTGTATACGCCGACCTCAGTAAAATTGCATATCTCCTCAAATTTGAGAGATAGATATAACTGGAACTTTTTGACTCAGTATTATTACTAACTTAATAAAGGAAAAGATATGTCTCCCAAGTTACCGCTTAGAAAATCTTCCCCACGTCATCTCCTAAAATTATTATCTTGGTCAATTACTACTGCAATGGCACTAGGATTATTGGTGAGTATACCCAGAGAAGTTGCAGGACAAGCTCAATCGCCATCATCAGCACAACACTCACCAGAATTGCAAGAAGCAGAACGGCTGAATCAACAAGTTGTGCAATTATATCAGCAAGGAAAATATATTGAAGCGATTCCCCTGGCAGAACGTGCGCTCGCGATTCGGGAGAAAGTACTCGGTCGGGAACATCCGGATGTGGCATCTAGCCTAAATAATTTGGCAGCACTTTATAAGTCACAGGGGAATTATGCCAAAGCTGAACCTTTGTATCTGCGAGCGCTTACTATTCGGGAGAAAGTTCTGGGTCGGGAACATCCGGATGTGGCAACTAGCCTGAATAATTTGGCATTCCTTTACGAGTCACAGGGGAATTATAGCAAAGCTGAACCTTTGTACTTGCGATCGCTTGCTATTTTGGAGAAAGTACTGGGTCGGGAACATCCTTTGGTGGCATCTAGCCTGAATAATTTGGCAGGAATTTACCGATTACAGGGGAATTATGCCAAAGCTGAACCACTGCTTGTGCGATCGCTTGCGATTAGGGAGAAAGTACTGGGTCGGGAACATCCGGATGTGGCAACTAGCCTGAATAATTTGGCAGTAGTTTACTATTCACAGGGGAATTATGCCAAAGCTGAACCTTTGTACCTGCGATCGCTTGCGATTAGGGAGAAAGTACTGGGTCGGGAACATCCGGATGTGGCACTTAGCCTGAATAATTTGGCAGAACTTTACCGAGTACAGGGGAATTACAGCAAAGCTGAACCTTTGTTGCGGCGATCGCTTGCGATTAGGGAGAAAGTACTGGGTCGGGAACATCCGGATGTGGCACTTAGCCTGAATAATTTGGCAGCACTTTATGATTCACAGGGGAATTACAGCAAAGCCGAACCTTTGTTGCGGCGATCGCTTGCTATTTATGAGAAAGTACTGGGTCGGGAACATCCGAATGTGGCAGGTAGCCTGAATAATTTGGCAGGACTTTATCAGTCACAGGGAAATTATGGCAAAGCTGAACCATTGTTCCTGCGATCGCTTGCTATTTTGGAGAAAGTACTGGGTCGGGAACATCCGGATGTGGCAACTAGCCTGAATAATTTGGCATTCCTTTACTTTTCACAGGGGAATTATGGCAAAGCCGAACCTTTGTACCTGCACGCGCTCGCAATTCGTGAGAAAGTACTGGGTCGGGAACATCCGAATGTGGCAGCTACCCTGAATAATTTGTCAGGACTTTACTGGAGAAAAGGAGATATCACCCGTACTATTGATTTTCTCACCCGTGGACTTACAGTTGAAGAAAAAAACTTACAACTGATTTATGCTGTGGGTTCGGAACAAAGAAAACAAAACTACGCTCAAACCTTTACAGGAAGTACTGATTTTGCCGTTACCCTGGCTATACAACAATCTACCAAAAACCCGACCCTTGGCAAATTAGCCTTGACTACTGTCCTCCGTCGTAAAGGACGGGTGCTAGATGCCATGACTGACACGGTGCAAATATTACGTACCCAATTAGCAGACAATCCAGAAACCAAAAAGTTATTTGACGAATGGTTAGATGTACAGCAACGATTAGCAAACCTAGTATATCGGGGACAGGGAGAAGAAAAATTTGAGATTTATCAACAGCAAATCAAACAATTAGAAGCAGAACATGAACGCTTAGAAGAACAACTAAGTGCTAGAAGCGCTGAGTTTAGAAAAGAAATTCAACCAGTGGAATTGGCAGATATCCAAGCCCAAATTCCCCAAGATGCAGCAATGGTAGAGATTGTTCAGTACAAACCATTTAATCCCAAAGGGAAAAACGACGACGGAAAATGGGGTGAATCTCGTTATGCTGCGGTGGTGTTGCGTACTTCCGGGGAGCCAAAGTGGGTTGATTTGGGTGATGATACAACCATTGATAAATCAATTGCTAGTTTTCGTCGGGTGTTAGCACGTGGCCCAGCTACAAGCAAATCTAATTCTCAGGAACGACGTGGAATTGATGTTGAACCAGCTGAAGGAAAAAGTCTTGAAGAACTTGCACGCACTTTAGACAAGCAAGTCATGGCTCCCATTCGTCCCCTATTAGGCGATGTGCGTCACCTGTTATTATCACCAGATGGACAGTTAAACCTCATACCCTTTGAAGCTCTTAAAGATGAGCAAAATAAATACCTTGTTCAGCGTTATGCTTTCTCCTACCTTACCACTGGCAGGGATTTACTGCGCCTACAAACCACAGCAAAACAACTCTCAAATCCCGTAGTTTTTGCAAATATCGACTATCAACAGCAAGAAACAGTGATTGCAGCAAATCCGACAGCAAAAACCCGTGGTTCACAAAATCAGCGTTCTGTAGATTTTGCCAACTTGACATATCAGCCACTAAAAGCAACTTTAGAAGAAGGTGAGAAAATCAAAGAAATCTTCCCCAAGACAAATATTCTCATAGGTGAAAAAGCCACAGAAGCCGCTATTAAACAATTAAAAACCCCTAACATTCTACATTTAGCGACTCACGGGTTCTTTCTACCAGATAAAGAACTGAAACCAATTCCATCAGCGATGAATGATTTAAATCAACTAGAAAAACCCAAATATTTCAACTTAGAAAATCCTTTATTACGTTCGGGTTTAGCATTAGCAGGTTTCAATAGTCGTCAAAATAAACAATCTAACAATACCGACGATGGAGTTCTCACAGCTTTAGAAGTTGCTGGTTTGAATTTACGCGGAACAGAATTAGTAGTATTATCTGCCTGTGAAACTGGAGTTGGTGACGTGAAAACAGGTGATGGTGTTTATGGTTTGCGTCGTGCTTTGGTCATTGCAGGTTCACAGACACAGTTATTAAGTTTGTGGTTAGTTGATGATGGTGGAACTAAAGATTTAATGGTGAAATATTATGAGAAAGTCAAAGCAGGTAAGGGTAGACATGAAGCATTACGAGAAACACAATTAGAGTTTTTAAATAATCCGAAATACCAGCATCCTTATTATTGGGCGAGTTTTATTCCTTCTGGTAATTGGAGGAGAATGAAATAATTTGTAATACTCGTTTTGTGTAGCCTGATATTTTGCACCATTAGCGCGAATTTGCGTCCTGTATTTTGTGCCAGGACTTGAGCGTATCCCCCTGCTGCATGATATCCAACTGCAAAGCTGAACCTTTGTATCTGCGATCGCCCAACAAGGAAACCAAAAGGCGATCGCACTACAACCGAAACACACCAAGGGCATCGCGCAAACTCGCAAGCGATCGCCAACTAAGCCTATTCAAACAACTGAAAATCAAACACCTTTGTTGATTACTTTGCTGACGAAAGGCAACTCAAAGGGCATCAAGTTACTATTGCATAGCCGACTTTGGAATGCGATCGCCTCCATATGAGAATAATATCGTAATCAAAAACTTGGGCTGTCTCCCCCTTAGCTTCGGGACAGCAGAAAGTCCAATACATTTTTGGTCGCATGACCGAAATCAGGCATCAACAATTACAAAAATTCCAAGTTGCAAATCTACCTGCTGTGGGTAGTCTGGGATTATTTTTACCTTGACTCGACCAAATAGTACCGAAATCTTTCGGTGATGCAAATGATAATTACTTTATATTTATTTACATATTTTAATATAATACAGCAATAAAAATCTTTAGTTTATTGACATCTTAAAATCCAAAATCCAAAATGATGACTCAAGTTGTAATTGTTGGGGCTGGACCGACTGGTGCAACGCTCGCACTCCTCCTTGTGAAACGCGGCATCACAGTCAAACTGATTGAAGCATCCCGCAACTTCCGTCGAGTTTTTCGTGGTGAGGGGCTGATGCCGAGTGGGCTGGATGCTCTGGAGCAGATGGGATTATCATCTATGTTAGAACGCATCCCTCATCGCTCCCTTGATGCTTGGGAATTCTTAATCGACAACAATAAGCTGTTTCGAGTTGATGAACCGATGGAACTTGGTGGTAAGCCCACTACGCTCGTTTCACAGCAGGCCCTGCTCGGAGCGCTGATTTCTGAGGCTAACACTTATTCCCATTTTGAGTTTATGCAAAGTGCCCCAGTACAAGATTTGCTGTGGAACGAGCAACGGGTTTGTGGGGTGAAGTTAGGTGATGGTCGCTCTATTTCTGCAGATTTAGTCATTGGGGCAGATGGTCGTAATTCAATTGTTCGGCAGCGAGCAAACCTACCTCTAGAGGAACAGTCCCAAAGTTTTGACATTCTTTGGTTCAAATTGGCCGATAGTCCGCATTTTGAGTCTGAAAATGTATTTTATTCGATTCTCAATGGTCGTCATGCATTTGCTCTGTTTCAGGGGTCGGAGGGGAATCTCCAAGTTGGCTGGGCACTGCATGAGAATGCCCTTAAGGACTGGAAGCAAGTTGATTGGCCTCTTATGCTAGCGTCCGTATCACCTCCTTGGTTAGCTCTTCATTTCCAAGAAAATGCAGAAACCATTGAGCGACCTGTGTTGTTATCCGTTGTGGTCGGTCGCTGTCCGCGCTGGAGTGTGCCCGGTTTGCTTCTCTTGGGCGATGCTGCTCATCCAATGTCACCTATCCGCGCTCAGGGCATTAATATGGCTTTGCGGGATGTTATTGTCGCAGCGAATTATCTAGTTCCTCTATTGCGTGAGGGTTTAGGACACGCGGCTATTGATGCGAATTTACCGCAGATTCAAGCGGAGCGCGAGCCGGAGATTGTTCGAGCGCAGCAGCTTCAAAGTCAGGAAGCGGAAATGGCTCAACTACTAGGTAAAAGCGCACTGATGCGATGGGTAGCAAGTAACTTCGCTCACATTCTGGGCGATCGCGTGCGTTCCTCTTGGCTGAATCGACAGCGAGAGTTGCGCCAAGGAGTAACCGAGGTAAAGTTAATCGTTTAACAGTTATCAGATAAGGATTTGAGAATGAAAACTACAGAAAACACGGTTTTGATTACTGGTGAACCACTCACAATTAACGACGAATATTTATGCAAAATTGGCAACAAATAATCAACCAATACATGGGTGAATACACCTTATACCGTTTCTTTGTGAAGCTGCATATATTACCCCCCGGCTACGCCGTCCCCCCTTGGCAAGGGGGGACTACAGGGGGGTCTTGATTATGTGCATCTTCATACAGAATTGGTATTAGATCAAAGAAAATCATGGTATGGCAATACCGCAGATGCTTATAATAGAACCAGACCGCGCTATCCCCAAGAAACAATTTCTCGTGTTATCGAGTTAGCTCAATTATCCCCGCATAAGAGTATTCTCGAATTAGGATACGGCGTTAGTTTTCTTATTTTTTTTATGAAAATAATTTTAATTCTCGGTGGCATGGAAGATGCAATACAACTAGTGTATTTTTACATATTAATTGGCTAGAGTGTACCAAAGGAAGGTATATTTTCTTTCTTTGAAAATGCCTTCGAGTTGATGCACCTGCCACATATAATGACTTTTCTTAATCGCTAACAAAAACGAAAATAATTTTTAAAATATTTAAGGCACCCTTAATTTTATTCAAATTAAGAATGCCTTGATATTAGATAACTTTTTACTAAATTGAGCGGTCATTTATTAATTAATAATATAAAAGATATCGCCTCCGTTGTATATCTGTCTTAAGGTAGAAGTCCGGTAATTAAAAAAACAGTAAGAATACTTATAAAGTAGATTTTTTGAGATTATTATTTAAGCATAATTATTCAACTGTACTAGGTATAAATAAATATACACTTTCTCAATCGAGTCATTTGTGTTACATTAAAATAATAATAGTTAAAAAAAGAACAAGGAAAGATTATTTTTTAGTTAATCTCTCCTTGTTATATTGCCAAAACGACGAAAAAAATAGATATTCTCGTTTTGTCTATTTACTTAGACATTTGCAAAGAATCAAGCTTGCAAGGTGCGTAGTTACTCCCGGATAACTTGATCAATTCTGCTATTTGCACTGCATACTACGTTTTTAGAGATACCCGGCTTTGTGAGGAGCTAGTTTATCTGTTGATGTAGAACCGAAAATTTTTGAAGATGCACTTAAATAAATTCAAACATAAACGTTTGTACAGGAGAAAAACATTAACCGAACTTCCCAGAAACGTAGTCTTTAGTGCGTTGGTCAATGGGACTACCAAAGATTTGCTCGGTCGCTCCAAATTCTACCAGTTGACCAATCCGACTTTCGTCAGTGCTGAAGAAAGCTGTGAAATCAGAGACGCGAGTAGCTTGTTGCATATTGTGGGTAACAATTGCAATTGTCACGTCAGTTTTCAAATGTCTGATTAGGTCTTCAACCTTTTTAGTTGCGATGGGATCAAGAGCAGAACAAGGTTCATCCATCAACAAAACTTTTGGTTTTACAGCTAAGGCACGAGCAATGCAAAGCCGCTGTTGTTGACCGCCAGAAATACCTAAAGCTGAAGTGTGCAGTTTATCTTTGACTTCATCCCAAAGGGCAGCACTTTTGATGGCAGATTCGACAATTTCATCTAATTCTTCTTTAGTGCGCCGTCCAGCAATTTTCACTCCATAAGCGACGTTCTCATAAATGCTCATGGGGAAAAGATTTGGCTTTTGGAACACCATTCCAATTTGGCGGCGTAACCGATTTAAGTTAATACGACGCTCATAAATATTTTGACCGTAGAATTCTATTGTACCTTCAGTCTTAACTTTACCTTCTAATTCGCTAATGCGATTGAGGGTTTTGATGAATGTAGATTTACCACAACCGGAAGGACCGATAATAGCGGTCACTTGGTTCTCGTAAATATCTACAGATACTCCTTCGATCGCCTTTTTGACGCCGCCGTAGTAAAAGCTAAGATTTCTAACTTGGATAGCCGGAGACAACTTACTCATACTTGCAAATCTGGTGAAACAAAAATGAACAACTTTACCGGATTTTTAGTTAGTCCGTCTCTTGTTTGTAAAGAAACGAGAGAGAAGACTGAAAAACAAAACCATTCCAACTAAGATAATGGAAGCAGTCCAGACTAATGCATTCTTCGCCGGATCGGAATCTGTGTATAAGTTATAGATTATTACCGGTAAAGAAGCCGTTGGGCCAGAGAAAACGTCTGACCAAAAGTAACTAGAGGACGCGGTAAAAAGCAAAGGTGCTGTTTCACCAGCAGCACGGGCTACGGCTAGTAACACGCCTGTGGTAATTCCTGGTATTGCTGCTGAAATTACTACTTTAAAAGTAGTTTGGAATTTATTGCCTCCCAAAGCAGCAGAAGCGAGACGTTGCGGGGTAGGAATCAGCTTTAAGGCTTCTTCTGTCGTCAGTGTAATAATTGGTAGCATAATGACAGCTAAAGCAAAACCACCTGCGAAGCCTGTATATGTCTTAGTTGTGAAAACTAGTACACCGTAGACGAACACCCCGACAACAATGGAGGGTACACCAGTCAGAACAGTGATAATAAAACGAATTGCACTACCTAGTTTAGTTCCACGACCAAACTCTGACAAGTATATGCCCCCCATTACCCCACAAGGGATGCTGATTGCAGAAGCAATTCCCACCATTATGAGAGTGCCAACAATTGCGTTAGCAAACCCATTCTCAATTACTTCCTTTACGAACATTTCCGGTTTGAGTCCGGATAGTCCTCGGTAGAGAATTTCCCAAATAATAGAAAACAGAGGTATCAGTGCCAAACTAGACAAGGCAACTGCTAAGACTGTCATTCCACTGTTAAACAACCGTCGTGAAATCGGCAAAGGTTGTGATATTTCTGCTATCCAGAATGGATTGATATTAGACTGCTGAGAATCTCTTGTTTCCATTGCGCCTTTCCATATTCAAACTTCTTCCTTCTTCTTCATTCACCTAAATGGGCGGATTGTTCACGCTTATCTATTTTTGGCACCGAGCGACTGTACGAATAACACAGCGCCAATGTTAACAACTAGAGTCAGTGCAAACAAAATCAAAGCCAAATACATCAAAGCTGAAATATGAAAGTCGGTGGCTTCAGCAAATTCAACGGCTAATACAGCAGGAATTGTATAACCAGGGTCGAACAACGAAGCACTAATTAAAGGGTTGTTACCGATTATCAGTGTTACAGCCATCGTTTCGCCTAAGGCACGTCCTAATGCCAGCATCGCTGCACCCACAATACCCGAAAGTCCCGAAGGAAGTATCACCCTAAAAATAGTTTCCCAACGGGTAGAACCCAAAGCCATAGATCCAGTCCGCAACTCTTTGGGAACTAACAACAATACATCCCTACTGATTGCTGCCATTGTAGGCAAAATCATAATCCCCAATATGATACCAGCCATCAACATATTGGTATCAGAAGGTGGGGTACTAAATAGAGGTATCACTTTGAAATTGTCGTACAACCATTGTTGGGCTGGACGCAGAAACGGACTTAGAACAAAAAAGCCCCACAAACCAATGACAACACTGGGAATTGCTGCGATTAGCTCGACGATAAATGCCACAGGCGTACGTACCTTTTGTGGGAAGATATCTTCGCTAGTGACTAAAGCTACTGCTAACCCGATTGGTACGGCTATTAACAGAGAAAGGATGCTACTAAAGAGGGTGCCATAAATGTAGGGCAAAGCACCAAAAATTTCATTAGGTACATCCCAAGTTGTGCTTGTGAAAAAACCGAGTCCAAACTTAGCGATCGCTGGTTGAGCTTTGGTAAAAACGACCCAAGTCATCCAAAACAGTATGGCAACCGTAAGGAATGCAAAGCCACGAACTAACCAAGTAAACCCGTCTTCTACGGAGAATTTTTCCCCTTTTTTAGCCGTAATATCGAGGTCAATACCTACTGGATTTGGGAATTGTTCAGATGGGTTTGCCATAAGTCATTACGATTTTGGATTTTAGATTGACGATTTTGGATTTGGGGCTTCTCGGATATTAGATTAATATATGTGTGCTTAACTTAAAATCCAAAATCCTGATTTCGCTACCTACACAAGCCACTCTGTATCTAATGCGTCTTCTTGCAGGGTAATCCAAAATCTAAAATTAGTTAGAGATGAGAACTCACAAGAAAAGTAGGATGGCTTTGACCACCCTACTATCGGACATTAAAAGATTACAAACTACTTAACAGTGGTTTTCACAGTGTTGATAACACTATTTGCTACGCTCTTGGGAATCGAGGTGTAGTTTAGGTCATCGTTGTATTGTTGACCTTTGGTGAGAATCCACTCAACCATTTGCTTAACAGCTTGTGCTTTAGCTGGATTTTTGTACTGTTTGTAGACCATGATCCAGGTCAAACCAACAATGGGATAACCTTGGTTGGGATCGCCTATAAATACACGGTAGTTAGCTGGGAATTTTACATTTGACAAAGCTGCGTTTGCAGATTGTAAAGAAGGAGCAACAAATTCTCCTTTTTTGTTCTGTACAACAGCAGACTTCAGGTTATTTTTGACAGCGAAGTCGTATTCAACATAACCAATAGAACCAGCAGTGCGGCCTACCAACTGAGCTACACCAGGGTTACCTTTACCTTTGAGAGGATTGATTCCTACCCAGTTTGGCTGTTGGTTAGCACCTACTCTACCTTTGAAATAAGCACTAATGCTGCTCAAGTGATTGGTAAAAATGAAGGTTGTACCGCTACCATCAGCACGAACAACTGTTTTGATTGGTGTATTTGGTAGGTTTACACCAGGGTTGTCAGCTTTGATTTTAGGATCGTTCCAGTTCTTGATTTCACCAGTGAAAATTGCTGGTAGTGTTTTGCGAGACAATTTCAAGTTGCTAACACCAGGAGCATTATAAACAACTGATACTGCACCACCTGCGGTAGGTACTAAAATTACGCCTTGTTTAACTTTCGCAATTTCAGCATCGGTCATTGCTCTGTCGCTACCGCCAAAGTCAACAGTACCAGCAATAGTTTGGTTAACACCACCACCACTACCAATACCTTGGTAGTTGATGTTCAGGTCTTTGATGTCTTTTTTGATTTGTTGTGCGTATTTTTGGTACAGAGGAGCGGGGAAAGTTGCTCCTGCTCCGTTCAAGGTTTCTGCTTGGGCGATCGCGGCAAAAAGTGGCCCAAATGCAACAGCTGCAGTTACTACTGAAGTAGTAACAACACGATTCAATGTTTTGTTTGAAAGATTCATATTCCCTCGCATTTCTGGACTGGTTTCCTGCTGAAATCACAACCAAAAACAAAAGTACATTCTTTACGGTTAAGGAGGATTTAACAAATGGTTAAATTAAATTTAAATAATAGTTAATTTTTTATTTATAGGGCTTTTCTCGTATTTATTACTAGGTTATATTTCCTAATGTATTTTGTCAAAAAAAAATAATACTATAAGCATATTTTTTTACAAAAATCTATATATTAAATATCAAAATATACAATAAAAATGAGTTTTAAGTGCTAAAATTAATACTAAGTGCGTATGTGTTTTGTTTTACTTGTTTGAATTGATTTTGTCGCTTTGTGCATTTGCCCGAATCAGTCTTACACAAACTTGAGCAATTCAGATTCCCAAAAGCAAATTCATGATCGAATCATTTGCTCCGAGTAATTTTTTAATTGCAATACAGCAGTTATCTCCATCCATGCTGCTACTTTCGTTCTTGATGCATGGTTTATTGCTTGTAATACCCTTATCTCCGTCTAATAAGCCAAACTCAGTCGCAAAAAAGGAAGAAACCCCCAAGCTATCGTTAGTACCCCCTAAGTCGGGATTCTTTGATGCAAGAAAGACGCTTGTAACTCCCATAACCAAATTACCTCCTAAAGATTCTTTGCCAAACGGTACAGCACAAATAGTGGCTCAACTACCACCACTACCGCCTTCTTCCGGCACAGTCACTCAAATACTACCGTCTGCACCCTTCAGACTAACAACCACTGAAACCCTTCCTCCATCGTCTGCTCGGGCAGTCGCAGCCACTCAAACAACGTTACCTACATCATTCGCTGTAATAACCCCAACCGCAGCACCACTGACTTCTCCAAAAGTTGTCAAAAAAGTTACATTTAGTCCAGTGAAGAAAACTACAGCTACTGTTGCCCCATTTTCTGATTTTCCTAAATACAAAAATGCTCAGGCTTCCTCGGTTTGTGCAGCCTCAGAAATAGACAGCAAATACTGTCAACAGACAAGCGATCGCCTGAATTTAGTTTTGGTATTTTTTGCCAATAAATTACCAGCTTTAGGATACAAAGCCAAAAAGATTGCCGATAAATCAGATGTAAAAGTCTTTCAAGTATCGAAAGCCGAACAGACACAATACTTGCATTTTTTTGTCCAAGATGAGCAGAGTACGGTTGTACTTCTATCGCAAAAACAAGTTAAGCTGAAGAAGTTCAATAATCCTGTGGTAGATACTGTTGAAAAACAAGTATTTGATGCCACCTTCACCAGCCTTTATGACGAACTTAGTTGGAGTGAAGATTTAAATTTTTCTCAGCCCGGTCAATTTGCAGAATCTATCCCCGGAATTGAGAATATTTTCGGCACAGTTCTGGGAAAAACTCCGGATGAAGTAGCTCTAATTGTCAAGACAAAATTAGAAGCACAAGGTTTCAATGCATCTCAGAGAAGTATTTATGGTGGTGGATATTTGTATGAAGTGAAAAAGGGTTCATTCACCAAATATATTACGTTTGCACCAACAGTAGATGGAACCGGAGCAATAGTTATTAGCTGGAGCAAGCCTCTTGTTGAATTAATCAATAGTCAAGGGTCACAGAAGAGGTAGAGGGGAAGCGAGCTTGGCGTTGCAGGGGGACAACCCCCGCATAGTTCGGTCAATAGTCAAGGGTCTTTTTAATACCCCGACAAGAACGCAGGTGGCCCATTTTGAGTTAGGGTCCTGTATCCACATATATAAACCTACGAATTCCTTCTTCCTTCTTCCTTCTTCCTTCTTCCTTCTTCCTTCTTCCTTCTTCCTTCTTCCTTCTTCCTTCTTCCTTCTTCCTTCTTCCTTCTTCCTTCTTCCTTCTTCCTTCTTC
>JAHHGZ010000053.1 GCA_019359595.1 Cyanomargarita calcarea GSE-NOS-MK-12-04C
GTATATTGAAGACCCACACCACGGAATCAATTAATATAGAAAAGTCCACGGCGGCTAAAGTCGCCGAGTCGCTTATATCTCAGCACTGAAGTGACTAAGTTTTACGCATACCGTGTTTTTCTTATAATTTATTTCAGGGCTGATTACCATGGGGATGGAATGATGATCCTGGGATGTTGGAATTAACGATCCATTTAAGCGGAAGTATGATTTTCAAGATAGCCCGCGTCAAATAGCACTAAAAATAATTATTAAACATTATCCCAACCATTCCCAAACTTTACCATTGTTACACGATCGCGCTCTCAATGACCCCGATGACCAAGTACGTGAGTTTGCTGCTAAAAAGTTAAAAGAGTTAGATGTCTAGGTTGGGAATTCCAAACATCACTACTCGGGTTTCCTCTTTTTGCGAGGTAAATTAGAGTTAGGAGTTAGTTGTTGGTGGTTATATTCCTCACTCCTAACTCCTCACCCTTAACTCTCAAAATGTCCAATTATCAAATCTTGTATGTTTTTAGTAACAGGAGCAAGCGGAGGAATTGGTCGCAGAGTTGTGCGACTGCTGCGTGAAAAAGATGCAAAGGTACGGGCATTTGTCCGCCTTACCGCACGCTATGGGGAATTAGAATCCAGAGGTGCAGACATTTTTATTGGCGACTTACGGGAACTTCATGATATCCACAAAGCTTGTCAGGGCGTACAATATATTATCAGCACTCACGGTTCTGCTAGTGATGCCTTAGCTCTAGATTATCGTGCCAATATTGAACTTATCGACCAAGCAAAAGCTTTGGAGGTAGAGCATTTTGTGTTCATTTCCGTCTTGGGAAGCGATCGCGGATATGAAGATGCACCTGTATTCAAAGCAAAATGGGCGGTGGAGCGATATTTAGAAGCTAGCGGCTTGAATTATACTATTCTCCGTCCAACGGGATTAGCGTCTAATTTGGTGCCATTAGCAGAACGTTTCCGGGACACCGGAATATACCTCCTTATCGGTGACTCTAAAAATCGGACTTCGATTATCAGTACAGATGATTTAGCAAGAATGGCAGTAGATTCAGTAGATATTGCAGGCGCTCGTAACCAAATTTTACCAGTCGGTGGGCCGTCCATTTTAATCCGAGAAGATATTCCCAAGATTTTTGGTCGTATCTTTAATAAAGAGCCGATAGTCATAAACCCGCCACTGTTAGCAGTTGATGGACTGCGTGGTGCATTGGGTTTGTTTAATCCCGAAGCACAAAAAGCTTTAGGAACCTTTCGCACGTTGCTAGCAAACGAATTTTTCTGTAAAACTGAGGAGATTGTTCGTTTAGAGCAAATTTTCCAGTTTAAATTAGAGACACTGGAAAGCTTCTTGCGGCGATATGTAGCAGTTTAAATTAAAAGTTAGTTGTTAGGAGGAGTGGAGTTAGATTGGTCACATCCCCGACAAATGAGTGCGAAGTCGGGGATATCGCAGTTCACCAAAGTTGGTGTGACAAAGTAGTACTGACAAGCGTATTAATTATGATGGGTAAATAATTGAGTCTTTCGTAGTTACAATTCATGTGGCTTGCCGGAGCGTAGGGTATTGTAACTACAAGCTACCAACCACCAACCACTAACCATTAACCACTAACCACTAACAAAATTTTTATGAAATCTCCTTTAGCTGCAAATGCTGCACAAGCACGTCAAACAAAACAGCGATTCGCTAATTTTGCAGAAGAACAACTATCTTACGAATTGGGTAAAGCAGTACAGGAGTTGCCGCCACTTTATACTAGATTGTTAGCGGGAACCATTAGTCTAATAGTCTTTGGCACTATCGCTTGGGCCAATTATTCTCAAATTGATGAAGTCGCTACAGCACCGGGAGAATTAATTGCTTCGACACAAGTGCGACCGGTGACAGCTTTGGGTGGTGGTTCAATTTTAGCGGTAAATGTCAAAGAAGGCGATCGCGTAGCCAAAGACCAGGTTCTACTGCAACGAGATCCAGATGTCCAACAAGCCGATGTTGCTCGTTTAGCTAAATCTGTTAGATTAATTCAAGAAGATATACGGCGTTTGGATGCCGAACGTGCAGGTTCTACAACAGCGGGAACGCAATTGCAAGATGAACTGTTAACTTCCCGTCTGCGAGACTTTGCCGGACGTCAAGGTGCAGCGAAAGCCGAAACAAATCGCCAATTAGCCCAAATAAATCAGGCAAAAGTCCGTCTCTCTCGCTTGCAAGAAAATCTCAACAACGCCAAAACGAGCCGGGATAGCGTTAGAAGTAATCTTGATAGTGCCAAAAAAGTCCGGGACGAAATAAAACCCAATCTTGATATTGCCAAAGAAAGAGAACAAAGACTAAATTCTTTACTCGCTAGCGGTGCTGTACCCAAACTCCAGTATTTACAGGCACAAGAAGCCGTAAACAGCGCCAAAATTAATATTACCAAAGCCATTGATGAAGTTACTAACGCTGAAAATAAGCTTACTGAAGCCCAAGATAAAGTAGAATCTCTCCAAAAAGATATCGCTGCCCAAGAACAAGAAATTAGCCAAACTCAAGCAGCTTTTCAAGGAGCTACCAACCAATCAGAACGTTTAGGTTCAGAACGTCAAGCAGAAATATTGACTCAATTAAACAAACGCAAAGAAGAATTAACTACCATTCAAGGTCAATTGGAGCAAGCAAGAAAACAGCAAAATATGGAAACTATCAAATCTCCATTTGCAGGTACAATTTATCGAATTAAAGCGACAAAAGGGCCTGTACAAGCTGGTGAAGAGTTATTATCAATATTACCAGAAGGCGAAGAATTACAGTTAGAGGTAAAAGTTTTTAACCGCGATATTGGCTTTATTCGTGAAGGGATGAGAGCTAAAGTTAAAATGGCGACTTTCCCGTTTCAAGAATTTGGTACTATTGAAGGACAAGTAGTACAAATTAGTCCGAATGCGATTGTTGATAAAGACTTGGGTTTAGTTTTTCCTACGAGAATTAAACTGAATAAACACACCGTACAAGTACGAGGTGCTAATGTCGCATTTACACCGGGGATGAGTGCTAATGGTGAAATAGTGACACGGAAAAAGTCGATTTTGACATTTATTACAGAGCCGGTGACCCGGAGATTTAGCGAAGCATTTTCTGTAAGGTAAGCAAATTTTAATAATTTTAATTTATAACAAATTCAATGCCAAATCTTCTTCAATAATCTTGATGGATGTAAATTGAAGAGTCTTGTCAACGTTGTAATGGTTATCGTTACAACTTTACAACAGGCATTGACCCTGAAACCGGGAAAAATATTCCACTTTTTAATCCTCGCAAACAAAAATGGTCAGACCATTTTATGTGGTCGGCAGATGGTTTAAGAATTATTGGTATTCCGGATACAGGACGAGCTACTTACAATCGTTTAGATTTGAATGATGAACGTCACAATCAAGGTTCTATTGTAAAAGCACGTAGGCTTTGGGTAAAAGGTGGTTGGCATCCACCAGAAGAAGACCCACGATTAGAAAGTGAGTCTTAAAGCTACGAACAGATTAATTTCTACTACCCAACCATTGCCGATACTGCTCTAACTGTGTTTTGCCTGTACCTTGAATATTTTCAAAAATTAACATAATCGCTGTTAAATTCCGACCAAAGTTCTGAATTGAGCAACATTTCATCATTCCCAACTGTGGAACTGGGGCTGTAATTAAGCGGACGTTCTAACTGATATTGTGGAGTCACTTGTAGTAATTCAGGCTCAATCTCAGTCGTATTATTCTGATATTGGGGACTATTGCTTTGGGTGGGATAACTGACGCTAAAGTTAGAATCTCGATAAATTTCGTTAGTATAACTACTAGTTGAGTTAGTTTGTAAACTATTTCCTGCTGTCTCCGTAATCATTTGACGTATTTGGGCACTAGTCAAATTAGGATTAGCACTCAACATCAATCCAACTACACCTGCAACGTGGGGAGATGCCATTGATGTGCCGCTATAAGTGGCATATTTATCACCAGGAACTGTAGAGTAAATACTAGACCCAGGGGCTGTAACATAAGACAGTGGCTCGCTTCCAGCCCGGTCGGAGTAAGAAGCCATGTTCTTATTTTTATCAACCGCACCCACCGCAATTCCGTGTTTGTTTGCATAGCGAGCAGGATAAGCTGGTGCAGGGTCACCATTATTACCTGCAGCCATGACCACTGTAACGTTTTTGCTATCGGCGTATTCAATGGCTGACTCTAAAGTACTATTAGGATAGTCGCCACCCAGACTGAGGTTAATGACATTAGCACCACGATCCACTGCGTAACGGATGCCCTGGGCGATCGCACTGTAGGAACCTGAGCCATCATTGCCTAAAACTTTCACTGGCATAATCTTCGCATCATAGGCTATACCAGTAACACCAAAGTTATTGTTCTCTCCGGCAATAGTCCCAGCAACATGAGTCCCATGACCGTATGTGTCTATGGTGTTATTGTCATTGTCCGCAAAGTTCCAACCGTAAACATCATCTACATAGCCATCACCATCATCATCAATGCCATTACCACCAATTTCTTTGCTATTCGTCCAGATATTATTCTTCAAGTCTTGGTGGTTATAGTCAACTCCAGTATCTAGTACAGCAACTACAACTCCTTGGCCAGTATATCCGTTTGCCCAAGAAGCTGGAGCCTTCACCATATCTGCACCCCAATTATTGCCACCAAGGTCTGGAACATCGCTCAAGGGTTCTTGACCAATAGCTTTACCTACAGCAGCACCAGCATTCACCAATCCATAACCAGAGTCGGAGTTATATCCCGTAGCATTAAAGTTACTGCTGTGATTTCCAAAAGTGAAATTGCGATCGTTGTTGGAGTTAAAGCAATCTACTGAGGTGGTGGGAGTAATATTTAGCCCTTTGTCGTTGAAGAAAGCGCTACCATTATTATTCAGGGACATCAGTATTTTTTCCTCAAGCAAATTAATCTTTTTTTGACAGGATTAACTGTTGCAACCTTTGTAGAGAAAAGGTTTCAATTCGCTAATTTTTAGTCTTTGCCAATAATTACTATGAAATCAAATAGTGAATTGACAATTTGCTTACAAATTTGGTGAGGAAAACAAACAAATATCTGTCAATATTTCTACGACCAATCTAACTAAGTTATTTTTGTTATCTCAATAACAACTAATCAATAATCCAGTATATATTGATGCTATTTATGTAATAGATTATGTAACCAGCTAACTTTTATATATAGCAATTATGACTAGGTTTCCGACTTATTAAATAAGTCGGAAATCGGATTCTTCCTCGTTGATTTAGAAACACTTTTGTTTGGAACTAATATTTATATTTTTAGCTGTATTGAACTTAAACAAGCAGAATCAATAGGTCTAATTATCTTTGCGTCCTATCTAGAAGAGTAGATTTGGTAAGACGCACCCCACAAAACCTTTGCTAGTCAAAGGTTAGAGATTTGGCTACTCACATTAAATAGAAAACACGCTGTTTTATAGTGCTGCTTGAATGAGCCAAACAGCTATGTGAAATATACGTATTTTTTTATGAAATTTCAGATGAATATTTCGGAAGCCCCCATTCCCCACAATTCTGAGGTATTTTGTTCTACTTTGAATTGAATTTTATTTTCCCCCAGAATTGGGGGCAAGGGGGCAAAATCGTCGGTAAATATAAATTGCTTTATATTAAGCGACACCTCTGCCAAGAGCGATCGCACGTCTGACGGCAGCATCAGCGTTCACAAAGCCGGAACCGTAAAATTGATCGTAGCCAAGAGAGCCTAAATCGTAGGCTGTACTTGCTAAAATATCCTTTACCTGGGCAGCAGTCAGATTGGGATTGACACTCCACACAAGGGAGGCAACACCTGAAACCTCTGCTGTTGATGCAGAAGTGCCGTTGAATTTATCGTTATAGGCAAAAGCAAACGGACTGCTATTGTTCGCACGAGTTGCACTGGTGGTGATAAACTCATTTGGTGCCACCAAAGTTAGACCATCTCCATATTGGGAACCCCACCAACCAGGGTAACTAGTGCGATCGCCTGATGTTTTGGGATTGCCATACCAATCTTTAGTTCCCCAAACAGCACCAACTGCGATCGTGTTACTGTATTTTTTCGCTAAATCGGCGGGACTGGCTATAGTATTACTGTCACCGTTACCGGAAGCGATCGCAAACAAAGCATTATTTTGGTTGTTTGCAATCAACTGCTCAAATGCAGCAGAGTAACCACCAGACAGACTGAGGTTAACTACCAAACGTTGACCTTGACTGTTTGCCTGGTTGATTAGTAACTGTGTGGCAGTAGCTAGATCGTAATCTCCGGGGTTACCACCAACGACATCAACCATCGCCAAGTTAGAGTTCCAGTTGATACCGGCAATGCCAATTCCATTGTTACCAGCAGCCCCAATTGCACCTAGAACTGAAGTCCCGTGGGAAACTGTTGGCTCTTCATCTTGATAGTTATCACCAAAGAAAATAGTATTTCTTAAATCTGGATGAAAACCGTTGCTATCGGTTGCAGTTCCTGTATCTTCAACCCCAATTAAAACGCTTGATGAACCCGTTGTAAAACGCCACGCATTTTGGACACCCATCATGTGCAGGTTCGACTGCTGGTTAAACATCGGGTCGTTGGGTGTGACAGCTAAGGTAACTACCGTATCTGCAAATTTAATTGCGTCAATACCCTCAAAGTAAATGTCGCAACCGTCGCTCAATTTGATGGCATCAAACAAGCGATTGCCATTACCCAGATTGTAAATTACACCACCCGTAGCTGTGTTTGCGTAGTTAATGCTGACTCCCGTTGAAGCAAACTGGGATAAATCCAGGATGTCTCGCCCTCCAGTACCAAAGTCAACATTGCCATTACCAGAGAATACCGAAAGGTTATAACCTGTTTGGTAGTTAAAGGTATCCGCCCTAAGAGTCCCTGCAACAGTGCGCGTGGTGGGGCTTTGGGGTGCAGGAGCTTGATTGGTAGTCGGGGACGGGCTGACAGAAGCATCTGCTATTAGGGGGGGATTGCCAGCGTCAGTAGCAATTGGTCCTGATGAAGCAGTCGAACCTGACGGGGTAGTTGATAATGTCAGGTTGTAGAAAGTATCGCCACTGTAGGGAGATACTCGCACGTAATAGGTTCCTTGCTGTAATGTGCGAGAAATTGACTCATTGATATTACCGACGTTGGTGGAACTAGCAATAACACCACCACTATCGGAAAGTAACTGGAAATCCGCGTCAGCACTCAGACCGTCCAGTGTGAGCTTCAAGTTACTCGTGCTGTTGAATTGAAAGCGGTAATAGTCGTTGGAGTCTGCACTACCTACCCAATCGCTATAAATCTGTTCGCTAGCATAAACAGCAATGTTACGGGCAGCATCCAAGCTATTCCCCGCATAGTCAATTGGTGTTGCCAAGGCACTTAAGCTGTAATTAATTGTGCCAGTGTCATAAGCATAAACCCGAATGTAATAACCGCCTGCATCTAGCTCTGTATTAATTGATTCTGCATTTGTGCCACTGCGGATGGAAGAAGCCAAGACTTCGTTTTGATCAACTTGACCATTGACGTTGATATCTCGAATCAGTTGTACGTCTGCATCTGCACTCAAGCCATCTAGAGCAAGATTAAAACTACTACGACCTCCGAGACTAAATTGGTAGAAATCACCGCCGTCCACCGTACGAACTGTATCTGTAAGTTGCCGCAGATACGTAACAATACTTATTTCTTGCGCTGTCTGTAGAGTGTTTCCCGGACCATCCATCCGCATATTTTCAACCTGAACAATTGATGTATACTCTATCCAAACCGATAATCGCTTTCTTTGATGGAGAAATAATCGGTCAGTGCCCAAGTTTACAATAATTGCACAGAATATTTATGTAATCTTTACAGTATTAAAAAAACTTAATACTGAATTTTATGCTTTTGGTAACAAATAATAGTTGACTTGAATTGCGAAAGTGAATTATGAAGTCCAAGTAAAAGGTAAAAAAATGTTCCCAATCTTATAGGCGATATCTGGGTTCATTAATTGGTTATTCTGTTGGTATTCAAAGTAAAACTAGTGGTAGTTATTAAGTGATGTTGTCCCTAATTTATTCTGTTAAGCCTTGGCTGGTGGCAGTAGGATTGAACACAATTTTATTGGGTGTAAGTTGGATTGCTCCGAAAAAGCTACTCACTCCGGCTGGATACTTGAATGCTTGGTTGCTTGGTGTTTTGATTTGGGGGACATTGGGTTGGCAGGGATATGCAGTCGTTATGTTCTATTTTCTAGTGGGTTCTTTTGTCACCCGGATTGGAATGGCACAAAAGGAAGCAGAAGGAATAGCTGAAAACCGTTCTGGTGTAAGAGGGCCAGAAAATGTCTGGGGTTCGGCTTTGACTGGGGCCCTATGTGTTTTGGGGACAATTGTAGTTGATATTTTTTTCCCCAGTTCCCACTCCCTAATCCCGAGTCCCTACTGTTTACTGTTGTTAGGCTACGTGGCCAGTTTTAGTACCAAACTTTCTGACACCTGTGCTAGCGAAGTGGGTAAAGCCTACGGTAAACGTACCTTTTTGATTACCACACTGCAACCAGTTGCACGGGGTACAGAAGGTGCAGTCAGCTTAGAAGGAACTTTAGCTGGTGTGGTGGCATCGATAGCGATCGCGATGATGGGCTGGGGTCTGGGATTGATTGACTTATTGGGGGTAGTCTGTTGTATATTGGCAGCCTTTATTGCGACCAATATAGAAAGCGTGATTGGGGCGACACTGCAATCTAGATACAATTGGTTGACCAATGAAGTGGTAAATATTGTGAATACGTTGATTGGTGCGATCGCGGCTATGCTCATTGCCTTGATATGGACGGTAGCGATCGCTTAATGATTTTGCTGACATCCATAGGTATTTTTTACACACCCTTTTGAGGAGCCAGGTTGCCGTTAAAGATTGCGAACGCTTCGGATCGGATAGAGCGTCATCCCAGAATTTATAGGTTAAAATGCGAATTGTTTTAAATCTATAGTTCTATTATTCTTCGGCGTTCCCTACGTATTTCTATCATGAAAGATTTATCATTTTTGACGGTTGATGACCAAGTAATTTCGATTGGGCAAGCAGTGAAATATTTGCAAGCCTCGGGGAAACTGGGACAGTTCATCGGAGATATTCTACGCCAGCACGTAATGGAGGAAGAGATCCGAAATAGAGAAGATATTGAAATTAGTCCGGCACTAACCGAACAGACGATCATTGATTTTAGGCTCAAAAATGAACTAACAGAACCTCAAAAATTTCAAGAATGGCTCCAGAGTAATGGTACCGATTACGCTACCTTTTACTCCTCAGTCGCTTTTGGCTTTAAGTTAGAAAGACTGAAAGCTGTGGTAACAGAAGCCAAACTGTCAGAATATTTTATTGAACGCAAGATTTTCTTGGATCGGGTAGTAGTGTCGCGGATTATTGTTGATAATAGAGAACTAGCCGAAGAACTCCAAACCCAAATCGAAGAAGGTAGCAGCTTTGGTCAACTAGCCAGAGAGTATTCACTCGCAGATGACCGAGTTGTGAACGGGATGATGGGTCCTGTAAGTCGAGGAACAATGCCGGATATACTGAGGGCTGCTGTTGATGTGGCTTTACCCGGACAGTTGGTAGGCCCAATACAACTGGATGGACGTTATGGTTTGTTTCGAGTAGAACAGTTTCTACCAGCCTCATTAGATGATACTCAACTGAAGCAAGCACTACAAAATGAGTTGTTTGAGAAATGGCTAGCAGAGAAAATTCAAAAACTGACGGTGAAACTACAGGTGAGCTAAAGATCGTACATGATGAATCTGTAAGAATTAACGTACTAGTTTCTCTGCCTTGGAATCAACCACCTCTTTGCTGGCTAACGAATGAACAACAAAGCCGATTCAAAAATCATTCCCAAGTCAGACGTTACACTTTGGGTGAGAAAATTTGGTCAAGAGCAGCAGAAAATTACCAATTTTTAATCGCTTCTGGTAAAGTTCGCTTACGTTCTGAGGATGTTGGTAAGCCGTTAGCAATTCTGTCCGAGGGAGATTGGTTTGGTGAGTTAAATCCATCTCCTACGGAATGTAAAGCTGTCGCTGCTAGCAAAGAAGTTGTTGTGGTCTGTTGGAATGTAGCACTCTGGGCAGAAATTTCTACACCACAAATTAGGGCATTTTGGAAAGGGGAGGAAGAGGGAGTAGGGGGAGTCGAAGAGAATTTCTCCTCAATCGTCGCATCCCCACCACCCCATTACCCCAGCGACAGAGTTGCTATATCTGGTTATCCCTTCGTAAAGAGTGGGAATACTGCTGCTGCGTGTTTAACGATGGTGGCACAACATTTGGACAATCCAGTGCAGTTAGAATGGGCAACTCGCCAGTTGAGGGGACAACGCCCAAAAAATATAATGGAAGCGGCAGAAAAGTTAGGATTTGTGCTGCGACGCTTGCAAGTCAGTTGGAATGATTTGCGTTCCTTATCTTTCCCGGCTTTGTTGCAGTGGAAGGGTGAAAGTTGGGTTGTGGTGTATGGAGTCAAAGGCAACTGTCTAATTATTGCCAATCCCCTCAATCCCAACAATAATTGTGAAAATGTCCCACAAAGTGAGGTGGAAGCGTCTTGGGATGGGCAACTCTGGCAATCTGAACTCATCAACAAACAGGAAAAATTTAACCTCGCTTGGTTTACTCCAGCAGTTTGGAAGTACCGAGGATTGTTGAGTGAAGTCTTGCTCGCATCTTTTACCTTACAACTTTTGGGGTTAGGAACGCCCTTAATTACTCAAGTCGTCATCGATAAAGTGATGGTGCAAGAGAGTTTGCCCACACTCGATGTCATGGCTCTAGCGCTTTTATTCATCGCCATATTTGAATCAGTACTCGGCATCCTGCGCTTATTTATCTTTACTCATACTGCCCGTCGTTTAGATTTAAGTTTATCAGCCCAGCTATTTCGCCACTTGATGCGCCTACCCTTAGCTTACTTTGAGTCGCGGCGCGTCGGCGATACAGTCGCTCGGGTGCAAGAACTCGAACAAATTCGCCAGTTCCTCACAGGTACGGCATTAACTGTAGTCCTTGACAGTATTTTTGCCGTAGTTTATCTAGTACTGATGTTTTATTATTCAGTCCAACTCACCTTTGTTGCGCTAGCAGTACTGCCACTATTTGCGATATTGACAATAGTCGCCACCCCAATACTCCGCAACTGGCTCAACGAAACCTTTAACCGCAGCGCTGACAGTCAATCCTTCCTTGTCGAAACAATCACCGGCATTCACTCAGTCAAAGCCCATGCCGCCGAACCCGCAGCACGCGATCGCTGGGAAGGATTATTTGCCCGTTTTATCCGCACTGGTTTCAAAGCCTCCACTACCTCCAATATCAGCAGTAACATCGGCGACTTCCTGACTAATTTTTCCAGCCTGCTAATTCTCTGGTTTGGGGCAAAATTAGTCATCGAACAAAAGCTCACAGTCGGGCAATTGGTAGCATTTCAAATGTTAAGCGGCAGGGTCACTGGACCACTGTTACGACTTGTGCAACTATGGCAAAATTTACAACAAGTCCTACTCTCAGTAGATAGGATTGGCGATATCCTCAACGTCGCACCAGAAGCAGAACCAGGCACCGGTCTAGTTTTACCAAACCTGCAAGGGCAAGTCATTTTTGAACAAGTATTCTTCCGTTACCGTAATAATACTGAGCCTGTACTGCGGGGAATATCCTTCACCGTTGAACCGGGACAATTTGTTGGTATCGTTGGACGCAGCGGTTCTGGTAAAAGTACCCTTTCCAAACTCTTGCAACGCCTATATCAAATCGAATCCGGACGCATCCTCATTGATGGCTTTGATATCAAAAGCGCCGATATTGCCTCCTTACGGCAACAAATCGCTGTAGTTTTACAAGAAGACTTCTTATTTAACGGCTCTATCTTAGAAAATATCACCCTTGGCAACCCCGATATCACCTCCGAACAAGTAGTGGAAGCAGCCAGATGTGCCGTAGCCCACGACTTCATCAGTCAACTGCCCTTGGGCTACGAAAATAACGTCGGAGAGCGCGGTACAGCCTTATCAGGGGGACAGCGACAACGCATCGCTTTAGCGAGGTTATTCCTCTCCCAAGCCCCAATTTTAATCTTAGATGAAGCGACCAGCGCCTTGGATAGCGAAACCGAACAGCAAGTACTGCAAAATCTGCAAAGAGTTTCCGCCAACCGTACCGTATTTCTGATCGCTCACCGTTTTGCTCCTCTCAAACGCGCTGACTTGATTTTGGTGATGGAACAAGGTGTAATTGCCGAACGTGGCACTCATTCAGAATTGTTGCAGCAGAAGGGTTTGTATTGGTCACTTTATCAGCGACAGCAGGCAAATATTTAACGCATAAACGATGGAGCGTTTGCGATCGCTATTTGATTTTTGAATAAGCAAGTTATATTAAGTCCGGCTAATCACCCTGAGGGAGAGCTAGGGTGTACACACAAGTTGTTAAAAATTCTTTTTTCGTGTCCTTTACGTCCTTCGTATCTAGCCTTGCCCAAAGGGCACGCTACGCGAACGGCAACGCCAAGGGCGAACGCGGTTAAAAAAGAACATATATTTTGTTTTAACCGCGAAGATACGAAGGGCGCGAAGAAAGAGTAGCCCAACTGCCCTTGCAGGGTAGAATGATTTCGGATTACTATACCACGGTTTATTGATGCGATAATCACCCCAAATAAGCCTTTCTCACCCTTTCGTCGCTGATTAATTCTGATGCTGCCCCTGTTAAGGTAATACAACCAGCTTCTAATACATATCCTCTATCGGCAATTTGCAAAGCCAAATTAGCATTTTGTTCAACCAGCAAAATCGTCACCCCTGTAACCCGTAAATTCTCAATAATATTGAATATTTCCCGGACAATTGCAGGAGCTAAACCCAAACTAGGTTCATCTAAAAGTAAAAGTTGCGGTCTACTCATCAAAGCCCGAGCGATCGCTAACATTTGTTGTTCACCACCACTGAGAGTTCCTGCTAATTGATTGCGTCTTTGTGCCAAACGGGGAAATAAGTCAAATTGGCGCTGAATATCCTGTTTAACTTCTACTTGATTCGAGCGAATATAACCACCTAATAATAAATTATCAAAAACAGTTTGTTTAGCTAACACTCTCCGTCCTTCCGGACAATGAGCAATACCCAACTTAACAACTTCATGGACTGGATAACTAGTTATATTCCGTCCACTATAAATAATCTTCCCACTTTTAGGATTAACTACTTTAGAAATAGCTCGTAGAGTAGTAGTTTTCCCAGCACCATTAGCACCAATTAAAGTAACAACCTCACCTTTTTGAACAACAACATTAATATTTTCTAGCGCTTGAATGCCACCATAATTAACACAAACCTCCTCCAACTCCAAAATCTTAAACTCTTGTTTATTATTGAAAATCTCTCTTCCCATACTCTTTCTTTGCGTCCTTCGCGTCCTTCGCGGTTAATTAAAAAAGAACTTTCATATAATCAGACAATAATGCTACCCTCCATGAGAAATTGTTATTATTAGGGAGTTGGGGAGTTTAATACCCCGACTTATTCAGGTCGCCCGTTTTGAGTTGGGGCGGCAGCTTGCTCTTGGAAGCTTCCTTCATTCCTTCTTCCTTCATTCATTACCCAAATAAGCCTCAATCACCGCAGGATTATTCCTCACAACACCTGGAGTATCCAAAGCAATCAACTCACCAAAATGTAAAACAGCGATTCTGTCGCACAACCCCATCATTAAAGGAACGTGATGTTCTATCAAAACAACCGTCAAATTAAAACTCTTTTGAACTTCACGAATAAAGTCACTCAACAGCTGCTTCTCATTAGGGTTCATCCCCGCTGCTGGTTCATCTAGGAGTAATATTTGCGGCTCTAACGCCAAAGCACGAGCTATTTCCAAACGTCTTTGGTCACCGTAAGCAAAATTTCTCGCTTGTTCTTCTGCGCGATCGCCCAAACCTACAAGCTCTAATAATTCCAAAGCTTTCTGTTTATTTTGATATTCTTCTTTTGCAGCAGGTGGCATTCCCAATATCCCAGATACAATACCACTTTTCGTCCGCAAATGTCGAGCAATCTTAACATTTTCTAATGCCGAAAGTTCACCAAACAAGCGAATATTTTGGAAAGTACGAGCAATACCCAAAGCAGCAATTTTGTGAGGACTTTTTTGAGAAATTTCTGTACCTTGAAAAATTAATTGACCGCTAGAAGGTGGAATCAAGCCTGTAATTAAATTAAATAATGTTGTCTTTCCCGCACCATTTGGCCCAATCAGCCCAAAAATTTCATGCTTTTTAATACTAAAAGATACATTATTTACAGCTACTAAACCACCAAAACGGCGAGTTAGGGATTTTGCTTCTAAAAAAGTACTGCTAAGAGATGACATTTTTATTTTATCCTCGCTGGGGGTTTAAGACCCCGACCGTTCTTATGGTCGTCCGTTTTGAGTTGGGGTTCTGTATCCCCATCTAAAAAGCTCCTTCTTCCTTCTTCCTTCTTCCTTCTTCCTTCATTATTTCTATCTCGCCAACTAGATAAAAATATATTAGCGCTAGAAAGTGCCCTAACATAATCTGCGGTGGGGGAATAATTTGACATCTTGACTGGTGTTTGTGCGTGGGCTGTAGTGCATAAAAAAAGTAAAGCGAACGCAACTACAAACAAAGGTTTAATTCGGAATTTTCTTTTCCTTTTTATCATACTTGTCTATCTCGACGTTTGCGTTTTTTAAATATATCTGGAGTTATCAGACCTTGAGGGAAAAAGATTGTTCCCACAACAATCAACAAGCCAAAAATAATTAATCTCCCATCTCGCAAAAATTGGCTTAACCAAGTAGGTAGTCCACCTGTATCGGCAAGGCTTCGCAAAACTTCTGGTAATGCGGTGAATGCCATACCTCCAACAACCGAACCTAAAAAAGTTCTGGAACCACCAATCAATACAAAAGTTAAGTAAACAATACTTGCATCAAAGGTACCTTGTCGGGCATTCCAAGTATTCAGAAAATGAGCGCTGATTGCACCAACAACTCCAGCTAAAATTGCCCCGAGAGTGAATGCCAAAACTTTGTAATAAGTCGAGTCAATTCCCATTGCACTTGCAGCTAATTCATCCTCACGGATAGCGATAAATGCCCGACCAACGCGGATACGTTCCAGACGATAAAACAATACCATACTAATTATTAGTAAAGGTAGAGCAATCCAAAGATATTCGATTGGTGCTGTAAAAGGTTGGGGAATCCCGAAAATCCCCACAGCCCCACCTGTAATGTCCAAATTTAGTGCCAGAACCCGCAGAACTTCCACAAAAGCAATAGTGGCGATCGCTAAATAAATTCCTCGCAACCTTAATGCTGGAATTCCGATTGCAATACCTAACAGACCAGAAACTATCCCAGCAATCAGCATTTCTAATAATAGTAAAGGAATGCTGGTGGAATTAAAAACTTTTGTGGATAGAATTGCCGCAATATAGCCTCCTAAAGCATAAAAACCAGGAGAAGCTAAGGATAATTGTCCAGCCATTAATGGTAGATACAAGGATAGTCCAAGGAGTGACCCTAATACCATAGAGACGAGTAGCGGACCGTAAGTAGTGAAAAATTCTGTCATGGTTAGGAAGAAGGAAGAAGGAATTCGTAGGTTTGTATATGGGGATTAGAACCCCATATATAAACGAAAGACCTGCGTTCTTGTCGGGGTATTAAAAAGCTTATTCGAGGATAATTAGATTTTATATCGAAAATTTTAGACTTTTTGAACAAACCGACGACCAAGTAAACCTTGAGGTCGAACTAATAGCATAATAAACAATATTGCAAAAGCAACGGCATCTTTATAACCAGAATATTCTGATGGAACAAATGCTTCTACCAATCCGATTACTAAACCTCCTAACACTGCACCGGGAATGCTACCCAAACCACCCAAAACAATGACAGCTAGACCCCTCAAACCAAAGGCAATGCCAAAATATGGTCCAGCGATACTGACACTAGAAGCGACTAAAGTTCCGGCCATCCCTGCTAAAAAACTACTGATAAAAAAGGTGAGAACAATAAAGCGATCGCAGTTAATTCCGAGTAAACTGGCAGTAGTTTGGTCTTCGGCGATCGCCTGCATTGCTTTACCATATTTTGTGTAATTGATAAAGTAATTTAACATTGCCACAACTACTACAGAGACAGCAAAAATTACTAACTGTACAGTCCGAATTGGTATTGGTTTATCCAAGCTACCAAAGTTAATCGCAGGGGGCAAATTTCCATAAGTATTTCCCGGAAATGTATAACTTTCTGCTCCAACTAAATACTGAAGTAAATTCACAATTACGACTGATACACCCAAACTAGAAACTACTGTTAATAATGGGTCAGAACCTTTACGTCTTAGTGGTTGAAAGGCAATCCGTTCTACTGCCACTCCCACCAATCCAGAGAAAATGCTTGCGATAATTAAAGCTAAAGCAAATGGCAATTTTATGGGTAATGCGGCATTAGCTAATAATCCATTCAATCCAAAAGCATTACCCATGAGTGCGTAAGTAAAATATGCACCCAACGTAAAAATTGCGCCATGAGCTAAATTGATAATCCCCAAAATCGAGTAAACTAGGGTGTATCCCAAAGCGAAAATAGCATAGATGCTGCCGATAGATAACCCGTTCAAAAATTGTTGTAAAAACAGAGTTATATCCATTTTTATTTATCTCAAGTCTTACAATAAAATTACCGTTATACCGTTTCTTTGTGAAGCTGCATATATTACCCCCCTGTAGTCCCCCCTTGGCAAGGGGGGACTACAGGGGGGTCTTGATTATGTGCATCTTCATACAGAATTGGTATTATAGATGAAATATTAGCGGAATATGGGCAATTATTCTGTATCGCTAGGTTAAAATCTTGTGGGGTGGGCTTCCAGTCCACCTTAACCCGTGGAATGTTTAATCATATTGGCGATTGCCTAAAAGTAGGGTAAGCATTGCCCACCCCACACAATTGGTAAAGAGTACTATTTTATAAAAGCAAATTTACCAGTACTTCCGTCTTTCTCCATTTTAATTTGAGCGACATAAAAATCTTTCTGAATCACTTCACCAACTGGCGTAAAAGCAATTTCACCCAAAGGAGTATTGTACTTTCCTGCGAGTATCTCTTTATTCAACTCTGTACGCAGTTTCTCAAGAGGTATTGTGCTAATTTTTGATTTTGTATCCAAAGCTCGCAATGCTTCAACATACACCTGTACAGCAGCAAAAGCTTGAGCGCTAAATTGTGGTGGTTCTTTCTTGAATTGGTCAACATAAGCTTTCCTAAATGCTGCATTAATCTCACCGGGGTGTTCGGGACTGTAAGCTTGAGCAATCATCACACCATCACACAATGCCTTGCATACTGACAATACATTCGATGAATTCAGCCCATTACCACCAATAATTGCACCTTTATAACCAAGTTCTCGCAGTTGTCTAACTAAATTACCTCCATCTGCAGCCAATCCAGAAATAATTGCTAAATCTGGTTTTAAATTAATAGCATTCGTTGCTTGGGATTGAAAATCAGTGTCTGTAGTTTGGAATTTTTGTACTGTTACCAATTCCAAGCCCAAATCCTTAACTGTTTTCTGAAAAATTTCTGTTTCTGATTTATTAAAAGCATCATTTTGGGCGAAAAATACTGCAACCTTTTTTATACTGGGATTTTGCTTGAGTGCAGCTTTCACCGAGTTCGGAGCAACGACAGCAACAGATGAAGAAACCCTTGCTATATAATCACCAATTTCTGGAATTCCTTTCGCAGTATTCGAGGCCCCAACCACTGGCACTTTCGCACGTTCGGCAATTGGATCGGCACTAAAAGCTTGCTGTGATAAAGTTGGCCCAATAATCCCGACTACTTTATCTTTATTAATTAAAGTTTGAAAAGCGTTGATTGCACCAGCTTCATCACCGCTAGCGTCTTGAAATATTAATTTAAATTGAGTACCATTAATTCCACCTTTATCGTTAAAATACTTCTCAGCAATTTTTGCTCCAGCCACTCCTTCTTGACCAAGTAATGCGACATTACTAGTCTGAGCAAAAGCAATACCAATGGGAATGCTACCAGATACACCAGTCGTTGTAGTGGTAGTTACAGTGTTTGTAGTAGTGTTGCCTCCTCCACAAGCTGTTATTAGCAAAGCGCAGATAGCGAATAATGTAGTTGTAACTGCAGGTTTTTTCATAAAGTGAATAAATTCGTTTAACCATCTTAATTTGACCACACACAGGCAAAGCTTCCAAGTGGTTGCGTATGCTTGACATTAGTTTTCTCTATCAGGTTGTACTGAAAAAAGAGAAAATGCAAGACGAGCATCATCGCTCAATACAGATTCTACTTATCAATGTTAAGAAATTCCCAACAAATAATTCTTCCCTAGAACAGTCCGGAAAGCCTGCTCATGGGAGACAAGACGGTTGTCCGAGAAAATAAAATAATATTGGAATTTTTTATTTGGAAGTCCCCCTATCTATATATAACCACCAGTTACACTTCACTTTCCGGTTAAGCTTACCCTTTTTCCGTAAGTATAGATACCCGACAACTCCTGTGAAGTCCGGGAGATAGAAGGCTTCTTGCAAAATCTAGTTGAACTTTCGCAGTATGTACTAGTATTCATTATTTCGCAATCGATTGGAAATTTTTCTGCATTTGATACCTGACAAAACTTGCTTATTTTAGATAAAACAATTTATCCAAATTTCCACTATAAATTTTCCACAATTCAAACCGGATTGTCATATATAAAAACAGTATTTATTATTAATAGGCTCTATTTTTTTAATGTTGTAAGACAAAATAAAGGAATATCCCATGCCCAATCTCCAAAAGCAGGAACAATGGCAATCCTTGATATTTATTAGTTTTGTTTTATTTATTACATTTATTGTGATTTTTTTATTGAAAAGCTTGTTGTATAAGTACCCTAGCCTAATAAGCAGTATTTCTTCCTGGCTACCTGTTGGTAAAAAAACAATAAAAGGTTCTCTCAAGCAAAGATTTATAGCTGTTCTAGAACACTTACGAAACCAATATATAGAAATCCGTCTAGAAGCAATTTATGAGTTGGTAAAAATAACTAGCGACTATCCAGAATCTCACTGGCAAACGATGGAAATATTAGCTACTTTTGTGCGGAATAATGCTCCTTTAATGGCCGAAAATATACATAACGAATTATCCGCACCAATTCGCAGCGATATTCAAGCAGCCCTAAGCGCGATCGCAAACAGAGATGCAAGCAAAGATACAGAAAATGAGATACTGGATTTGAGTCGCACAGATATCAGAGGTGCAAATCTCGTTCGTGGTAACCTCCAACGAATAAACCTTTATCACACCAATCTACAAGGTGCAAACCTCTGTGAGGTTAATCTCCAGATGGCAATCCTGAGTGCAGCCAATTTAGAAGAGGCAAACTTGGTGAGAGCTAATTTACATCAAGCAATCCTGAGTGCAGCCAATTTAAGAGGGGCAAATCTTAGTCACGCAAACTTGAATGGGGCAAGCCTGTTTCTCGCTAACCTCCAAGGAGCAAACCTCGATAGCGCTAGCTTGGATAAGGCAAATCTCAGAGAAGTTAGTTTTTAGTTGTTAGTTGTTGGTTGTTAGTGGGGAATTGAGAATTAGGAGTTATGAACACAAAGACTCCCCACTCCTAACTCCTAACTTCCCACCAACAACCAACCACTAACTCCTAACAACTATCACAATTACTTATTCATTCTTTTGACATATATTTTAACAGGGGGATAAATGCTATACTCTTGTTCCCAAATGTCTACGTAAAAATCCTGTGTTGTGAGGAATACTACCGCTATGTCTGCTAAAAAGACAGACGTACTCTTGAATCGATTCATAGCCATAACAGTTGTATTTAATCTCTCAGTTGCTTTTGCTTTCTTGTCACTTACCAAGAAAGAGGGATTATCGGATCGCGAAAAAGGAGAAAGCACAACCCAAGCATTGACTACCACTGCGACTTTCTTCCTGGGATTGGCTGTGATGATTAATGCTTACTATGCAGCGAAACGCACGCAACTTTTAGAAAGGAGTGCTTTAGCTGCGGAGAAAAATTTGGAAATTGAGAATAACAATACACAGTTACTACAAGAACGCTTGCTTGCAGAACGCTTTATGGGTGCAGTTTCTCAATTGGGGCATAAGAAGATTGAAACGCGAATCGGCGCAGTTTATGCTCTAGAGCGAGTCGCTCAGGATTTTCCCCAAGAATATTGGACTATTATGGAAATCCTAACTGCTTTTGTACGCGAGAATGCGGTTCAAATCGAGCCACAACCAATCGAAAAAGATGTCTTGCGAGGCAAATTTCGTTATTCTGAATTTACTTCCTCTAGCCTTACCAAGGAATATGACAAGGCTCTTAACTGTTGCCAAGAATCACCCAAACTCCGCACGGATATTCAAGTGGCTCTGACTGTCATCGGACGACGAAATTCCCAACAAGACCGGCTGGGGGAGAAACTGAATTTACGCAATATAGATATTAGTGGTGCAGATTTGAGAACTGCTAATCTCCAACGGGTAGACCTGCGTGGAGCGAATCTACAACGAGCAGATTTAACTAAAGTTGACTTTTTGAACGCCGAATTAGATGGTGCTAAACTTACAGGCTCAATTCTATACGAAGCTAATTTGCAAGGAGTCAGCTTGTGTGGGGCAAATTTAGCTGGGGCAAATCTGAATCGAGCAAATTTATCTGCGGCTACCCTGCGTTCTGCTAACTTGGTCGGAGCCAGTTTGCGTGCAACCAACCTCTGTGAGGCAAATTTATATAAAGCCAATTTACAGCAAGCGAATTTGAAAGCCGCCAATCTTTCAGGGGCAAAATTGTTTCTTGTCAACTTGCAGGGGGCAAAGCTGGGTAAAGCTAATATGCACTCTACAGGTTTGATTGGCGCTAATCTACAACAAGCCAATTTGAATGGGGCTAATTTGCAGCAGGCTAATTTGAATGCAGCTAAATTACAAAACACAGAGGTGTTTTTCGCTAACCTCTGCGGGGCAAGTTTAACAGAAGCTGATTTGTGTGGCGCAAACTTAATGGGAGCCAACCTGCTTGATGCTACTCTCTATGAAGCTAACCTTTGTGGGGCAAACTTGATGGGAGCTAACCTTGCTGGATGTGACCTTTCCGATGTCAAACTCGAAGGGGCTATCCTTACAGGAGCGAAAAATTTGCAACCCCAGCAAATAAAAAATGCCCTCGGCGATCGCACTACTCGTCTACCCGATAATCTAGAAGTACCAATCCATTGGCGGCAATCTAGTTAAAAAATCTCTATCTTGACGCACCAAGGAGCTTATCAGCATTGCCATCTACCATTTTCAGTTCGTGCTTCTTTATACAATTTATTCAAACCCCCTTTCGCTGTTGAGAGGGGGTTTTGATTTTTATCCACTTAAGTAAAAGTACTAAAAAAACAATATCTTACGTAAGGCTGATACATTATATGCAACTAAATATTTATGATTGTTATTAGGTAAGTCGGCACAATAAAACCAAACTGTGTAAAGAAAAGTAAACAAGGCTTAAACCCTTTTTCCCCCTGCCCCCTGCATTATCCCAACGATAATTATTTACATTCATACCTACTTAAGTAGCTCTTATGAACTATCTACACCAGGATAAATAAAAAGTCCACCTGTCCGGAGAAATAAGATTTAATTTTCAAGATAGTTGATTGTTAGAAAATAGCAGGGTATTCAGATCCTCGACTTCTCAAATAAATCGGGGATCTATAACTCCTTAGTAAAGTTTCTTAAATCAGTAATCTTCTGATAAAAAGGGAGTAGTTCATCTAATCTTTAATTATTATTTTTCGTAAATTTGTATCAAACCATTTTTTCCCCACGGGCTTGCGTGTTTCCACTGTTTTATATTTTATATATAAATATTACTTTAATACCAAGTGATTTTACGTAAGGAATCGGAATGAAGACTCATCCTGTGTCTTTGAAAAAGACTGACGGAATACGAAATTTGTTGCTGGCAGTAGGAATCGTATCTCTCTTATCATTTACGTTCATTTCCATCGGCTTTTACCAAGTAAAAGGGCTGTCAATTGAGCGCAAAATTGAGTATGGAACGAGAGCGATAAGTGCTGTAGCGACAATTTTCGTGGGCTGTGTGGTAAGTATCAACGCTTACTATACAAGCCGACTGGTTCTAAGTATAGACCAGGGTGGGTTGACTAGACTTGTGCTAGAAGAACTCGCTCGGAATCAAAGTCTAGAAAAGACTATTAACAACACAGAAGTAACTCAAGAGCGATTAATTTCAGGTAGTTTTTTTAGTGCAATTGACCAGTTGGGTAGCGAACACATTGAAACGCGACTTGGGGCAATTTATACATTAGAAACAATCGCCAAGGATTCACCGTCACAATATTGGACAGTGATGGAAATTCTTGCTGCTTTCATCCGTGAAAATGCTGCCATAAAAGGTGAAGAAGAGTATATTCGTGTGGAATTGTTAAAACCTGCGACAGATATTCAAGCAGCCTTGACTATTATTGGACGGCGAGATGCGCAGAAAGACCCAGAAAATCCGATACTTGATTTAAGTCATACTGACATTAAAGGTGCAGATTTAACTAAAGCGGACTTGGGGTCAGTGGACTTTACAGGAGCCGACTTGCAAGGAGTGATGTTTTATGAAGCACACCTAGTGGAGGCGGATTTTTCGGGAGCGAATTTGGAAGAAGCGGTTTTTTATGAAGCCGAGTTGCAAGGGGCAATGTTTTACCAAGCGAATCTCCGCTCGTGTATCTTAACAAAAGCCAACCTCACGGGGGCTATGCTTTATGAAGCCAACTTGCAAGGAGTGATATCGTATGATGCCAATCTTACAGAGGCAATAGTTTATAAAGCCGACTTGCAAGGAGCAATATTTTATGAGGCTAACCTAACTGATATCATCTTGGAAGCGAGCAATCTCAAAGGTGCTAACTTGATTGGAGCCAATTTGCAAGGAGCGAACTTAATTGGTGCTAATTTGGAAGGTGTGTTGCTAAGTGTTGCTAATATTCAAAAAGCAGTCGTCTATGAAGCTAACTTGTCAAAGGCAAACCTGACCCGAGCTAATCTAGAGGGTTCAAACCTGATTGGATCGGATTTCAAAGGGGCAATTCTCGAAGAAACCAACCTTTGTGGAGCATACTTGACAAGAGCGAAAAATTTGGAACTAGAGCAAATTCAATCCGCAGTAGGTGACAGACTGACTCGTCTGCCAGATAATATCGAAAGACCTACACATTGGACCCAAAAGAGCAATAATAGCGAAGTTTCAAATTCTGAATCTGAAGCTGAACCCCAAGAAGGTGAAGCCTAGTAGATTTCTAAAAGTATTTACTCCATCTACCTCTACATCTATCTCTACTCTACTTTACGAATTGAGCGAATTTTCTCGTGCTAACCACGCTACTTAAATTCAGGGCCTACTACCTAACTCCTAACTCATACACCGATCGCAACTCCCCAAAAATAATCCTCAAAAGGTTCTTCATCAAAATCTATGTGATATTTTCTCCCCCAAGAATAAACATCCAAGCTGATGCGTCCTCTCTCTTTGTTTAACCAATCGCCACCTTGAATCGATATATTACCAAGTATCGGAATCCAGTGAGTGGGGTAAGGTAAAAATACCTTTTTGTTGCCTAGCAAACCAGCAGCGGTAATTAACGCAAAAGCAACACCACCCGAGGCGATCGCTGCTGCTGTTTCATTTAAAGCTTCGACTTCTCCATATATATAGGTATGGAAGTACTTGATTTTTTGAAAACCCAAGACTTGTTTTGTCCAACCCTTCATTTCCCAAGATTTCGTCATCCCAGCGATGTTACGAATAATGGTGGGTGCATCTGCTTCCACAGGAAAAATCAAATTTTCTGATTCTCGCAGTGTCGCCAAAACCATCCAATCGGCTTGACTCATCCGCAGTCTACCTCGACTTTGGCAGAGCCGTATAGATCCTTGAATGCGCATCGTTTGCCCCTGAAAACCACCGGTTTCAAACAAACTGCGGCAAATCTGTACATATTTGAGTGGCTGTTTGCGAACCAATTCAAATAAAATTGATACTGGTCCACAAAAAGGTTCTCCACCCTGATTCACTTGAAACGGATCGTTGAGACGAATTCGCATATCAGCCAGCACCTGTTTTTTGTCTAAACTTGACCAAATACTGGGGGTGGTGGATTTTTCAAACTCTGCTAAGGCAGAAAGTATAGATGGATTTAATGTTTGCGAAGTCATTTATCTAGTAAGTAGGTACAAATAAAACTTACTGGTAACAGGAGTCACCGCAGCCAATATTTATTTATACCCATTTACTGAAACTAATTACAGAATTTCTCGACACAACGGACAAAAATTTCTACACCCATTGCCAATGCAGTCTCATCAAAGTCAAAGCGGGGGTGATGGTGGGGATAGGCTAAATCTTCGGCTGGGTTAGCAGAACCGAGGAAGAAGTAGCAACCGGGAACTTCTTCTAAGAAGAATGACATATCCTCTCCACCCATTGTTTGGCATTCAGGGACAATACCCATAGGAGTTTCCACCACATCTTGGGCTTGCGATCGCACTAATTCTGTCATCTCAGGATGATTAATTACTGGTGGGTAATGCGACCAATAATTAAAGTCATAACTAGCACCTTGACTCTGACAAATTCCCGCAATAGTCTGCTCGACTCGCTCCATGAAAAAGCCTTTGTAAGCTGGATTAAAGTAGCGAACGGTACCACTCAACCGGGCTGTATCAGCAATTACGTTGCGCTTGGTACCGGCATGAAATTCACCGACTGTCACCACTGCCGACTCAAGTGGATCGACATTCCGAGCGACAATGGTTTGCAAGGCGTTGATGATTTGGGCACCAACTACGATAGAATCTACTGTCTGATGAGGCATTGCGCCATGTCCGCCTTTCCCCAAAATTGTGCAGTCAAAGCACTCCACTGCTGCCATCAATGCACCACTGCGAATACCCACACTGCCTACAGGTAAATTATTCCACAAATGCAAACCGATAATTCCATCCACATCGGGTTTTTTTAATACCCCAGCTTCAATCATCGGCTTTGCACCACCAGGAGACTCTTCCGCAGGTTGGAAGAACATTTTCACAGTCCCGGCAAAGCTGTCTCTATGCTGCTGAAGGTAATATGCCGTACCCAAAGCGATCGCTGTGTGTCCGTCATGTCCGCAAGCGTGCATTATGCCATCATGCTGGGACTTATATGGCACTTCATTCTGTTCTTGAATCGGTAAAGCATCCATATCAGCACGAATTGCTAATACTTTTTCTGTACCAAGTTTAGTACCCTTGATAATGGCAACAATTCCTGTCTCGGCAATACCAGTCTCATGCTCAATGCCCCATTCTTGCAATTTATTCTGGATAAACTCAGCCGTAATCTTTTCTTCAAAACCTAATTCTGGTTTTTGATGCAGTTGCCGTCGCCATTCTACCAGTTGCGGCTGTAATGAACGAATAGCTAGCCGAATCCGAGATAAGTCAACTTTGTGGGAACTGGGAAATGTGGTAACCATTGTAAAAAAAATGAAGGAAGAAGCAAGAAGCAAGAAGGAAGAAGGAGAATTGCTGGGGGACTTGAACCCGTTTGGATTGAAGGTGCGAAGACTGCAACATCATTTTTTCTTCCCTCTCACCAGCGTTAAATTCAAAGGTGTTCTCGATTACATCTGTGAAAAACTGCAATTTTAATAGACTTCTTGCATAAGTGAATCCTGTCTACGTATATATACGTGTTTTTGCGGTTAATTATTTCTCTTTTTTTACTTTTGCAAGAAGTCTAATACAACTGCCCTTCTATTTTAAACTCTCAGCAAAGATTAATCTTTCTAAATCTAAATTTGATGACACTTGCGCCAGTTTGTCTAAGTCAGTGGGATTTTCTAAATAAGGGATGCAGCCTAAAATCGGGATATTAGTCAGCGATCGGATTAAATCTTGTGGTGCCCAGTCTTCGATTTCGGCTTCGGTTCGCGATTGGACACAGTTGAGTATTATACCTACCAAATTGACGCGACGTTGTTTCGCTAATGCGACATTTGCCACAGATTGGGCGATCGCACCCAATTTCACGGGTACTACTAACAAAGTTGGCAAACGCCATTGCCCTGCTAAATCAGCTATTGTCAATTCGTCAGTAACTGGTGTACCCAATCCACCCAAACCTTCCATCAAAATAAAATTATAACGCGATCGCATAGTCGAGAAAGTCTGCCAAACCAGGGCTAAATCTACTATTCTATCTTCTCGTGCAGCGGCGATTGGTGGTGCAAGGGGTGTTTGAAAATATAAAGGTGTAATTTCTTCAGCTTTTTGCGATAGCGAAAATAGTTTTTGGTAAAGCTCGCGATCGCCAACCCCCGATTGAATCGGTTTCATAATTCCCAAACTCCGATCGGGGAAATATTTTTGCCAATAAGCAGCCAATGCCATTGTCACAACAGTTTTGCCTGCTTCCGTATCAGTTCCAGAAATTAGTAATGTATTTAACACGTTTTAATTGTTAGTTGTTAGTTGCGAGTTGTTAGTTGTGATTTTCTAATAACTAACAACTATTAATTTATGTATATTATAATACTTTTTACGGAAATTGAGGATTCTATTAGATGAAGAAAAAATCAATCAGACTAATCGTGAACGGTTGGCTGGATATGCCCCTCCAACTCATCGGGAGATGAGGGGAATGCTCAGGGCTATCATCAACTTTCAACCGTCAACGCTAAAAACTAGTTTGACCAGAAGATGGTTTTGGGACATCCCCTGCATTCGGATTATTCCCTTGATTAGAAGTAGATGTAGGTGAGTTGTTTTCTGGTATTACTTGTGGTGAACTTTCTGGTGTGGGTAAGTTTGGCAAGTTGTCAGTAGGTGGAATAGAAGTTTCTGGTGTCGGTAAGGCCGGGGACTCATTAGTTGTCGGCGAAACCTTTGGTGAAGGTATTTTTGGCGAGGTGTCTTGTGAAGGTTCTTTTGGTGGAGTCTTGGCTGGGTTTTCCAATGCCACATTCAGACTGTAGTCGTTTTCTGGAACTCCAGATGCAGGACTTAGCTCAATAGTATATCTACCATTAAAAAGCAATTCTCCTTGATAAAATGTCACATCTTTGGCACTACTATCAATTGGTTGTCCATTTGGGTCCAAGATAGTCAACAAAACACCTTCTTGTGACAGCATCGCTGTTAACTGTAGTCCTTCTTTACCATAAAATGTATACTGAACTGTCTGATTCGTTTTCAGAGTACCCGTAACGTTACTTATATTAGATGCATCAAAGTTGAGGCGCTTGCGAAGAAATACAGCAGGTACATCATTGGTAGGTATGCCTGTCGGTGTCGGTGTCGGTGTCGGTGTTGGTGTCGGTGTTGGTGTCGAGTTAGCGGTAATTACTGGGGACGGGAAGGTTTGTGGGGATGTGAGTATTTGTGGAGCGCTAGATTGTTGATTACGTAAAGAACTGACCACGGCCCAAGAACCAAATCCGGCCAGGATAACAACAGCACTACCAATTGCACCAATAGCCAAAGGATTATCTAAAACTGAGCTATTGGAGGGTTGTGGAATCACCGGATCGAGTCTATTCGGCTTGGGTTCCACTTGGATTGGATGCCGACCAACTGCGATTGTTTGCACGTTGGATACATCCGGATTCGATGCTGGGGCTGTTAATTGATTTATCGATTGTAGTGCAATAGCGACATCAGTTGCATTTTGATAGCGATCGCCTGGAATGGAACTCAACATTCGATTCAAAACTTTCGCAAATCGCGGATGCACTGTTACCCAACGTTGCCAATTCCAAATTAATTTAGTTTCATCAAATAATTCATTCGGCTCTCGAAGAGTGAGCAAAACGATCGCTGTTACCCCTAGTGCATACAAATCGCTGCTGGGATAAGCCCGACCTGTTTGCATTTGCTCGGTAGGAGAGTAACCCAATTTCCCTACAGTGGTCGCTTGGACTGTACTACCCAAACCCTGTAATCGGGTTGCTAATTCTTTCACCACCCCAAAGTCAATTAATACAGGCTTTTTGTCGTCCAGACGCAAAATAATATTTTCTGGTGAAATATCTCGGTGAATTAGCCCCTGACCGTGAATATATTCTAACACTGGCAGCAACGACGATATCAACTGCAACACTTCTGCCTCAGTGAAAGTACTACCAGCTTCCTTGCGCTCATCTAACAAAGCGCGATAAGTTTTACCTGCGACATATTCCTGTACTAGAAATAAACGTTGGTCTTGTTCAAATCTTTCCCGAAATTGTGGCACTTGGGGGTGCTGTATTTGATACAAAACAGCCGCCTCTCGCTGGAAAAGTTCTTGTGCCTTCTCCCAGACCTCCCCCGTTGCGGTTGGAATCAATTCCTTGATTGCACAAAGTTCGTTAAAGCGTCTCTCGTCTTCTGCGAGGTAAGTTCTACCAAATCCCCCCTGCCCGAGAATTTGAATGATGCGGTAACGGTTTTGCAGGACAGTGCCAACTGGAATGGGTGGTTGCATCGTTGATTGGTTGGGTGTAATTGCAACAAAAGAGAAAGTCATGAAAGAGACGATAGTTACTCACTAAGGTAAACTTCGATGCTAACTCGCTTAATTATATTTTCACACTCCGTCCTCAGTACTTAAGTATTGAACTGTGAAAAATATGAAAAAGTCGGTAACAAGCACGCCCAAGCAAGGTATAAAGTCCAAACAATACTTTTCGACGGTAATCCGAACGATTTGGTTAGATTCCCCCGTTTGGGAGCAGCATCCACCCTGTTGTCAGCAAAAAACTAGCTTTTACACCAGTGTCTCCCAAAATGGTATTGAAAATATGTTGTTTGATTTAAAACCTGAAATCAAGTCTGCTAGTTTATAAATTGGCATCTTTGATCGTAGTTTATACAAATACTTATGATAGCATTAGTCTAAGTGTTTATGCTTAGTCGATTAGATTTTCATGATTACTTTAAGTTCTGAATCCTTTCCATTCAGCTATAAATTAGGTGGGTAGAGTAAAACACTTTAGCGAACTTTCGAGTCGGGAGTTTTTCAGCTACTGTCTAAAAAAATATCAACTATGGGTCTAGCTGTCTGACTTAATGTCAGTTAAGCTGTCAATGGTTTGTTTGCTTATTGGGCTGGCAAGTTACTAAATATGTATTTTCACGGAGGGATGTTTCAAGTTTTTATGAAACCTTCAACATAGCCTACAGATGTTTTTTTAGACTATTTCAGTTTAATGTCAAATCTCTAATGATAATATTGCTATGAATGCACAATTAGGATCTGCTGTGCTAAGTTCTGCAACTTTAAAAGTGCAATCAGCCACTGCAACAAGGCTGAGTGAAAATAATCGCCTGCGGTTGTTCTCTGGCTCTGCCAATGTACAACTGTCTCAAGAAGTAGCTCGTTATTTGGGCATGGACTTGGGACCAATGATCCGCAAACGATTTGCGGATGGAGAACTCTATGTTCAAATTCAAGAATCTATCCGGGGTTGTGATGTTTATTTAATCCAGCCATCCTGCCACCCGGTAAACGATAACTTGATGGAATTGCTGATTATGATTGACGCTTGTCGTCGAGCAAGTGCTAGGCAGGTAACGGCAGTAATACCCTATTATGGCTATGCCCGCGCTGACCGCAAAACGGCAGGACGAGAGTCAATTACAGCCAAGCTAGTTGCGAACCTAATTACCCAAGCAGGTGCTAACCGCATTCTAGCAATGGATTTGCACTCGTCTCAGATTCAGGGCTATTTCGACATCCCCCTTGACCATGTTTACGGTTCGCCAGTGCTTATAGACTACATGATGAGTAAACAACTAGAAGACATTGTAGTTGTTTCTCCAGATACTGGTGGTGTGGCACGGGCAAGAGCGTTTGCGAAAAATCTGAATGATGCCCCCTTGGCAATTATCGACAAACGTCGTCAGGCTCATAACGTCGCTGAGGTGATGAACGTCATCGGCGATGTTAAGGGCAAAACGGCGGTGTTGCTGGATGATATGATCGATACTGGTGGCACGATCGCCGCCGGAGCGAAGTTACTGCGTGAAGAGGGTGCAAGTCAGGTGTATGCTTGTGCAACTCATGCAGTTCTTTCACCACCTGCAATTGAACGGTTGTCTAGTGGTTTGTTTGAGGAAGTGATTGTCACCAACACCATTCAGATAGCAGAAAGTGATGTTCCAGGGGAGTCCCTTAAAGAACGCTTTCCACAGCTCGTTGTGCTTTCAGTGGCTAATCTGTTAGGGGAAACTATCTGGCGAATTCACGAGGACAGTTCTGTAAGTAGTATGTTCCGCTAACAAAAGAAAAGTCTGTCGTCCCCGTTACAGTTCAAGAAATGGGACAAGGGGGACAAAGGGGAGATAGGGAGATAGGGAGATAGGGAGATAGGGAGATAGGGAGAGGGGGAGAGGGGGTTTAATACTGCTTTGTAATTCATAGACATCCAATCCTTACTTAACGTTTCAACGGGTGGAGACGGCTCCATTACCCTTTCCTTCTTCCTTCTTCCTTCTTCCTTCTTCCTTCATTCAAAGCTAATGCCTCTATTTCCAAAACTACCCGTTCTAATTCGGCAACTAGAGGCGTTTTTCCAATCAGGTCAAAAGTAATTGCAAGTTGTCGATAATACCAGAGAGTACCTTCCTTGCGGCCTTGAAAACGCTCCCAGAGTGATTCGCCCAACACTCGATAGTCTTTAAGAATTGACCGGGCATTATGAAGTTTATCAGAACCTGATACTAACAGCACCGATGGCGAAGCTGTCATAAGATGGGCAATGTATGCTTCTTTACGCTGTTTCCAAGGTGGTTTCGGTATGGTGTGCGCATCCGTACAGCCATGCACAATCGCTGTTTCGTGTAGCGGCTCCACCTTGGTCTTCGATAGCATCATGGAGAAGTGCGGCGATACGGCTTCAGCCGTTGCCAAGGGCATCGCTTCATCTTCATTAGCACCGTATTCTAAGGCAATACTGGCGACACCTAATAAATGGGCAATATACGGTATATCAGAACCTTTCCGTACTTGTGTAGCGTGGAGTTCGGTAGCGTAGGTTAAAGCTTCAGTAAAGCGTTTTGTTACAAGCATAGTTTTGCAAAGAATTCTAACCGAAAACTTGCAGAATTAGACAATTTACCCGACTTTTTCTGTTCCTTGCAATCCACTGTTGGTTTCAGATACCGGAATATGCAATTTTCTCGGTTTTCTTTGCTTAATACGTTGTAATAAAATATCCCATCCCCGAATCAAAAAGCCAACTAATATACCGAATATTATACCGAATATAAAACTGTATACAATCGCAGACACATACTCTTGGTATTTCTTAGGTCCTACAGTTAGCGTAGGAAGTGGACTTGTGGAGGAAAGAGTTGAGGCAATTTGTCCTGCACCGATGCCGCTACCGACAGCGAGGATTGTTACTTGGAGGTCACGATCACGTTCCTTTTCTCCTTGTGCGGAAGTTTCCAATACCTCTTGGCGATCGCGTTCTCTTTCAGCTAGCTCAATCGCTACTTGACCCCGGATTGAGGCGATCGCTTTATCTATCAAACCAAAACCATGATGAAAATAGCCTAAATCCGCAGTTACTTGTTCTTGAAAATAACAGCAAGTTTTCTCACCAAAAATTGCTAAAAATTCCAGACTTTCATCAGAAAATCTACTTCTAATTTCTTGTAGTTTTTCTGTGTAATTGCGAGAGTGGTCAATAATTGTATTTTGCTTGACTTCTATGTCCCGTAATTTATCCGCATATTGCAGTGCCATCCGTGGCAAAATTATTAGTTGTTCATTAAACTTCTGTAAATCTGATTCGTCCAATCTTAAATGTTCGCGAGGCTGGAGAAATTGTTTAATATGGGACTCTATCTCTTCATATTTTGCTATTGCAGCTTTTTTAGCATTTTTACAACTTCTTTTGTAAGCACTGACAACTTTGGCACGAAAGAAAAATAAATCAAATAACTCTTTGTAACAAGTATGAAATTTATTTTCTGATTCTTCATCCAAGAAAAACCAGACTAAAGTGTGGTGATAACTAGTCAATTGTCGAAAAATACCATATTCAAAAATTGGACTGCCGAATAATTGACCAACTTGGTTAAATGGTGGTGCTTTATAATTTTCTGGAAATATTGCTTCCAAGCATCGATCGGCGATTTCTTTGAGTGAGTTTAGGTCTTTTTCTCTATCTTCTGCTGATAAATGAGCGGTAATTAATAGAGTTTGCCCCACAAAGCTATCGCTCTCTTGTTCGTGTAAGATAAAACAGTTATCTGGATTCAAGCTCCGGACTTCATTAACATTTATTTTACTAGCTTTTTGTTCTTCAAGACGGTAAAGACTTAATGCTAATGCGTAGCTTTTGTAAGTTCGTATTGGATAAATAAAATCTTTTCCTCTACCCAGATTTATTTTACCATTTACACTATCAATCACGAGAAAATCATTATCGAGCAAATTAGAATTTTTGATATCAAGATTGACTAACTCAACACAAGGACGGTTTATATCTTTTTCTAAATCCAAGTACTGTTTAATCTCAATTTTTTTATCTAATGTTTTTTCAATTATATTATCGCATTTTTGCCAAAGCCAATCGTTATTATCTTCAGAATAATTATTCTTTTCATCATCATTAACAACAGTAGGATTCGGATTATCTTTTAAATAAAATGCAAATAAATGAATATTGGGAGCATAAACTTTTGAATCCATTTGTCACTCCTGATTTTTCTAGTTAAATCTGAATATTTGTAATTATTTAATTTTTAGAAATGTTTGACGTGTCGTGAGGGTTAGATCCCCGACTTCTTTAAGGATACCGCTGGCGAATGGTAGGTCTGACCCCTCACCCAAGAATTTAATAGGGTTTTGAGGATATCGATAGGATAGCGATCGCTGCTGAAAAGGTTGATTTTTCGTTAGCATAAGGGGTGTTACCCCTGATTCGCCAGCGGTATCCTTTAAGAAGTCGGGGATCTTGCAACACGAGGGAAATTATAGTGTATATATGCTACTGGATATATTTATTATCACTTAAGTCAGTTGAAGTTATCTGTATACACTAAAACAATGTAGCTTGCGTAATTAAAATTCTTTTGTCAACAAAGCGGTAATAGACTTCTTACCGTTTGTTGATGGAAACTCAAGGTTTTCACTCGTTTTAGGGGGGAAATAACATCCAAACCTTCCTACAAACAAAAGATATAAGTCCTAGGGATATTCTAAGGTCTGTTTTCCTGTCCAGCATTAGCTGCTTCGTTAGCTGGCTTTTTCTTTCCACAAATACTTGTCAATTTTCCTGCACACTTTATTATACCAGGTAATACACTAGGTAATTTCTTAAATATCAGCCATGCAGCTACCCCAAAAAACAGACCGACAATGAGGCTGTAATAAATAGATGAAATATACAAAGGAGCCGGTGGATAAGGCAATACAGGCGAATTCTGGTTAGAGTTAGCTCCTTTTTCAATATTACTTCCAAGAGGATGATAATTATAACTCGATGCAGAAATTCCTGCAGCAGCCATGCCAATACTACTGTAAGTTAAGATTAGGATTGTATTTTGTAGACTGCGATCTCTTTCTGCTTGGTCAATTTGTATTTGAGTTCGGAACACTGAAATAGCTTTTTCTATCAGCCTAGAGCCATCACGTAAATAACTCAAATCCGCCTCTATCTGTTCTTTAAAATAAAGGCATTTTTTCTCGCTAAACATTACTAAAAACTTAATATTTTCATTTTCAGTTGGAAGGCTATTATTTTTATCTGGAAAAACACTCGCTATATTTATCAATTTTTCATTATATTTGCGAGTATTTTTCACAATTTGTTCTAGTTTTTTTTCTATTTTGCCCAAATTTTCCGAATATTCAAATTCTTTATGTATGATATTAATAATTGCTTTATTAAAATTTTGTAGCTCTTCTTCACTTAATCTTGTACTATTACCATGTTTAACATTCAATTCTTCATTAATTAATCTTTTTATTTCTGCATACGCAGCATCGGCTAATTGGTAAATTGAGTCTTTTTTATTCTTGCTTGAAGGTTCTGATGCGGCTTGAAAATCTTGAACAATTAGATGACGAATTAAGAATAACTCCGATAATTTATGCTTGAAGCCACTATAATTGAATAACGATTCAGTTTCTTCATCAAAGAAAAACCACACTAAAATATTGCGGTAGTTATCGAATTGAGTCGCAATACCATATTGAAAAATTGGACTGCCGAATAGTTTAGCTGCTTGATTAAATGAGTCGATTGTATCCTTTGAGTTTCCTGGAAAATAAGTCTTCAAAACTTTCTGCTCTAGTGAAGTACAGAAAAGCGGGGAGAGATTTCCACCCCAGAAGAATTTTAGCAGTTTAATCTCTAACTTACTCAACTTAGAATTGGTATAATACCTAATGCATTTATCTGAAAGCTTTTTAAGGTCTTGTTGACTTAGCTCTCGACCTTTTTTGGTCAGTAAAGCGGTAATTACTATAGTTTCACCTAAATTTTCACAGTTACTTCCAGAATAAAACTCAGAATTCATTTATTACTCCTGATTGTAAGTAATTTTGCAGATTGTCGGTTCAACTAAACGTATATCCAAGTTGAGAGGATGCAATTTGGTAGATTACCCACACATTCAGCAATTAGCGCTAGATCAATAGTGCATATATAAGTTTCTACCGGAGAATACACGTTTTCTAATATTTACAATTGCTAGATATAGAGTATTTTTCTGAACAAATATAACGAAACCTTCTAATTAGGCTCACGTCAGCAGATTAAACCCTGAAAGTTTGCAAAAAAAGAGAATCGTACTCTGCGACTTATCTGTGCAAATGCTTCCACCAACAGGGCTTCAATTAACTTTTGATTGATACTCAAAATCTCTGATTATTTTCAACTCAGACAAATAGACAGCACTTCTATAAAATATATAAAGGCTTCCGAAATTCACTCAGGCATGGGAAAAGTGCATCTATCCGTTGATAGATTCATTATAACCTATTGTATGAAGCTTTATGTATAAATGAAAACTTATAACAAATGTGTACTGAGAGCTATTTGATTGCACTAGAACGTGCTGAGTCTATTTACTCACAGGAATATAGATAAAACTCTTGTGGGGTGGCATCGGAAGCGTCCTGTCAACAAAATTTCATTTATTAAGGGACTTCTAATGAAATAAATCTCAATTTTTTTGTAGTGTGGGCTTCGGTGCCCACCCCACAAGATTGAAGAATTTATTTTTTGGAAGTCCCTAAACAAGAGTGCAAAAATCTTTTTCATCTGCGTCCGACCTGAAGGGAAGGCTTACAGCGCCTACTGCGGTTAATTATCCTTTGAGTTGGGGGTTTAATACCCCGACCTAAGAAGGGTCGCTCGTTTTGAGTTGGGGTCTGAATCCATATCTTGTAAACCTCTTCCTTCTTCCTTCTTCCTTCATTCAATTATTTTTGTCAATTATGAATACAGGGGGCAAATGACTGTAAGCCGTATCGCCTATTCTTCTACTACATCAAATAAATCTTCCAAGACTACATCAAAAGTCAGAGCTAGTTTCTTGAGAGCGGTCAGATCGACAGTTGCTCTCTTAGGTACGCGCATATAGGTTTTAACCGTACCATAGGGAACTCCAGAACGGTCTGATACTTGCTTGATTGACCAGCCTTGTTTATCGGCAAATTCTTGAATTCTTAACCTTACCAGACCCATGCTTAAATTTTTAGTGAGTTCTCGCCAATTATTATATAATATTTTTAAAAAGCGATCGCCCAGGTCGATCAAACTAAAGCGATCGCTAAATTAACAAAAATCCCAAATCTTACTTGGGTAAATATACCAACTAGGGTACATCTACAACTTGGGTCCATCTACTATGATAGCAACATCGCAGCAAGTTAATCCATTGGCGAGATTTGTCACAAAAGAAGCTATCGCCCTTCACTTGAAGATAGAAGTCGCACGAATCAAAGAAATCCGGCTGTGGCCAAATGTAATTCTAGTTGTAGCCCAAGGATTAACAAGATTTGTCAGTTATGCCGACATTCCGCCAATTATAGAAGTCGAACCGCCACAAACACCAGATTTCTCCCGTTGGCGCAAGCGCTGGAATAAGAGCGAAACCAAGCGTTCACCTGAATTTTGGGAAGAATTCTATCGGCAAAAATTTTGTGAAGCCGCTTCTGTTGCTGTGTTACAGACTTGGGGAAGATTAGTAGGCATAATTAAATCAGTTATGAGCCAAACAGCCCTAGAGTCCTTGCGAACTCAGTATGCTGAAACAAAGAATACTCTCCAACTTTCTTTGTACCTATCTTAAGGCTGATGTGGTGCAAAACCCCCGAGAGATATTACCATTAAGATAGAATTATTAAGGCTTCTTTACAGAGTTACCTAATTATTCTTAATTCTGTTAATACAGCCTAACACTGTATTGAAATATTAACCTCCTAAAGTTCACAAAACGCCTTTATGACGCTTCCTATCCGTAACGTCGCTATTATCGCCCACGTAGATCACGGCAAAACCACCCTGGTTGATGCTCTCCTCAAACAATCCGGCATTTTCCGCGAAGGCGAAGACGTTCCGGTTTGTGTCATGGACTCGAACACCCTGGAACGAGAACGGGGTATCACCATTCTTTCCAAAAATACAGCGGTTCGGTATGGAGAAACGCTGATTAATATTGTCGATACTCCCGGACACGCTGACTTCGGTGGTGAAGTTGAGCGAGTGTTAGGCATGGTTGACGGTTGCATCCTGATTGTCGATGCGAATGAAGGTCCGATGCCCCAGACACGCTTTGTGTTGAAAAAGGCTTTGGAAAAAGGATTGCGCCCACTTGTTGTTGTCAACAAAATCGACCGTCCTTCTTCAGATTCCCACAGCGCTATTGATAAAGTATTGGATCTGTTTATAGAATTAGGCGCAGATGACGACCAGTGCGATTTTACCTGTTTGTTCGCTTCCGGTTTAGCTGGCTTCGCTAAAGACAACCTGGAAGATGAATCGGTTGACATGAAACCTTTGTTTGAGGCGATTTTACGCCACGTTCCACCACCTGTCGGCGACCCCAACAAGCCCCTACAATTGCAAGTTACAACCCTTGATTATTCTGAATATCTCGGTCGGATTGTAATTGGTCGGATTCATAACGGCACCGTCCGCATGGGACAACAAGCCGCTTTGATTACAGAGAAAGGTACCATTGTCAAGGGAAAAATCACCAAGCTGATGGGCTTTGAAGGCTTGAAGCGGGTGGAAATGGAAGAAGCAACGGCAGGTCACATTGTAGCAGTGGCTGGTTTTGCTGATGCGTATATCGGAGAAACGATTACAGACCCCAACGACCCGCAAGCTTTGCCACTAATTAAAGTGGATGAACCGACATTACAGATGACCTTCTGGGTGAATGATTCGCCCTTTGCCGGTCAAGAAGGTAAGTTGGTGACATCTCGCCAAGTACGCGATCGCCTGTTGCGAGAATTGGAAACAAACGTTGCTTTGCGGGTTGAGGAAACAGATTCACCCGATAAATTCCTGGTTTCAGGACGTGGTGAATTGCACCTCGGGATTTTAATCGAAACCATGCGTCGCGAAGGTTATGAGTTCCAAGTATCTCAGCCACAAGTAATTTACCGCGAAGTCAACGGACACCCTTGCGAACCTTTTGAGTGTTTGGTATTGGATGTTCCCGATGATGCCGTAGGTGGTTGCATCGAACGTCTGGGACAGCGCAAAGGGGAAATGCAAGATATGCAAGTCGGTGGCAACGGACGCACCCAGCTTGAATTTGTAATTCCTGCCCGTGGTTTGGTGGGTTTCCGGGGTGAATTCATGCGCCTCACCCGTGGTGAAGGGATCATGAACCACAGCTTCTTGGATTATCGTGGTCTTAGTGGCGATATTGAAGCTCGGAACAAAGGTGTATTAATTTCCTTTGAAGAAGGAGTTTCAACCTTCTACGCCATGAAGAACGCTGAAGATAGAGGCTTGTTCTTTATTTCACCCGGTACCAAAGTTTACAGGGGTATGATTGTGGGAGAACACAACCGTCCCCAAGACTTGGAACTGAACATTTGTAAAACCAAGCAATTAACCAACCACCGGGCATCAGGTGGCGATGAATTGGTGCAGTTGCAAACACCAGTGGATATGAGTCTAGAGCGGGCTTTGGAGTACATTTCTGGTGACGAATTGGTGGAAGTAACTCCTCAATCAATTCGTCTGCGGAAGGTGTCGAAGAAGATGGCTGGTAAACGGTAATCGGATTTGCCCCCGAACCCAATTCTGTTCGGGAAGAAAATTCAAAGTCCCCCAAAGTTGGGGGATTTATTTCTGTTTTTTTACCCATCATAATTAAATTAATAACATTTTCATAACGGCTACTTAATTACCAGTAGGTTGAAAGCGCAAACAACAGAGCGATCGCACTTTTCCAATAGCGTCAAAATCACGATCATTATGAACCAGAGTCAGTTGGGATTCAATCGCTAGTTGGGCAATGCAGCAGTCAATACTGCTTCTAACTGTCAGCCCCTGTCGCTGCAAATCGTAGTAAATCCGAGCAGCGGCAAACCAAGTATTAGCAGTTGGTTCGATGTAATCTTGTTCTCGGAGGTAAGTTTGTAATAATGCCCACTCACGCTCATCTCGACAACCTTGTAATAGTTCAATCAGAGTAAATCGACTCAGAAAGATGCTTTCATCCTTTACAAACGTTTGGAGAGATTGATTCGCTGTACCTGTGCGATCGCGGAAAACACTCACCCAAACCGATGTATCAACCAGAAACATTTCGATTTTCTCGCAATGCTTTGTAGTCGTAGTCAGGAGAAAATTCAATTTGCCCACTTAAGTCAAGTAAGTTACGCTTTTTGCGTGTGCGGATTAGTTCTTGCAGGGCAAGATTGATCAGCCATACCGTTATGATGAGGACTGGGAAGTTTTGCAACGCAGTTCTTAAAGCGATTACCTAGGGTTATAATCGTAATTCTTGTCAGAATTCCTCCTGGTAGAGTGGGATGGATTAACACCTTCATTTCTGGCACGACGACGCAAGTCCCCAACATCAGGTGAGGAGTTCACTGCATCCTCAATACTAATTTCACCAGTTAGCATCATTTTGCACAGAGTTTGATTGATAACTTGCATTCCCTCACCAGGGCTATCTTCCATCAGTTGATAAGCTTCTACTTCTTCACCCTTGAGGAGATAATCTGCCATTGCGGGTGTATTTAGCAGAATTTCCATTGCTGCTGTCCGTCGTCCGTCAGTGGTGGGAAGTAAAAGTTGGGCAATAATAGCCACCAAAGAATCAAGAATTTGTACCCGCATTGCCGCTTGTTCGTCGGGATTATATATGTTTACCAAGCGATTGATGGCAGCGATCGCATTTTTTGTATGTAGGGTACCCAAAACTAGGTGACCTGTTTGTGCAGCTTTCAGTGCAGTATCTACAGTGATGCGATCGCGCATTTCCCCAATTAAAATGACATCTGGGTCTTCCCGCAACACAGACCGCAAGGCATGATTAAATTCATGGGTATGCAATCCCACTTCCCGCTGACTAATTAAGCATTTTTGGGAAGTGTGGACGTATTCAATCGGGTCTTCAATCGTCATGATATGCTTTTGCACTGTCTCATTGAGATGACGAATCATTGCAGCCAAGGTTGTAGATTTCCCCGAACCTGTGGGACCGGTAACTAAAATTAACCCGGCTCTTCTACTAATAATGTGTTTGAGAACAGGTGGTAGCCCCATACTGTCAATATCAGGCACTTCTAGTGTTATTAATCGCAGGACTATTGCTCCACCTGTCAGGGTTTCAAAACAATTCACCCGACAGCGCAAAAACCCAGGATAAAAAATCGCTGTATCCAATTCCTTTGTTTCTGCGAATCGCTGTCTTTGAGAAGGAGTGAGAATTTCTACCAGATATGACTCAAAAATTTTGGGCGTAACTTTCTCGGAGTATTCGCACAATACCATTTGACTGCGAATTCGGAATCGGGGAACCTCACCGACCCGGATATGAATATCAGAAGCTTGCTTTGCATGAGCATCCCGCACCATCTGCTGAATTGAGATCGCTTTTTGATGTACTTGAGTAACCCTTTGTTGTAGTGGGTTATTAGGTGGTGGTGGTAGATGCCCTAGTTTTGCAGTTTGAAACGGGGACGTGATTGCTTCGTCCATTGGGGAAACCTCTAGCAGATGTTGAATGAAGGAAGAAGGAAGAAGGAAGAAGGAATTCGTAAGAGGTTTACAAGATGTGGATTCAGACCGTTCGGCTGAGGAGCGCTCACGGCGAACCCCCAACTCCCGGATTAACAGGATGGTCTTGGTGATTGGTCATTTGTCAAAAAAAATAACAAAGTTTTTAATTGACCGCGAACATACCTAGAAAGTTAATGTACACTGAACTAAGTTAATCTACCCTTTTGCAGACTGCTCTTCATAAACTCTTCAGCAAACTACGCTCCTACTGTTAAAACTAGATATTGATGAGTTACTCTAGGAATTCAAAATAATTATTTGTTAACGGTTAACGGTTAATTGTTAACTGCCAATTTTATGAAAATAATTAAGCGGATTACCAAGTGGTTAGAAATTCGTGCCTGTGCCCCTGCATACAGCGGTTGGGTATTGGCGGGAATTTCTCTTTGTTTTTTTGGGGCGGCAATCAATACGATGGCTGGTTGGCTGTATGTTATCAGTGGAGTCAGTTTTGCTCTATTGGCTGTAGCAGCTGTTTTACCGGCGATCTCGCTTCGAGGTTTAACAGTCAACCGTCTTCCCATCCAACCAGTGACAGCTTCATCCGAGTTAACTGTTGAGTTAGAAATCCACAATCAAAGCCTAAAGCCTGTTTCCCTGCTCCTTGTTGAAGATATCCTCCCATTCATTTTTGGAAAACCAATAAAACAGGCAATTGAAACTATTCCCGTTGGTGGAAATTACCGTTGGAAATACTACTACCCAACCCAACGCCGGGGAGTTTATCGCTGGCAAACTGTAGAATTAGCCAGTGGTGCGCCTTTAGGATTATTCTGGAGTCGGCGTCAACGAGAGGTTACAGCCAAGGCAATCGTTTATCCGACAGTATTACCCCTCACCAGTTGCCCCTTAGTGGATGAAATAGGACAAGATGAGAGTCTCAGAAGCGATTTTCGTGGTAGACCCTTACTGACTGCAACCGAAGGACTAGTGCGATCGCTTCGTCCCTACCGTACAGGTGATGCGATGCGCCTTATTCACTGGCGTACTAGTGCCCGAAGAGGGGAATTACGAGTCCGAGAATTAGAAATAGTTACAGGTGGAGAAGACATTATTATTGCCCTCGACAGTGCTGGAAGTTGGGAAGAAGAAAATTTTGAGCAAGCAGTAATTGCCGCAGCATCTATGTATGTTTATGCACAGAACCAACAAATACAAGTGCAATTGTGGACGGCATCGACAGGTTTGGTCAAAGGCGATCGCTTTGTTCTAGAAACGCTAGCAGCAACCACAGCACAAGAAGACACGAGCAATCCTCACGGAATAAGCAATATTGCGATTTGGCTAACTCAAAACCCGCTCACACTCTTGAACCTTCCTCAAGGCAGTCGTTGGGTGCTGTGGGACAATCTTTCATCACCAGCACAAGCGATCGTCAATAGAGATTATCCCGGCGTTCTCATACAGCATACAGAACCACTGCAACCTCAACTGCAAAAATCCTTAAATAAATAAAAAATAAATTACATTTTGTTAAAAAAATTTGCCTTATTCAGGAAAATGAGCTACTAAGACGTTCCCTTAATCCAAAATCTAGATTAAGAGGGGTAAATCTCCCCAGTTATGGCCAACATAGGCTGAGGTACAATGCAAAGAAATGTTTAAATTATGAGTAACATTCTCTATGATTGGATCGGAAGTGAATACAAAATCCAGCGATAAAAACCTAGAAGCAATGCGGCATTTTTCCGAACAATATGCCAAACGGACTGGAACTTACTTCTGTGCAGAGCCTTCCGTTACTGCAGTTGTAATTGAAGGACTTGCCAAGCATAAAGACGATCTTGGCGCTCCTTTGTGCCCTTGTCGTCACTATGAAGACAAACAAGCCGAAGTTGCAGCTACTTTTTGGAATTGTCCCTGCGTGCCGATGCGGGAGCGCAAAGAGTGTCACTGTATGCTGTTCCTAACTCCAGAGAATGAGTTCGCCGGCCTTCAACAAGATATCTCTCTGGAGACAATCAAAGAAGTAAGAGACAGCATGGGTTAATGGACATACCTCTTGAGTTCAAGGAAGGTGTAGAGCAGTTCAATACTGGGCAGTTCTATGCCTGTCACGACACTTTAGAGGCTCTGTGGATTGAAGCTACAGAGCCAGAAAAAACCTTTTATCAAGGTATTCTGCAAATAGCTGTTGCCTTATATCATCTGGGTAACGCTAACGGGCGAGGTGCAATGATATTGTTGGGTGAGGGAAGCAATCGCCTGCGACGTTATCCATCGATTTTTAACGGCATAGATGTTGACGAATTATTAGATGTTAGTGCGGCACTCTTGAAATCACTACAACAAACAGCACCAGAAGATATTGCATCGATTAAGCTGGGCGAAGATGATACTTATCCTTTGCCCAAAATTCTTTTCGTTTAGGTTAGTGCTTGGTTGTAATTCTGTAGCTTTGGCAAAAAGTGGTCAGGTTTTCTGCCGCTTTATTCCTGTTGGGTGCTTACAAAGAAAAATATTAGGCTGTAGCGCATTTTACTTGCATTCCTTTGATGGCAGATGAGAATCTGGGGCTAAACTTTTGATTTATCCTTTGAGTTGGGGGTCTGATACCCCGACTTATTCAGGTCGCTCGTTTTGAGTTAGGGTCTGAATCGATATCTTGTAAACCTCTTACGAATTCCTTCTTCCTTCATTCAATTAATTTTGCTCCCGTCATCATTGGGCAAGCCATTTTGAATTATCTTGGCGGTGAAACCTTAAGGATGGGGGAAGCGTCAATAATTTTAACTAGTATTTTTCCTTACTTTGTCTTTGATAGTGACTGTCATGTTTGGATAAAGTACTTGAGATAATTAGAATAAGAGCCGAAATCCTAAATCTCAAATTGTTATGATGCCCTTCTATCAATTACCCCAATCTCTGATGCGTTATGTTGGGTTAGCCTGGATGTTACCAGTCGCATTATGCAGCGCTCTAGCCGGACCTAACCAACTGCAAAGCGCTTATTCCCAAACATCTGGGGGAAACCGTCCCCTGCAAATTAAATCCGATATTCAAGAATTTAACTCCAAAACCCAAGTGATAACCGCTCGCGGTAACGTCCAAATGGTATATTCGGCTCGGGGAATTCAAGCAACAGCCGCACAAGCGCAATACTTCAGTAACGAACGTCAAATTGTTTTGAGTGGCAATGTTTATATTTTACAAAATGGGGCCAATAGTATTCGGGGTGAGAAGGTTGTATATCTAATTGATGAAGGGCGATTTGTGGCAATGCCTCTTCAGGGACGTCAAGTAGAATCAATTTACATCATCAACGACAGCCCTAATGGTAGTCCATCGGCTGCACCTGCCCCATCAACAGCCCCTTTGAAACGTTCTAGGTAAAAAGTGCATCAGACATGAGTGCTGAGTGAGGAATTACTTTACTAGTTAAAACTGTAGATGCCAGGGTAAGAGGCTTCTTGGAAATTAAAATGAAAAAAAATGTCAAAACTCAGCACACCCTTGTCGCAAAGCGAGTCAGCGCATACAGCACTACTAAATAAAAAGGGGCACGAATTGTAGTGAAAATTGTCTTAGATAACATTCACAAATCTTATGGCAAGCGGGCTATCGTCAATCGTGTCAACCTTTCTGTTCATCAAGGTGAAGTGGTTGGTTTACTAGGGCCTAATGGTGCTGGGAAAACAACTACTTTTTATATTGCCACAGGTTTAGAAAAACCCAATCAGGGAAGCGTTTGGTTAGACAATCAAGATATTACTGGACTACCAATGCATAAAAGAGCGCGGCTTGGCATTGGTTATTTAGCACAAGAAGCAAGTGTTTTTCGCCAGCTATCTGTACGGGATAATATCCTTTTGGTCTTAGAACAAACAAATGTACCACGCCGGGAATGGTCTGGACGCTTAGAAACTTTACTGCGGGAGTTTCGCTTGCAAAAAGTAGCTAATAGTAAAGGTATTCAACTTTCTGGAGGTGAGCGACGGCGAACTGAGTTAGCGAGGGCACTGGCTGCGGGAACAAATGGCCCGAAATTTTTACTTTTAGATGAACCATTTGCCGGAGTTGACCCGATTGCAGTTTCAGAAATTCAGGAAATTGTTAAGCAACTGCGCGATCGCAATATGGGCATCTTAATCACAGACCATAATGTCCGCGAAACCCTTGCCATTACCGACCGTGCTTACATTATGCGTGAAGGACAAATCCTCGCTTCCGGGACTGCTGACGAACTCTACAGCAATCCATTGGTAAAGCAATACTACTTAGGCGAACACTTCCAGGCTTAGTCATTTGTCATACACCCACCAGGGAAGCAAGCTATGTCATTTGTTCTTTGCAAGTCCCTTACCAATGACCAGTGACTAATAACTAATGACTAAATATAAGCCTTTTTATACCCTGAATTCACTACTGCCAATTTCGATCTAACTAATGACTAAATATAAGCCTTTTTATACCCTGAATTCACTACTGCCAATTTCGATCATGGATCGGTATTTAGCAATGCAGTTATGGCCTCCTTTTTTCTTCGGTGTGGGGGCTTTTACTTCTGTCGTATTGGCAATTGACAGTTTATTTGAATTGTTACGGAAAGTTGTAGAATCTGGACTGCCTTTAACAATTGCTCTACAAGTTTTTTTGTTAAAGCTACCCTATGTGATTGTTTATGCCTTCCCCATGTCCACATTACTAGCTACTTTGATGACTTACAGTCGTCTTTCTAGCGAAAGCGAATTAATCGCTTTACGTGGATGTGGGGTGAGTGTCCATCGCATGGTGCTAACTGCTGTAACCTTAAGTTTGATGGTAACGGGTTTGACATTTGTCTTTAACGAGCATATTGCACCAGTAGCAAAATACCAAGCAACGCAAATTTTGGAAGCCGCTCTGAAATCAGACAAACCAATTATTGCCAAGCAAGATAATATCTTTTATCCAGAATATCGAGAAGTCAAGCAGCCGGATGGCACTACTAGTAGAATCTTAGCCCGGTTGTTTTACGCCGATCGCTTTGATGGTACGCGAATGAAAGGTTTGACAATTATAGACCGTTCTGAAGGAGGTCTTAATCAAATTGTGGTCTCAGAATCAGCCGAATGGAATCCATCGCAAAACATTTGGGATTTCTACAATGGTACCATGTATCTAGTTGCTCCCGATCGCTCTTATCGGAATATTGTGCGATTTGAACAGCAAAAATTAGAACTGCCCCGCACACCATTAAGTTTGGCAGAAAAAACTCGTGACTACGACGAAATGAATATTGCCCAAGCTTACGAACAACTGGCAATAGATCGTCTTAGTGGCGATCGCCAAAAAATTCGGAAGCTAGAAGTGCGGATTCAACAAAAAATCGCTTTTCCTTTTGTGTGTGTAATTTTTGGCCTAGTCGGCTCCGTGATGGGCAGCATCCCCCAGCGGACTGGACGGGGTACAAGTTTTGGTATTAGTGTCATCGTTATTTTTAGTTACTATTTACTTTTATCTGTTTGTGGTGCCCTCGGACAGGCAGGAATCCTTTCCCCCTTTGTTGGAGCTTGGTTGCCGAACTTTTTTGGGTTAACTGTAGGTTTATACTTATTAAGACGGGTCACGCAGCGGTAAATTCGGGGATCTTGCAGCCCCATTCAATTTAAAGAATCTGATAGTCGTACAGGAAGTTCATTAGGGAATATTTTTGGGTAAAGAAACCGTTCAACTGTACTACTTAATTTGTCGTATGAAGCAATACCTGTAATGCTAGCGGCTAATTCACCGTCTTTAAAAATTAATACGGTAGGAATATTTTTAATGCAGAATTCATTGAGGATAAATTTGTTTTTGTTGTTTTTGTCCACGTCAATTGTGACTATTTTGACGTGGGCACCATAGTTTCTATCCAGTTTTTCTATATAAGGGGCAATATGCTTACAAAAACGACACCAAGTCGCCAGAAAAGCAATTACAACCAATTTTTGTTTGCTTAAAAGTATATAAAAATCACTATCTTGAATCTCAGGTATGCTCATATAATATGTGCCAAATTTTACTTTTAGCCTAAGTTGCTGTATAAATAACAACTTGCTTCTAATCAGAATAATAGATGAATTTTTCAATTGGGAATTGAAATTTCGAGCCTAGATGTTGTGTAGACGGCTGAATCCATTATTAGCTTTGGAAGAAAATTGGGCGTTTGTCCGTAAATCATTCGCGAATTCGATTATATGAGACTTATTTATAGTTCATGGCTTTGACTATTAAGTCTGCTGAACCCTAGATTAAAGTATCAATAGCTCGTTGCAGTCTTAGATCCTGAGTTAAGATAACTGCGAGACTCCCTTGATAGTGACGATAAAATGACTGCTAACAACTCCCAAGACGCAAGAATCTGGGAAAGGCTAGAGCAAGGACGAAAACTTAAAGCTGCTCGTGGAGGTTATGCAGGCTACGGCTCACCACCTTTCGGTCAGACTTCGGTTAACGGTGAACTGGTACAAGATCCCCAAGAACAACAGGTGATTGAATTTATTCGTCGTCACCACAAGTCTGGTAAGTCTTTACAACAAATTGCTGACTGGCTCAACCAGCAGAATTTTCAAACCAAGCGCGGTCAACAGTGGAAAAGAATTTCTGTGAAACGTGTTCTAGATCGTCTTTATGGTAAAACACCAAGAATATCCAGCATTCCGTTTAACTATAGAGAAAGCTTATAGTTAAATTTTTGACTCTTCTGTGCCCATTGATAGTGACTTAATCGCTATTGAGAGGTTACGATAAAATATACAATTAAACTGCGATTGAGATATTTTTTCGCACCTGTCGCCCATGTCACCTCGTCACTACCCCCCCGCTTACTTACGCTATCTTAAAGCCAGATTATGGAACCTTGCGCGACCTGGTTTTTGGGGAACAGCAATATTTTTATCTGTGGTAGGGTTGGGAATTAGAGAATACTGGTTAAATCCAGATTTTTTTACTCAAGCACAGCCCAAAAAACAAGTTGCATCGCAGCAACAGCCTACAGACCCTAATTTATCAGCAGAAGATAAAGCGATCGCCGCAGACATCGATAATTTGCCGGTGCTTTATAACGATCTGGAAGAATCTGTGCCAGCAAGTACAACCACATCCGTGGAAAATACTGAAGCCAAAAAGAATGAAAACTCATTTGAAGAGTTAGTTCGCAAAAACAAGGCTGCTATCAGTGAAGCGAAAGCAAATCCTAACGCTGGATATACCGCACCTCCATCCAAGTTAGAAAATCCCTTTTTAGTACAATCAGAAAAATTATTACAGCTTCGCAATTTTGAGAGCGAAGGCAATTTTTTAGGCATCAATTCTGTAAATGCTTCCTCGACTCAACTAAGTACTGTAGAAACATCCTCTGGTAACAGTCTTGGATTATTTAATAGAAACAATTATTTAAATCAAAATAATCCCCGAGTTAATGCTTTACAAACCGCACTCGACCAATCAAAGCAGCAGAATCAATCAACCCTCAACAATAAAATAACTCCAATAAGTTCCTTGATGCAAACTTCTTATGGAGAAGCAACATTAATGCAGGGAACAAATAGTGTATACAATCAACCCCTGGATGCTAACACTACCTTAAATACAAATACGATTAATTCTGTCTCTAATCCAATTGGCTACACTCAGTCAACGCTAAATAACTTACCACCATCTTACAATAACTTCAATAACACTGAGACATCCGGCACAAATTTGTCGCCAAATTCCTACAGTACCTTTAATAACACTCAGGTAGCGCCTACTGTTGGAATACCAACGCCAGGAATATCACCTGTCAATTCTAATATCATGAGTAATACAGCACCTTCTTATATCCAAACTCCAAATCAAGGTGCTGCCACTAACAATATTTCTGTGGGAAATGTAAACTACGGTAATACAGGTTTGCAGCCAACTCAAACGATTCAGCCTAATGCCTCAATTCCTCGTCCAACACCAGGGGCTTATGGTGGGTTTCAGATTAATGGTGTTACTTATCCTTAAAAAAACACTTGTGACAACTCCACACACTGACCCCCTACGCTCTTTCAGTGCGGGCAACTTTGCGAAATTAAGGAGCCTAAAAATCTCATAAAATCTGGTTACTAGTAAAACCAGAGCGAGTTGTAGGGGAGAAAACCGTTGACCTGCGTCAATATGTCAAGGCTATATATGAACGCTTTTGCTGCTCAAATGACAACAGAAGCCAAGGATTATGCTGTATTTCTCACGTCAGATTACGCTCAAGTTGCTTCTACGAAAGCATTTCCCATTCGTTTGGTTACCGAAATTCCACCGAATGCGA
>JAHHGZ010000054.1 GCA_019359595.1 Cyanomargarita calcarea GSE-NOS-MK-12-04C
TAAGGAGTCACGCTTGAATCTAGCGGATAGGACTTGCACCTATATCTATCTGAGAGTTCAACCCGTGAGGGCTGGTAAGTATATGTACGGACTATTCACCGTGATTCTACTTACAACGAATCGCACTCGGCAAGCCTACACTGTACCCGAAGGTGTCAGTGTAGGTAGTTGACGCTTCTTAGTCTGCGATCGCTTCTAGGACTGCACGAGCATTCTTCCAGCTATTACTGTCCAAATACTGCTCCAAGGTTTTGAGTCTGGGGTAGGCTTGGCGAACAGCAGCAATATCGGCGTTATAACCGACGTTGTTAAACCATTGGAACATTGTGGTCATTTCTTCACCAGCACCAAGCAGGAACTGTTCCCAAGTTATCTGCTCGTAGTTCACCTGTTGACCAATGATGCGACTAAATACTTGGGCTGTTTCGAGTATGGTTAATTCGTCTCCTGCCAAATCAATTTCACGATTGAGCCACTTGTCAGGTTGTTGGAAGGCTAGAGCGGCAAAAGCACCCACATCATCAACGGTTACCTGCTGGAGTGGTTTATTGGGGTCGAGTGGCGAAGACAGGGTACCGTTGAAAATTAAGTCACGACTCGATTCCCAGTTCTCCATTAAGAAGACAGGACGCAGAATCGTGTAGGGAAGTTTGAGCGATCGGATGTATTCTTCAATTTGCCATTTGCTCTCGAAGTGGGGAATTTTTGTGTGTCGATGGGCACTGCCAACTGAGCTATAGACAAAGTGCTGCACATCTGCTGATAAAGCTACATCGGCAAGCATTTTGCCCTGCCGAATCTCTTTTTCAACCCCACTTTCTCCATTTTTGCCATCTCGGTAAACCTGCACTGAATAAACACCATAGACTCCATCTAGCGCTCGTTCCACAGATGCGCGATCGTCCAAGTCACCTGACACAATTTTAGCCCCCTCCTCATGCAGCGCCCTCACGGCTGGTTTGTTTGGATCGCGCACTAATGCACGTACGGAAAAGTGACTACTTTGAAGCAAGTGTTTTGCTACCGCGCCTCCCTGCTTGCCCGTTGCTCCGGTGACAAGCACAACTTTTTCTTCCATATTATTCATAAATGTCTACCTTATAGTTTTTATTCTTTAATATTGAATCCTGAGCTTGAATAAACAAATTGATATGCTTCCTCAGACTGAAATTTGGTTGTCAAAAAGACAGGTATTTCCAAGAAACAAAAAGATGCACGTTGGCTACACTTTATTTGTAAGTACAACCTTGCTAATTGTACTGCTTATCTACCCGCTTTTCCGTAAGGGTAGAACGCTAAAAAATTAGAAGACTGGGTAAGCCTTCTAATTAATAAAGTAATTAATAAAGCAAAAATTAACGGGGTTCGATGTGTTCCCGAGGAGCAACACCGGGATTGATTATTTTTGCTACTTCTTCAGAGGGCATTTTGTCTAGTTCAGTTTGCAATTCTTCACTTGTGAAGTCATAGCCGCTTCCTTGCCCAATTTCGACGCAACTTTCAGCACTCATTGCGGCTTTGAGTTTTTGCCTTAAATCTTCGTCTTGTTTTGCTGCAGTTAAAAATTTAGTGACACTTGCAACAGACATAACTGTAAATCTCCTGATGTATTAAAATAAATGTTGGTAAATGGTTACTTTAACCGACCATTAAGACTAGTGGAAATTCAGATAATTTTTAGCCTTGAAAAAGGATAAGCGTATTTACGCCATGAAATACTAGTAGCTTGTATCTCATTAATTTTGCCATTTCTTAAACTGCTTACAGAATTTTTTTTTAACCCACAATAATCTGCATGGCAGCTTTGAATTTTTAAGCTATAAAGTAAATGATACTACTAAGTTTGATTACTGTATCCTCACCCTAAAGAGGTATATATATAGTGTTTGCTAATCTACCTTGAGAAATAAGTAGTCATATATTTAACCTTAATGCACTAAGTAGAGACATTCTTTTATTAGTTGGCTCCATTAATCTATCGGGCCGGGCTTTTTGAGAATGAAATAGCCCTGTCTATCGGGGAATTAATCTTAATGTTGTAGTCGTCTGTTTCGACATTGGATGATATTCAATTTGACGCCAGGGATTAACCATATCGGTGTAATGTTTGTGGAAGGCATGACCTGACTGTCCGGGGGTGTGAATGGCTCGTGAGTTTTCGAGATTTCCTAAATCTACAATCATCCGCAAGGAAGGGATATCTGTCACTTCGTAGGATTTGTTTGCCTTCCAACGAGTTGCGTTGACGGTTTCTCCATTGCCACTTGTGGTGAAACTGCCACGATTAAACAAAGCTTCAATCGGTGCAACTCCAGATTTGCCTAAGGTGCCGTTACGAAAGGTGATGGTATGCAGTTTACCCCACTTCCAGTTTTTGGGGTCTTTGGTTTGAGTACTTTCGAGTTCATCCACTGCTTGTGTAAAAGCTTGTCGTAAAATTTGGTCACGGTTCTCGACTGTTGCGGTTTTGCGATTATCCCACCAGGAACTATTGGGCTGTTTAACTAGATTTGCCATCACAGCATACCAGCGATCGCCTCCATCGGGGTAGTATTCAATTGGCAACTGGTCGTGAAAGGTATCGGTCAATAAATGCTTCCAAAATACCTCAAAAATAGCTGCTGCAGGCGATTCTATCCCTAACTGTAAATTCCAATTTTGTAGCAGGTTCCTCGCTGCTTCTAAGCGGGGATTGTCTAAAGTGATGGATTGCAAAAATGGGATTAGGGTCTGTGCATTCAAATTGCGATTGTCGCCCTGTATTCGTTGCACATCAGTAAGGGAAATTGGCTGATTTTGCTGTTCAATCATCTCAACAATCCGCTTTGCCCGGTACCCATAAACCCAGTCTTTGGTAATCGTGTAAGGATAATCCTTGGCTACCAAATTGTTGGCGGTAGCGATATAACCTTGGGGCGGATTGAAACTTCGGGGCAACTTTTCATAATCTATATACCCTTGCCACTCATATTCATCCGTCCAGCCAGGAACTAAATAGCGCCCATCTCCCTTCGCCCTGAGGGGGAATTTACCGGGCATTTGGTAGCCGATATTGCCTTCTATGTCTGCGTAAACCATGCTTTGGGCGGGTACATCATAGTTCTGCACTGCAGCTTGAAATTCCTGCCAATTTTGTGCCCGATTTATCTGGGGTATTGCGTAATGCAGTTTCGAGGGTTCTAGGGCTGTCCAGCGCAGGGAAAAGGCATATTTTTTTGAGGGATCTAGTCTTTGAAGTTGAGGAGAGACATCAGAAAGAATGGGACCATGCCGGGTGTAGCGTACCGTTTGTTCTAGAGGCTGACTCCCTGCGACTTTAATAGTCTCTTTCAGAGTTTGCATATCCACCCATTTCCCGTTTACCTCATACTGGTTCGGGTTAAGAGGGTTGATTTTTTCGATGTATAAATCCATGACATCCGATCCCACATTTGTCACACCCCAAGCAATGCGATCGCTATGTCCGACAATCACCCCGAGCATCCCTGGAAAGGAAAAACCAGTCAAGTTGTAGGGGCATTCTGCACCTTTTTTTGTACAGTGCAAACCAACTTCGTGCCAGATAGAGGGTATTTGCACTCCCAGGTGGGGGTCATTTGCCAATATCGGTTTCCCTGTAGCCGTCCGACGACCGGATATCACCCAATTGTTAGAGCCAATACCGACTCCTCTTGAGCCTAGCAGTTGTTCTAATGCGAGTGTTGGGTCTGGGGATTTTGGATTGGGAGTGGCTTCTTGAAAGTCGAGGAGGGGGGGAGGCAAGGCAATATTTTCTTTCTTGTCTCTTAATTTCTCAACTTTCAACTGCGGTAAAATCACTGGCAAGTCTTCTGGGTAAGGGGGAAAAAGTTCCTCTACTTCTGCCTTCGTCAGGGTTTTTTGCAAGATGGCACGTTCGATTTCGCTCTCGAAGTTTCTGCCGAGGTCATAAGCCATTACTTTGCCCCAAGTCAGGGAATGTAGAGGTTGCCAAGGTTCTGGTTGATACGCAGGATTGAGGAATTTTAATACTGCATATTCTAAACTGAGGGCACTACCTCGATGCTCTGTAATATAAACATTCACACCTTCTGCGTAGGCTTGCAAATCTGCCTTCATTGGGGCATCCATTTGTTTGATTTCTTGCTGTGCTACCCTTGCCCAACCCATTGTCCGCAAATATTTATCAGTATCCAGTTGGAGTGTTCCAAATATTTCTGACAATCGTCCAGAACCAATGTGTCGCCAAATGTCCATTTGCCAGAAACGGTCTTGAGCGTGGGTATAACCTTGCGCTAGGAATAAATCATGGGAGTTGGTAGCGTAAATATGAGGAATTCCCAAGCGATCGCGCTCAATTTTTACCTCTGCCTTGAGTCCAGGTAGTTGAATTGTGCCACTTTCTTGAGGAAAGGATTGACGCACGGTGTAGATCGCAAATCCTGACAGAGATATGCCTAGTAGTAGCACCACAATCAGGGTGTTTCTCAGTGCTTTGTGCAACCAACTTTTCCTGGATTTTATCATTTGGGCTAAAGCTAGGGCTTGGTGATTTTAACCACGATTAATTATACCCCCGCATTGGGAGCGATACCTTCGGTTACGGAACGTATGGCGCAGATTGCCACAATCAAAGATGCTAGTCGTGGAACAATTACAATAGTGAAAAAGAAACACTTCACACAAAGCTCACCATGCCAAGAATCACTCTGGAAGTATCAGAGGAGCTATCTGAACAGCTGGCACAATTAGGCGATCGCCTACCTGAACTACTTGCCCTAACTCTGCAACAGCCAGCATTACCAGCACATATTTACCGATATGTCCTTGACTTTCTTGCCAGTAACCCCACTCCTCAAAAAATTGCTGACTTTAAACCGACATCTGAAATGCAGGAGCGTTTGCGAACTCTATTAACACGCAGCAAAGCAGGTGAATTAACACCCAGTGAGTTAAAAGAACTGGACGAGTACGAGCGCATCGAACATTTGGTTGTCATGATTAAAGCGGGTAATTTATCTTACTTAACTGATAGACTGTGAGCGTCACCTACATTTCGGCTGCTCTTCGCCGCCAAGTTGAAGAACGCGCAAATTATAGATGTGAGTATTGTTTGCTACCCGGAAGAGTTGCCTTCTTTTCTCATGAAATCGACCATGTTATCGCAGAAAAACATGGTGGTGCAACGAATGCGGACAATCTCGCATACACCTGCTGGCGCTGTAATCGTCACAAAGGGACTGACTTAGGATCGTTCGATCCAGAAACAGGAGCTTTTAGCTTTCTATTCAACCCGCGTACTCAGGAATGGGCTGAACATTTTACCTTATCAGAACTGGAACTGCTTGGATTAACCTCTGAGGGACGTACAAGTGTGAAATTGCTGCAAATGAATAGCGAGGAACGACTGGCTGAAAGGCAAAGATTGCAGTCAGCTTTTGAAAGCGAGTAACTGCAAACGGGAATACCACACCGCTACAATCATAAAAGGGCACTTTTCGGCAGAATGCGAGGCAAGAAATGGGATTGGCTGGAGTCAAAATAATATTGGTGGAACCAGCTGGCCCAATGAATGTGGGGTCTGTAGCACGGGTGATGAAAAATTTTGGGCTAGAGCATCTTGTATTAGTCAATCCTCAATGCGATCGCTTGGGGACTGAAGCTCAACAAATGGCTGTTCATGCCAAAGATATTTTAAAATCTTCTGTAACGGTAACAACTTTGCCAGAAGCGTTGACCGGATGTATAAAAGCTGTGGCGACAATCGGTCGCGATTTAAGTTGGGAAACGCCTGTAGATACTCCCCGCACCGCTATACCCTGGTTAATGGAAACATCTGGGCAGTCAGTGGCGCTAATTTTTGGCAGAGAAGACCGGGGATTAACTAATGAAGAATTAAACTACGCTCAAAAATTTGTCCGTATTCCCACTGATGCTGGCTATCCATCCATGAATTTGGCCACTGCTGTCGCTATCTGTTGTTACGAATTGTCACAAAATTCAGATGTGAGGAATATAAATGCAGATATTTCCATGTCGCAAGAAAATGAATTAGCTCCTTTGGATGTTGTCGAAAGCTACTACCAACAATTAGAATCTCTACTACTTACGATAGGTTATTTACATCCCCATACAGCAATCAGCCGGATGTCTAAGTTTCGGCAATTGTACAGTCGCGCTCAGTTACAAACCAACGAAATCGCGATGCTACGGGGGATTTTGCGGCAGATGAAATGGGCTATTTCTAAGGAGTAGCCTTGATGAAAGGAGCAGGGAGCAGGGGGCAGGGAGCAGGGGGCAGGGAGCAGGGGGCAGGGAGCGGGGGGGAATTAATAAATAAAAAAAACTCTTTGCGTCACTGTGTCTCAATCTCCGGTACGTCTATTTCAACCCGCTATAATTGTTGTGGCAGAGTAGTTGCGTCTTGTGTGAGTAAAAGCGAACGTGAAAATTTGTAACTCATCGTTTAGGATGTAGGTCATCCTCCCCCCCCCAAAACCAGGAATTATGGCTTAGACTAAACACAAAAATACTACGTAAGTAGCAGGGCAATTACTGGTGTCCTAGTGATTTAATTATGCAGGTGCTTATTACAGTAAGTTTGGGTTCGGGAGTCTGCACGAAAAAAGTCGAGTGGCTTACAAGGAGTAGTGGTGTCAGAGTCTAGTCATAAAGCAACAACTTCCTTTCGGCGTCAACCCCCAGACAGCCAAAAGCGTCCTCAAAAAGCTACAAAACAGGGGCAAGTAAGAGCAAAACGGGCTCCTGTCAAAGGAGCTACACAGCCCTCAGCTGTGAAGAAAACATCTGCACTCGCACGATCCACCGCCTCGGTTACACCTATGAAGCGGGGGATAGCGGAGACAGTGAAAGTAAGCGTGAATGCGAAGGGGAAAATCCCACCCTTCAACCCGAGCGATTCCAAGAAGAAGACAGTGCGGGTGCAAAAGCAGGCATTGCCTAAGAAAATGATGCGATCGCGCAAGACTCGCATGAAACCGATGGCAAGAACTATTTTGTATGCCTTGCGGTTGTTAATTGTGGGAGTTGGTATTGGTGCCCTTGTTGGCACGGTATTATCTGTCTTAGACCCTGCGACTCGTCTCAACACAGCAGGAGTAGCATCCGAGACAACGGTGGGGCAACAAGCACAGCCGCAACAAAGCCAGAATACTCAAGCACCAGCTTCTACCTTCCAGCTAACTCAGGAAATTCCGGGATTGAAAAACGCTGTCGTGAATTTGGCAGCGCAAAATCAAAATCTCACACCGGGAGTATTCTTAGTTGATTTGGATACTGGTGGTTACGTAGATATGAATGGTGGTACAACTTTTTCGGCTGCCAGTACGATTAAATTTCCAATTCTTGTGGCATTTTTCCAAGATGTCGATGGTGGAAAAATCCGCCTGGATGAAATGCTGACGATGGAACAGCGGATGGTTGCCGGCGGTTCTGGTGAGATGCAATTCAAAAAAGTGGGAACTCAGTTTTCAGCGTTGGAAACTGCCACTCAAATGATAACCATCAGCGATAACACTGCTACCAATATGCTAATAGCCAAATTGGGTGGTATTGAAGTGTTAAATCAACGCTTCCGCAGTTGGGGTTTGATAACCACAGGAATTCGGAATTTTCTTCCAGATTTGGAAGGGACAAACACCACATCTCCAAAGGATTTGGGGAATTTGATGGCGATGGTGAGTAAAGGTAATTTAGTCAGTATGCCATCGCGCGATCGCCTGTTGGATATCATGCGACGTACGGTGAAAGATAGTCTCTTACCTTCCGGGTTGGGAGCAGGTGCCAGCATTGCCCACAAAACTGGGGATATTGGTATGGTATTGGCGGATACGGGTTTAATTGATATGCCCACAGGTAAGCGCTATTTAGCCACTGTGATGATTAAGCGTCCGAATAATGATATTCGTGCTGAAAGATTAATTAGCTCAATTTCTCGGGCTGCTTACCAACAGTTTAGTCAGGGTGCTATTATGCCCACCACAGGCATTCAATCTCCTGTTATGGCACCACCACCCAATAGCATGGGAAGCACTATGCCTAGTAATGGTTATCAGTCGCCTGTGATGAGTCCATCGAGTGGGATGGGAAGTACTATGCCTAGTAGTGGTTATCAGTCGCCGATGATGAGTCCATCTAGTGGGATGGGAAGCACTATGCCTAATACTGGTTATCAATCGCCTACTTTGGCTCCGCAGTATTATCAAAGTTACCCTAGTAGTTATCCTAGATAAATGTTGTTGAATAATTAATTAACCGCAGAGGACGCAGAGGACGCAGAGGAAGATTTATTTGGGTGATTAATCGGACATAATATTTAGAAGTTATATGGCATCTACTACTCCTTCTATCCAATTTTTTGCTGGTATTTTTGAAGAACTCGCTGATGTCAGTTTGCGACGTGGAAGTCGTTCTGAATGAAGGAAGAAGGAAGAAGGAAGAAGGAAGAAGGAAGAAGGAAGAAGGATGGAGGATGGAGGATGGAGGATGGAGGAATGAAGGAAGGAAGTTTTTAGATGGGGATTGGGACGCTAACTCAAAACGGACGACCTGAATCCGGTCGCTCGTTTTGAGTTGAGGTCTGAATCCACATCTTTTAAACCTCTTCCTTCTTCCTTCTTCCTTCTTCCTTCTTCCTTCGTTCAATTAGGAAATAGTTTGATAAGAGTCTGTTGTACTTGATTCCCAGTACCTCCTTTGAAGAACCAAAAGGTTGTTTCCCAACAAAAGAAAGATACGCCATTATAATTAGCTTTTTGGACTGCTTGCACTTCTTTTTGCAGTTTTTGAATTGGCTTGCTGTTGAGGAATGGACCAGTGTAAAGACCGATACTGATGGGCACTTTTTGACGCAGATGGCTGAATCCCCCGTTATCTAACTCTGATTCTAAATCCGCTAAATTTGGTCGATAAACTTGCACTATGACTTCATCAACTAAACCCAATTTTACCCAACGACGCCAATCTTGTAAATAATTTCGATAGGCAAAATCGGGAGAATTGGGAGATAAAGACACTATCGCATCTTTCCGAACCGCTTTGACTGAAGAAGAAATTTTGCCCATGAACTTTGTGATCCTTTTTGCCCTCCAAGCCACCCATTCTGCATTGTTAGGATTGCTTGGTGGTTTTGCACTTCCATGTTCTGCACGGTAAAGTTTGGCTGTGTATGAATCGTAGCCAAATTCCACTGGCAATCCAAAATGATCGTCCAATTGAATTCCATCAACGGGGTAGCGTTTGACTACATCCACAATTAAGTCTGTGAGAAACTGTTGCACCTCCGGATGAAATGGATTCAGCCACCCTCTGCCTTTTTCTCCGCTTTCTGTTGTTGTCAGCCAATCAGGGTGCTTTTTAGCAATGCCAGAATTAGTTGGAATCATCAAGCCATATTCAAACCAAGGAATTAAACGCAAGTGCTGCCGATGTGCTTGATTAACCAGTCCTGAAAGTACATCAGTAAAAGGTACTAGTGGCAGTGTAGTCAAAGGTTCTCGATTCCAGGCACCTGCTTGCTGGGCTACAGCGCTCTTGTGCAGAGTGGCACCTCGATTCCAAACTGCAGGGTAAATTGTATTTAAGTGATGATTTGCTAAATTTGCGACTACTTCATCTAAACGTGTGGTGTAGTACATCAGCGCAGCACCTAAGTTTGTAATCCAGACACCCCGCAATTCCTGGCTTTGAGCTTTCCCCTGGTTGATGGTTGGGGCTTGCCATACGGATATTACTAGCCAGAATGATAACAATATTAATAGCGATCGCCTCCAGAAACGCGAAATATGCAGGTGTTTCAGGGGTGCTAAGAATTTTAGAGCAGTTTTTTCTGGCTTTGGAGGTTGCAAGGTCATTGATAGTTAAGGGTTTATCCGGAATTAACAGTGCTATTTTAAACAAACTATGTTTAACTACCAGAGTTCAAGGCTACTTTTCTGAAGGACTTCCTTATAATTACCCGCAGATACACGCAGATAGACGCGGATAAATATGGCACGGGATAGGAATTAACATCGCTGATATCGCATTCCTGGAAGTTGGGAAACTAAACCCATGAGTTCCAACTGTAGCAAAGCGCTGGAAACTGAGCCGGCATTCATCCCCGTTTTTTGAATAATAAAATCGAAGGGTAAGGATTCTGAGGAAATAGCATCCATTACCCGTTGCAATTCTGGTGATAAATCGGGCAATTTTAACTCTTGCGACTCCATAAGATTTTCCTGTAAATCGATTTGCGGTATTGCTCCCAACATTTTTAATAATTCGTCTAGTTCTTTGAGAATTGGTGTGGCACCTTCATAGAGTAAATTTAAACAGCCTTGCGATGGATAGTCATCCAGTCTACCGGGCAGTGCATAGACATCTCGCCCAAATTCATTTGCGTATCTAGCTGTAATTAATGCACCAGATTTTATCGGTGCTTCCATGACCAACACTGCACGGCTCATACCTGCGATGATGCGATTGCGTTGGGGAAAATGAGTGCGATTGGGTGGTGTTTTTGTTGGGTATTCACTTAGGACTAACCCACTCGTTAAAATTTGTTTATACAGTTCCCGATTCTTGGCGGGATAAACTACATCTACTCCTGTACCCATAACTGCTATGGTGCGTCCACCCGCTTTCATGGTGGCACTGTGACTTTCTGTATCGATTCCCTCAGCTAAACCAGAAACTACTGTAAAGCCATTTTTTGCTAAAGCTGTGCTAATTTGCCGAGTCCAACGAATGCCATATTCTGTGGGTTGCCGTGTACCGACAATTCCCACTAATGGTTTTTGTCCAAGATTTTCTTGCAGTTCAACTTCACCCCGATAGTACAAAACTGGCGGAGGACTGGGAATTTCTTGTAACAATCGAGGAAAATCTATATCACCTGGAGTCCAGAAGTGGGGGTTTTCTTCTTCATGAAGAGCGAGTATTTTTTCTGGATTAAGCGCTGACTTGTCAGTTCGCTGTTTGGTGATTTTTTCCAGTATGTGTTTCCCAAAACCCTCTACTTGCGCCAATTGTGTTGGATGTGCTTCCCAAGCTGCTGCTAGGGTGCCAAAATGCTGTTGTAACCGTCCCAATAATACTGGACCAACACCTGAAATTTGCGACCAAGCTAACCAATATGCACGTTCACTTATGCCCATACGATTTTAGATTTTGGATTATCGACACCAAGCCGCATGCGAAATTAGGATTTTGGATTGGGTAAACTGAAACTGAATTAACCCTCATCCCCAACCCTTCTCCCCTGGGGAGAAGGGAGCTAGAAATCTTGTTTCCTCTCCCCAAGGGAGAGGTCTTATTTAATCCACATTCCTTAGTTAATTATTCCCAGATTTGTTGATGATGTTTCGGTGGGGGAAAAATCTCCGGTTTGGGAAAAAGGTTAATTGACCGGAATGCACCCGCTAGAACCTAAAGCACAAAAAAAAACTAAGTATTCACAGATTTTTCGACTCCGCTTAGGTTCGCCAGGGATTTCTAATCCCTGTCTAATAGCTAAAGTCCTCTTTAGAGGACTATTGAAAATAAGATTTTCAATGTTCTATAAATTACTAATAAATATATAATCAGTAATTTATACTTAGACATACAAGATATAAATTAAAGAGTGAAGAGAAAAGGAGTTAATTCTTATCCTTACCCTTCCTCTTAACAACTAACAACTAACAATTAACAATGATTAACTATTTATTTCGTTTTCTGTTGCTCCTATCTGGCTGCTTTGCATTTTTAGCTGTTGATGGTTTTCTTAATGGCTCTCGTAGTTTGGCCTCTGAGGAAATTGTTGTTCGGTATGGATTGTTTGAGGAATCATTGCCTGTGGCCGATCTTCGGAAGTATGCTGAAACACAACAGGCTTCTGCTGATTTGCGATTTTTCCTCGGTTTTCTTAGTTCTGAACAACAACAGAAAGTAAAAAAGGCTCTCCAAGTTAATATGTCACTGGATATTGCGGCCTTGGATAAGTTACTAGATACAACAATGGGTAGACTAATTTTATCTGGTCTTTCTCAAGCGAATGCACGTCGTGACAAAGCGGGTATACAAGCACTACGTTCTGCTGTTATTTTAGGGGCAAAATCAAAAGAAGGTTTGGGAATAGTCAGTTTTCTAGAAGCCTATCCTAGTAAAAGATTAGTGATTGATTTGCCAAAAGCTTCAAAGTTACTCTCACTGGCAAATTTATCTTCTAAGTCTGATACCCCACCACAGGATAATCTCAGTTCTTCGCCTTTGTGGCAACTGCAAGTCAAATACCAGACGCTTGCTACTCAAGGAAAACAATACTCAGGCTGCTTGTTTGGAGATTCGATTTCTGCTCAACTTGGGAATACCCTTGGTGAGGGTACTTTTAATTTTGGGTTAAATGGTTTGAGTGCAATTTCATTAGTTGAACAATTGCAACCTTTGGTTACTAGCAAGCTGAAATGTCAAAAAACGGTTATTGCTATTGGGGGAAATGATGCTTGGTATGGGCTGAGTGATGAGTTGTTTGTCAAGAATCTCAAACAAGCGATCGCTCTTGTGAAAACTATGGGAACTAAGGAGATTTTTCTAATTCCTGCTTTTTATTCTACAGTTGCGGCTAGCCTCGATCCAACTGTATCAGCCCCGTTAGCCAAGGTGGAACATATCAATGCTTTGATCGAGCAAGTGGCCCTCACTGAAGGAGTAAGGGTGGAAGCTGAAGGTATAGCGCCTTTATATGATAAAAATGTTCTCAAAGATAATTTAACCACTGATGGCGACCATTTGAATGCAGATGGTTTAAATATTTATCGTCAGGCATTATTGAAAATTTTGGCTAAGTGATAAGCGAAATTATCTCTAGTTTGCAGATGGTTCGTTGAGTTTATAAATTCTGTTTCTATACTATTCTGCCCATCTTGAAATGAAAAGTCAGAATCCCGATAACTTTTACGAAACCGGGATTCTAGGATTCTCAATTTCCACAAATCAACTAGCTATTTAAGATTTACCTGCGACTTAAAGACCAATTTGTCATCAACAAATACAGCTACCATTGCACTGCCATCAGAATTTCCCCACTGATAGTAAGTTTGTTTACTGCCAAAAGCAGGTTTATTTTCAGTTCCAGGAATGCTAAAAGATGAATCAGCACTTTGTCCTGGTTTGCCTATAATTCTTTCTACTTCTGATAAAGCCATGTTTTGCTGTACTTGGTTGTATTGAGCTTTTGTCACTACAATTGTTTGACTCTGCGGAAGCAACGGTGAATTTTGAGGAAATGTGGGGTTATTAGCTGTGCGGTTGATTAATTCACAGGCATTAAGAGCTACAGATAGTATGATTACAGGCAATATTTTGTATCCAACAGTTTTTACCATTGTTCTTTTCCTGTAGATATTGTTGATTCCTTTCTAACTTTAAGCTACAGCGCAAACAATTGAAGTTACGGAAAATCTCAGAATTACTATAATTTTTTATCGATTGCGGAATTTTACTTATTAGGGTGCTGATTTGATTTATTTTAGATTAAAAATTACAGTTCTTAATTATATAGGCATAGAAAGCTATAAATTAGAGCAGATTTATACAAAAATTATCAAACGAATAAACATCTATATTTTGCCCTGTTACAAATAGTAATAAGTTTAAAAATAGCTTAATAAAAGTAATTTGCTATACCAATTTTAGCGATTTGATTAACATTCACTTACAAAATAATGCCTCTTAAAGATATGTATTTACAATGACTACAAGTAAAGTAATTACACATATAACATAGATAAGTGTGGTATGCGCTTCGAGTAGGGATTGAGAAGAATTAGCCGCACAAGTTATAGAAATTAACAAAAAGTATAAGGGAGTAATAAACGTGGCAGGTTGGATATGTGATGGTGTGCCCAAAGATGGTAAGCAATATTCAAATCAAAATCCTCAAGGTAAACATGAGCCTTATGAAAATTTTGGGTCTGATTGTGTAATTTGTGGCTTGCCAAAAGAGGCAATGGGGAGTAAAAATAAGGCTCCGATAAGGCTAATTGCTTCAGCAGTTACTGCTTTACTTGTTCTGGGTCTTGGTGCTATTGGTTTGACGCTCTTTAAACCTGTGTTTCAATCATGTCCAACAGGTCAGCAAAAAGTTGGTGATACCTGTGTGGCACTTACTCCATCTACTCCGTCACCAGTAGATACTCCAATTGTTACTCCTACCCCGGTCAGTTCAGGGACATATAAAACTTTAAAGGAAGTACCTAACGTACCTACTCTTAAAGTTAAATACGGTGGTTCTACTAGTTTTGCACCGTTGAGAAATCCGCAGATAGTCGCACGCATACAACAAGCTCATCCGGGATATGAGTTGATTTACACAGAACCTTCATCTGGAGACAAACCGGGTTCCGGCAGTGGTATCAAGATGCTGTTGGATGGATTAGTTAATTTTGCTCAATCTTCCCGTCCTTTAAAGGCTGATGAGAAAAGTCAAGCACAAGTCAAAAATATTACTTTAGAGGAAAAAGCTGTAGCGCTTGATGGGATTGCTCTTTATGTTAACACCCAAATAAGTATCCCTGGTTTGACGGTATCTCAAATTAAAGATATCTTTACTGGCAAAATTACTAACTGGAATCAAGTTGGTGGTTCAAATATACCAATTGTTCTTGTTAGTCGTGACCCTAAAGATGGTGGAACCCCTGAGTATTTTATGGAGCAAGTACTAGGTCAGCAACCGTTTGCGACTTCTGTACAACCCTACGCAACAGACACAACAGCTTCTATCCGAAAGGTTGCTCAAACTCCGGGTGGAATTGGCTATGCTACAGCTTCGGAAGTTTGCAACCAGACCCAAATTAAGTCTATCTCATTAGCCAAAGATGGAAATCCGACTCCAGTTTTCGTGGCACCTTGTACTGGTGTGTTGGTAAATCAAACTGAGTTTAGCAATAACAACTATCCTCTGACGAGACAACTTTTTATAGTGATTAAAAAGAACTCCAAAGAAGACCAACAAGCTGGTGAAGCCTACGTCAATATGCTTTTGAGTGATGAAGGTCAGCAATTAGTTAACTTAGTTGGTTTAGTGCCTATCCGATAGTAGGATTTTGCGTTCATTGGGTGGTGAATTAGTTGCCTCTATATATAAAGGTTTCCGTCCCTTTTCAATTTTCCAAGACAGATTTTGAATTAGGGTATTAGTCATTTGTTAGTACCTTTCCTCTTTCCCCATTCTCCTTTGCTATGAGTAGATTTCGTCGCAGTCTGTGGTTATATCCCCTATTCCAGATACCGTTGATGTTTCTGGTAGTTTGTTTGATAGGAGCTACTTTGTTTTGGTTGCTAGGTTTGGGTAGACCGAATGTAGCCGTAGCTGTAGCTGTTGATATGAGTAACAAAACCTATCAAGGACAAGCGTTCAATGCACCCAATACTGTCATGTCGCAAGAATTATCGGCAGTGCGTGCTTATCTTGACCAAAACCAGCAACTCAAAATCAAGAACGATGTCCAGCTTTTTGGATTTGGTGAACGTACTGTTCCCCTGACAAATTCATTTACATCCGACAGGCAAAAAATAGAAAGCGAATTAAACCAATCTTTGGCTAATCCGGCACTACCATTTCAATTTGGTGGTGCCGCAAATTTAGATGTAGCCATTGACCAAACAACAAAAGCTCTTAGCAGTCAAAATCGCTGCCGAAATTTGTTGCTTGTAACAAATAGTGTCTCTGCTGTATCACCTCAAACTATTAGTCAGGCAATAACTCAAAAAGTAAAAATAAATGCTGTTGTCATTGGAAATGACTTTTCGCAAATACTGCCAGCAACTAATGCCACAAAAGGTCTTTTTGTACCTACTGATTTGCTGAATATTCAATCATTCTTACTAGATAAATTTTTTATCCAAGTCAACACTAATATCAAGTGGATTATTTTATGGTTAGGTGGAGCTTGGATTGCATTAATGTGGCTTTTAGTCTTACCTCTAGATAAATGGGTTCTTCAAGGGCTAATGAATTATCCAATGAATATCAGCGGCAAATATGCACTATTTAATGCTCTATTTTGGAGTGCGCTAACACCAATAATAGTTTGGCAAATTTGGCAAATATTAGGATTACCAATTTTTTCAGCTTGTTAATTCGAGAAAGCTAATTCCTAATTATTAAATTTAAATTTAAAGGAGAACGTTATGGCAACGGTCGAAGAGAAAAGTATGGTTCCCACTGTTATAGTGGGCGTGGGTGGGACGGGTGTAGAAGCTTTATCACGAGTCCGACGTTTAGTTGAAGAAACCTACGGTAGTCTGAAAAATTTTCCAATTATCAGTTTTTTAACTATTGATACTGATAAAGATTATAAAGTTAATAATCCAGGTGCAGCGGGTTCACCATTACAAGACCATGAAAAACATTGGGCAAGTGTCAGTGGCAAGGAAGTCAATGACATTATGTCCAATACGAGTAAATATCCTTGGATTGAGTCTTGGTTTCCAAAGGAATTAGAAAGAAATATTGGTGCCTTAGAAGCAGGTGCCGGACAAATTCGGGCTTGCGGTCGCTTTGCATTTTTTTATAATTACCATAAGATAAAAGCTAGATTTCAAGAAGCTTGTTCCCGTGTCAAAGGTCACGAGAACTTGATGCTAAGTAAGTATGATACCAGAGTTAGCACTAGTGGCTTAAATGTGTTTGTGGTTGGCTCACTTTCTGGTGGTACTGGTAGCGGAATGTTGATTGATTTGGGTTACTGCATCCGCAACTGGTTGAAAGGACAGGGTAGTCCACTGATTACGTCAATTGTACCAATGCCTAATGCTTTCGCCAGTATTAATGTCGGCGATCGCATTTTGGCAAATGGTTATGCAGCGCTGATGGAGTTGAGTTATTTTTCTGACTATAGAACTGAGTATGTGGCTCAGTATAGTACGGCATTATTAGATGAAGTTAGAAGTAAGTTACCACCATTTGATTTTACATATTTAGTGGGCACAAAAAATGGTGAAAGCGAGTTTAGTCTTGACCAAATTCGTGAAATGATTGCCCAAAATATTTTCTTAGATTTAACTTCAGATTTTGCACCTCACAAACGTTCGATTCGGGATAATATTAAAGGTGCCTGGGCACAAGCCGATCCTGGTGGTAGAGGGTATCCGAAAAATTTTATGAGCTTTGGTCTTTCGACAATCGAAATTCCGATGGCGCAAATTCGGGCATCGCTTTCTAATCGCTTAGGGATGGATTTTATTAATTGGTGGATGAATGAATCTACACCATTGCCACCTAATGTTTTAGACTTGGTACAAACAGAAATTCTCAAGAGAATGCGGTTGACGGAAACAGAACTCGTTGGAGATTTAGCGGCAGCAGCAGATAAGTCATATATATCAGAAATATCGCAGTGGGTAAACAGTATCCGCAATGAAATTGCCCAAGATAGCAAGCTGCAATGCACCCAACAAACCCTAAATGTCTTCGGACAGGAACGTGGTAAAATCCTTCAATTTCTTGATGGTTATTTTATACCTAAAGTTGACGAATATCGCGCTAATCACTTACGGGAACTTAGCCCCGATGAACGCACCCACGGGGACTTTTTGCAGAAAATGTACGATAACCGCAACCGGATTATTCAGCAAGGTAGGAAAAGTTTAGAGACAGAGTTTTATCAAATTATTAGCGATCGCCATCGGGGACCAAAGTTTGGTGATGCGTTTATCACTACGGTGCGTCAGTTATTAAACAACAGTGCTGATAAATTTCGTCGTGAATCGGAAAAAGTTTGGCAACCAAACGAAATCAACCGTCAACGTCAATACGAAGCTGCACTTCAAGATATTAGTCACTTCAAAAATTTGTTTGGTGCTACTAAACAAGCCAATATGGAGAAGTATTGCGAAGATGCTCTCTCTGGTTTGGAAGGTAGTTTGATTGCCATTATCCAACGCAAAAGCCGCTCTCTGGCATTAGAAGTAATTGCCAGGATATTAGAACATTTGGATTTAATGGAACGACGATTAGCAAGATTTAATCAAAGCTTGCGTCAACTGCGTGATGATTTTAAACAAAAGGCTGACCAAGAAGCAGAAAGTGCGGATGCTTTGAAAATCAACGGGTTTAAACTTTACGACCGAGAGCAACTCAATTTGCTTTATCAAGATATGATGGAGCATTTGGCTGGAGCATCGGCAGGTAGTCAAACTCGTTATGAAGTTGGCTTAAATCAAGTTTGTACTACTCTCTCAGAAGATGTATTACGCGATACTAGCCCCTTATGGAAACAAACACGTGCTGCTGGTGAAGTAATGCAGTTACTTGATATTACCCAGCTACAATCCGTCAATTACGAGGACTTCAAAGAAATTATTCACGAGAAAACCCAAGCAGTAGTTATTAATTCCCCCCAAGAAACTGAGTTAAAGCAGGAGTTAGCTGCTTGTGACCTCCTGTTCAAAACTCTGCAAAATGACACCGAAGCAATTCGTAACAATATCCGCATCGCTTACGAAAAATCTCAACCGTTAATTATTCTATCCCAAGCAGTCCTTACAGGTGCCGATGCAGGTTTTACTCCTGCACACAATAAAAAAGTTGCCGTCATTGGTGGACGAAACAGCAGCGACCCTGCAGCGATAAAAATCATCCCTTTATTGCAAGAAAGGGTGGGAAGTTCTGACGCTATTACCCCTCTTGGTGAAAACGAACGTCACAGAATTATTTTTGTTCAAGAAAAAGGTGGCTTTTCGCTGCGCTGTATTGACGGAATGCAGGACTTACGTCAATCTTACCAAGACTGGAAGGGACAATCCATCGAAGCCAAGCGGGCACAACTGCGAGGTGAAAGCAAAGACCTGCCAATCCCTGTACATATTCAAAAAGAACCTCCTTTCTGGGATTTATTCCCCGAAGACCCAGAAATATTTCAACTAGTTGTCCAAGCTAGAACCTTTAAAATATTACGATTAGAACAAAACCGTAAGACTCAAGAAAATGTAATACGCTACACTCGCCGCACTGTAATTGGTACGGAGAACGTAGACATTGCATCTAATTGGGAAGAAGCCGTGCAAGTACTAGAAGTTCTGGCATGTCGTCCTGATAAAGAAGAAATTCGCCGTCAGATTGTAGCGAAATTTGCTACCGTAGACCAACCTCAAGGAAAACAAACGTTATCTAACCAGTTGATGACTTATTTAAAGGAACGTGAAATAGAACTTGAAAAAGTTGGTGGAAATGATAGTCCAGAATATAAGCGTGAAGCTAACATTATTCAGTCTTTAATCGTTCGCTATAAATTGCAAGTTAGTATAGATTCTAACGTGGCAGAAAAACCTCAAACACAACAGCAAGCACCTGTTAAAACGTCACCACAACCAGGTACCCATATTTTCTGCAACGAATGCGGACACAAAAATCCTGCTAATTCTAAATTTTGCTCAAACTGCGGTGCCCAGTTGGTGAAGAATAGTTGATAGCAACTATATAAGATTAGCGCTCTTGGGAACCCACATTCAGTTCTGCGCTTGTTGACTCACTCATGCTCTTTAACCTGTTGGATTCAAAAAGCGTGCATAAATAGCGATCGCTTAAACAATGACTGTCCGCACACCAACACTTGTAAACCCACCATTTCTTTGGATCGTAATCTCGATTTTGACCTGCGATCGCTCCGACTTGAATTTGAGGAGTGAGTATATTTTTGTACAACACTCAGCTTCTGCGGGTATGGGCACTAAGGCTGAAAAGATTGATTGATTTGACCCTATAAATGGAATTTGACAGCCAATGTCTGAATTGGGCTGCAGATGCATAACTACGGTCTTTGATTACCCGTGGTGCTGGGACTACGACTATTTTTTCTGCACTTATAATTCCCGTACCCCTTAGGATATCTTGCTATGAGAATGACTTTCCTTCACGGGCGATCGCGAGTTTATTGGTATCCAGCACCAGTGAGCAAAGTCAATATTTGGATATACTAAAGTTAGACAAGCGCACTTTTCTAGGGAATCGTAAATACATGAGAAATCGCGAGCAATTGATTCAAGAACTTGAAGAGGCTCCCGACGATCTAGTACAAACAGTGCTGGATTTTTTACATCGGGTTAAGGCTACACGGAAAAGCCATCCTCTCGCAAAGTTTGCAGGAATTTTAAGTGACTTAGAGGCGGAAGAACTGCAACGATCAATTGCAACAGAGTGTCGGCAGGTAGATGTGAATGAGTGGTGAGATTGCACTTGATACCTCTGTTGCAGTTCGTTTCTTGAATGGAGACGTGGCAATCGCCGAGAGAGTGCTGGCATTACCGGAAATAATTTTGCCAATGGTTGTTGTCGGAGAGTTGCTGTTTGGTGCAGAAAACTCTACACGTCCATTACAAAATTTGCCTCGTTATTTGGAGTTCATGGCGGCTTGTTTAGTTGTGCCATTAACGAGAGAAACAGCGGCCGTGTATGCTCGAACCCGATTAGCCTTGAAGCGCAAGGGGCGACCAATCCCGATGAATGATATATGGATCTCTGCTCAGTGCATAGAGCATAGTTGGGTGTTAGTGACAGATGATACGGACTTTGATTATGTGGATGGACTGCTGCTGGAACACTGGTAGCCAAGTCAGGGCAAACGCACCTTAAAGTGGCACAATTAAGGTTGACTATTAAGTAAATATATGAATTTAAAAATCTTGCTTAATTTTGACCTTGTTTCGTTAATTTTTCAACAGATAATGAGTACCTGCATGATTTTGATATATTTTTAAGTAGTGTTCATCAAGATAACTATTTAGATATTCGTGAATTGTTTGAGATTTACATACTAAAACTTGCTCTGGATTATAAGTTTCAAAAACTGACAGGAGTCGCTCTCGTGTTATGGTTTTTGACTCTATTCTTATATGGGAAAGAACAGCAATTTCTGGTGGAACTCGTAAACCTGAATAGAAAGCATAAATTGGGCAATCTGTAAAAAACCATTTAGTAGATTTTTTGTGTTCTAACACCAAGTTGACTAATTGTATATTGTCCTGACTTTTCTCTATATATCTGTGATTTTCTAGTTGAATGACTCCTAGCTTAATCGGAGTGACGAGAATTGAGAAAATTAATGAGCCTGCTGCAAATCCTGATAAAGTTAATTTGTTGAGACGATTCGGCTTGAAGTGAGAGTACCAATTGCTTTGTTGAAAAAAATCAGAGGATAATGTAATTCCATATGTAGCTAACCAGGTAAGAGGAATCGAGATTAAAAGGTAGTGATGATACCAGACTGGACGATGATTAATCAGAAGGATAAAAACAGTTGATAGCCAAATAATAGGCAAAGATTTTTCCCACTGTCTTTTTTTTATAATGTTAATAATTGCCGGAATTGCTAAGAGTAAATAATCGAAATCTTGCAAAAAAAATAATAGTGTTAGTTTCAAACTATTTTCTTTACTAAATGCTGTTTTAACACTGGTTTCTAGATGAGATTGTAATAGTTGTTCGGAATTTAGCGATTTACACAAAATACCAATAATAATAAAAACGAAAGAAACGGAAGCTACCCATAAAAGAATATCTAAGAATAAATTTTGCTTTGGTTGTTGCTGAGAATATTTAGTAAACTTTAGTTGTACAAACTCGAATATAATTAAAGGAACTAGAAATGCTGTAAATAATTTTATTTGTAAAGATAGAGCTAGTAAGCTGCCTGAAATAATAATTGGCAAAAAAGAAAATTTTTGTTTGTAGAGAGTGAATATGTAAATTGAGAGCATAGCTAGTGCTAAAGCTGGCAAGCCAATCATTACGGAAATACTAAGTCTGAGAAAATTGCAAGAAATAATTAGTAATAAAGTGCCTACAATTGCTGGAAAGTTTCCTAAATAGATACGTAAAATCTGACAGAAAGACCATACAAGTATTGTTGAGAAGCTGAGAGTTAAAAGTCGGGCTGCAAAGATTGACTTGCCAAATAAATCGAGCCAGAATGATAAAATGATTGTTGAAAGGGGTGGTTGATCGTTCCAAATATCTGCGTACATTGCAAAGCCTTGTAAGTGAAGTGAGGCTTTGATCAACTCAATCCCTTCATCGCTTGTATCGAATTGAAATACTTGTTCAATAGGCATGAAGTAAATGGTAAAAAGAAAAAAACTAGCGGGTATAAAAAGGTTAAAGAATAAAAAGTTTTTCAATTGAATTGATGATATCTCATTCATCTATTTTGGTCCCTCGCTATGCTATATTCATCCACATATCATATCCCCGACAACTTTCACGAAGTCGGGGATCTTGCCGCAAGAGCGAAATTAATGTGGCGAACCACTAGATTCATCTACGGAACCTCGTAGTATTGACATCAGCACCTTTACCAGTAGGTGCGCCACCGTTGATAAACTGATTATTGCCCCTTTAAATAATCGAAAACAGATTTATCCCCAATATCCGCAGGAATTTCTTGCACTAGTTTACGCAAGGCAAATACTAAAAACAAAATTGCCCAAGTAACTAATAAAACTCGTTCCCATTGAATTGGTAATACACCAACTAAATGTCCCAGCAATAGTAATGGCACTGCTACTGTTAATACCTTTGTTTCTAGACGATTGAAGCAAAAAGCTTCTTTAAAATAAATACCTGTCAATGCTGCGAAGGTAAAACCGATTCCCAATAAAGTAATCGGTTGATTGTAAACAGCGATCGCTAAGGGTTCGCTACTCCTAAGCGCCAGTACAATTGCACTAATGCTACCAATTGCCCAAAAAGCTTGTAAAGTTCGGTGCAAAGCTGCCATATAAATATGGATGGTAAATAAACTTACACCGAGTGCAAGACTAAAACAAGCATACAGTGGCGTTAATAGCTGGAAAATGTTGGGATTATTGTCTCGTAAAACCAAAAAAGTACCGACAGCCAAGGTAACAGCGGCTACCATTAACCCCGAACGGTAGATAATCACCCCAGTGCGATCGCCTTCGGTGATTGTAAAGTCTCCAAACTGACCTTGATAAACTTTGTTGTCAGATAATGTTGTCATAAAAAGCCCATTCAATTTGAGATTTTAGATTGTAAAATTATTATCCATAAAGAGTTTCAAGCATTCAAGTGTAATTATCTTCTCTGCGCACAGCCTTCCAAAACCCTATTATCCAGGATGAGAGTTGCCGAATAGGGATACTTCTTATCTGACATCGTATCGCTACAATCGCTAACTTTCTTAATGATTAACATATTGTTTCCTCTTCCTCTAAGTTGGTACACTCGCACTAAGTCTGCGGGCCGTCCATCTGCTTTTAACGGTGCAAGGTAAGGAAAGGTTTGCTTTTTCGCATCTGGGGTGGAGTAGACAATACCGCTTTTTTTGACGGTAACATTCCAAAAGGGTTCGTTACCTACACTGATGAATTCTTCAATTTTAGCAGTCTGGGCGTTGGCAATGGGTGAGTTAGTTAATAAATTTGTACTCAGCCCAAGTAGAATGACGTAGGAAACAAGGGTTTTCATAAATATAAAAAAAATGTCACAATGATAACTGCTATTGCTCAGGTCAATCGATTTATATCCCTACCCGCTCTTAGACTATAAGTCCCTGTCTGATAGCATAAGTCCATTTCAATGGACTAAAAACGATCTTTGTCTTTATTATACTTTTTGTAACTTATAAAATTATAAATCTGTCGTTTATACGCAAGCTGCAAGATAGGAGAATATGCATTCATCAGACAAAATCTAGCAGCGGCAATGTTTTGCGGCGGAATCTGGTGCGTTAAGTTTACAAATGATGTTGAAGTAAGGACCGAAGTTGGAAGAAGGAATAGCTAATAAAAATGCGCGTTCGTAAGTTTAGAGCTTCAGTAAAAAAAAGATGTTTTTCGAGTCCTTTGTAGCGCGTTCACGTAGTGTCTCGCAGAGAAGAAAAACAGTGTCCTTGTTTCATGAGTGCTCATGTGGGTACTTCTTCCTTCTTTCTTCGTGAACACCATCATGGCCGGGTTGATTTGCGTTAACATACACATCGCTATCGCCAAAATCGCTCAAAAGGCTGAGGGAGGCTTGTTCTTTCATCGGCGAACGGATATGGCTTGAGAGTAGATGGACATTACAAGATATTATTCTGTAACAAGTGTAACTAAAAATTATGCTATGTTATGGATAGAAGACATAAATAAAACAATAACCTGGTACTCATTATGATTAAGAACAGACTGGAAGCTGTACAAAAAACAGAACAAGCCCATCGCCAGAATATTCAAAAGAGCGTGGAGCGTCGCTTGCAAGTAGCGAGAGCCAATGGTAACGAAAGCCTGGTTCGCCAATTGGAAGCAGAACTAAAGCATTTCAGCTAAGTTTTTGGCTGATTTATTGTCGGATGTATGGTTAACCCGCTTGTTGCGGGTTTTTTCTTATGAAGGAAGAAGGAAAATTTTACTTTTGCTTTGTTTGGTTAATATGCTCCTGTTTTTTGGAAAACAACTCCTACTGTTTGCAGTAAAATTTTCATGTCCAGCCAGAGGGACCAATTCTCAATGTAGTTGATATCTAATTGGACTGCATCTTCAAAATTGTCGATATTAGAGCGTCCAGAAACTTGCCACAATCCAGTAATACCGGGTAAAACTTCTTGGCGGATAAAGTGCTTTGTTTTAAATCTTTCGACATCTCGCTTCGGTAGAGGACGGGGGCCAACAAGACTCATTTCACCAAGGATGACATTAAATAGTTGTGGTAGTTCGTCAAGGCTATAACGACGCAATAATTTGCCAATTTTGGTGATGCGGGGGTCGTCTTTGAGTTTAAAGATTACACCATCTTTGATTTCGTTTTTGGATTCTAGAGATGCCTGCATTTTTTCTGCATTTGTGACCATTGTGCGGAATTTCCAAATTTTGAAATCTTTGCCATGCAATCCAATCCGGTTCTGTCTGAAAAATATTGGGCCTGGGGAGTCAATTTTTATCAGCAGGGCAATCAGTAGATAGATTGGTGTAAATAGGAACAACAAAATCACCGAACAGCAAAGGTCAAAACACCGCTTGACCCAAAAATCACTACCGACGATTATTGGTGCGGGAATTGTCAGACAGGGAACGTCTCCAATTAACCAAAATACGGATTTAGGATGACGCAGTTCGCTATTTGTTGGCAGCATTCTGAGGGTAATGCCGGCTGTGTGGAAATTCCAGCAAACATACAGACGATTTTTGATCGCACCCCAAGAAACAAATGCCTCTACTGCTCCTAAGTCACGCAGATATTTAAAGGTGGCTTCGCGATTCTCGAAATCCAAGCAGCTAGAGTTAGCAATTCCGAGTATGGTGTAGCAATTTTCGTCTTTGATTAAGCGAATGTGATTTTCTTGTTCTTCTGCATCTGTAATCAGAAAAATTGGATAGCGAACTGCTCCTTTTTTGCGGGCAAGTTTGGTGGTGATATCAAAGAGGAAACGAGCAGTACAAACGAAGGTGCAAGATAGCAACCAAGACAGGAGGAATGTTGAGCGTGAGAGATAGCGATTTGGTTCGTAGAGGAAAGCAATAAACAAGAGCAATACTGCTGATAATGAAACTGCTTTGATTAAGCCAGCATAGTTTCGCCGACTTTGACCTGCTTTGTATAGTCCGGTTATGGCGATGATGCTTAACTCAACGCTGAGAGTCACTAGTAACAATGATGACTCTTCTGTCCAAGGGGAGTCTATGGGCGTGCCGTAGGATATTGCTAGTTTCCATGCCAAGCTCAGAGATAAACCATCTAGCAGCATCAGTGCAATTACGCGCAGTAATTTGACTACTAGCCCTTTTTGGATACTTGTACCTTTTGCTGACCTGAGGTCTGATTTGAAATCGATTACTGTTAAAGGTTTGTAAGCCAAGATTCTTTATCTCCTGTATTTACTTTTGTGTAATTCATTGAATTATTTATTGCTTGTTGTTGAAGTGATTGGGGCTAAAGCAATGTAGTCTATGTCTGTAAAGAGTTTCTGGGTTAAGATTTGCAATTTTTTATTAAAAAGAGAAAAATAAAATACATATTCAAGGCTATTTTTTAGTGTTTGCATCCGGTGGTGGAAACACGGTTTGCTTATGGTTTAACGTTTTGGAGCTTTGTCAAAGGCTCTTGCCATTGCGTTCCAACCCAGCTTGCGTTTGAGGTTAGAATCAAATGGTAAAGGACGGACTGGCGCACGGTCTGGGCGGGGATTGTAGTTTGAATGCCAAGTTGCGCGATCGCTCAATCCCCAAGTGAGAACTGCAATTACAGCTTTCTCGTCTAAAACGACTGAGAGATAATCTTCATAAGCACGGGCAACAAGGCGATCGCGTCGGGCAATATCAACGGGTAATTTTTTATCGACGACATCCAGTTCGGTAATCAAAATTTTGTAACCAAGACTGGCAACATCTCTAAGAAAAGTCCTGAGTTTGCGGGGGTTGAAGCGTGTTTCACTCCCATCTAGATGCGCTTGAATGCCAAGGGCTTGTACTGGGGTTCCCATAGACTTGAAACGTTCGAGCAACTTTAAGACGGCGGCTCTTTGAGCATTATCTCTCGGGGTGTCATAGTCTAGCCAGCGGTCGTTATACACAAGCATGGCTTTTGGGTCTGCTGCTGCTGCGGTACGGAAAGCTAGGTCAATATATCCATCACCTAATAGCTCTAACCAAGCTCCGGGATGCAAACCATCAGGACGATTGCTGTAGGGAATGGCGATCGCTTCGTTGACAACATCCCAGGAGTGAACTTTTCCAGCGTAATGTTTGACTGTGGTGGTGATGTGTTCGACTAAGATATTTTCTGCATTCTGGTGGTTGACTTTTTCTTTAAACCATCCTGGTAATGCTTGGTCCCAAACTAAGGTGTGTCCGCGAAAATACATCCGGTGAGTGCTAGCAAATTTAGCTAACCAATCACCTTTACTAAAGTCAAATTTATCGATGGCAGGACGCAGAGTATCCCATTTGAGTTCATTTTCTGGCACTAAAATGCTGCATTCTTGCGCAAAAAGATTTCTGAGTGCTGCATCGGTTGATAGGGTTGGATAGTTGCCTGCAGCACCAGAAAGGAATCCTCTTGCTACAGCCCGTTTTCTTAAGGGAGATTGCCCAACTACTCTAAAGTTACGTTTTGGGTTGTCATTGCTATGGATAGTTTTGGTGAGTGAGGTGGCTGTGATGCCTGTGAAGGCTGCTAAACCTAGCTGTAAGGCCTGTCGTCGGTTGATTAACATGGGAAAGTTGCACCTAGATAGTTTAGTTGGACTCGATAATGACTTCGCTCCGATTCAAAGGTTTTTGGTTCACGCAGAGAGAGGCGCAAAGGAAGAAAGATATATTTATCGGCAAGCAGGGGGTTTAATATCCCGACTTATTCAGGTCGCTCGTTTTGAGTTGGGGTCTTGTATCCCCATCTCAAACCCTCCTCCTTCTTCCTTGTTCAAACTGTGTTCGCAAGGTATGACTGATTTTTTCTTGCAAGACTCGATAAAAAAATAGCGGGTTGCCGATGACGTAACGTTCCCACAAGCGTTGCGGTTCTGTGAAAAATCTAGTTAACCATTCAAGTCCCCTATCGGTCATCCAGCGGGGACCTCTGTAGACGTTACCTGTGTAAAAATCGAGGCAGGCACCCAGGGGTAGAAAGACTTTGGCATCTATTTGTTCGATGTGATTTTCTATCCAACGTTCTTGTAAGGGCATCCCAAAGCCGACATACAAAATTCCTGGTTGAAATTTATTGATGTCATTGATTACATATGCGTTTTCCTCACCCGACTTATCAAAGTAGCCGTGATGTCCTTTGATTTTTAGGTTGGGGGCGATCGCTTTCAGTTTGGCGATCGCTTTTTCTACCGTACCGGGTTTACCTGCTAGTAAATACAACGATATGTTTTGCTGCTCGCAACTTTTAGCCAAATTTTCGATGTAATCTGGACAGGTCATGCGATGAGTCGAATCTACTGAGTATCCCAGTATTTTTGCTCCCAATAAAACACCAAATCCATCACAAAAGACTAAATCTGATTTGTTGAGAAAGTTTTTATACCAAGGTAGGTCGCAAGCAAAATTCATTGCCCGAACATTGACATTCCCAACGACAGATTTTTGTTCAAATTTTGCGGCAGTTACTACGTAAGTAATTAATTCTTCAACTCGTACTTTATGAAACTTTGTTCCCAGTACGACTACCTCATCAATTGTTTTATTCGTGCAGCACATAACATGATATTTCCAAAGATTTACTGGTAGTTTTTAAGACTTTTCCTAGGGTGGTAGGATATTTTATTAAGTGACAATTAGCTCTAATTGTTCCTTGAAAAATTATTACATGTTATTGTCACCATGCTCCATAGCGATCGGATGGCAAACCTCCCAGGGTATTTCTCACAAAAGCTTTGATTTTTCTAGCGGTAGGGGGTTTAATAAATTGCTTGAATGGCAGGGTTAGGAATTCTTTAACTAGCCAAACTGAGTAAAATTTTTGACGTTGTTTTTCTAAGTCTTTAGAGGTGTTTTGAGCAAATTTTGATGCGACTTTCCAACTCTCATGGATTTGTTTAAATTTACTCAATGGTTTTCCAGTCATGCCGTTAAGAGAGTATGAAACAAGGGGTGTATCAAGGTAGCGAAAACGAACACCAGATGTATAAGCTCGAAAAATGAAATCGTAGTCAGCCGCCATTGAGTAGGTTAAATCATACACACCTATCTGGTCGTAGACTGACTTTTTCACAAAGCAGCTAGGATGATTCAAGGTAAATTTGAATACAAGATTTTCTAATTCACCTGGTGTGAAGGTATTTAAATACTTACCGTCAAAATAGTTATGTATGGGAGAGTAAACGATGGAAATATCTGATTCTTGGGTAAAAATGGTTTCTACAGTTTCCAAGGCCTTATCGTTATACCAGTCATCAGCGTTGATAATACCGATAATGTCACCCGTGGCACGAGAAATACCTTTATTCATCGCATCATAGACACCTTTATCGGTTTCAGAAATAAAGATGTCGATGTGATGTAAATAACGCTGAATGATTTCGAGGCTGCCATCATTTGAGCCTCCATCAACAATTATGTATTCTAATTGCGATATGGTTTTTTGATTGATAATACTTTGGATCGTTGTCTCCAATGTTTTGGCGGAATTATATACGGGTGTAATGATTGATATTTTCATTTATTTAACCACGTAGGCGAAGTCAGCCGTCTCGGCTTAGACGCTAAGTACGCAAAGGGAAGAGGTTGGGGAGAGATTTTTGGCTTCGGATTTTTGCCCTCTTTATTAAGTGCATTAGCTAAATCGTTGTGGAATTTATCTTGGCGTTGTTGATACCAGTTGTTAGCTTCATCTAAGGATTTTTGCGTTGATGATAAAGTAACGGCTGAAACTAAAGAAGAAGCGAATTCTTCTGGATTGTCGGCAATTTTAACTGTGGATGGGGGGTGAGAAATTCCTCGTAAACCTACAGTGGTAGCGACGATGAAAGAACCAGAGGTAATTGCATCTAAAGTTTTGATTTGGATACCACCTCCACTCAAAGTTGGAATCGCTACAACTCGGGAATGTGACATAAATTCTTGAGCATCTGGTACGACACCGCAATAGATGATATTCGGATATTTACCATCCAACCAATCAGCACCTTTGCCAGCAATATGAATCGACAAGTTAGTTGGCAAATGAGGATAAACAGCTTCTAGAAACCATTCCAGGGCTTCGATATTTGCTTGCCATGACCAACTACCTAAAAGACCAATATCGCAGGATTTATTAACAGTTTTTTCCTTGACATTTATCGCATTTGGTACAATCCCAAAAGTTTTAGTTGTATTTGCACCACTAAACTGAGAAAAGTACTTATTATCATGTTCCGTCAGCGTCCAAACTTGTTGAATTTCTGAGAAACTTTCTTCCTGCGCTCTAATTAAATTTGCTTCTCTTTGATAAATAAATTTTGAAATTAAATTTTTGGCTTTTTTAAAATTATCCTCATATATTTCATGCTCGATATTGTGGGCAATAGTAACCAATTTGCTCTTATCTTTGATAAATTTTTCTATCCAACCTATCTGAGCGTGGTCAATAATGATCTGGTCATAGTCCTCTTTATTCAGTAAGTTTTTAACTAAATCGATGTAAGCAGCAGAATAATATTTGGCTGCTGAATAAGGTAGATTTTTCAAAAAACTAAATCCCATCCAAAGCATGGCATGAAATTTTGACTTTCTCGTTTCCGTATACCGCTCATCAACAACTAACACCTCTTGCGGATTATGTTTAAAAACGTCTCCCTTACGAAGATAACCAACAACTGTAACTTGATGTCCCAAATGCCTAATCGCATCAATAAACCACTGAGAAGCAACTTCACCACCATTACAATTTTTACTTAACAGAATTGTCGTCAAAAAAAGAACTTTCATAAATATCTTTTTCTTCAGTAGAGTTCTTGCAAAATTGCCAAAAATTAAATAATTAACCGCAGATAGACACGGTAGCCGCTTCGGCTTCCCGTAGGGTAGGACGCAGATGAAAAAAAATCTTTTTCACACAACTTCTTTAAACAAAGAAAAATAACGTCTAGCCTGAACTTCTAACGCAAATTCTTGTTCTGCCTTCTGACGAGCATAGAAAGAAAGCTTATCATTTCTCTCCAAAACCCAAGCAATACCCCGAGCCAAATCTTCTACTTGAAAAGCTTCAGCTAAATAACCATTTTTTTGATGCTCAATCATATCTGGCATTCCCCCAATATTAAAAGCAACACAAGGTGTCCCACAGCTAATTGCTTCCATCACTGTATTTGCCAAATTTTCTTGTGTAGAAGGCAGAACAAATACATCCGCTGCTGAATAAATTAGAGCTAAAGATAAATCATCATTAAAAGTACCCAAATAGTGAGATTTGAAACCAAATTCTGGTGGATTATCCGGTTGAGATGAGCCAAAAACAACAACCTCTAACTTATCTTGCCAACCAGCTTGACTCAGTTCTTGCAAAGCTGGCTGTAAATAATGAAAACCCTTGCGATTATCGCTAGTTGCATATAGCGAACCGAAGAGAATTAGTTGTTTATCTTGAGGTAATTTTAATAATTCTCTAGCTGTATGGCGAGGAATTGGTTTATAAATTTGCGTATCAATGCCATTAGGAATTACCTCAACACGCAATTTCTGAAAGAGGGAACTAGAACTAGCACATTTGGCTAACCAAGAACTGGGGGAGACAATTGTGAGATTAATATCTTTCCATGATGAGGCTTTGCGTTGCCATACCCAATGAGATAAATCGCTGTTTTTATTACTCAAGAGTTGGGGACAACTGCCACAGGTTTTTGTATAACTCGTGCATTCCCCGCTATAATGGCATCCCCCTGTAAAAGCCCACATATCATGCAGTGTCCAAACTACGGGACGCTTTAACTTTTTGATGGTTTCTAGCTGCATGAATGCTGAGTTAATCCAGTGGAGATTAATGATATCTGGGGCAATTTTGTTGATTTTGTTAATTAGTCTGTCTGGTACCCACTGTATGGAGAAGGTTTTCTTTTGATGTTGATAATATTTTAGTGGTAGTGCATCGAAGGTTTGTTTTGCTATTTCTATGGCTTGAAATAGTTTGATGTTTTCTGTTTGTTGGACGGTTTGATTGTGGCTAAGTTTTTCTTGGACTAACATTTTGGAATTGGCTCCGATGTTCTGTAGGCCGTTATGCAGCCGATAGCATGCACGGGCTGCGCCACCATTTGTGTCTGATGTGTTTATTAGGAGGGTTTTCATTTATTTCTTTCCTTCTTTCTTCGCGTTCTTTGCGTCTTCGCGGTTCATTATTTAACCCCTCACAATCAATGAAACAGACCACTGGTACTCCAGCAAATTAATTAAAATGATTGAACCGCGAAGACGCAAAGGGTGCGAAGTATGAGGGAAAGAAGAGGAATTGAAATGTTGATTTACTCATCACAATTAATGTGGTACAAAATTAGTTTTTTATCTTTTCTTTTGCTAGGAATATGCCTACCCAGGACGGAAGGGTGTGAGGCAAAAAGATTTATACAAGACTTTTGTTTAGGGGTGAGTACGCAATGTTTCTTTTAATTCGATTTTGCCAAATTATTGTGGATAGTCCGATGGCTATGTATATGGAAGACATGGTATGGGAGGAAAATAATGTCAGGGTTTCGGTGATTTGCATAAGAAAGCCTAGTAGGAGAAATTCAAGCATCCAAAAACTTTCGATGGTTTTGGTTGTGTGGATGAGGTTTATTAATCGCTTAATAAGTGAGAAAAAGTTAATTGCAAATAATGTTAAGCCGATGATGCCTAGTTGTAAGAAAAGGTCGATAAATCCGTTGTGGGAATGAAAGCGATCGCCTGTTTCGGTTCTGAGCCATGTACTGTTGATTAGTGCTGTACTTTCGCTGGAAGTCCAAAAACCAGAATATCCATAACCAAGCCAAGGTCGTTTTAAGCCATTTTGAATTGCGAGACTCCAGATGTCAAAGCGTCCGTTAAAATCTGGTGGTTTGTGTAGAACATCGACGACGATTGTTTCTAAGTTACTAAATATTATTAATGCAATTGCACCAACTATTAATACTACTGTCATATACAAAATTGTTCGCGTTTTGTAATTTAAGCGTGCAAGTTTGAGTATCGGTAATAAGGTTAATGCTAGGATGAAGCCTGTCCAAGATGTTGTACTTTTGGATAGGAAAAGTAAGAGAAAGGAAATACTCAACCCGGCAAATTTCAGCCGACGAAATCTATTACTACTTAAGATACTTAATACAAATAAGACAGATGTGTGCATCATCATCCGCCCAAAGTATTGTTTGTGGGTTAAAAATCCTGTCCATGACCACTGATTGTTTGTCCAAGCAATTGCTAGATGTGATTGACCTGTAGCAATTGCAAAGCCTGCATATACTAAATTTAAGACGGCTGCGATGCCAAACATCTTGAGGAATAATTCCATCAATTCTTTTGGGTTATATTGTGCCGCTAGATAGATGCCAAATAGTGCAGAGCGGATGATTGTTTTAGTTTCTATTGAGGTAAAATCTGGTGCAGTTGACCAAAAATATGAAAGTAAAGTTATTCCCACTAGCAGTAACAAAGATATATCTCTAGTGCCGACATAAACGCATCGCTTCCAACGCAAAAGGATCAAAAATAAAGCGATTCCATAGCTGATAGTATTGAAGGAAACGCGATAGCTATAGAGATTTGCATCAAAGAATCCTAAAAATAATATAAAAACTCCGATGGTTTCTAGCTTTCTACATAAATAATTGATTCTGCGGTTTTCTGACGAAGTGACTCCTAATGACGTACTCATTTAGATAACCTCATGCCTTTAAAATTGCGATCGATATCTTCTCTAGATGTTAAGATTTTTTTAATTTTATCCTTGAAAAGTTGGAGCTTACTTTCCCTAAATAAGGTTTTTTGAGTGAAATCATCTGCTTGCAGATCGCGAATCATAAATGGAGGATGTTTAAGAGGAAATTCCATCGCTTCTGTCGGGATATTTTCAAATGGATTATTTTTACTGTTTATAAAATTAGTCGAGTCTGGGCCAAAGCCAATATTAGAAATTAAGTTCCCGTTAGAAATAATGCCCAAACTATTCTGCATCCAGCAAGTAAATGTCCATTGATAGTCCCAAATATTAATCGCAGGACTTTCATAAACAGACTTCAGCCTTTTGTTCCAATACTCCACTGCTTGGGAATCGATAAGAATATCATCTAAAAAACTATTTGATTCAATCTCTTTCCACAATTCGATTTGGTAGTCATAATGCTGCCACGCACGTCTCCAAGTTGCCCAACCCCAGCAATGGTTGTAACGTGAATAGTAGTAACTGTCGTTAGTTCGTCTATGCCCAAATTGAACATTTTGCCCGGAAATGGAAGCGATTCGGTTATCGTATCGATATTTTTCTAATAATTCTTCGCAAAACCGAAAAAATGTTTGATGAGGTACGCAATCGTCTTCTAAAATAATCGCTTCTTCAAATTTGCTGAAAACCCAGTTCAAACCGCTAGAGACACGTTTTGCACAACCTAAATTAACATCCGAATAATTTTTGATAACTTCGCAATCCCAATCAACTTGCTCAATAATTGCCCGTGTAGCTTCACACTTCTTTGCTTCATCAGGATGTCCGTTACGAGCCCCATCTGCAATCACCAAGAGCTGTGTTGGTTTGGCTTGACGAATTTCTTCAAATACCCTCTCTGTGGTGTGGGGTCTTTTGAAGATTATAAAAACTACTGGAGTCTTTAATTGAAAATCTCGCTCCATAATCTGCCTAACGACTGATGACAACTTCTTTGTAACTGCCCGACTTGATAATATTTCCTCGTTCCAACATATAGACGCGATCGCAATGTTCTACAGTACTAAGACGATGGGCAATAATAATCATCGTTTTTGTCCCGGATAATGAGCAAATTGCTTCGGTGACTAGCGCTTCTGTCTCATTGTCTAAGGCCGATGTTGCTTCATCTAAGACAAGAATTTCTCTCTCAAAATACAGTGCCCTGGCAATTCCTATCCGCTGACGCTGCCCACCAGATAAGCGGACTCCCCTTTCACCGACAGAAGTTTTAATTCCATCTGATAGCTGTGCGAGCAATTCTTCTAGTTGAGCCGCTTTGATTGCATTTTGTAGTTTTTCTTGGTCGATTAAATTGTCGGGGACACCAAAAGCGATATTTCGTTCAATTGTGTCATCCATTAATGAAATTGATTGGGGAATATATCCAATTAAATTTTGCCAACCACGAAGATTTTTATATACAGATTTACCATCAATTTTGATGTCTCCGCTGTTCGGCTCTAAAAGTCCTAAAATCACATCTACTAATGTTGTCTTACCTGCACCAGACTTACCTATGAGAGCGATAGATTCTCCTTTTCTGATACTTAAAGAAATATTGTTTAGAGAAGGTTCGCTGATTCCAGGGTAGGAATAGGTGATGTTTTTTAAGTCAACTCTATCTGTAAAAGGTATACTTTTATTTGGAGAAGACAGAGAGTTCAAGCTTAAGTTTTTCAACTTTTTATTCCCCTCTTTGTCTATTTCTTTCAAGTCAAGATACAGCATATCCAAAGAATGACTGTGGGTTCTCATCTGAGCTATAGCTTGCACAAACTGGCTTGCAGATGGGATTAAACGTATTGAACCAACTGCAAAAACACCCAAAACTGAAGTTAAATCTTTGGTATTATCTGTAGACAAAAGTTGAGATATGGAGATAAAAAGGATGATAAATACTATTAGACTGGTTTCGATTAAGACTCTTGGCAATAACTCGGAACCAAAATACAAAGTTGCAGCCCGTGAATGAATCTGAGCTTGGTAAGCCATTTGCTCTTCAAAATATGCCTCACACCCAATCACTCGTGTTTCTTTCACTCCTCCCAAACTATGATTAATAATCCGCACCATTTCCTGATAAGTTGCCGATAATGTCTCACCCCACTTGCTAAACTTTTTCCCAAGTCGTTGGAAGAGGATAAATATGGGAAGTAGAATTCCCAACATCATACTGAGAAGTACTAAGTTAGTCTTGGCAAGTAGTAATAATAATACGAAAGTTACAGTCAGGTTAGCTGCTGAATTAAGTAACGGCAGCATACAATAGTGAGTAAAACTCTCTGTTTCTAAAACTATATTTTTAATCAGGCTAGCTGTATTTCGGCTCAAATGAAAGGTGTAGGGAACAGTGAGATATGTATGGAGCAATTTAGATATGAGTAACTTCTTTTGGTCAAAGCTAAATCTCACAATGTATGTTTTTGCCAAAAAATACAGTAATGATTTAATGCAAAATATGGCGACAATTACTACCCCTAGCAGAAAGATAAACTTGCCGCTAGATTGCATCCCTAATTTTTGATAAATAAAATGGACTGAAGGATTTTTGTGAATAGATTCGGGGTTGGAAGATAAGTTTAAGAAAGGGCCGATTAATCCTACTCCCAAGGTTTCTAACACAGAGGATACAGTGAATAGTAAAAGCAAAAAAAGTAGATTCTTTTTACCTTCTCCCAGGATATATAAGACTTTTGAAAGGTATTTTAACACTTAGCCTCTACACTCCAATTTTAGTAATTCTTGATGACAGCGCTTTTTTTGTTAAATAAACCACATCTTTTTCGATCTGGTCCCCTTAGAGCCTACCCCTGCGCTCTTGCAAGCTAGGGTGCAGGGTAGAAGAGTGTAAGAATGTGGTCTAAATGAAGGTTTGATAATGCAGATTTGGTGACTAGAAGGAATGAGCGAGAAATTGTCAATCCTTAGGACTTACTACAAGATTTTATTAGTTCGTAGCCAAACTCTGCCTGATAGCGCTAACTCTGCGTTTCAATAATTGGCTACGAATTTACTTCATGCTGGGCTCAGTACTCACCCCTCTTCCCCATCGCTCTGGATAGTTCTCGTTTTTTGCTTGTGTTGCGATTAGAAGCTGACTCGCTGTATTCTCTGGTGTAGTAGAAGTAGCTGTCAGGCTCGCTTTTTACATTCACACCGTTAATCACCATACCCAAAACATTCTGACCGGACTGAGTTAAGAACTCTTTGGCAGCGTTGGCACTGGCGGAATTAACCACTCCCGGACGCACCACCAGCAAGATACCGTCAACCACCTTACCCAAAATGGCTGCATCCACTGTCCCGGCTAGGGGTGGAGTATCAAAAATCACGAAATCGTAATCTCTGATAAAGCTATTAACTAAAGTCGCCATGCGATTGGATTCCAGTAGTGCCACAGGATTCGGTGGTACTACACCCGATGTGAGGACGTAGAGATTGGGCATCACTTCTTGCACCGCTGTACTCAATTCAACTTGGTCAACAATGACGTTACTCAAGCCCACAGCATTCGTCAGTTTCCAGATATGGTGCTGTGTGGGGCGGCGCATATCGGCATCGATTAGCAACACCCGATGTCCTACTTGAGCCATTGAGACAGCTAAATTTGCCGAAACTTCTGATTTGCCCTCACGAGCAACGGAACTGGTGACGGCGATCGCTTTGAGTTTTTTATCAGAACTGAGAAACTTCAGGTTCGCTTGCAGCATTTGGTAAGCATCACCCAGAGGAAAGCTGGGAATATCTCTGCTAATGACTCTGGCATATGTTTCTTCTATATCCTTACTGGAATTATTTTTGCCGTTTCTATTGAAAGCAGGAATCACTCCCAACAGGGTATATTGAAACATTTCTCGGGCTTCTTTAACACTCTTGATGGATCTGTCGATCGCATCTAGAGCAAAAGCCGCAACTACACCCAGCAGCGTGCCGGCGATCGCTCCACCACCAACAGCCAACCTCTTGGTAGCAGCCGCTGGTTTATCTGGTACCAAAGCCGAAGAAATAATCCTGGCATTGCCAACACTTTGATTCTCTGTGACGTTGATTTCTTGCAATCTTGTCAACAGCGTTTCATAAGTCGTCTGCGCTGCCTTTAACTTCCGCTCAAGTTCCCGCTGTGTCTGTTCTAATCTTGGTAAAATACTTGCTCGTTGTTTGTAAGCCGACCAAGTATTAGATAATTTCGCGACTTTTTGCTCTAAACCGGTGCGTTCTGTTTCCGATTTCAAAAGTTCCCCGATCAGTTCTTGTCGCATCTCACCCACCTGGATATTTCCCATCCGGATTGGTTGATTGCTACCAGTTACTTGCTGTACCCGAGAACGCAGCAAGCTATTGAGAGCGGTGACTTTTTCTTGTGAATTGATAACTGCCGGGTGTTGTGGCTGATAGCGAGTTTGCTCAACAGCCAGTTGGCTTTGGGCTTCTTGGAGTTGCACTAACAACTGCTGAACTCCTGGTATTTTACTCAACTCGCTATAAGTCAAGCCTTGCTTAGAATCCAGGTTTACTTGACTGCGTAACTTTTCCTCTTTTGCGGTGACATCAGCTAGTTGAGCTTGAGTGTCAGCGATCGCATCTTCTAGTTTGGAAATCGTACTAACAGCAGTACTTGCTTCTTCTTGGAGGACGATTATCCGATTATCCTCTCGGAACTTACGCAATGCGGACTCTGCGGCTCTTACAGTTGCCTCTGTTGTCGGTAATTGATTGACAATAAATTGCCTTGCAGCTTGAGCATCAGCCCGATTAGCCTGGATATTATGCCGGATATAAGTGTCGATAACCGTGTTAACGACTTTTGCTGCTATTTCTGGATCTTCATCCGTGTAGGAAATTTGTAAAACATCGGTTCCTTTGGCAGCATCGACCTTCAACTTCTTAGCAAACTCCTCAACTTTCAGAGATTTGCCTTGAGTGTCCTTGAGTTCAAGGACGCTGATTGTTTCTTGAAGCACTGGCACAGATGAAACAATCTTCGCTTGAGTATCCAGGGGACTATTCGACTGCGTTAACCCTTCGAGCTTGCCGATGTCTTCCCCCACCCCCGTCAGGGCAAAGGAATGACTTGTCTTAATTAAAAGACTCGCTTCTGCTTTGTATGAAGGTTTGACTGAAACTGCAAACAAAGATGCAAGGCTAACAGCGACTCCAAAAACCCCTACTGCTGGCACCCAGCGTCGTTGCAAAACCTGCAAGTGTTTTTGAAAATCGATTTCTTCAACGTTTGGTATAGGCTCCATGATTTTTAAAAAATTCTTTTACTAATACTGCATTTCTTCTATTGAATCGCGATTGTAAGTTAATTAACCTACACAGGAGAAATCTTTACTGCCGTATAACTAACAATCTAAGCGCATATCTTTACAGGAGATTGATTGTGTGATGTTTTAACCGAAGGAGTGAAACACCACACCAATTCGACATTTAGGCGTAATCCTTTGGAGAGCTTGTCTTGAGGCAACAGAGTGCAGTATTTTCACTGAGAAGTGCAAAGTAAAAATAGACCTGAATTTTTAAGTGTTCCCTCTAATCGCTCATCCTTAATACAAAAGGGAAAACAGACAATTAATGTGGTTTTGTTGGAGGAGCCGAGATTTAAATCGAGCTTTATCATTGCTCAACCCATTTGCATCAATAGTTAATTATCAATGGAATGAAGTGTTTAATAACAGCAAAGTCCCTTATTCGCTGACAAGAACCTGAGATATCATTTACCATAATTCTTCACCCAAAGTAAATAATTAAAGAATCTACAAAGAGTGTTTAAAGAGTTGGTAAATTTTCTATGAAGAAGGCATAAGGTATCGTGGCTTGATTGCTTAGTAATGCAACGGCTTCCATCTAGACTGCGTGTGGGAAGCCTTACTCTGAATAGGTCTGACGAGAGCAATTCTAAATATGTTCCAGCAACATGAAGGTAGTGAAAATTATCTTTGCTCGAACAACTGTGTAATATCAAGTTAGTTAATCGTTGATCGAAAAAAATTCTCTACGTCAACCGTAACTATGCCAGGTTTATTTCTCAATGTTTTGCTTGATTGGGATTTAACAACATTCCGAACGCCGAATTTACTAACCTATGACCAAAATGTCAACCGGGTCAAAGCATCAATTTAGTGTTGCTTTATCTTCATAAGTTGAATTAAACTTCGGAAAATACAGAGTTTTATGAGTTAAAAAAATTATAAGGTTGTAGAGAAGACATCCAAAGTAGTTATCGAATATGACTCAAGCTTACGGAATTTTTTCCTGGTAGCAGATGGTTGCAATGCATATCCTATAATAATTAGGTCATATTTTTAGTTTAATTTTAATCAGTATATTTAAACACTTTGCTTGACTTTTGTCGTGATACTTGCGATTCTTGAATAAAGATGATGTTAATGTCGGTGGCTAAAACTTAAATAATTGGCTAGGACAGCAGTGAAAGCAATTACTTGCCGGAGATAAAATTTTTTTCTTACTGAATATTAATAGTAGGATTTGCAGGCGATCGCTCTAAAATACTTTCTAGGAACGCAGGCAATTAGTACTTTGCAACTAAGAACAGCAACAAGAAAGAAAATTTTGAAATTATCAATCTTTGACAAGGAGACTTAAGCCTCATGGATATAGCTTATGTAACCACCTATGATGGTAATGACATCCGAAAATGGTCGGGAACAGGTTACTACATCTCTGAAGCTTTGAAAAATCAATTACTATACGTTGAACATATTAGCTCTTTAAATAATGCATATTCTTTGCCTTTTAAAGCCGCAGGACGTTTGTACAGCCGTTTTTTTAAGAAAAATTATCTCGCAGATAGAAATCCATCGGTTCTGAAAAATTACGCACGTCAAGTTAGCAAAAGCCTATCCCATTTTGATGCAGATGTAGTCTTCAGCCCCGGAACAGTTCCGATTACTTATCTGGAATGTCGTCAGCCGATTGCATTTTGGACAGATGCAACTTTTGCAGGCATGATAGATTTTTACCCAGAATTCAGCAACTTATGCGAGCAGAGCATTAAAGAAGGCAATAGAATGGAACAAATGGCTTTAGAAAGATGCCAATTAGCCATTTATTCATCAGATTGGGCAGCAAAAACTGCTATTAACAAATATCGAGTCAATCCTAACAAGGTAAAAGTTGTTCCCTTTGGTGCTAATATTAAATGTGATAGAGATTTTGATGATATCAGAGCAATTGTGGCATCAAGACCCAGAGATAAATGCAAATTGCTATTTCTTGGTGTTGACTGGTTGAGAAAAGGTGGAGATGTCGCTTTGGAGGTAGCTAAACAGTTAAATGAGGTCGGGATAAATGCGGAATTAACAATAGCGGGATGTCAACCAGTTGTAGACGATTCTCTTCCTAGCTATGTTAAATCTTTAGGCTTTATTAGCAAGTCTACACATCGAGGAAGGCACCAAATTGATAAACTATTCGCTGAATCTCACTTTTTAATATTACCTTCGAGAGCAGAATGTTATGGAGTCGTTTTCTGCGAGGCAAATTCTTTTGGGGTTCCTTGTATTGCCACCAATAGCGGTGGGATACCAACAGTTATTAAGAATGGTTTGAACGGTCAGTTATTTTCAGAGGATGCTGAGATTTCGGAGTATTGTAAATATATTTCCGATACTTTCTCGAATTATTCTCAGTATGAAAATTTGGCTGTTTCTTCATTTTATGAGTATCAAGATAGTCTGAATTGGGCGGTTGCGGGTAGAACTGTGAAGAAAATGCTGATGGAGTTGAATTAGGGTTAGATAAATTTTGTTGTCACCAGTTTTTAATGAAAAAGCCTTTACCCTAGAAGGGTGAGGCTATACGTACAAACACCCACCTGCGTGGGCTAATTCTACACATATTTATATAAAAATAGTATTAGAGAAATAAATTTTCTACACCTACTATTGTACTTGTAGTTGCTACTTGGATAATTCTACCGTATTGCAGTCGCCACTGTAATGCATTTGAAATTGTTAGGTAGCCGATGTCTGGTGGTTGCTGTAAAATTCTCTCGGCAAGTGTCTCACGTCCAATTTCATCTAAAGGAAAGTTGCGTTCCTCTAAAAATGCCACTACATCATCTTTATTGCCATTACGACGTAAAATTTCTCTCAACCCGTAAGTTGTTTGATAATCTGCGGTTTGTTCTCGTGCAACAAATACAACGTGCTGAAAATTTAAATTAGTAGTGCGGGAGTTATGTTGGTCAGTTTTTTCATATGCGAATATTAAGAGATTATATCCCAAGCCATATATTTTCTGACTGGCATTACGGAATGGACAAGAAGATTGTGGCTGCCTAATTGATGTTACTTTTAAATCAACTTCTAGCCCAGGAAAATCAATTCCTAAAGCAGCACTACCAAGAGTATACTCATACTTGGCAGACAAATATTTATTAAAAGCTAATTCAACGTATGTCCCTACTGCTTTGCCATCTGTAATTCCGTACAAATCGGGAATTGGTATTGTACTTAATGAAGCACAAAAATCTCTAGCAGCGGTTTTCAGAGATATTAGGTTTAGAAGTTCCATTTTTTAAATAGCCAAACTTAACTGCTGCCAATTAGACTTACTCAATTTAAAGTTTTGTTTCCCAATTCTGTTACATACCCACTCAACACAAGTAGGAACAATCGCATTTCCAAATAATGCATATTGATCGTAAATTCTTGTCACTCGACACCAATCATCAGGAAATCCCATGAGTCGGGCATATTCAACATTAGTTAAACGTCGAAAATTATCACCGATTTTGTAACGTTCATAGTGTCGAGAAGTGGAAGCAGTCAATGTTGAGGCTATACCATTAATCCCAAATATTGTATAGCCAAGTCTTGCTCCTCCGTCTTGGTTGTATAATATTTCAACTCCATTGCAATAACGATTTACAGGTTTACTTTGCTTGATGCGTTCTAGGGTATCGGCAGTAAAATAAAACTGAGAATCTACTATTGATTCATCCTGAAGAATATCCTTAAGCCTTTGTCTTGGCTTAATATCTAACAACGATGGAAGATGTTGAGTATACATATTATTTTTATAAGCAATACCCCAGTTATAATTTTTGCTTTTTACCTCTATAATTGGCGACATATCGTTTTTCAGTTCATCATCATTAACAGACAATATTCCATCATTATCTGTTAAAAAAACTGACAACTTTTCTAAATTTATAGGTATTGTTTTATCTGGATAATTTAATTTTGTACCAAAAATAAAAATTCTATCCCGATTTTGAGGAATACCAAAGTTAATCGGGCTAATTAATCTCCATTCAATAAAATAATCTAACTCGGAAAGGGCATTTAAAATGAATCTAAAATGATAGCCATTTTCCATAGTCAAAAGTCGTTTGACATTTTCCAATAAAAAATATTGCGGCTGTTTTTGGTCTAATATTTCTACAATCCGCTCAAATAACGTACCCCTGACTATATCTCTCACCCCAAGCTTTTTACCTGCTGGACTGAAGGGTTGACAAGGGAAACCTGCAGTTAAGATATCATGATTAGGTATTTCTGATATAGAAATTTGGTTAATATCGCCTAAAGTAATCGAATTTTTGCCGAAATTACTTTCATAAACCTGACAACAAAGTTTGTTAATATCATTTGCCCATATTGTATCAATATCAGCACCTACTAACCCAAGACGAAAACCGCCGATACCAGAAAATAACTCAACGGCTGTAAGTTTGTCTGTTGTCATTGATTAATTGAATGAATGAAGGAAGAAGGAAGAAGGAAGAAGGAAGAAGGAGGTTTATATATGTGGATACAGGACTCCAACTCAAAACAAGTGACCCTAAGAACGGTCGGGGTATTAACAAGTTTATTCGAGGATAATTTTATGCAATAAGAGGCCAATTTTAGGATGCGTTAGCCATAGCCGAACGCACCTCTGTTTTTTATTCTGCGAGCCTACACCTTGGGTTTATAAGTCGAAGCAACATGCAATTCTTTCAACTGCTTGGCATCCACACCAGAAGGTGCATCTGTCAACAAACATCTTGCTTGCTGCGTTTTCGGAAAAGCAATCACATCACGAATTGATTCTTCCCCAGCTAACAACATTACCAACCGATCTAAACCGTAACCAAGCCCACCATGAGGGGGGACACCATACTCAAATGCTTCTAATAAAAACCCAAATTTGTTGTAGGCTTCTTCAGGAGATATACCAATCGTTTCAAACACTCGTTGTTGAAGTTCTGGTTGATAAATCCGCAGACTCCCACTGAGCATTTCAAAGCCGTTGTAGACTAAATCGTAGGCTTGTGCCCGTGCGGTCTTTAAGTCGTCCATGTCATCTGGATGTGGGGCTGTAAACGGGTGGTGCAGTGCGTCTAGCCGTTTTTCTTCCGCATTCCATTCAAACATCGGAAATTCTGTGACCCAGAGCAAGTTGATTTTTTCTGGATCGATTAATTTTAACTCTCTGGCGATCGCCTGCCGCAATCTATCTAAACTTTTGTTAACAGTATTAACGTCAGCAGCACCAAAAAGTAACAGGTGTCCGGGTTTCGCCCCAGTCCGACGCAATATTTCTTGTTTTTGTGCTTCTGTCAAGTTGTCTTTAATTGCGCCAATGGTGTCGATTTCACCATCATCTCTGACTCGGATATAAGCTAAACCTTTAGCCCCGGCTTCGCTGGCTTCTTTGAATAAGTCGCCACCTGGTTTAATACGGACATTAGAAATGACATCATTGCCATTGGGGATGGGTAGGATTTTCACAATGCCACCGTTGGCAACGGCTTCTCGAAAGACTTTGAAACCAGAGTCTTTCATCATATCCGAAACGTTGACTAGTTCTAAAGCGTAACGGGTATCAGGTTTATCACTGCCGTAACGTTCCATCGCATCCGCGTAGGTGAGACGGGGCAAGGGAATGGGTAAGTCAATGCCTTTAACTGTCTTGAAAATATGAGCAACTAACCTTTCATTCAGTTCAAAAATTTCATCCTGAGACATGAAACTCATTTCCATGTCCAACTGGGTAAATTCTGGTTGTCTGTCAGCGCGTAAATCTTCGTCACGGAAGCAACGGGCAATTTGATAGTATCTATCAAAGCCGGATACCATCAACAATTGTTTGAATAGCTGTGGTGATTGGGGTAGGGCAAACCATTCACCAGCACTAACGCGACTGGGTAGGATATAATCTCTCGCACCTTCAGGGGTGGAACGGGTGAGAATGGGGGTTTCAACTTCGATAAAGCCTTCCTGGTCTTCCAGAAAGCGACGGATGGCTTTGACGACTTGATGACGCAGTTGCATATTTTTCGCCATGCGATCGCGTCGTAAATCGAGGTAACGATATTTTAGCCGCAAGTCTTCCCGGACGTTTTCGGTGTCAGCAGTGGAAACTTGGAACGGTAACTGCTTGCGGACAGCACTTAATACCTGGATTTTCTGCGCGTAGATTTCCACTTCCCCTGTAGGGATGCGGGTATTCAGGGATTCTTCGGGACGTTGGGTTACTGTACCCGTGATTTCGACGACATATTCATTGCGGAGAGCGTTCGCTGATTCGTAGGAATCTGGGGTGCGTTGCGGATCGCTGACGATTTGCACAGTTCCAGAGCGATCGCGTAAATCTAAAAATATCACTCCCCCATGATCGCGGCGACGGTCTACCCATCCATTAATTGTAACTGTTTCTCCAATGTGTAACGAACGGAGTTCGCCGCAATAGTGAGTTCGCATAGGTCTTAATTTTGATGTTCTAGCTAGAGTTACAAGGAATGGCCAAAGTCCTACCCATTATCTAGCATCAAAAGTAATTGTAATCGTTTTGGAGCGATAAAAATCTAATTTTAATAACTAATCTACCCGCAAAGCCTAAATAGAGGATGCGTCAATAAGTATATTTCAAAGCCCCAACACTCGTAGGGAAGGGGATAGAGGGGAGAAGGGAGTTAGGTTTCGGGGGTTTTGATGTTAATAATAATACTTTGAAAACATCCTCTGAGTATCTGGGCGAACAGACCTAATTAACTAGCTACAGCAATATCGCCGCTACTATCATCTTCATCTAACCCCAATCTTTCGTACAATTCACTAACAGATTGAGGTTCGATTTTTTTTGTTTTCGCACGTTGTAAAGCAGTAAATAGGCGAGTAGAGTTTGCGGGGAAACGAAGTAAATAAAGAGTTTCTAATAAGCTTTCTAATTCTGCTTCAGACATCAATACAACATTTTTACCATCTGCAAGGCTAATCTTAATTACTTCATTATTTTCGATAACTTGATTACAGATATTACCGAAATTTTCACCAACTTCTTCCGATGAAATTTTAACTGACATAATTATAAAGTCCTAACTTTTGAAATATATTTATTCATAATGATATCGAGCTTTCAGAAAATCTATTCGCTCATCGCTAACTAAGTAAATAAGGCGATGCTCTTGATTTATACGACGCGACCAACATCCAGAATACTCATATTTTAACGGTTCGGGCTTGCCAATGCCTTCAAATGGTTCTCGTAATATTTCCTTAACCATTTTGAGTATTCGCAACCCGATTTTTCTATCTTTGTCAACCCAGTATTCTAGGTCTTCTATAAATTCTGGCTGAAATACAGCTTCACGTTCTAGTTTAGTATCGCCCTCAGCACCCATAAAATCAAAACCTGCAATCTTTTAGCTTATGCTCAATCATCCTTTGCTAAATTTTCATTCAAGATGGCTTAAAATAAATATTTATGCTGGTCATGAAGTATTACAAATTATGAAGCAGTTGGGACAAAGTATTTTGTTGTAGAAAGACGTTTTTTTTCAAGGGTTAGGGTGGGCTGGAGAGCCTCACCCATTGAATTTCAAATATGCAAACTATATTTCGTGACTGCTTACTTCCCAGATACAGGAGCATTAAAAGCATCCCAAGCGGCTTTGCCTGCAGCTTGGACGCGATCGCCGAATTCTCCGATCTCTTTCATCAACAGGTGCCAATTACTTTCTGCTTCTTGCTGTACTGTTGCCCAAGAACGTTCGATGCGATCGCGTTCGATTAATTTATCACGTTCAATGGCTTCGCGTGCCTGACGGACTGCACTCAAATATGTCTCACGGGTGAGGGTACCAGCAGATTGCGCTTCGGTTTGGGCACGATTTTTAATGGCATCAATCAGGGCTTTGGTTTCACGCTTGAGTTCATCTGTTTCGCCAACCATTTCGGTTTCCACTACTTCGTTGGTTACTGGTCTGACTACTACTACTTCGAGATTATCGTTGGGATCGAAAGTCATAATTAAATCTCCTTTTTATTTGCTTGGAAATTTGTATAGAAGTTACAACAGTAGTTGCCGCTATTGACACTCTCAGGTCTAAAGACACTGAGATTCTGCTGACAAAACTAACTTAGAAACTGGTTTTCTCTCCGAACCAATCCACAGTTGAATTCTCGCTACGGATGTCAAAGTCCGTCTACCCAGTA